>NZ_LR824569.1:0-655000 GCF_903969135.1 Chryseobacterium sp. JV274 | reverse complement strand
CCTTTTATTTACTAATTCTTATAGCGTTTCTTTCAAGCTGCCAAACAAGTAAAAAAGTTTTTTCGGAAAAAAGAGATTACAGCTTTCTTACTGATAGTTTAAATATTGAACCCCAATTAGAAAAGTACAAACTTCCTGGATTCAGCCTTGTTGTTTTTGAAAATTATAAGATTGTATACTCAAGCCAGGTGGGAGTAAAATCAATGAATTCTAAAGAAAAGTTAGATGAAAACACTGCTTTTTCTACAGCATCTATTACAAAACCAATCACCGCACTTCTTTGCCATATTCTTGAAGAAAAAGGCTTAATCAACCTGAATGATCCAATAGATAAATACTTAAAGCGATGGCATTTGCCAAAAAGTAAGTTTACTGAAAATAATAGCCCAACCTGGAAACAGTTTTTAAATCATACAGCCGGTACAAGTCAGGGGGGATTTGAAGATCATTATGAAGGAGAAAAAATTCCAACGATAACACAAAGCCTTTTAGGGCAGATTCCCAGATATGATAAGGAAATTGAATTTTTGTTCACACCGGGAACCAGCTTTGAATATAGCGGTGGTGGCTATGTAATCATCCAAATGGCATTAGAAGATACTTTGAATAAATCTATTGCAGAATTGGCACAAGAATATATCTTTTCTCCTCTTGGAATGAAAAATACCACAATGATTCAGCCTAATGAAAAAGGATTTCTAAAGAATGTGGCTTTTGTACATGATAAAGAAGGAAAAGTGATAAAAACAGGTCTACCCATCACGCCTCAGGTTGCACCATCAGGGTTATGGTCTACTCCTACAGATTTAGCTAAGCTTTCCATTGAGATCCAAAATGCGCTACGCAATAAAAACAATAAGGTGATTTCTCATCAGGTAGCAAAAGAAGTAACAAAAGTGACTGCTTTGAAAAATGCAGTTGGAGGATGGAGCTATGGCTGGCAAAAATCTTTTGGATATAGTAATTATGATTGGTTCTCGTGTAATGGTTCCAATACTGGAGTTGGTGGCAATATTTTGGCTTCTATGACAGATGGTAATGGGATGGTATATCTTGCCAATGGTGAGAAACCGAATCGTTTTCCTGTAATGAATTATACCAGAACAAAGGTTCTCACATTGATGGATTGGAATAAAACAATTCATGAAGATATTCAGGAACTCCCATTAAATCTTAAAAAACAACTCATCGGAACCTATGACGATTTTCTGTATGGACAGGGAATGGAAACGAAAATTCTGGAAAAGAATAACCGTCTGTATGTAGAGTCTCCAATTTTAGAACATTTTAAAGGGAAAAATGAGTATGAATTACTCTATCTGAAAAATGGAACCTTCAGAATTGTAGATTATCCGAACCTGTTAAAATTTGATTTTAGCAATGGAAAGGTAAACTCTGTCATCTTAACAAGAGATTCGCTGAAAACAGAAGTCAAGATTATTAAAAAATAGATCTAATAAATATTTAAAAAACAAAAACTTAACCCCCAAAAGTATGAACCTATTATTTTTAATTCCAATAGTAGTAATAATTGCAGGTGTAGCTTTCATGATTATCATGAATAATAAGCACAAAGCTGCAAAATCAGAAATTGATTTAGATTCTGAAAGAACTAAATATGACCGGTACAAACAAGAGCTCCTGGCTCAGGATTTTTCAAAATTGAAACAGTGGATGGAAGGTAAGTCCATTGATGCTTTTACTTCGGCCTCTGTTCCCCAGTCAACAGCCAATAAAGTGCAGGACCTCGTAACCGACGGGATAAAAAATGTAGCATTATCCACGATTGGGGTAAAGCTTACACGAATTGAAACAGATTGTTTCTGGGTGTTAAGTGGAAATGATCTGCATTTTTTCAGTACCGATACTGTTGGAGAACTAAATGAACACATTGTATTTGATAATTTTAGAGTTGAAAAAGCAAGCCTTCAATATGGAGGTCTCTTGAAATCACAACTGGGTGTTTATTCAAAATCATCAGAAGAATATTTACCAAAAACATATATTATCACCTTTGATATTGACGGAAGTTCATTATCTCTTGCAATTCATGATAGACTTAATTACGGAGTTGATCCGGAAGATATGCTCAATCTAAAAAAGCAATTGGAAACAAGAACAAAATATCAGGTAGTTGGTGAAAAATTTGTAAAAATTTCTCAGGATAGATTCCCTAACCTCAAAATGTCTTAATATAGTATGGGAATTGTATCAAAATTTTTAAGCTCATTTAAAAGCATACGATTAAATGATAAGAAAGGAATGGTTGAGTTTCGGAACACATTTTTTATGGTATACTTTCGGGGTGGCAGCAATATTTTGCATATTTAATTATATCTATCTTACTTCGTAGATAAATAAAAAATGAGGCTGTCTCAAAAATGACATTCTGAATGAAATGCAATGAAGAATCTCAAATAATTGATTCCTAATAAGATTCTTCCTTCGTCAGAAATCGAAGATTCAACATAGCCAAGACAAAAACTCAATTATATGACTTTTTGAGACAGCCTCATTATATTATTGTGCTTTTACTTGCTCTAGTTTTATGAATATTTTAGAGAGGTTGGGTTGGGCACTGCCTGAAGTGGGGGCTCCTGCCATAATGGTTGCGGTATAAGCGGTTTTTGAAGAAGAATTACTGTCTATCCAGGTATATCTTCTATGTTCAGGTCCGCCACCGGCTCCATCTATAATCCCTACGTTCCCCCAGTAAGCATTACCCACTGCCCCTGTACCTTGAGGAAACCAGGTAGCTGATGAATCTGCCATACCGCCCCATACTCCTGAAGTAATATTGTTTGTTGTTACCGCTGAACCAATATAACCACCATATTCGGTATTATAATTCCAATACAGATTAACGGTAGAACCTGTATTATTATATAATTGTACATTAGGAACTGCAGCGGTTGTACCACTTGTGGTATCAAATATTACCCTGATTGAATATTTACCATCCGGGGTAGCAAGAGGAAAAGTATAGGCTTGTTTCCCATTGGGATCGGTTGTTAGGGTGGGATATCCCATCACAGCGACAGATGAAATGTCTGCACGACTGGTATTTCCCACTGTAGCGGTACAGTTTTGTCCGGCCGTTAAGAAAGGAACTGCAGCGCTGGTCATAGGAAGAGTCATATCATTACCAGTGGTAGGAGTTCCACTCACTGAGAATACCAATTCGCCATCACCAAACTCTAGCGTTCCAGGTCTTAGTTGGAAGGTTAATCCATTTACTGTAAAAGGAGCTCCTGAATTATATGAACCTCCGTTTCCCTGGCTATAGATAACTCTCAGGTTTCCGTTGAAAGGAGTACCGGGAGTATAAGTAGAAGGATTTAAGTAAGCTGTAGTACATTGTAATGCGGAAATAGAAGGAGAGAGGGTATTTGTTGCCTGTGTCAATCTTTGCCATACTGATCCATCAAAATAGTAATAGCCCATAGCAGTAACATTGATACGTTGTCCTGTGGCATCTCCACCGGTAACATCCGTAATATAAATTAATGCTCCTCTCTGATCGCTGCCATAGGTAGCCGTATTTACAGTAAGTTCAGCTCTTGTAAGCCTCGGAGCCTGTAATCCGAATGTTTGTGCGTTATCTGTAATCACTCCTGAAATATCTCTTTTAGCAGATACATCCACCGTTGTTTTTGGTGATGCTGTATTGAACCCTACTTGGGCAAATGAGAATCCTGAAATAAGAATAGCACTGATTTGTATAAATTTTGTTTTCATATTAAGGTGTTATTTTGGGTAAGTCAAATATAACTTTTTTTTTATGGAAAATAAAAAAAACACCTTTATAATTGAGAAGAATTAACTAATTAGTAATATTCTATTTGATTTTAATATTTTATCTGTGGTAAAATTATTTATATCAAATTCTATTTTTCTCTCAATCAAATTCTTTAATTGTTCTTTGATTAAAAATACAATTCATTGATTATAAGTTCTTTGATGAAAATTTTTCATTCTTTTAATACTTTAGAAAACTTTAGAAAATACCTTACAATTAAGTTCACATAAGATGAAAAACTTTGATTTTCAGCAACTTTAGTGTACTTCTTATACAAAAAAGTAAATAACTTAAGTGTTTAAAAAGCTTTTGTGTCTCTTTTGTGGTTTAATAAAAAAATTAAACAGCTTTATAGGAATGAACAACAATGCTTATTTAATTTTGTGAAATTCAGAGTCTGATTCTTTTACGGTTGAAAGAAAGAGGATTTACTTATATTTGCCTCGCAAAGCAAATTCAAATGTTCAAAAAAGTAATCATTGTATCTATCCTTGGATTTAATACGGTTTTTTGTTCGGCCCAACAGGTTCGGCCCTCAAAATCATCTGAAATTTACCGCGAACTCAAAACACTTAAACATCTACCTAAAGTTTTATACCTTGCCGCTCATCCCGATGATGAAAATACAGGATTACTTTCCTGGTTAATCAACGACCAAAATGTAGAAACGGGTTATTTATCTTTAACCAGAGGTGATGGTGGTCAGAATTTATTAGGTACAGAGCAAGGTGCTGCATTGGGTTTAATCAGAACACATGAGCTTTTAGAAGCAAGAAAGTTAGACGGCGCCCAACAGTTTTTTACCCGGGCGATTGATTTCGGGTTCTCTAAAAATACAACCGATACCTTTAAACAATGGGACGAAAACAGCATTATCGCTGATGCAGTTTGGGTCATCCGTAAATTCCGTCCAGATGTTATCATTTGTCGTTTTCCTCCTACTGCTGCGGCAGGCCACGGACAACATGCGGCTTCGGCTGTGGTAGCGGAAAAAGCTTTTAAGCTGGCAGGTGATAAAACGGCTTTTCCAGATCAACTAAAATATGTGAATGTATGGCAGCCAAAACGCGTATTGTGGAATACTTTCCGATTTGGCGGAGTCAATACGACTGCTGAAAATCAACTGAAAGTTACCGTTGGGCAATATGATGCGCAACTGGGAATGGGCTACGGTGAGCTTGCAGGATTAAGCAGAAGTTTACATAAAAGCCAGGGTGCGGGAACACAGTCTGTAGCTGGCATCAGAACTGAATATTTTGCCCATGTTACCGGCGAGCCTGCAAAAGAAACACTTTTTGACGGAGTTGTTAAAACCTGGACTTCAAAAGGAAATGCTGATATTGACCATTCGTTAGATGAAATTATTTCTGCTTTCAATTTCAATAATCCGGAACATAGCCTGCCTGCATTGCTTGCATTGCGAAAAAAGATTCTGGCGCTGCCTGATGCAGACCTAAAAAAGGATAAGATTACGGCACTTGATAATATCATTCTAAGCTGCGCCGGTTTTATGGGCGAGGTGGTTACCAGTCAGGCTGAAGCTGTTGCCGGAGATCATTACAATTTCAGGCTCAATCTGATTTCAAGAACTGTAAATCCTGTTGTTTTAGAAAATGTAAAATGGCTAGGTCAGTCAGAGAGCATCAACAAAAAACTATCAAAAGATTCTTTAGTTACCATTCAGCATGACATTCAGATTCCTGCAGATGCAGCACTCACGGAGCCTTACTGGCTGGCAAAACCAGCTGTGAACCCGGCAATTTTCTCTGTTCCCAATGATACTTTAGTTGGTTTGCCTGAGGCAGAATCACCACTTAATGTTTTGCTTGATTTAAAAATCGGTTCGGAAAAGCTTCAGGTTAAGCTTCCTTTATCTTTCAAGAAATTAGATCCGGTGCGTGGTGATGTTGTCGAAGCTTTGCGCATTGTTCCTGCACTGGAACTGAAATTTACACAACCGGTTTATTTAGTCAAAGAAAATGAAGATTTACATTTGAGTTTAAATGTTAAGGTTAATTCTAACAAACAGTACAGCAACGGTATTCTCAACCTGATGTATAACGGAGAGAGATTGGGAAGTGCTGATGTAAATTCGCTCAAAGGGAAAGACACTACCATCGAATATATTATTCCTAAAAATAAGCTTGCCTCCATACATTCGGATCGTTTGCAACTGGATGCAAATTTTGTGGCAGACGGAGTAACTTATAATAAAAAACAAGTATTAATTCAGTACCCGCATTTACCCACCTTGCAATATTTTGCGCCTGCAACGGTAACCGTAATGAAAGGTGATATTCAGGCAGCGGTTAAAAAAGTGGGTTATATAGAAGGTGCTGGTGATTTCATTCCTGATTTTCTGCGTATAGCAGGTATTCAGGTAGATGTCCTGAAGGACGAAGATTTTTATGGCAGCGTAAATGAATCCGGCGGAAGCGGCAGTCAAAACAAGCTGTCACAATATGATGCCATCGTAATGGGTGTTCGTGCCAATAACACAGAGAAAAAGCTGGGTCGCTGGATGCCTTTTTTATGGTCTTATGCAAAAGCTGGCGGTAATCTGGTGATGCAGTACAACACCAATCAGGATACCACTGTTGACAAATTGGGGATTTACAATTTCAGTATTGCCAATAAGCGGGTTACCGAAGAAAATGCTGCAGTTACGTTTTTAAATCCCAATCATAAAGTACTGAACTTTCCGAATAAAATTACTGCGGATGATTTTAAAGGCTGGGTACAGGAGCGTGGTGCCTATTTCCCTGCTCAATGGGATGCAGCGTATGAACCGCTTTTTGAAATGCACGATACAGATGAGGAACCTCTGCAGGGATCAACTTTATATGCCAAATATGGAAAGGGTAATTTTATTTATACACCGTTGGCATTTTTCAGACAGCTTCCTGCGGGAAATGTTGGGGCGGCACGTTTATTTTTAAACTTTTTATCTGCACAGAAAAACTGATGAACAAGAAACTTAAAAATTGGAATACCTGGTACATACTATTAGCAGCTGCATTAGTATTCCAGATCGCATTTTATTATTTGTTTACTAAATTCTGGGCATGAGCAATATAGATTGGACAGTTCTCATTTTTACACTTGTTGTAGTAGTTGTTTACGGCGTATTTATCGGTCGTGGCCAAAAAAGCAACGAATCCTACCTGAAAGCAGATAATAAAATGCCCTGGTACATTGTGCTTATCGGTATTATGGCTACGCAGGCAAGTGCCATTACATTTCTTTCAGCACCGGGCCAGGCTTATACAGACGGGATGCGTTTCGTTCAGTATTACTTTGGCCTGCCTTTGGCGATGATTGTTATCTGTATCACTTTCATCCCGATTTTTCAGCGCTTAAATGTTTATACGGCCTATGAATATTTAGAAAACCGTTTTGATAAAAAAACAAGGGTACTTACTTCACTGCTATTTCTTTTTTCCAGAGGCCTATCAACAGGAATCAGCATTTATGCTCCGAGTATCATCTTATCAAGCGTTTTAAACTGGAATATTTATTTAACCAATGTTTTAACAGGCGGTATTCTGTTGATTTACACTTATATTGGCGGAGCAAAAGCGATTGCTCACACCCAAAAATTACAGTTTCTCATTATTCTGGGAACCATGGCTTTTGCTGGTTTTCTGCTTGTTCAAAATATGCCGGATGGAATTGGTTTTAAAGATGCGCTTTATCTGGCGGGAAAATCCGGAAAGCTCAATGTAATCACCACAGAATTCGATTGGAAAGATAAGTACAATATTTGGAGCGGGATTATTGGCGGTTTTTTTCTGGCACTTTCTTACTTCGGTACGGACCAGAGTCAGGTTGGGAGATATATTACCGCGAAAGACAATACCAATGCAAAAATGGGCTTGCTGTTGAACGGATTGGTTAAGATTCCGATGCAGTTTGCTATTCTCCTGATCGGTGCTTTGCTTTTCGCTTTCTTTTCTCTGAAACCGGCTCCGATTTATTTTAATGAAAGATCTTATCAATATTTAAAGGAATCACAACCTGAACAGGCTGCGATTTTTGAAAAAGAGCATCAGGATTTACAAATAAAATTTAATGCAGAATCTAAAGAAATTCTAAAGTTGAAAGAAACTCATTCTCCCCAACTTAAAAAGACAATTCAGGATTTTAAAAACACACAAACCCAGGTAAAAGCGCTTCACGGCAGGGTAGAGGAAGCGATCAATAATTCAAACTATAATGCGGAGAAAACGGATACCAATTATATTTTCCTGTATTTCGTAAAAAATACCTTGCCTGTAGGGATGATCGGCTTACTGTTTGCCGTCATTTTTCTGGCCAGCTGGGGTTCAATTTCTGCAGCGCTGAATTCTCTTGCCGCCTGCTCATTAAAAGATGTTCATTTGATATTTAGCAAAGAAATTCCTGATCAGGAAACCGAATTGAAGTATAGCCGGCTGCACACTTTAGCCTGGGGTATTTTCTCAATTGGTGTAGCCATGTTTGCCACGCAGATGGGTTCCCTTATTGAAGCGGTGAATGTATTAGGCTCTCTTTTCTATGGCCCGATATTAGGGATTTTTCTTGTCGCATTTTACTATAAAAAAATCAATGGTGCGAATGTATTTATTGCTGCCATTTTATCAGAAATTGCCGTCATTGCCGTTTATCAGTTTGATATCGTTTCTTTCCTTTGGCTTAATGTAATTGGGGCTGCTGCGGTAATTATATTTTCGACAATTGGGTTATTGTTTTATAAGCCAAAAGCAGTAAATTCGTAAACGGATAAATGAAAATAACCAAATAACAAAATATTATGAATACAATGATTAAGTCTGCTACCATGATTTTTGCTGCAATGACGATTTCAGTGAATGCCTTTGCACAGGAAACTAAAAAACCTGCCAGCCCTCCGGCTACTGCTACAGGGAAAATTAAAGATGCAACCATTACCATTGCCTATAGCAGTCCTTCTGTTAAAGGACGTACAATCTGGGGCGGTTTAGAAGCTTATGATAAAGTTTGGCGTGCAGGTGCCAATGAAGCAACTACTTTCGAAACGGATAAAGATATTACCGTTCAGGGTAAAAAACTGCCTGCAGGTAAATACAGCTTTTTCTTAATTCCTAAGGCATCCGGAACCTGGACTGCCATTTTCAACAAAGAGCCAAAACAATGGGGTGCTTATAAATACGAAGAAGCAAAAGATGCTTTGCGTGTTGATGTAAAAACAAAGGCTTTACCGGCAACACAGGAAACTTTAGTTTATAAAATAAACAATAATGGATTCACAATGGATTGGGATAAAATCTCAGTTCCTGTAGAGGTAAAATAAATTTAAATATAAGAAATTAAAATCCCGTTAATCCGGGATTTTTTGTTGAGGTCAAACTCTTAATGAGAGGGATTGATTTGAATTATTTACGGTTTTCCATAATTAATGTCTAAAACAAATAATTAATATTGTCCGATTAAATAGGTGAACCCGATATTTAGGAATAAAACATTATTTTTTTAGCTATTAATTAACAAAATTAAATATAATGACCATAAAATCTAAACAACTTTTCATTATCATCGGAGATGACAGAACAGGTAAGACAACACTTCAGAAACTTTTAATTGATCGACTTTGTGGTTTAGGCTATGAACGTTTACCAGTAAACAAACTGTTTGATATTAACCATCCCGAAATAAAAAGAAAGTATCAAAGTATTTCTTTTGGTAATAGAAGTTATCAAGAAAAAATTGGCGACTATGAAACGGTTGATAATTATTTTCAAAATCATTTTCATCCAGCAGATATTGCTTTTATTTCTTCGCATTTAGTTCTTTCAGATATTCAACAAATGATAACAAATGGCAGAAATATGTTTTATAACGTGAATGGGCTTTTTTGGACAAATTCTATAGATAGCAATAGAACTGCAAACTCTCAAATCTCTTCGCTTGACTGGAATGAAAGATTTTTAATAACAAATCCTTATTCTGATAATGAAGAATTGATACAACGACAACTTGAGCAAATAGCCGACAGCATAGTTGATTTACTAATTAATAGGACTTCAATTTCATAGTTTTTTGAAGGATATTTACTGAAATTATTCTTTAATTATTACTGATGATTTTAATTAAAGAATCTCATCATATTTTCTAAATATCAAAAAGAAGTGAAAGGTAAGAACCCTTGGAATTAATAGATCGATGACTGATGATGGGACTTTTGATTCTGTAATACATAAATTTACAGGTTAGTAGAAATATTAAGTAAAACAACTATATTAAATAACAATTATGAAAAAAACAATTGCTTTTTTTACTATTCTTTTATCAGTAATTAATATTCAAGCTCAGGAAAATATTGATTTATTGACATACGAAAACACTCAGGATATTAAATTTTTTAACACTATTAAAAGTGGCACTCAGGTTAAGGAATATATAACAACGAGTAAAAATAGTGTGAAGGTGGGGGACACTTTAATATTAGGATCTCCTACCTCTGAAGAACTGAATACAAGAACTTATTCAGGGAGTTATGGAAATAAGGCAAGAGGGGGTATTTCACAATCAAGAAGTACTTCAAAAAAAACGTATGAATTTATACAAATGGGAAGACCAGCTGGATTTGGAAGTATTATGTCTGCTATGGGTGGTGATGCACAGAATATGGCAGATAACAGTTTAAAAAATACTAGAGTTATTGTCAATGAAATAAAAACATATCATAGAGGCAGTAAAAATAAACCTCTGTATGTAGTTATGGTTCTGGGAGAAATAAATGGCAGAGCTTTTGGAATAAATAAATATTTAAGTGTAATGGATACCGAATTAGGGATTGAGTCTGGTGAAATTCTTTTAAAAAATAAAAAAATGACCAGAGATGAAGCGATTGCAAAATTAAAAGAAGCGAAAGAACTAGTGGAAATTGAGATGATGAGCAAAGAACAGTTTGAAGAATTAAAAAAAGAACTCGCTCCAATTATTAACAATAATAACTAAGAATAATACTTGTGCTGATAAGGATTAGCAACAGCGGGGCTGAAATTTTTCAATCCACGATTGTGTGTTGTTACAATTTTGTGATATAGTTGAAAGTTTCGTATTCGTTTTGCCTACCATCACATGCCCAAAACGTTTATTTTATTACGTTTCAATCTCAAGAATGATGTTTATATGAAACTAGTTTAATGTTTCGCCTTACCATTTATCAAGATTATTTCTTAAACTAGTTTGCCCTTTTTTGAATGACTTTCCTCCTAATTTTGATCTAGATAAATAATTAAAAATCAAAAGAAATGGAAACATTAAAAAAAGTGGCCGTTATCGGTCTGGGGAATATTGGAAAAGCAATCGCAGGTGATCTGATCAATAACAGCCATGAGGTGATTGTAGCATCAAGAAATAATGAAGATTCTGCGGACTTCGCTCAGCAATCCAACGGTTTTGCTCAAAGTATGGATATTGATCAGGCAATCAACGAGGCAGATATTGTGATACCTGCAATATGGTTTGGGGCTTTTAAGGAATTTTTCAATGATTATGGGGATATGCTGAAAAATAAAATCATTGTTGATGTATCCAATCCTATTGCTCCAGATGGAAATGGAGGGTTTAAAAAGATTATCGGAGAGAAAGAATCTGCTGGAGAGCTTAATAGATCTGTACTTCCCCAGGGAGCCAAGCTTGTAAAAGCATTCGGAACATTAGGGGCTGGAAATCTTGCCGGAGCATCCAACGGAAATCCTGAAAAAGCAGTATTGTTTTATGCTTCAGATGATTCATCTATTGACAAGGATATTGAAAAAGTGATAGAAAATGCAGGATTTGATCCTTTAAAAGTAGGAGGGATTGATCAGTCTATTCGTATTGAAGTTTTTGGAGATTTGCATGAATTCGGTGCATTGGGGAAAACAGTGAGCCTTTCAGAAGCGAAGTCTAAATTATAGAAAACACTTGCTTAAGTATACAAAAAGCCGGATTCATTAAGAACCCGGCTTTTTGTATTATTTTTTATATTAATTTCTAGATATGTTCTATCTTCTTTTGACTACTAATTACATTCAGGGTAACTCCCAAAAGGATCAAAGTGATTCCTATCAGCAGGTTTGTAGTAAATTTTTCATGAAATAGCAATACACTTACCATTACCGCAACTACCGGTTCTAATGCTCCTAAAATGGCCACTGGTGTAGAACCAATATGTTTAATGGCATATACTAGGCATAAACTTGAGATCACTGTAGTAAGAAATGCAAAAACAAGAAAGTTCAGAAAGATGGATATGGAAGGAATAGCAAATGATTCATGACCCATAACTGCCTTTGTCATAAAAAACAGCGAAGTAAAAAACATGGAAAAAAAAGTAAGCTTAAATCCTGATACCTTTAGGTTTGCCTTGTTCACAATGACCATATAAAGGGCATAAAAAAGAGAACTCAGCATCACGATTCCTAAACCTGTGAAATTAATTTCCAATCCGTTTCCTTTTAAGCATAAAACAATCACCCCTGCAAAAGCAAACAATAATGAAACTACAGATAATCTGGAAAGTTTTTCCTTATAAAAGAAAAACATGATCAAAGCTACAATAACCGGATAGATAAACAACACGGTGGAAGCAATTCCCGGAGTAAGAAAATCATAACCCAAAAACAAAAAATCCGAAGAAAGAGCATAACAGGTCCCAAGCACTGCCAGAATTAATGCTTCTTTTTTATTGATTTTAAAACTCTCTCTGGAATACAGCAGATATCCTCCCACCATCAAAGCTGAAAAGAAAAATCTATAAAACAATGTAATATCCATTGAAAAATGTACCTGCTTGATAGGCAGGATGAAAATCGGAATCAGCCCATATGAAACAGCTGACAGAATCCCCAATGCGTAACCTCTAAGTTTCATGTATTGTTATCGGTATTAAATAAAAAACCACTGAATCAATCAGTGGTTTTTATTATTTTAAAATTAAATCGGTTTAAAACTTAATCCTTGTTCCTGCAGTAATTTTTGTTCCTGCTCTTTATAGTAACCACTTACTAATTTATCATGAATCGCTTCAAATGCGGCCAGAGTTTCGTTAATCTCTGCATCTGTATGAGAAGCGGTAGGAATTAATCTTAAAAGAATCATTCCCTTCGGAATCACCGGATATACCACCACTGATGTGAAGATACCGTAATTCTCTCTTAAGTCTTTTACTAATAGAGTTGCTTCTACCGGAGTTCCCTGCATCATTACCGGAGTTACACAAGTGTTGGTATCTCCAATGTTGAATCCTCTTTCTTTAAGTCCGTTTTGCAGTTTGTAAACATTCTCCCAAAGTTTAGCTTTGATCTCAGGCTTTGATCTCAACAGTTCCAATCTTTTCAATCCTCCGATTACCATTGGCATTGTAAGAGATTTTGCAAAGATTTGTGATCTCAGGTTGAATTTCAGATATCTGATGATTTCTTTATCACCTGCAAGGAATGCTCCGAAACCTGCCATTGATTTAGCAAACGTAGAGAAGTACACATCAATCTGATCATTACAGTCTTGCTCTTCACCCACACCGGCACCCGTTTTACCAAGTGTTCCGAAACCGTGTGCATCATCTACCAATAGTCTGAACTGATATTTTGATTTAAGATCACAAATCTCTTTGATTTTTCCCTGCTGGCCTCTCATCCCGAAAACTCCTTCTGTAATCACAAGAATACCTCCTCCTGTTTCTTCAGCCACCTTAGTTGCTCTCTGAAGGTTTTTCTCAAGGCTCTCCATATCGTTGTGCTTGTAGGTAAATCTTTTACCGGCATGAAGTCTTACTCCATCCACGATGCAGGCATGAGAATCCATATCATAAACAATTACATCATTTCTGCTCACCAAAGCATCAATGGTAGAAACCATTCCCTGGTAGCCAAAATTCAATAAGTATGCTGATTCTTTTTGTACGAAGTCTGCCAATTCTCTTTCCAGCTGAAGATGCTGATCTGTTTCACCAGACATTGCTCTTGCTCCCATTGGATAGAACATTCCGTATTCTGCCGCCGCTTTTGCATCCGCTTCTATTACTTCAGGATGATTACACAATCCTAAATAGTCATTGGCACTCCAGAAAATTACTTCTCTACCCTGAAATTGCATTCTAGGGCCAATAGGTCCCTCTAATCTTGGGAAAATAAAATAGCCTTCACCATAATCTGCAAATTGTCCAAGTGGTCCTGGATTTTCTTTTATTCTTTCAAAAATATCCAACATTGTATCGTAATTTTTAAGTAATAAAGCCTTTTTTGTCAGAACACGCAAAAGGCTTTATTTGTATTTTGATTTTATTCGTTTTTATTTGATAAACTCCGTTTTGAAAACTTCGTCATAATTGTGAACACAGTTGTTGACAAATCCCTGTTCGGCCATCCATTGATCACTGTATACTTTAGTGATGTATCTGGAACCGTGGTCAGGATATATTAAAACAATCAGGTCATTCTCTGTAAGCTCATGAGACTGGGCATACTGTATCAGACCCTGCGTTACTGCTCCGGTAGTATAACCTCCCATAATGGCTTCTTTCAAAGCAATTTCGCGGGTTCTGTACGCGGACATTTCATCATTTACCCTTACAAACTCATCTACCTTGTCGAAAAGCAGGGCAGCAGGGATCAGGTTTTTACCCATTCCCTCAATCTGATAAGGATGTACATCTTCTTTATGGATTTCTCCTGTCTCGTGATAGCTCTTCAATATAGAACCATCTGCATCCACACCAATGATCTTGATATCCGGATTTTTTTCCTTCAAAAACTTGGCAGAACCGGATAGTGTACCACCAGTTCCTGTACAGGCAAAAAGGTGAGTGATCTTACCTTCTGTCTGTTCCCAGATCTCTGGACCCGTCGTCTGATAGTGCGCATCAATATTAAGCTCGTTAAAATATTGATTGATGTAAATAGAATTAGGAGTCTCCTGGGCAATTCTTTTAGCAACTTCATAGTATGATCTCGGATCATCTGCAGGTACATTGGCTGGGCATATATACACCGTAGCACCCAATGCTTTCAGATAAGCAATTTTCTCAGGTTTTGTTTTATCACTTACTGCAAGAATACACTTATATCCCTTAATGATACATACCATCGCAATAGAAAACCCAGTATTGCCTGATGTAGTTTCTACAACTACAGAATCTTCTTTTAAAAGGCCTTTTTTCTCTGCGTTCTCTATAATGTGAAGTGCGATTCGGTCTTTGGTGGAATGTCCAGGATTATATGATTCTAACTTGGCGTAAACGGTTGCTGGAATATCTTTTGTAACAGTATTTAGCTTCACCATCGGAGTATGTCCTATTAGGCCAAGAATATTATCGTAAACATTACTCATTATTTGTTATTTTCAATAAAAATCTGACTGCAAAAATACAAAAAAATAAATAATTACTAAACTTTTGTTTGGTTTCTAGGGCATAGTTTTGTAAAAAGTCATTTTCTTATTTACAGTTTTGACACGTCTATAATCGCAAATACTACGCCAAAATTTTTAAATTTTGTTAAAACCCGCATAAAATAAGATAAAAGCCTTATTTTCGCATAATTGATTTAATACTATGAAAAATTGGACTTTTAGGCAATGGAACACCGTTTCAGGATGGGTGATTTTCGTCATTGCGTTTTTCACGTACTTGTCCACCATAGAACCCAATTTCAGTTTTTGGGATTGTGGCGAGTACATTTCTTCTGCAGTAAAACTTGAAGTAACGCACGCTCCCGGAGCAGCTTTATTCCAGATAGTGGGTGCCGTGGCAGCCATTTTTGCATTAGGGAAGGGCGAAAATTATTCTATCGTGATCAACGCGATGTCTGCATTGTTCAGTGCGCTGACTATTTTATTTTTGTTCTGGACGATCACACATTTTGTGAGAAGACTTCTGAACAAAGATTTTGAAGAAATTACAAAACATCAGGAAATCTCTATTTTATTTGCCGGAGCGGTAGGAGCACTTTGCTTTACCTTTTCAGATACATTCTGGTTCTCAGCAGTAGAGGGAGAGGTTTACTCTATGGCTTCTATGTTTATCGCGCTTTTGGTCTGGTTGATCACTAAATGGGAAAATGAGTACAAAGCGGGAGACAGTGAAAGATGGATTATTCTTATTTTCTTCGTTTTAGGACTTTCTGTAGGGGTGCATATGATGGGTATGCTGGCAATTCCTGCAGTATGTCTGGTATATTATGCAAGAAACTACAAGTTTACCTGGAAAAATTTTATCTGGGCAAACCTTATTACATTGGGGATTTTGATTATTGTTTTCAAAATTATCTTCCCTTTGATTATGACAATGTTCGGAAGACTTGAGATTTTCTTTGTGAATGGTCTTGGACTTCCTTTCCACTCAGGAACGATTGCCGCTTTTGTTTTAATGGTAGCGATTTGCTATTTCTTAATCAAATATGCAAAGAAAGCAAAGAAAAACATCTACCAGACTGCAGCTTTATCAGTAGTTTTCATGATGATCGGATTCTCTTGCTGGATGGTTATTCCTATCAGAGCCAATGCTAATCCACCGATGAACCTTAATGATCCGGATACTGCAATTGGTATGCTGGATTATTATAACAGAGAGCAGTATGGTGACTGGCCTACAATCTACGGACAAAACTATACAGCATTCCTTGATGCTAACGGAATTGAGAAAAACGAAGACGGAAGCTTTAAGACACAAAAAACCGGAGAGATCTACGAAAAAGATGAAAAAACCGGAACGTACAGAAAGACCGGAGACCGTTTCAATTATGTCTTCAATAAATCTCAGGTAAGCTTAATGCCGAGAATGTTTAATGAGGATAAGGATGTAATGGCTAACTATATTTCAATGTATGGTGCGCCTGATTTTACATTTAATTATGCTAATGAAGATGTGGCAGATAATCCACAGGCCAAGCAGATCTTTGACGAGCTGAGAGCAAAATATGAAGACAAGTCAATTACTGCTGCAGATTATCTGAAAGTAAAACCTTATAACCTTATCAATGTTCAGAAGCCTTCATTCCTTCAGAATATGGAGTATTTTATTTCTTTTCAAAATGGATATTACTTTGTAAGATACCTGATGTGGAACTATGTAGGAAGACAGAATGATCTTGAAGGAAACATGGAAAGCACAAAAGGAAACTGGATTTCAGGAATTCCTTTTATAGATAATGTAACTGTAGGAAACCAGGATAAAATGCCTGCTAAATTCAAAAATGAAAGTACGGTAAAATTCTTCTTCCTTCCGTTAATTTTAGGTCTTATTGGATTCTTTTTCCAATTAAACAGAGACTTCGGAAGATTCTATGCACTGTTATCTTTATTTATTTTAACAAGTGTCGGGATTGTTTTCTATACAGGAGTAAAACCTTTTGAACCGAGAGAAAGAGATTATGCAATGGTAGGTTCATTCTACGCATTTGCAATATGGATTGGTATGGGAGCAGGAGCAATTCTATGGTTCCTGCAGTCTAAAATAAAATCAAACGGAGCTAATATTGCTTTAGGAGTGGTTTTATTAGGTGTACCTTTCATGATGGGCTTCCAGAACTACAATGTTCATGACAGAAGCAACAGATATACAGCGTATGATTACGCGTATTCAGTTTTAAAATCATTACCGAAAAACGATATTCTTTTCGTTTACGGAGATAACGATACTTATCCGGTTTGGGCGATCCAGGAAACAGAAAGATTCAGAGATGATGTGAAGGTAGTGAACTTTACCCTTGCTTCAACTCCATGGAACCTTGATCAGATAAAAAGAAGAACTTATAACGCTATGGGAATCCCTAGCCAGCTGACCCACGAAGATTACAGAGACGGTGTAAATGACCAGATCTATATGATGAAGAAAGAAGATTGGGAAGGTGTTTTCTCTATGTTGAAAGAGCAGGGAGCTCCTGAGACAGAATTCCAGTCTTTCAGAAAGTATCTTACTCAGGATTCTTTAACATTGAAAGAAGCAATCAATTTCATTAAATTCAAATCTCCTGAGAAAGACGAATTGTTGAAAATGTATTTTGGGGAAGAGAAATTTGAAAAGTATAATATTCTTCCGGTAAATAAATTTATTCTTCCGGTAAATAAAGAAAATGCTTTAAAAGCAGGAATCATCAACAAAGAAGATCTTCCAAATGTTGCGAATCAGATCATGATTACTTACAAAGGAAATACATTATATAAGAACAACCTTATTTTGATGGATCTTTTGGCAAACTTTGATTGGAAACGTCCAATCAACTTCTCATCAGGAGGTATCTATGACAGTGAGAATATTTTCTATCTGAACGATTATCTTCAGTTTGACGGATTCAGCTACAGATTAATTCCCATCCAAACACCTCCTACAGCTGATGGAGACATGGGAAGAGTAGATGCTAATTCTCTTTATAACGTAGTGAAAAGCTTCAGATGGGGGAACTTCAAAAACTTAAATGCTCACTTTGATGAAACAGCGACTTCCAATATTATCAGCTATAGAATGTCGGCGAGCAGAGCTGCTGCTGCACTTGCATTAAACGGACAGAAAGCTAAAGCATTAGAAATTCTGGATCTTGCAGCAAAAGAAATTCCTGCTGAGAAATATAACGACCCTCGTTCATTAAGCTCAATTGTATCAGGATATATTATTGCAGGACAGGAGCAGAAAGGTCTTCAACTTGCTGAGGTTCTTAAAAAAGGAATCTTTGAAGAATACGATTATTATTTAAGCCTTTCCAAAGCAGATCAAAGCTACCTGAGAAGACAAATGAGAACAAAACCTATGGAATATTCTCTTGTAGTAGCTGCTGTAACGGATGCTTACACGAAGATCGGGCAGAAAGAAAAAGCATATGCTTATCTGGTAAAATCTATAGAGCCTATTGACAAGAAGTTCAATGTATTTGTCAAAGATCTTCAGGAAATGGGCAAAGAAAAGGCGATGAAAGAGTCTGAAAATGTTCAGCAGATCACGCCATTCTATCAGTACTTATTTGATGTGATGGAACCATATGATTCTACGTATTCAAAAGAAAAAGAAAATCAGATAACGACAGCAATTATCAAAGCAACTAAATAACATACTTTAAAACGGGACTTCGGTCCCGTTTTTTATTATTGGGATTCCTGAATATTAAGATTATATTTGTGAAATTAAAAATACATAATGGCTGAAACAAAAAATAGCAGGTTCCCTATCTATGCCGTAATTGCTACAGTTGCTTTTAAACTTCTTTTTTTACTGACACATTATATCCAGGAAGATGCGTTTATTACCTGGAGAGTGGCCCAGAATCTACTGGATTACGGAGTAATCGGTTTCAATGGTGATGCCAAAATTTCTGCATCTACTACCCATTTTTATGTTTTTGTATCTTACCTTTTCAATCTTGTTTTTGGAAAAGAAAACTTTATTGAACCTCTTTTAATATTCAATTCTATATTGTTTACGATAGGAACGTTGCTTCTTTCCCATTTGGTTCTTAAAAACCCATGGCATAAGGCAATCTTTATATTTTTGATCGGCATTTTACCTCCGGCCATTAAAATTTCAATTCTCGGAATGGAATATGGAATCCTGTTTTTCCTCGAGATGGCATTGTTGTATTATGGTTTCCATAAAGGGAAAAAATGGATGCTGACACTTCTTCCGGTGTTAATTATGTTTACAAGAATTGATACTGTGATATTCCTGGGAATTGTATTTCTCGTAGATCTGTTCTGGAACAGAAAAATCAGATGGAACTATATTTTTGGCGGAATTCTGGGTGTTTTATCCACGGTTGCTTTCAACTGGTTTTACTTTGGCGAATTGGTTAACAATACCATTACAGCAAAAAAACTTCTTTATAGCGAGAACTTTACGATCCAGCAGCATATCGGCTACTTTTTTAAGAGCTTCGGAAACTTCTGGGGAATGCTGAAAGTTCCCGGAGATTTCAATCCTATGACAGTTGTAATATTGATTTTTGAACTTCTTTGCTTCATTTATCTGATCAGACAAAGAGAAAAGAGAAACTACTTCTTATGGATGATCTTCATTTTCGGATGGGTAAAACAGATTATTTTTATTTCTCAGAAAAGCTTGTTCGACTGGTATTACTGGGTACCTCAGCTTTTGCTTTTCGTTCCTATTCTTATTTTTGTACTGGAACAGAAAGAAAAGAGAAATTTATGGCTGTCATTACTTGTTGTATTTTATATTTTTCCGATGCTTGTTTTCCAGACTGTTCACTGTATTGCAACCGGAAACGGAGAGTGGAACTACCGCAGAACGATTGGTATCTTTTTAAATCAATATGAAAAGGATAAAAACCAGTGGATACTATTGGAACCTGCTGGTTATGTACCTTATTTTTCAGGATTAAAAACGATTGATGAGGTTGGATTGGTAGATAAGCAGATTCAGTCAGAAATTAAAAAAGACAAAGTAAATTACTGGATCAATACGGTAAAGACAAGAAAACCGAAATACCTTCTTTCTTACCAAAATCTATATGACGGGAACAATACAAATTCAGAGTACTATAAAACTCATTATAAGCTTCTGAAAGAATTCAGAGTGAAAGATCATCTGAGAAGTGACAATAAAATTTTAGAGAAAATTTACAACCTGAAACCTTCCGGTACAGACTATAATTTGTACATTAGAGTTGATTAAAATATTTAAGCATTTAAAAAATAAGGAGCTCCCTTAACTCTTTTACTCCAAACCTTGCAACCTATCATCTAAACCCTGCAAAAATGAAATACTGTGCTTTTCTCCGTGGCGTCAACGTAAAAGGAACCAATATGAAAATGGCGGATGTCTGCCATGTCTTTAAAGATGCCGGAATGACTGATGTGGTTTCAATATTGGCTTCCGGAAATATTGTATTTTCTTCGGATAAAAATACTCAGGATTTAAAGGTGATTCTGGAAAAGGCAATGTCAGATTATTTTTCTTATGAAGCATTTTTGTTTGTAAAATCTCAGGAAGAGACTGAGGTTTTCTGGAAGAGTATACCTTTTGAAAAGAATGAAGAACTTCATATTTATGGTTTTGTTGGGATTCCGGGTATTGAAAAAGTTCTGATGGAAGAATTTCAAAAAGCTGCTCAGGTGGAAAATGAGAAGGCGGAAATTGTCAATGATATATTTTACTGGCAGGTTCCGAAAGGCAATACTTTGGACTCTACCTTTGGAAAGGTACTGGGCAAAAAAAACCTTAAAGATCAGTTTACCAGCAGAAATGTGAATACGTTTGAGAAGGTTTTGAAAAAGTTCTGATGCCTGGGTTGTTGATTTATCTAATAGTGATGTTCGCAATTGCTAATTTCTATTATTACGTTTTTAAGAATCCCTCAAAGATTTTTAAGCTTTTTATCCTTTTCTTTATCCTTATTTCTATTATTTCGTTAGTGGTTTCACTTAATTATTCAGCAAGTGTATTGGAAGGTTTCATTACACTCACCGGGTATTATACTTTGCTTTTTGGAATACATTTATTATTAAGGAAAGTGTTTAAAATCAATAAATATCCTTTTTATATCATTGCTTTTTTCCTTGCTTCATTTTTGATTACAGTTTTCTTTGCAGCATTGATGCAGGATATCTTTAATTACTCTTAGTACCAAATAATTTCCATTTGTGAAACTTTCTCAGTATTTTTACTGAACTTTTTAATTACAATAAAATGATTCAGTATTTAGATAATATTTCGCACAAAGATTCAAAGAACTTTTTCCTTATTGCCGGACCTTGTATTATTGAGGGGGAAGATATGGCACTAAGAATTGCTGAAAAAGTAATCAATATCACGGATAAATATAATATTCCTTATATTTTTAAAGGAAGCTTCAAAAAGGCCAACAGAAGCCGTGTAGATTCTTTCACAACTATTGGAGAGGAAAAATCACTGGAAATTCTAAAAAAAGTAGGAGAGACATTTAACATTCCTACGACAACAGATATTCATGAAAATGAACACGCAGCTCTGGCAGCACAGTATGTAGATGTTCTGCAGATTCCCGCATTCCTTGTTCGTCAGACTGATTTATTAATCGCAGCAGCGAAAACAGGAAAATGTGTTACCCTGAAAAAAGGACAGTTCCTTTCACCGGAAGCCATGAAGTTTGCTGTTCAGAAAGTAACAGATTCTGATAACCAGAAAGTAGCGATCATTGAAAGAGGAAATTCTTTCGGATATACAGACCTTATCGTGGATTACAGAGGAATTCCTACGATGAGAGAATATGCTCCCGTTATTTTAGATGTTACACACTCTCTGCAGCAGCCTAACCAGAATTCAGGGGTTACAGGTGGAAGACCGGACCTTATCGAAACCGTTGCCAAAGCAGGAATTGCAGTAGGAGCAGACGGAATTTTCATAGAAACACACCCTACACCGGAAACAGCATTGTCTGATGGTGCCAACATGTTAAGATTAGATTTATTAGAAGATTTGTTACAAAAACTAACAAGAATTAGAGAATCGATTTTGTAATTGTTAAAAAAACATTAATTTTAGAAATTCTAAAACATTTCTTTTGAAAAAACTAGTTTTACCGCTAAGCCTTATGGTCCCGTTTCTGATTTTCTCACAACAAAGAAAAAAGGATACAGCGACCACTAAAGTGACCGATATAGAGGAAGTTGTCTTCCAGAAAAAAACAACAGGAAGAACCAACGACCTTACCAATGTGAGAATTTCAGCAAAAGAAGCAAAATCTGTAGCTTCTATCAACGGTGGAATTGAAGGATTGCTTAAGACACTTCCTTCCGTAAACTCCAATACCGAGCTGTCTTCCCAATATATGGTTCGTGGTGGAAACTATGATGAAAATCTTATCTACATCAATGATATTGAGATCTACAGACCTTTCCTGATCAGAAACTCACAACAGGAAGGGATGAGTATCATCAATCCGGATATGGTTTCTGCAGTGAATTTCTCTGCAGGAGGATTTGAAGCCAAGTATGGTGATAAAATGTCTTCCGCTTTGAATATCTATTATCGTGAACCTGAAAAATTTGAAGTTTCAGGAGAGGCTAGTTTAATAGGAGGCAGGCTGACAACAGGGCTGGCTTCAAAAAATAAAAAATTTACAGCTTTATTTTCCGGACGATACAGAAATACCAATCTTGTTCTTAATACCTTGAAGGAAGATACAGACTTTAACCCTACGTATTGGGATTTCCAGTCTTATCTGAATTATCATGTCAGTGATAAATTCTCTGTGTCATTCATCGGATATTATTCCAAGAATGATTACGAAATGATTCCTAAAGCAAAAAGTGTTACTTTCGGAAGCCTTCAACAGCCTATTACAGTAAATATAGGATATGCTGGTAAAGAAAATGACCAGTATAAAAATATGATGGGTACATTCTCCATGAATTATAAGCCGACCGACAAATGGAAGCTTACTTTGGATGCCTTTGCCTATCAGAACAGAGAAAGAGAATATTATACAATACAGTCAGCATATGAGCTTCAGACATTTGATCCGGTAACACAGCAGCCTGTGACATCTTTCGATGTTGGCGGACAGATAGAACATGCAAGAAATGATTTATTTGTAAGAACATACGGAACACAGTTCAGAGCCAAATTTTCTCCTAATGTAAATACCGACTTTGAAGTTGGATTTAAATATGAGAAAGAAAACCTGAAAGATTTTACCAACGAATGGAAATTGGTAGATTCCGCAGGATATAGTATTCCAAGACCGGAAATTATTGATCCCAGAACCGGAACTACAGGAGATCTTAAGCTTGCTTATTATATTGCCGGACAAAACAATATTGAACCTACAAGACTTTCAGCCTATGCACAGTATTCGCAGAAATTCTACTGGGGAGCGAGCAAAGTGTTTGTAAATGCCGGAGTACGTGTTGCCAACTGGAGTTTCAATAAAGAAACAATATTCTCTCCAAGAGTCCAGTTTGCGATAAAGCCTGATTGGGACAGTGATATGTTGTTCAAAATTTCAGGAGGTATCTATTATCAGTCTCCTTTCTATAAAGAAATTAAAGATTTAGACGGTAATTTTAATTCTAATATAAAGTCACAGCGCTCTATCCAGGTAATTCTTGCCAACGATTATGAGTTCCAGATGTATGACAGACCATTTAAGCTTACAACAGAGCTTTACTATAAGAAAATGGATAATCTGATTCCGTATTATATGGATAATGTGAGGATCCGTTATTCCGGGCAGAATAATTCCAAAGGATATGCGTATGGTATTGATACCAGATTATTCGGAGAATTTGTGCCTGGTGTAGATTCTTGGCTGTCTGCAAGTTATGCCAGAGTATATGAAAATATTGATGGAAGGGGAGATATTCCGAGACCTACAGATCAGAGATTGAGATTTGCCATGTTCTATCAGGATTATATGCCAAGCTTTCCGTCTATGCGCGTGAATCTTACTTTGGTCTATGCTATGGGATTGCCTACAGGAGCTCCTGTACTATTCAACAGTAACGGGCAGCCGGATTTTGGTTCTGCTTATAATTATCAGCAGACTCTTCCTGCCTATAAAAGAGTAGACTTAGGATTGACAAAAGTATTTATCGATCCGAAAGAAAAGAATAAGAGATCTGGTTTCTGGGGTAATTTTGAAGAACTGACATTAGGAGTTCAGGTTTTCAACGCATTCAACATCAACAACACGGTAGCGAACCAATGGATCACCGATTATAACAGCAATTATATGTATCCGGTTCCGGTACGTCTTACAGGACGTTTCTTCAATGTGAAACTGGAGTTCAAACTGTAAAAATTAGAGGTTGAGGTTGACTTTAATCTCTCAAAAAATAAATAAAAGCTTTCGGAAAAATTCGGAAGCTTTTTATTTTGCCCGAATTTTATAACAACATTACCAAATTTTATAACAATGGTCTCAAAGATATTTTTAATTTTGTCTTATCAATGAAAAAGATTCTTGCCATATTGTTTTCTATTTTCTACTTCGGATTTTCTTCCGGAGCAGCTTTTAGCATTCATTATTGCATGAAGGAATTTGTTTCTGTAAGCCAGAAAACTGATGGTATCTGTGCTAAATGCGGTGTTAAAGACAAAAAAGGATGCTGCAAAACAGAGATCAAAGTAGTAAAAGTAGATGATTCCCAGAAGTCTGATCTTCTGAACATCGATTTTTTAAGTTCAATTTCAGAAGTCCCGGTGAAACATCAGTTTGCTGTTGTTGACAAGTCTTTTTCAGTAACCAAGTATACTCAAATTCAGATTAATGGACCACCAGAATACCGGCCGGTTCCTATCTACATCAATCATTGTAATTTTAGAATTTAGAATCCGTCTGTCGTTTTCTGTATCATTACCGTATACAGCTACTGGCGACATGTTCTGACGCATATTTCTGATGCGTCACCATTATTCTTTATTAAAAATTAATTCTAAAATTTAAAACAATGAAAAAATATATCATCACAGCAGCCTTATCTTTATTCTCAATCATTTCATTATCAGCACAATCTAAAAAGGATGCTCAGGTTTCTAAGCTGTATCAGAACTATATCGCAATCAAATCAGCGTTAGCTTCAGATGATGCTGACAAAACATCAAAAGCCGCAACAGAATTCATTAAAACAGCTTCAACCATTGATTATAAAATGGTTTCAGAAGGTAACCTGAATGTTCTGAGAAAAGATGCATCTGCTATTTCTGAAGCAAGAAACGTTGCTGCCCAAAGAGAAACTTTTTTCAATCTTTCAGATAATATGATCGCTTTGACCAAGCAGTTCAAACTTTCTGAAAAACCAGTCTATGTACAATATTGCCCAATGGCTGACGGAAGCTGGCTGAGCGACGAAAAACAGATCCTTAATCCATACTACGGGAAGTCTATGCTTTCATGCGGAAGTGTAAAGTCAGAGATTAAATAATTAGTCTATTATTCTTTAAAATAATAAGTTGTATATCTTAAGTTATAATTAACTTTAAGTTGTACGGCTTCTAAAACTTTGAAATATTATGAAAAAACTGATAATGTTTCTGGTGCTTTTATTCTCTGTTTTTACTTTCGCACAAACTACAAAAACATATTATACCTGTCCGATGCACCCTGAAGTGGTGTCCTCAAAACCTGGAGACTGCCCGAAATGCGGAATGACTCTGGTTAAAAAGACGGTCGTTGTAAAGCCTTATGCGAAACCTATACTTAAAACAGAAACGAAGACAAAGCCTGCAGAAACAAAAATAAATAAGGTAAAAGTTGAGAGAAATGGAGACCTTAAAAAGGCAAGTAAAACAAAGGAAACCAATAAGGCTGAGAAAGCAAAAGTAATAAAGCCTTCTGTTCAGCCAGAGAAAAAAGCTCTATCACCAGCTAAAACCCAGGTTTTAACTCAAGCTCAAACTACTTATACCTGTCCGATGCATCCTGAAGTAGTTTCCGATAAGCCGGGAAAATGTCCTAAATGTGGGATGGATCTGGTTGAAAAGGAAGATCATTCTCATGTACAGGCAGAAAATCCGAAAGAGGAGAAATCTATTTTAAAACGTAATTCTGAAAACGGAAGAATTACTTTTGGTGGGAAAACAGTTCGTTATGATCTGTATGTAAAAGATACCATTGTCAATTTCACTGGAAAAAGCAGGAGAGCTATTGCGATCAACGGGAAACTTCAGGCTCCTACTTTATATTTCACAGAAGGAGATACTGCCGAGATTTACCTGCACAATATGCTTAAAGAAAATACAGGATTGCACTGGCATGGAGTAATTCTGCCCAATGAGCATGATGGAGTTCCCTATCTTACTACAAAACCTGTGACACCGGGAGAAACCCACTTATACAAATTCAGAGTTTCCCAAAACGGAACGTATTGGTATCATTCCCATGAAGCCCTTCAGGAGCAGATAGGAATGAATGGAATACTGGTTTTCAATAAAAGAGAAGGTGAGCCTAAAACAGAATACAATGCGGAAATTCCTGTTTTGCTGGGCGATTGGAGTGATGATGATCCCATGCAGATTGCAAGACGACTTCATATGGCCAATACAGACTGGTATGCGGTAAAGAAAAATGCAGTACAGAGTTATTGGGAAGCCATCAAGTCCGGAAACTTCGGGACAAAAGCATTGAATGAATGGAAAAGAATGGAAGCCATGGATGTAAGTGATGTCTATTATGATAAATTTCTGATTAATGGTACTCCCAGTTCTGATTATTCTAATCTAAAAGCTGGTGATAAAGTAAGATTGAGAGTCGCCAATGGAGGTTCATCCACCTATTTCTGGCTGAATTATGGTGGAGGAAAGATAAAAGTAGTTGGAAATGACGGAAATGATGTTGTCCCGGTAGAAGTTGACCGTCTGATTGTTGGGGTTTCCGAAACGTATGACATTGAAGTTACCATTCCTGAGAATAAAAGCTTTGAATTCAGAGCGACTTCTGAAGATAGAATAGGACATGCTTCCCTTTGGCTGGGTTCAGGTGAAAAAATTGAAGCACCCAATCTTCCAAGGCTGATGCTTTTTGAAGGAATGAAAATGATGAACGGAATGATGGAGATGAGCGGAAATATGAAACCGATGAATATGACGATGGGAAATCAGATGATGGATATGAATGAAGTGATGTACCCGGAATTATCTGAAAATCAAAGAAAAACTACAGCGAAACATATCAATGAGATGATGGGAATGAAGACAAAGGAAGATAAAAAAGAAGATCACTCTCAACACTCAGAAATGGAGATGAAGGAAGAAAAAACAATCAAGAGATTGTCTTACAATATTTTAAAATCTCCTGAAAAAACTATTCTTCCTACGGATACCATTCGTGAAATGAAATTTACACTGGAAGGAAATATGAACCATTATCTGTGGACGCTGGACAACAAAACTGTTACAGAAACAGATAAAATACTGATAAAAAAGGGAGAAATTCTTAGAATTAAAATGTATAATAATTCTATGATGCGCCACCCGATGCACCTTCACGGGCATGATTTCAGATTAATCAATTCAAAAGGAGAGTATTCTCCATTGAAAAATGTGGTAGATATCATGCCGATGGAAACCGTAACAATAGAGTTTGCTGCCAATCAGGATGGAGACTGGTTTTTCCACTGTCATATTTTATATCATATGATGGCAGGAATGGGAAGAGTTTTCAGTTATGAAAATTCAAAACCGAATCCACAGCTTCCGAACAGAAAATTAGCCTGGAAAAATTTTATACAGGATAATACAATGACCAGTTCTATGGCGATGCTGGATATAGCAAGCAATAAAATTCATGCAGAAACAATGACAATGTTCGGACCGAGATGGGCAAACCTTAACGAGTTTCATTCCAACTGGAATTTTGATCATTTTGAAGGAAGTGCAAAAGTAGGACGCTTCTTAGGAAAATTCCAATGGGCGCTTCCTTATGCAGGAGTCAGAGTTCAAAAAAATCATGAGATCATGGAAAGACAGATGACAGAGGATATGGGTATGGATTTTCATGGTAAAAAAACCTGGTTCGGACAGCAGAAAGCTTCCAAAAACAAATTTGCATTCATGATAGGTATGCAGTATGTACTTCCCATGTTGATTACCGCTGATGCAAGTGTGGACCAAAACGGAAAAGTATTATTGGAGCTGAGCCGTGAGGATATTCCACTTTCCAGAAGACTGAGAGGAAATTTCAGTGTCAATTCTGATGGGGAATTCTCAACAGGAATGAGATATATTCTTCAAAAATGGTTATCCGTTTCCGGAAACTATGATAATGAAATGGGCTGGGGTGCAGGTGTTACTTTAACCTACTGATACACAATAGAATTTTATAAAATTAATTAAAAAAAAATGAAAAACATATTAACCGTTCTTTTAGTAGGAGTTCTTTTATACTCGTGTAATAAAAACAGTTCCTCAAAAAAGGCAGCAGAAACTTATCTTAAAACGCAGGAAGAGCAGTCTGTAGAAGCTGTACCACTAAAAACAGAGAATGATTCTGAAAAAGATATAAAAAAATCAACAGTTTCTTCAGTATTTTCAATAAAGCAAATTGTGGAGGGGTATCTGCCTTTAAAAAATGCTTTAACAAAGGATGATTCTAAAACAGCCTCATTAGAAGCTAAAAAACTGTATTCTATCTTAAAAAAACAGGATGGAAGTAAGCTAAATTCTGAAGTAAAAGATATTTTGGAAAGTGCAGCAGAGAATGCAGAACATATAGGTGAAAAATCTGACGATATAGCCCATCAGAGAGAACATCTGCTGTCCCTGAGTAATGATATTGCCGATTTAATCAAAGAAAAAGGAACCGACGGATTAAAATTATACCAGGACTTTTGTCCAATGTACAATAATGGAAAAGGAGGAACCTGGATCAGTGAGTCGGAAGAGATCATCAATCCGTATGAAGGGCAAAAAATGATCAACTGTGGATCTATAAAAAAAGTATTTTAAAATTGTAAAAAGTGATGAACCGGCACATAAAAAACATATTGTTAGGGTTTGTTCTAATTTTTTTACTTATTCAGATCATTCAGTCTGCCCGTAATATTGATTACGGGCAGGTTCCTTCAACAGATATTTCAAAGGTGTACAAACTTCCTGAGAATGTGCAATCTGTTCTTACAAATTCCTGTTATGATTGTCATAGCAATTCTACTCATTATCCGTTTTATTCCTATATACAGCCTTTAAGTTATTATCTTGAAAAACATATTAAAAAAGGAAAAGAAGAATTGAATTTTAATGAATGGGGTAGTTACAGCCGCCGTAAACAGGCCAATAAATTAGAATCTATTGCTCATCAGATACAACAGAAGAAAATGCCGCTTACCTCTTATACTTATCTTCATCCGGAAGCTAAACTTTCCGAAAAACAGATAGAAGAAATGGTCCGTTGGGTAGAGCAAATGCAGGTTGAAAATGAAAGATAAGGACTTAAAAAATAAAAGCCATCTCGTAAAAATGAGATGGCTTTGTTTTATTTATACAGCAGCTTTATTTAGAAGCTCCTGCAGTTTTTTCGCTTTTGGGTGTGTAAGTCACCTTTGAAATATCAACGGTCATTTCCTTCAGACGTTTTGCCACATTTTCAGGCATTTCTTTCTGATATCTACCTCCGATTACTTCAGCAAGGAATTTCTCCGTTTCAGCATACATTGCCATGCTGTTAACCGGCTTACGGAATCCATGGCCTTCATCATCAGCAAGAATGTAATTTACCTTTTTACCCTTATCACGAAGCGCAATGACAATCTGATCTGCTTCAGCCTGCTTCACTCTTGGATCATTAGCTCCCTGAACAATCAATAATGGTTTGTTGATTTTATCCACACTGAATAAAGGGCTGGCATCATGCATACGTTTTTTACCTTCTTCGGTTTTAGGATCACCTACCATTCCGTACAGGAAAGCACGTGCCGCTTCCCAGTAAGCAGGTACAGAATCCAATAAAGTAAAGAGGTTGCTTGGTCCTACAATATCTACTCCCGCAGCATATACATCCGGAGTGAAGGCTAAACCTGCCAGTGTTGCATATCCACCATAGCTTCCTCCCATGATCACTACTTTGTTTTTGTCTGCAATTCCCTTATCAATCAGGTATTTTACACCCCATGTGATATCGTCCTGCATCAGTTTTCCCCACTGAAGATCTCCGCCATTCTGGAACTTTTTACCATAACCACCACTCGCTCTGAAGTTAGGCTGTAATACTGCATATCCTCTGTTGGCTAAAAACTGTACCGTTGAATTGTACCCCCAATAATCCCTTGGACCCTTCGGACCTCCATGAACAAGAACAACGACAGGAACATTTTTGCCTGATGAACCTACAGGTAGAGTCAGATATGCCGGAATTTCAAGTCCGTCACTGCTTTTATAAGAAATAGGAGTCATTGCAGCCAGATACTTTTCAACCTTTTTTAATTCTGTTCTTGGGGTATACTGGAAAATCAGCTGTTTTGTTTTTGCATCAAAAAAATACGCTTCAGAAGCATATTTATCCCCTCCAACAGCAACTAAGAATTTAGAATAATCCTTGGTAGAGCTTGAAAAATTAACTTCTCTTCCAGGAAATTTACTTTGCAGAAATTTATAATTGTCCTCCCATGTTTTGTCTTTCCAGTAGTATTCTGTTTTGTCTCCGGTGTAAGAGGTGTAGATCATCTTTCTGGTATTTCTGTCCAGAAACAGCCCTCCAAAATCTACTTTATCTTTAGGGTCACTTTCTATTTTTGTAATCTGTTTGGTTTTCGGATCCATCAGGAATAAGGTAGATTTATCAAGATTCCCTTTGTTGGTTACCAGATAGAATTTAGAATTATCTTCATTCCAGTTTGAGATATAGGCACTTTCTGTTACCAAAGTCTCATAAATAGGAGTCAGTTTATCGCCTTCTTTATAAAAAAACTGGGTAGTTCCTTTATCATCCGTTTTGGAAAGGACTCTCAATTTTTCATCCCAGTCAAATTCATAGCTTGTGATACGGTCTGTATTTTCATAAATCTTTTTCAGCTCACCTGTAGAAATTTTCAATGAATATAAATCATGCCATGCTTTATCACGGTTATTTAATCCAATCATCAATAAATCAGGATCTTTTCTGCTCACCATATAGATCTGTGCTGTAACATCTTTAAGAGGTGTTATATTCCTGGATTCCGGAACTCCGGTGGTAACTTTTGCCATAGGATCTACGGCGAAAATATTCATGTTTTCATCTCCGTTACCATCTTTTACATAAAGAATATACTTTCCGTCTTCTGACCAGAAATATCCGTTCATCGGGCGTTTGCTATCCGTGAGTGGACGGGCTTTTTCAAAAGGTTCATCAATTTTTTTTACCCATATATTCATGATACCGCCATATTCTTTTGTAAAGGAAATCCATTTTCCATCCGGGCTCAACTGTCCTCCGGAAATTTCCGGATTTCCAAAAAATAATCCTCTGTCCAGTACCGGGACCTCCTGTGCTTGTGCTGTATGTACTCCTATGAATAAGAGCAATACGTAAAAGATTTTTTTCATGTTTTTAATTTTAGTTGTTATTAATAAATCGAATATAATTTTTTAAATTTTATATTTTTCTTAAACCGGACTTCTACATTTCCAGTTGTATAATCTTTTTAGCCATTTTTTGATTGATGCTCTCCGGAATCATACCCATCAGAAAATTACGTATTGAATTTCCTCTTTCCCATTGAGAAACTTTTCCTATGGTTCGGCTTGTGTTGACAATATAATCTACTTTTTTTCTTCTGATGCTTTGAAATGCTTCAAAAACCGCATTGAAATCCTGATTTTTTTCCAGCAGTTTTCCAATGATATAAGCATCTTCAATTGCCTGGCAGGCACCTTGTCCCATATTGGGAGTTGTGGCATGAGCAGCATCTCCAATCAGACATAAATTTTCAGAATACCATTTGGGAATAGGTGAGAGGTCAGAAATTGTGTTACAAATAATATTTTCGTCTGCAGTAGCTTCGATAAGTTGTAATACCAAAGAATCAAAATCATTAAAAATCTCTGCGATTTCAGTATATTTCCCAAAGCTTTTTTCATTCACGCAGGCATACCAGTATACTTTTTTATCAGAAATTTTTACAAATCCAAAACGTTTTCCTTTTCCCCACATTTCAAAGGCCTCCTGATGATGTTTCTCAGGCAGATCGAAATCTAAAAGACCACGCCAGCATTTTTGCCCTGAATTACGGATCATTCCGGTTTTTAGAATCTGGTTTCGGATAGGGGATTTTATGCCGTCAGCTCCAAAAACAATCTGACTTTCAAATTGATTTCCGTTTTCAAAATCTAAAATATAGTTTCCCTTTTTTTCAATTTTTTGTAGAGAATGATTCAGTTTAATGGAATCGGAAGGAAGGTTTTCAGCTAAAATCTTCTGGAGCTCAGCCCGGTGAATTGCAACATTGCATGAATTGTATTGAGTTTCAAGTTCCAGAATTTCTGTCTTGGAGATAGTTTGTAACGATTCATTGGCAATAACAATTCTGTGAATTTTATTACCTGCTTTTTCAATTTTTTCCTTTAAACCCAGTTGATCAAAGACCTGCATCGCATTTACCGCCATCATAATCCCGGCTCCTACAGGTTTTATTTCGGAAGCGGATTCATAGATCGTGAAATCATACTGATGCTGTTTCAGTACATTTCCGAGAGTTAACCCTCCGATTCCGGCCCCGATGATTGAAATGGTGTTCATAAGTTTTTTGTTGGATGATTGAGACTCTTGATGTTATGCAGTTTTTAAGGCGAGGATTTTACCTTTAAAATTTGATTCTGCATATTTAAATTTATATTGTTAAAATATAGCTTTCCGATACCTTTTTAAAACCATACTTACTAAAAAAGTTGTGAGCTCCATGATTGTTGACCCCACTTTCCAATAGGATAAAGCTGATATTCCAGTCTTTAGATTCATGAATAGCTTTCTCCAAAAGCTTACTTCCAAGTGACTGACCTCTTACAGACTGATCCAGCAGCATATCCTCCAGAATTGCATACTTTTTAAAAAGGCTGTTGATCACATTGAAAACCATCATTCCAACAATTTCCCCATTTTCATTTTCTGCAATTAAAATATTCAGCTTGGAGCTGCCATCAGAATTAAAATCAGTAATCAGCTGCTCGGTAAGAATCAGTTCAAGATCCGGATTCCAGTGATGGGAATCAATAGCTCTGCCGGACATCATTTCGCCATGGGAAATATAAGAATCTGTTTTATGGGTAATAAAAAAGTCTACCAGTTCTTTAACGCGGGCTTTATCAGTGAGCCATTTTGTAGTATATTTCATGAGGTGTAATGGTGTTTATTTTAATTTTTTCAATTCTCCCAGCAGTTGATTCTGCTTATTGATAAATTGGTTAAGGCTGTCCGTTTTCAAAGGATGAGCATTTTGATATTTTTCAATTTCAGGAAGAGTATTTCTGATTTTGAATACAATATATTGATCATAAAGCACTGCTTTATTCACCTTTATTTTGCCGATGAGATCTCTGATAGCTTGTGTTTTTACATCATATTTTTTAGAGCTTGCCTTTATTTCTTCTTCAATATGCTTTTTGATAATGGAATCGGTTACAGAGCTAGATAATGTAGTAGCATCATTATAGTATATTTCTGATTTTCCGATAATATCATCATATTCCGAAATAGCGGTTTCGGTTTCTTTTTGAATGTTTTCTATTCTGTTGTCCAGTTCCTGTAAGGATTTATCATTTTTTATAAGTTCCTCATAGATTTCATGAACAAGGTTTCCACCACGTGAGTATGTGGCATTTTTCTTAATAGATCCTGAAACTGAAGATTCAGCATTGTCAACTGCATTTTCTACTATAGGAGCTTGCCGTGATTTGTTTTCTTTGCAGGAAATTACGGAGAAAGCCAGGATAGAGGCGAAAAGTATTTTTTTCATAGTCTGTTTTATTTTGGTGTATTATCAACGTCATATCCCAACAACTAAAATTACTCATTTAGATTTTACCACAAATGAGTAAAGGATATGATTTTAATTAGTTGAACAAACGATGAAAAATGTTACAGAAGTCCGCACACTTGTGTTATACTTCATGTCATATCTATGTAATAGGCGTTTTTTAGAAGTGATTTTACTCTTTTTGTATTATTGCGGCTTAAATATTAAAAAAATAGTAATGGGGAAAAAAACTATTCTCTTATGTTCTTTGATCATCTCATCATTAGCATATTCACAAGTAGGAATTAATACGACGAACCCTCAAGGCACTTTCCATGTTGATGGAGCTAAAGACAATCCTTCTACAGGAGCTCCCTCCACAGCTCAACAGGCTAATGATTTTACTGTAACTCCTGCCGGAACTGTGGGAATTGGGGTAACGGTTCCAACTAACACTCTTGATGTTAATGGGACTGCAAGAATAAGAACTATCAATTCTGCTTCATCAGGAACTGTTTTGTCTTCTGTTTATGTAGATGCTACAGGGGTTGTAATGAAGCAAGCAGGTTCAACTACTGGTGAGGTAAGATCTAATAGTGGTTCTATTGGAGCTGGAGTTAATGCTGCATATTTAACAGGTATCCCTAATGGTTTATATATGCTTGCTATCACAACCGTTAACGGTTGTGATGATGCTACTACCGTTAATTACTTGGTTCATAGTTATGGGTCTAATAGTTATTATGGTCTTAAAGGAATAAATGGGTTTTTAACCAGTACTTTTGGTTCCCCAACATATGCTCAGACAGCAAGGAATACTGTTGCTGTGACATGGCCAGGTCTTGGGGGATGTGGTGATGGTGGTAATGCAACAGCATTTAATTATACTGTAACTATGCCAGCTGCAGGACAGATCAATATAATAAATAACGGAAACGTAGCAAGAAATTACAAATTAACTCTTACTAGAAATGATTAAAAGTAGCTTGTTTTTTTGAAATCGGGATATCGTCTCCGAATAAATTGGCGATAATATTACGGTACTTAGTTATCCGGAGAAAAGTGTTTCTCCGGGTTTTTTGTGTATCTGATCTCAAAGAAAGTGAAATTGATGTGTTTGAACAAACTAAAAATGTTACATCAATTATACAATGCATATTAAATAGGTTGCTTTATCGATGAATTACAATAAAAAACGGAGCCTGAAAAACAGACTCCGCCTATAAAATTTTTTACGCTAAAATTATTTACCCAGGTAAGATTTAAGAATCTTGCTTCTGGTATTGTGTTTTAGTCTCTTAATTGCTTTTTCTTTGATCTGACGAACTCTCTCTCTTGTAAGATCGAAAGTTTCACCAATTTCTTCTAAAGTCATTGGGTGTTTTCCGTTCAGTCCGAAGTATAATCTTACCAAATCAGCCTCTCTTGGCGTCAAAGTATTCAATGCTCTTTCAATCTCAATTTGCAGAGATTCAAGCATCAGATCTTTATCAGGACTTGGAGATTCTCCTGAACGCAATACATCATAAAGATTAGAATCTTCACCTTCTACTAAAGGTGCATCCATAGACAGGTGTCTTCCGGAGTTTTTCATTGATTCTTTGATATCTTCCTCGCTCATGTCAAGAACTTCAGCCAATTCTTCCGGAGAAGGTGGTCTTTCATTTTCCTGCTCAAGGTGAGCGTATGCTTTATTGATTTTGTTGATAGAACCAATCTTGTTCAATGGTAGTCTTACAATTCTTGACTGCTCAGCCAATGCCTGTAAAATTGATTGACGGATCCACCATACTGCATAAGAGATAAATTTGAAACCTCTAGTTTCATCGTACCTTTTTGCCGCTTTCATCAATCCTAGGTTACCTTCATTGATCAAATCGGGTAAAGAAAGACCTTGATTTTGGTATTGCTTGGATACAGAAACTACGAAACGAAGGTTGGCTTTGATTAATTTCTCCAGTGCGGCTCTGTCGCCTGCACGTATTCTTTGTGCCAATTCTACTTCTTCGTCCGCAGTGATCAGTTCCACTTTACCAATTTCCTGCAAATACTTGTCTAATGAAGCAGTTTCCCTGTTGGTAACCTGCTTAGTGATTTTTAATTGTCTCATTTATTTTATCCTCAAAAAAGAGTTACTATAATATATACGTATGAAAAGGTAAAAAGGTTACACAAGTTTTATTTTTTTTTGTAAAATGTACAAAGTAAAATGTATGAATGTTTTATTGTTTTTGTGTAATTGATTGATATAAAGCGAATTAATGTGGTCTAAGTAGAGCGTTTTTGCATAATGTAAAAAGTAAAATAAATGAATATTTTTTCAGATATATTTTAATAAATTGATAACTAGCATGTTATGATTTATTTCATTTAAAAACCAAAGTATACATCAATAAGAGGATCTGAAATTCTTTAAAAAACCTCGTAAATTCCCTAAACCCTAAACCCTAAACCCTAAACCCTAAACTTTAAACAAAAAAAACGAAACCGAAGTCTCGTTTTTATATCTAAGAATACTTTTTAAGCTGTCTTTACTTAATCCACAACTTACAATCCGTATTTAGAAAAGCTCATTTAATACTTTTGCCAGTCTCAATCCTCCGTACAATAGTTGTCTTTCTACAGTATCATTGAACTTATACTGATAGTCGTAAGATAATTTAGAATCGTTAGGAGTCTGTGCATAGATCTTGTTGGCAATTTTATGAGAATCGTACAACCAGTCTTCCAGTGTCCCGGACTGTATCTGTGCTACTTCTTCTTTAGATTTGATATCCAGAAGCTTAGAATACTCCGTGTAGCTGTATTTTTGAGAATCCACCAATTTCCCGTCCCAAACGGAGTGTAAATTAGTTTTTTCCCCGAAATAGGTCACATTGATTTTGTTTCCACCTAAATCTTCTGCTCTTCCCACATGAAGGGGTTGTGCAAGATCTCCCATAATATGGATAAGGAAGATTAAAGCAATTTTTCTGTCTTTTTCAGAAGTCTTTTTGTCTTTGATCTGGCTGGATAATGTGTTTACCTGAGTGTAAAGGCTTGGTCCTGCCTGTGCTTTTAAGTTTTGTTCAAAAGCTTTAAAGTCGGTCATCGGATCAATATTTACATAATGCCATGATGAAGCCTGTTTCCATGCTCCAGTGGTATCAGATTTGATGAAGTCCGGCCAGTTGGCCCAGTACGCCAGGCGTTCTTTTCCCATCATCTTTTTAATTTCTCTTCTTGCTTTTCGGGAAAGATGGTTTTCTGCAATGTCTGCAATAACCCTGTGTCCCGTTAATCCCCATGCATAAGAATAAAGTGAAGAGGCCATGAATGCTAAAATCAGAATTTTAGAATAAATACTTTTCATTTTAAATAACAATTTTCAGTCTGCAAAGATACGGCCCGCTTTCGGAATGAGCATGCATTATCCTGAATTTATTCCATAAGATGATGTTAATAAAATTTAATCTAAATAAAAGACCTATTTATATTACGTTTGAAAACTGATATTTTTCAGAAAAAGAGGATAAATAACTGATGAGAAGTAGGAGAGCATAAGGTTCTTTATATAAGGAAGACCTAAAAAACGGTATCTCAACCTTAAACCCTAAGCCTAGAATTTTGAACCCTTAACCATTTGATTATGAATAGTTAATTTTATATTTTAAAAAACAAACGAACCTTCTATTTACCGTATTTTTACGGAATTTGCTTGAATTTATTCCTTTTAATGTCAATAAATTATTATTTTTAGGATAAAATTATTAGTAAAATATTTTTTCAAACTTATGAGATATATTATCTTTACAAGTCATAATCAGAGGAAACACTATGTATGAGACTAATATTGTAGATATGCATTACAATAAGCTGCAGACAGACTTTAAAGCTGAAGCTGTGGCTGTTAATCTATTGAAATACCATCGTGCGGTAAGTAATATATTCATTGAGCGTGTTGGCGTGAACGACCGTGCTTACCTGAAGGATATAAAGAGCATTTCAAGCAGTTATTTGGGATTTGATGAGGAAGTATTTACCATAGAGAGTTACAGGGAGGGTATTTATGACTATCTTCCGGAAGGCTTATTTCATCCGCCATCTCTTGGAGCTTCCAGAAAGAATGTAGATACTGTGGTAAGGGAAATCCGCAAACAGAAAAGAGTAGAAGATGATGCCCGTAAGTTTTTCCGCCCTTTTGAACTGGAAGTTTTTTTTACGGAAATCAGTGCTTTACTTAAAGAATCAGAATTTGATATTACGAGCAATACGGATTCTTTATTGGAAACGGTAAGTGAGCTTTGGCCTCTGATAAAGATGCTGGATAAACAGAGTGCTTATATTTTTATGCATATTCTGCCATTTTTCCACCAGATCCGGGGAGACAAAAAATGGTTTGAAAGGTGTATGACTGCTTTTCTGCAGGTACCGGTAAACGTAACTTTTTCACCCAACATCATTGATGAGATTGAGAAAAATGATAATTCCATGCTATTGGGAAATTCAAGATTAGGAGTAACCTATATTCCAAGTGGTCCGCATATGGACGGGCAGCGAAACTGGGTGGTGAATATTGGTCCTATTCGATATGAAGATATGAAAAAATATATCCCGGGAAGTCCGTTCAGAAATGTACTTCAGTCACTCTATGATTATTTTCTTCCGGTAACAGTTGACGTGGAAGAGAATTTTGTTACAGAAAAAGAGGAATATTCATTCAGTCTTGAAGACGATGGAAGAAATGCCAGCCGCCTTGGATACTCTACATTTCTCTAAATTATTTTATTATATTTACAGCTACCAACAAAGTATAAATTCGAAAAGAAACAAATGGAAATTTCTTCAGTAAAAGGTATTTTTCTAAGGTATATCTTAATGCCTTTAATCGCAATTATTATGATGGTTATACTGGGTGTAATCCGGAGAAATAAACCTGCAATAAAAATTAAAGTAATTATTATATACGTGCTTCTGTGCAGTCTATGCCTGGCTATTCCGGGATTTTTTGGATTTGCCGGAAATCTCTTTAATCCGTACTGGTATCTCATCGCACAGGTTATTTACCTTATTTTTGGGATTATTCATGTGAATTTATTGCATAAATATTTCAAAAAGCATATCGAATCTCTGGCAATGAGTATTCTGTTTGAGTCTATACTTTCATTAACGTGTATTGCTTTGGGAGGGTATCTTTTTACACTGATCTTTAACTGGATGAGTAAAGGATTGGGATATTCTGTAATGGCGGCAACAAGTATGCTGATCTTTGTAGTTCCAATGGTATTTTATTACTGTTATATCCAGTTTATCACGATTCCTTTTGATATTTATAAAACATGGAGATATTCACCGGAGCAGAAGCTGCCTGATTTCGAGGGTGCCGATTTTGACCGATTAATGGTATTGAATGTTGAATTGAGCAAAAAATTAGAAGATACCAACCGTTTCAGAATCAAAGCGAAAACACTTCCAACGGGAGTTACTTTCGGAGATTGGTTCTACAGGGTAGTGGATGATTATAACCATAAGAATCCGGGTTCTGTTATTCATCTTTCAGACGAAGGAAATGAACCTTATTACTGGATCTTTTACACTAAAAAATCGTTTTTCAGCTTTAGAAAATATATAGATTTCGACCACGACATTACAACAAACAGCATTTCTGAAAATGAAGTGGTGATTTGTAAGAGAGTTATTCAGCATGAAGAGGAGGGAGTCGCAAAAAAATCATAATCACAAAAAATTAAAAAGTATTAAACATGATACAGCCTATTAAACATTTTGCAATCAATTGGGTGGATGGGATGAAGGTTTCCCAGAGACACCTGAATGATCAGGATAATTTCTTAATTGATACCATCAGAGATTCCAATTCCCTTGGAATTACTACATATAATTACGGACTTCTGCCTATTTCCAACGAATTTACAGACCGTACCATTTTTGATGTTCACAATACGGCAACCAATGATGTACAGCTTGTTATCAAGCGTTGCAGCGCTGTGACAATGGCTGGATACCGTATTGAGCTGACAGACAGAAGAATCAGCGTGAAGTCTTTGGCAAAATCCATGAATGAAGAGCAGGCAGACGGAGAATATTATATCTTAATCTCAGTAAATCCTTTTGATAAAGTTCCTTTTGGAGATATTGACCCTGAAGAAATTCCGCCGCGCCACCCAAGTGCACAGCCGAATCACCATATTGAACTGCTTCCTGTAACTTCTTTAAACAGCAGCTATTCGGGAGGGAACTACCTAATCATTGGAAAAGTAGATTTAAAAGGAAATATTGCTCAGGTAGATTCCAACTTTATTCCGCCATGTACTTCTGTACAGAGTCATCCGGCTTTGGTAGAGTATTACAGCAGCTATGCAAAGTCTATCGGGAATCTTCAGCAGTATGCTTTTAAAATTATTCAGAAGACCTCTCACAAAAATCAAAATACAGCTTTGGCACAAAATGTTAAGTTTCTGTGCAGTACCATGGTGAATACCTTTGGAGATATGTATTTCCAGTTCAGAAATATTACTCCATGGCAGCCACCTGTATTTCTGATCGAGTCTTTTGCGAGATTAGCCCTTCATTTATATAATTCTACCCAGCTTCTTGTTCCTGCTGAATTGGAAGAAATGCTGAATTATAGCTTAGAGTGGAGTGAGATTGCTCCCCACACCTTATTGAACCAGCTTTCTATTGTAGCAGAGACCAATTATGATCATCATAACTGTGGTGAGCCATTGCTTTATATTCAGCAGATGCTGAGAAGCCTTGAAACAATTTTCTCTAAACTGAGCGAGCTTGATTACATCGGTCAGAGAAAAGAAAACATCATCGTTAACGAACAAGAGGTTTCTACAAATACAAACCCTAAGAGAGGTTGGAGTGTATTAGACTAATACAACCATCGTTAAAAATATAAATCCCGAATGAAAATTCGGGATTTTTTATGGTATATACAGATTATGGAAATAAATTATTATTCCGGCTTTTTGTTTTTGTCAAGAAGATCAAGAGTATGCTCTACATGTCCGCCTCCTTTCCATTCATCATGACCTGGAATAATCAGGGTTGCCTGTGAATATTTGTTTTTCAGCTTTGTCATGGTTTGTGGCCACTGTGCGACGTTGGCTTCTCCGGTATAACCGAGATCAACTGCTGCTTTGCTCTTCACAAGACATCCTCCGTCCAGAATTTTATATTTTGGGAACCATACCACTACATTATCGGCGGTATGTCCTTCTCCAAGAAAGTCTACCACAAATTCTTCCCCGCCAATACGGTAAGGTTTCCCTGTTTTAATGATTTCTGTAGAAGTAGCTTTTCCATCTTTCTTCAACAGTTCATTGGTTTTTGCTGTTGCATAAGTTTTAATTCCTTTGTTGTTATAAAAGCTTAAATCTCCGGCTCTGTCTTCATGTGAATGTGTTGCAAATACTGCAATAACAGGAAGATTATGACGTTTTTGAATCGTATCCAGCAAGCTTTGATATTGGGTTTTCTGCCATGGCACATCAAATAAGACAACTCCTTTTTTTGTAACCAGATAAACAGCATTGGTAGAATATTCTTTACCTCCAAATACGCCAAAAGTTTTGTAAATATAAAAGTTGGGTTTAATCTGTGGTTCAATCACAAAATCTCTTACCTGAGTTGTCTGAGCGTTTGTAAATGGACTTAATAACATCGAAATAATAAAAAACGGAATGCTTTTTTTCATAATTTTTTTTGGTAATAATTAAAATGTTGGTATTTGTCAGAAAGACAAAGTTTGTAGAATATTTTGCAAACCTAATTAAAAATTAATTTTCAGGTATTTTATGAAAGAGAGTTTAACCGTTTTTTAACAGTTATAGAATAGAAATATGTTATTTTAAGAGTTCAAAAATATTTAGTATGATATTGCCGGAATGAAAAACCTCACAGATTGTAAAGTCTGTGAGGTTTATTTTGATTGTTTAAGATTATTTCTTAATCAATATTTTTTCAGTCGCTTTTTTGCTTAAAATTTCCGTTTTGCCATCAATTTCTATGGTCATAGATTTATCAAAACTTTCTACTTTAACGACTTTTACTTTAGTGTTGAGGAGAAGTTTCCTATCGTTGAGATAAGTTAAAAAAGCATCATCAGATAAGGTGACTGAGGCAAAAGTAACGTTTTCACCAGCTTCACAGTTGCTTAGTTTCTGCAGATCCTGAGAAATAATATTTCCGTCTTTGTCAGGAATAGGTTCTCCATGAGGATCAAATTTAGGATAATCCAGGATTTCATCCATTTTATCAAAGAAGATCTGAGAATGTACATGCTCAAGTTGTTCTGCAATCTCATGAACGTTTTCCCAGCCAAAATTCATTTTTTTGACCAGAAACATTTCGGTAAGTCTATGTTTTCGAACTACCAGAGCAGCTTCCCGTCTTCCGTTTTCTGTAACGATTAAAGGTTTGTAGGTTTCATAAATGACCCACTTTTTCTCTGCAAACTTTTTCATCATATTATTGACACTCGGCATTTTTACATTTAAAAATTTACTGAGTTCATTAATCGTAACCTTTCCTTCATTGTCAACTAAATGAAACAAAGCTTTCAGGTAATTCTCTTCTGTTAGGGTTGTTTTCAAAATGTTAGATGATTTTCAATACAAATCTAACAAAATAAAATGAAAAGTTTACTCTTGTTATTTTAACTTTTTTTACTTTTACTCTATGAAATTTTCATTCAAAAATGATTATTCTGAAGGATGCCACCCCAATATTTTACAGGCTCTTTTACAGCATAATCTAGATCAGCAGGCCGGATATGGAGAAGATGAGTATTCATTAAAAGCAAAAACATTAATTAAAGAAAAAATCAACAATCACAATTCTGAAGTTTTTCTGGTTTCAGGAGGAACGCAAGCTAACTTAATTGTTATTTCAGCAATCTTAAAACCTTATCAATGTGTGATTTCTGCCGCTCCCGGCCATATTCTAAATAATGAAACAGGAGCTATTGAAGCCACAGGTCATAAAGTATTGAGTATTGAAACTGCAGATGGAAAACTAAGACCGTCAGACATCATCCCGGTTTTAGAAGGACATAGCAATGTACCACACCAGGTGATGCCTAAGCTGGTGTATATATCCAATTCTACAGAGCTGGGAACTATTTATCAGGCAAAAGAACTGGAAGAGCTTTCAGTATTTTGTAGGCAAAATAAGCTATACCTGTTTATGGACGGAGCAAGATTGGGACATGGGCTGACATCAGAAATCAGTGATCTTACCCTGGAAAAAGTAGCTCTTCTGACGGATGTCTTTTACCTTGGAGGAACTAAAAACGGTGCGCTGATAGGAGAAGCTATTGTTATTAATAATCCGGTTCTTCAGGAGGATTTTGCATTTAATATCAAACAGAAAGGTGCATTATTAGCGAAAGGAAGGCTGTTGGGAATACAGTTTATGGAACTGATGAAGGATAATCTGTATTTTGATCTGGCAAAGCATGCCAATCATCAGGCTATGAAAATTAAGAATGCTTTGCAGAAAAAAGGAGCGGCATTTCTTTCAGATACCTATACCAATCAGATTTTTCCTATTCTGAGTAACGAACTTATTGAGATTCTGTCTGAAAAATTTGAATTCTATGTCTGGAAAAAAGTAGATGAGAATTTTTCGGCCATTCGTCTTATTACTTCCTGGAATACAGGTGATGAAGCAGTAAACCGCTTTATTGAAATTATAGAAACGGAATTACCATAAAATAAAAACAGCCTTATCTTTAAGGCTGTTTTTTATTGATAATGCATTATTTTTTTAAGGCTTCATTCACTACTTTACAGTCTGCAGTGCTTAGCTTCTGTCCATCTTTATAGCTGATTTTTTTCTCATCAGCATATTTAGACTGTCCGTCTTCCTCTTTATGATCTCCAATTCCTTCTGTCAGAGCATTGTCTTTCTGGATGAAGTAAATATCTCTTTTGCTTTTTTTACCTTCTGAAGCAAATTCGTAAGTCAGTTTCAGTGTATCTCCGGATTTGAAACCGGTTACATCTCCTTTTGAACCGTCTTTTTCACTGTTTTTATAAGATAATTTTCCGGTGATTGTTCCTAAATTGTCATCAATAGAAGCAAAAACACTATCTTTTCCTGTTACCCCGATATAGCAGAACGATTTTGGTCCAAGAGTATCTATCACAGGTTCTTCAACAGCTATGGTATCTGCAGCTGCTTTGGGAGCCGGAGCTTCAGTTTTCTTATTACAGTTGATTAAAAAAGCTGATACAGCGCCCAATAAGATTAATTTTTTCATATCCTTAATTGTTAAATCAAATTTCTATTCTGCTAAAATAACAATAGTATTTGTATATTAAAAATAGGATATAAAGAGATAATCATTTTATGATGAAAATTAGTGTTTTTTAGAAAAGATTTTAACAAAAAATATTAATTAAAATATGGTTTTATATGTTCAATTGATTCTTATTTTTCTATCTCAGGACTCAGTTCCTATAACCTTGTAATCCTAATCTTTAATTATTAAACGGATTTAGGCACGGAAAATGATTTACCTAGCAAAATTGATTTTAATGAAAAAGATTACTAAAGCGCTGGGATTGGGATTGCTTATGCTTGGGTTGTATTTTATCTCGGGTCAGACCCCTCAGAATTATATTTATACTTCTTCAGGAGACCTTAAGAAAATAGAAAAAATGATCACTCGCCAGGATATCGGAGGGGTACAGATTGTTTACAACTGGAGAGCTTTGGAAACTTCAAAAGATGTGTATGATTTTTCTGTTATTGAAAAAGATCTGGAATATTTAACTTCCATCAACAGAAAACTATTTATTCAGCTTCAGGATAGATTTTTTGAACCGCAAGCCAGATATATTCCTGATTATGTATTGAATGATAAAGAATATACAGGAGGGTTGGTTCCCCAATATGATAATCCCGGGGAAAATAAACCTGTTGGAAGCGGATGGGTTACCCAGCAATGGAATCCTGCTGTCCGCGAAAGGTTCCAGAAGCTTATAGGAGCACTGGCACAGAAGTTTGACGGTAAAATTCAAGGGATTAATCTTCCCGAAACATCAATAGATATAGAAATGAAAGCAGATAAAACAGGTTTTAGCTGTGACCGCTATTTCCAGGCCGAGCTGGAAAATCTGAAGTTTGCGAGAGATGCTTTCCATCAATCCAATGTATTGCAGTATGTCAACTTTTTTCCGTGTGAATGGGACAATGACCATCAATACATGTCCAGACTGTTTGATTTTGCGTATAAAAATAATATAGGGCTGGGAGGGCCTGATATTGTTCCGAATAAAAAAGGGCAGATGAAGAACTCTTATCCTTTCTTTAATCAATACAAAGGGAAGCTGCCTTTAGTTGCTATGGCGGTTCAGGAGCCAACTCTTACGTACAAAAATCCTAAAACTAAAAAACCTTTTACCAAGGAAGAATTTGTAGAATATGGTGAAAATTATCTGGGAGTAAGAATTATTTTCTGGAGTGTGGAATCTCCCTGGTTGAGAGATTCCTGATATATTCTGAGAAAAGATCTCAGTCAGTTCTCCTTTTTATACTTTTAGTATTCCTCTGAATCCTCTTGCTGCATAATAAGAATCTGCACCATTGTGATAGGTGAATACGGTGTTGTATCGTCTGTCACAGAAAAGGGCGCCTCCAAGCTCTCTTACCTGTGATGGCGTTTTTATCCAGCTTGATGTCTTTTGATCGAACTTTCCAAGTTCCTGAAGATTGCGGTATTGTTCTTCTGCTAAAAGTTCAATGCCCATTTCTTTAGCTTTGTCAATGACGTTGCTTTCCGGTTTATTGGCTTTTCGGGCATCCCAAGCCTGATAATCATAGCATAGACTTCTTCGTTTCGGGCTTTCCGGGGAACAGTCAACGAAAGAATATTCATCTGTTTTTTTATTGTAATCTACGATATCGGGTTCACCTTCTGTAGTTTCCATTTCGTATAGAGACCCTATTTTTTCAGGATTGGCTTCCAGTTTTTGCTGTATTTTTTCCCATTTCAGGTCTTTATGACGGTCCATATTTTTTTCAAAACGGGCTTTTAGTGTTTTTAAAAGTTCGTTGATTTGCTCCTGTGTCAGTTTCTTTTTCATATCAAATTTTGTTTTACTATTGATTGAATTGGTTTATTTTGTTGGATAATCGCAAAGGCGCAGGTTTTACAAATAAAAGTTTTTAAGGCGCAAGGATTTTATCTGCGATAAAATTTATGGCTTTTTATCTTAAAAATGATTAATCAGTAATAGTAATTTTTCTGTCTGCAGGTCTGAAATACCAGGAGATTATAACCAGTACCAGTAATAATACTGCCGGAAAAGTTCTTCCTGCCGTATCACCTACGATCAGATGGGAAATAACAGCTCCTGACATCACAAAGAAAAATCCTGCATACGCCCATTCTTTTAAAAGCAGGCGTTTGGGAATCAGTATGGCAATTACGCCCAATATTTTCCATATTCCAATAATGGTCATCAGGTAAGAAGGATAACCCAAATTGGTGAAATTCAGCAGTTCATCTTTACTTTTCATCAGCTGGACAATTGCAGTGGAAACCATTCCAAGGGCCATCCAAAGTGTGAATATCCAATAGATGATTTTTGTTCTTTTTTGTGATTGTGGTGTGTTCATGATTTAATTTTTTATAGTGAATCGTTTAATCCTATACCGTCCATGATTTGTGGAATGCATTTTTCAATACGGGCTTCCCGGGTTTTGGGCTGTTTGGCAGAGGAAAAGTGGAGTAAGTAGGCTCTTTGTCTTCCGGGAGTTAATGCCTTAAAAGCTTCTTGCAATGCCGGATCCTGGTCCAGCTTATTCTGAAACTCTTCAGCCATTTCAAACTCTTTTGTTTTCTTCATTTCGACTTTAGCACCTGATTCTTCTATTTCAACGGCTTCAAACATATAACTGCGAAGAACATCTTCCAAATCATTGATTTGCTCTACCTCTGTAAAACGAATCTGCCTTGCAGCCTGTACATTTTTAGACTGCTGGATCAGAATATGATCTGGGTCTTTCATTAAAGCACCCTTAAAGAAAAGAAGGGCACAGTATTCTTTAAAACCGTGGATCAGGAAAATATTTTTCCCTTCATAGGTATAACATGGACATCCCCATTTTAAATCTTCTACAAGGTCGGTGCTTAGGGCAATTGCTCTTAATTTTTCAAATTCTTTGTGCCATTGCTGGCTTTTATCAAAGAAGAAATTAACTTTTGGATTCATGGTGTTTTATATTTGAGGGTTGGAGAGTATTAGAGTGGGAGAGTTGTTGGATTTTTGAGAACAAGATTATCGTTACGGTCGACAGCCTGAAACCTATTATCTGCTACCTCCACCTACAATCTCCTGTAAACGATTGTGAGCCATATTGATGCCTTGAGCGAATGGCATTTTCAGATGCTGGTCTCTGAAATCTACGGATTTATAGATTGTCTGGATTGTGATTTTGCTGGTGGTATCTGTTAATTTTTCAAATTCTAAAAACTCTATCTGAACCGGAAAAGGAGTGTTTTCCATCTGAAAAGTTCTTATAATTTTCTCATTCTGAATCACTTCATGAATAGTTCCGTTGGCACTGAAAACTATGTCACCTTGTGGATTGGAGGTTTCAAAGCGGTAACTTCCGTGTTGTTTGTTTTCAAATTTTGTCACTTTGGTACCCATCCATTGTTCGAAAAGCTCAGCTTCTGTATACGCTTTGAAAAGGAGTTCTACCGGAAGATCAAATTCTCTGGTGATGAAAATTTCCTGTTTTCCGTCTTCGGCGTGGATTTTTGTTTTAAGTTCCATGATGTTGGTGTTTGAGGGTTTCTTGGATTTGAGAGTGGGAGAGTTTGAGGGTTTGAGAATATAAGCGTCTCTCATCTTTTATCTCTTATCATTATTGTTCTGATACGCTTTCATCACACTTTCCAGCTTGTTGAATTTTTCGTCCCACATTTTGCGGAAAGGTTCTATAAAATCGGCTATTTCTTTCATTTTATTGGGATTTAGGTGATAGATTATTTCTCTGCCGTTTTGTTCAGATCTCAGCAGTTCACATTCTGTAAGGATCTGGAGATGCTTTGAAACGGTAGGTCTCGCCGTATCAAAATTAGAAGCAATAGCTCCTGCTGTCATCGACTGTGCCGCCACCAACATCAATATAGATCGTCTTGTAGGATCTGCTATCGCCTGAAATACATCTCTTCTTAAATTCATTGTGAAGTTATTTGACTACAAATATATGTGTAGTTATTTAGCTACGCAAGTTTTTTTGAAAAAAATTTGTATTAATTAATTGTAAGTATGCTTTTTAAAAGAAAAATGGAGAGCTTAATGCTCTCCATTTTATTATTTAAATAATGCTTCTATATATTTTTTATTGACTACTGGCTTGCCAGATGAAGCGAACGAATAGCTTTCCGCAGATTTTTTTTGATTATTTATATATGCTTGATCAGTAATAGGCTATTGTTTTACAAAAACGCCGATGTATTTCCCATTGTATTCTACAACAAGAGTACTGATATTCATTCTATTGCAAAAATCCTGATAAGCGGAATTGTCTCCAATATCATCACTGATAAACACTGCACCAGGTCTCAGTCTTTTATAGATCTTATGATAAGCCCACATTCTTCCGTGATAGCTTTTGTCAGAATCATAGTGGAAAACATCCAAAGAGGAAACTTTTTTCAAAATTTTAGGCAAAGATTCTCTGTCTGCAAAACGGAATAGCTGCCAATATTTTTTAAGGTTTTCAGGAACAATATATCCTACATACTGATCACCATCCTGAGCAAGATAAGGCATATCTGAGCTATAGAGCGTACCATTTCTTTTTTGAAGCGAAAGCAATATGGCTAAGGAAGACCATCCATAAGCCACTCCGGTTTCAAGAACGTTTTGTGCTTTGGTGAATTCACATGCATAATAAATAAGCTCCAGGGCACCAGGCCCACCCATTGTAATAGGGCATTCTTTTTCTTTTAAACTGGCTTTTTCAAGGGTCTCAGCATAGATAGATCTGAAACGATCGGTATCCATAGAGAAAAGTCTGGAGATTACTTCTTTTTGGGAAACTGCTATGGATGCAGCCCAGAAATTTGCTTTTGCTTTTCCTTTGAACGGACTTCTTCTGCTTACCGTATTTTTAATGATTTTTCTGCCCAGTTCAGGATAGAGAGCAGGTCTTTTGAGATAAGCTACAAATGTTTTGAGAACTGTTGACATTTCATTGATTATATTAAGGTTACAAGACAAATGTATTTTTTTTAAAACCATATCGCATTTAGATAATATTAATTTTGATATTAAGTTTTTTTAAAATCGTATTAATAATATGGTCCTGTAATTAATCAGTGAGATATCTTATTTTTAATTTAAAATAAAATTTTAACGTGGTGATTTTCTTTAATTTACGAGATGAAGATTGCAGTGGGTACGGCAATGTGGTTTTTGGGCAGATCAATAGTAGTTTCGGCAAGTAGAAACCAGCTTATTTTGAAAAGGGAAATAAATTGTGAGGAATAAAATTTGATCTTTGATTGTCTCCCACAGATTATACTGATTTTGGGGAATGTGATAATCTGTGCTGTCTGCTTGATCAGCGGGAGATGATATTTCTTTGATGGTTATCGCAGAAATATCCATCTATTTAAGGTAGAGATCGTTTCTTGAGATTTAAGGAAGAATTTTTGTTTTTTTCTTTACAAAAATGCCTGTCCAAAAATATATGGAATACGGTCATCAAAACGGTGATGCTTTTCTGCTTTTTCATTGGGTAGGTATTTATCTTTTTCATTAGCACACCAAAAAGTGTGCTGTTCAGTGAGTGCAAATGTATAAAATAATTGTATAAACAGAAAGATAAATGATACGAAATTTGTTCTGATTATAAAATTTAAGTTATCTGAACTTCATTACCACAAAAGACACAAAAGTTTGTAACGTTTAAATTATTTTAGAACCAGGCTTTATGTATAATAAGTACACCTAAGTTTTGTGAAAATATTTGATTTTCATCTTAATATTATCTTTTCTTCGGCATTATTTAAAACTTACTTAAGTGTTTTCAAATAGTGCTTTTGTGACTTTTGTCGTTGGTAAAGTTTAGAAATGCCTACCTTTGAGGTTCTGATGTTTTCTATACATTAATCAATATTATCTTAAATGAAATTTTTATTGGATCTTTTATTTCGTGTTTTACAGCTTTTTGCAGAACCTTATTTCTTATTATTTCTTGCGGTAGTTATAATCGCTCTGCTGAAAAGAAAAAATAAACGCAAAAATCTGAGAATAGGAATTGGTGTATCGGTCGTTTTAATGATCATCTTTATAGGAAATGGCTTTTTGGGTAAATTAACTTCAGAATATCTGCAGAAAAGCTATATCCATACTTCTGCAATAAAGAATACCGCTTCTCAGAACCCCGTTATTGTTGTATTGGGTGGTGGAGTTGTAGATATTGACAATACTGAAAAACTGCATACGATGTCTTATTCAAGAATCGTCACAGCCTATCAATTGTATCAGGAATTCAAGAAAAAGAATATACCCTGCAAAATAGTGATTTCCGGAAAGGGCAGAGGACATACCAGTGAAGCGGAATTATTCAGTGAAAATTTCAAAAAAATGGGGGTGTCAGATTCTGATATTATTAAGGAAGATAAAAGCATGAATACCTATCAGAATGCAAAATTCTCAAGTCCGATAGTAAAAAAGATGGCTCCTGGAAGTGTTTATTTGGTTACTTCGGGTTTTCATATAAAGAGATCTGTTGCTCTGTTTCAGATATTTGGATTAAAGCCCATTCCGCAGGCATCAGATTTTATAGATACTGAAATAACGGTATTTCCTAACACTTATAATGCTGCGTTTACATTCGTCATGCTTAAGGAGATAGTGGGAATATGGCAGGTGCAATTATATAACAGTTTGGGAATAAATAAATAAATAAATTTAAATAAAAAAGCCTCTCAACATATTATTTCTGAGAGGCTAAAATATTTTATTCGAAACCATGCGTTTGACGGTGGTATTGTAGATTTGAAAGATTCAATGTATGATTATCATTAATTGTAAGTTCTCCAGATAAACAACCAATTAATTGTAAATCATCTTTAATTGAAAATACACCTTTATCAAACATAATATGATGATTAGGGCAAAGACAAATAACATTATTAGGATTATCATCTCCATTATGAGGTTTGCCTAGCGGTTTGATATGAGCACCTTCTGCATAATGACCTAATTTGGTTGGAATAGAAATCTGACAAATTTGGCATTTAAAATTATATAATCTTTTTATTTGCCATGCAACTTTAGTATCTCGTACAATCCTTAAAACAGTACTTTCTATTCTTTTTTTCGTTCTTTCAGAATAGTCTAATTCAATTTGACGCACTGCTTTTTTAGACTGATTATTGCCAGAATATTCTAAACGAAACCTACAAATTTTGAACCCACTTTTACCAGTTTCCTCCCAAGCATCAACAACGCTATATAATCCAGCATAAGAATAACCATTTTGAGGAGAAAATTCAGATGTATGTGTTGATCCCCGAATAACTCTTACGGGTAATCCTTGGTCCATACTTATTATAAGTCCAGCATTTCCTTTTTCCCATGTTTGATCTCTTATTTGTTTTCCAGTATTGCTATCATTACCACCAGCACCAGTATAAACAATTTCTTCCCCAAAATCTAAATCATCTTCATAACCCCCAGAAAGAACGATTGCAGCAGTACCTTCTTTTGCATTTCCATCAATTCCTGCTCCCCAATTTCTATGAAAGCTTGTTGGCATCATCTCTTTTCTATTATTAAAATGATATCCTTCTTCAATACCTTCAATTTCACCAAATATAATAGGTTTACTCACAGTTATTTTTGTTTAGCAGCAAATATATGATTTTGATGAAAAAAAATAACTGTGAGCGATTTAATTTAGAATATTTTATTTATTAAAATATTTATTTTTAATATTTTTTCTTAATCGAAATCAATGTCTGCAAGACTACAGAAGCAATAATAAATGCTAATCCTATATAAAATGAAAGATTGACTTCTTTGCTTTCATCAAAAAATAAAAAAGCAATAATAATAGCATATACCGGCTCCAGATTGAAGGTTAAGTTGACCGTAAAGGCTGGAATTTTTTTTAAAACTTCTGCAAATATGACATAAAGCCCTACCGTACAGAAAAGAGCTAAGAGCCCCAAATAAGCAGTGTCTTTTAATCCAGGAACTATGCTATCTGCTTTGAAATAGAGGAGGTATATGGGCAAAATTGCTCCGAGGCATACAGAACCGGCAAGCATCTGATAATAGTTGATAACAATGCTGTCAAAACGCTGAACCATGCGCTCATTATAAATGGTATAAAGCGCAGCAACTGCAGAAGAAAATATGCCCAGAATAATTCCTAGCTGATATGATGTATCAAAGTGGAAGATGAGGCTGATTCCCAGAAGTGTCAAAGTACTGAGCCCCAGTTCTGATAATTTGAATTTCTGTCTATCAATGATTGGTTTGAATAAAGCTGTAAAAAAGCTGGTAAGACAATAACATACAACTCCAATTGATATATTGGAATATTTGATACTTGCATAGAAGAGGACCCAGTGTAAAGTAATAAGGAGTCCTGCCTGAGCGATTTTCAGTTTTTCTTTTCCTGAAATGGTATTGGAAATTTTAAATATTTTCAGGATAAAAAACAGAATAATATAGGAAAACAGTACTCTGTACCATGTTAAAAGTCCTTCATTAAGCGATATTAATTTTCCAAATACTCCTGTAAAGCCGGCCAGTATTACGGCCAGATGCAATAATAAATATGATTTTTTCATTTAGAATGAACTGTAAAGATTTTAAATTATTTGTAATGAATTTGAATCATATACCAATTGGCCAATAAAACTTTATCAGCATCAGTACTTCAAATTAGAATTTGAAATATTAAAATCTTGGTGGGGAGATACAGCTCGCTACGTTCATATTTATCTGTTGAATATCAAATATAGAGAAAATATTACAAAGCTTACATAAAAAATACATTAAACTTGTGCCCATCAGGGTCTGCAAACACAAATCCATAATAATTTTCTCCAAAACTCTCAGGTTCCGAAACAATAGTTCCACCGGCTTTTTTTACTTCCTGAGCCCATTCATCTACCTGTTCTTTATTTTCTGCAGAGAGGGTGAAGATGATTTCGTTGGAACTTTGAGGATCCCCGAATTTCATGGGTTTTAAATTTCTCTCTATGATATTTTTTAAGAAAAAGTGAATAATAAATTCATTTCCAGCCATAAAAAAACTTACCAACTCATTAGAGCTGTGCGGATTATTGGGCTTGAATCCCAGCTCTGTATAAAATTTCTGTGTGCGTTCAAGGTCGGCTACTGCCAGATTGGCCCAGATCATTTTTGGTTTCATATTACTTATTTTTGGTAGGATAAAGGTACTCAGTTTCATGATTATAAAAACTGCCATGTGGCAAGATTTTGTATTTTTAGATCAAAGAGAGATTAGTTTCCATAGTGGTTTCAATTTAACATAATATATTGGATGACTAAATTATAGCCTATGAATGAGAGTATTGTAAATAAAATCAGAAAGTTAGGAGGAAATACAGACGCTGCACGTGCTGACAAAAATTTTGCCGAGAATTGGCGGAGTATCATATTTGGACATCATCTTTATGACAGAGATTGGGATGTCTACGGGATAGATCAGTATTATGAAGAAAATTCAACCGTATATCATAATGATCAGGAAAGTTTTTATAAAGAATTATTGAAGCATTATTTTTCTGACCATGAATTGGCGTACGGACAATATTTTTTCAAAGATTGGTTTTTTACGCCGTTTAAGAAAGATACAGACGATTACGAAGAACTAGATGGACTTATAGAGGAACATGAAGTAAAAAAAATGGTAGAAGGCTCTGAAATGGATTTCATCTGTATATTTTATTTTTATGGATATCCTGATCATTTTTTTGTTTGCACAACAGATCCGGATCAGACCAATCCAACAGTATACAGCACAGACCACGAAGTTTATTTTCAGGAAATCGAGAATGAAGGAAAGCTGGAAAATTTTCTGGACAGATTTATGACTAAAGAAGAGTTCTTAGAAACCGTTAAAGAATATATGAAGGAAAAATTAAAAAATAACGGATTCTGGAGTGGTTAGTACTCTCTTTCAAATGGTATAATAAATGTCCTATAATTTATATTATGTTAAATAGAATGTAGTATTTGCTTTTCAATCACCTTTATGATATTCAGTATCAGTTACAGGTTTTAACCACACTACTGCGCCTTTGCCATTATTTGAAATTGCCAAATGAACAAGATGACTGTTTGGACTTGCTCCATGCCAATGTTCAACATTTGGTGGACATTTTATAACATCGCCTTTATGCAATACTTTTTTCAATTGACCTTTTTCTTGATAATATCCAATACCTTCAGTTACAAGTATAATCTGCCCTCCAGGATGCAAATGCCACTTGGTTCTTGTTCCTGGTTCAAAAGTTACATTACCTATACTCATTTGCTCATCCTGGGCAAGCATTTGCAGCCAGACGTTACCTGTAAAATTTTTATTGGTAACTTTTTCACCTTTTGGAAAAATGTAAGTCCTTCCAACTTCTAATATAGACTTAGTACAACAGCTTGATAACAATAACACTGATAGAAATAATACAACTGCTTGTTTCATTTTATATTAGAGCTTTTATTGGTTATAAATTTTTTTCAAAGAATTCAGTTAGTTTATGCATTGCTTTTTCTACATATTCTAGTCTCCAATAAGTTTGGATATGCGTTGCACCGTCAATAATGAACAATTCTTTTTCTTTTGCATTTACCGCTTTTAGAAATGCTTCATCTGTCATATATTTTGTATCTGCTTTACTGCCAGTCATCATCAATAAAGGTTGATTGATCAAATCCATATTTTCTACAGCATCCCAGGTCATTAAATCCATTAAATTACTGGTCGGATATAAAAATGTTGAATTGGGATGTGCATTGGTTCTGTAGTAATAAATATATCCTTCACGATAAAGATCTTTACTGATCTTTTTAATTTCTTCATCGGTAATGCTTGCAACACCGGAATAAAGAATTTCACCACCTGCAGCTTCCTGTGCTCTTGCGTCAGAAGCTTGTTTCAATCGTTCCTGGATGGTTTTTAATCCCGAATTTTGAAATCCGTTTCTTCGTACTTCACCGGAGTTAAACATACTTAAAGTAGCAATCGCTTTAAATCTTTTGTCAGACTGAGTCGCCTTCAAAGTATAGCCACCGCCACCACAGATACCGAATGCGCCTATTCGATTGGTATCAACTCCGGGATATTGTGAAATAAAATCTGCCATTCCGTGAATGTCTTCTGTTCTATAAACAGGTTTATCTGTGTGACGAGGTTCTCCCCCACTTGCTCCCTGATAAGATGCATCTGCAGCAATTGTAATATAGCCTGCTTCCGCTAAGCGTTGTGCATAAAGTCCCGCAGTCTGTTCCTTAACACCTCCATTTGGGTGTGCGACAGTGATTGCTGCATATTTTTTTGAAGAGTCATAATTTGCAGGAGTATAAACATTGGCTGCAATTTCAATTCCATTCAATTTATACTTTACAGGATGAATATTTACTTTTCCTGTTACATTTTCTGTGATTGCACCATCATAAACCAATCCGAAAGGATTATTACGTTTGATTACTTCAATTTTTCCCATTTTTGATTGACTATTTTTTTTCGTTTGGGCATGAACGCTAACGCTTGTAGCAACCAAGATGAATGCTATTATTGATATTGTTATCTTTTTCATTTTTTTATTTTTATGGCTTATTTAGATTTATTTTTTAAAACCTGATTTAAAACCATTTTTGCTGCATTTGATTTTTCAATACTAATGGTAGAGCTGATAACAGGAACAAACTCGTTCAACTGCGGTGGTGACCAACCAACGTTTAGTGAAATGCCTAGATGAGATTGCAACATTGGTTCTGCATTACCAATAGCACTGATTACAGAAATCGTCACCAGTTCTCTTTGCGCATAAGCCAAAAGATCTCTCTCGAAAATATCAGCAAATAGATGTTCTTTTAGAAATGTATCTATTGTCGGTGCAAATGCTGAATAGCCCGAAAGTTTGTCTGGCTGTGGTGTTTGGGTAAGTTGAGCCAGAATTTCCTTTCCTCTTTCGTACTTGCTGTTGTCATTTGCAATAGTTGAAGCTTCTTTACCCACAGTATCATTAATTCCTTTTGCCTTCCTTTCATCAAGAACTTCCATAAAAGTCTGTAAACCTCTTATGCTTCTCGGAAAACCACAATAAGCATAAGTGTGTACCAAAATTTCTTTTATTTCATTGATTGTTAATCTTGCATCCAGACCTTTATTTAAACTTGCTTTTAATTCCTCTAATTTACCTTGTGCCGTAAATGAAGAAATGATGATGATGTTTTTATCTTTTTCGCTTAGCTGCGAATTGGATCTTGTCATTTTTTGTGCGTTTATGGTATTTGTAAATAGTGAAACACACATTAATACTGCTATAAAACCCAAATATTTCAGTTGTCTCATTCTTTTTACTTTTAAAAATTATTATAATTATGCTATTTTGACATCCCGATTTTAGCCAGCCATTCTTTCACTTTCTTTTCCGTTTCAACTTTCTTCTTTCCTTCCATTACGAATAAAATTCCATCCCGTTCAACTCCTCCTTTAATCGTAAAACCTTCTAATATTCTGCTTTCAGGACTTAGCTTTTTCACAGTTTCAAAGCTGCTTCCAATCCCGTAGCCAGCATTGGTATTAAAAGGAATAATTGTTTTTCCTTTAAAATTATTCTGGCTTAAAAAACTTTTCATCGGAGGTGGTAACTGCATTCCCCAGGTTGGAAACCCTAAGAAGATCACGTCATATTTTTCAATATTTTCAATCTTTGTTTTAAGCGGAGGTAAAAAATTGGTTTCATTTTCTTTCGCTATCTGATCTACAGTTGCTTTGTAATCTTTGGGATAAGGATTCTGTAATGCCAACTCAATTAAGATTCCACCAATATTTTGATGAATGATGTCGGCAATTGTTTTTGTATTTTTTGTTCGTGATAAATAAACAATCAATACATTTTTGTCTTTCAACATTTCTTTTTTTTCAGATATTGATTTCTGAGCTTTTGAGCAAGATGATAATAGTAGAAGTACTGCACAAAGCCATACGCCAAAATTTTTCAACTTTTCCATATATCAATTATTGTTTAATCAATATTACTTATCCAAACCTTTCTCCTTCAGCCATTTTGATAATAGCTCTGCAACTTCTACATTATTCAAATCAGACATTAGAAAATGGGTATTCCCCTTAATGCCCAGTTCAGGGAGATGAACAATAGTAACATCTCCACCGTGACTATTGACGACTTTTGCCCATTGTCTTGCTGTCGTAAGAACGTTTTTCCAAAAATTTAATGATGCTGCATTAGTTTCTTCAGTTGGAATATAATCCCCATAGTAAACTACAATGGGAATTTTAGTCAGTTTCATAAATTCGTTCATCGGAACACCTTTTCCTCCTCGGTTTCCTTCAGGTTCTTCTCCTTCCGGAAAGGTGAATCCTCCGGGTTCATAGGCAACGACAGCTTTAATTTTTTCATTTTTAATGGCTGTTTTCCATCCAGGTGAGCCTCCTGCCGAATGTGTGAAAAGAATCCCGTTTCCGGATTTATCCATAACAGAAGACATTGCATTCATAATCGTTGCTTCATCTACATTTCCTATATCCGGTGTCATCATACGGAAAAATTGATCCATAGAAATGCTGTCTTTTGGAAACTGAACGCCTTCATTGAATTTAGGGTACAGACCAATTCGGAATTGAGTAAACCAAGTCTGGTCATCTGGCGTACCGCTAATTTGTCCTGGTTTTGTAGTCTGCCCGGCCTCTCCACGACCTGGTTGATCAACCAGATAGACACTATAACCTTTTCTTAAAAAAATATTGGCAAAACCTTCTCTTCCATCCGCTGTGGTCTGCCAGCTTCGTCTAGACTGTCCGTAACCGTGCAGGAAAATCATCGAAAGTTTTTTAGATTTGACAGGAATTTGGTAAAAAACATCAGCGTGATCTCCGTGTCTTGTTTGCCCTCCTTGAGACACATTCCATGGTTTTAACGGATCGAAAACGCCTTCACTTTTGATAACCGAACCTCCGGCTGAGAAATTGCCTTGTGACGCAATAGTAATTGGTTTTTGTGCCACCTTATTTTGTGCTTTAACAAAAAAATTGGAGACTAAAATTAAGGTGATTAAACTTATATATTTTATTGTCTTATTTTTCATTGCTAACCTATTCATTTGATCATATTTTTACTGATGAAATTGGATTACAAGTCCAATTTTCTTTCACTTAGCCATTTAACCATGTTGGGGTCTCTATGATCAAAAAACAAGCTGGATTCAGTGTCTAAAGTTGCGATAGCATCCATATCTTCAGAAGAAAGCTCAAAGTCAAAAATGTCAAAATTTTCAGCCATTCTTTCTTTTCTTACAGATTTTGGAATAACGATAACATTTCTACTCGTCAACCAGTTCAAAATGACCTGAGCTACAGATTTGTTATATTTTTCTGCGATCGTTTTTAAAACTTCATTATTAAAAATATCATTCTTTCCTTCTGCAAAAGGCCCCCAGGATTCAATCTGTACATTATTTTCAATTAGGAAATTTTGTGTTTCAACCTGTTGATGGAAAGGATGAGTCTCGATTTGATTGATTGCTGGTGTAAATCCACTGTTGGCAATCAAATCTGCGATCCTGTCAGGATGGAAATTAGAAACTCCTATAGCTCTTACTTTTCCTTGTTCATACAATTCCTGCATTGCTTTCCAAGATCCGAAAATATCTCCGTACGGCTGATGAATAAGGTATAAATCCAGATATTCCAACTGAAGTTTATTCAATGATGTTTCAAAAGCTTTTAAAGTTTTTTCATATCCTGTGTCTTGTACCCAAAGTTTTGTCGTGATAAATAAATCTTCTCTCGCAATTCCACTGTTTTTAATGGCATTACCAACCGCTTGTTCATTACCGTAAGATGCAGCAGTATCAATTAATCGATAGCCTGTATCAATTGCATCAATAACAGCTTTTTCACATTCTGCGGGATCCGGGACCTGAAATACTCCAAATCCTAAAACCGGCATTTCTATACTATTGTTCAATATTACTTTTTTCATTTTTTATCTTATTTATTTTTTTGTTTCGCAAAGAATAAAATTGGTTAATCAATTTGTTATTGCAAATTTCCAACTTATTGACAAGCCTGTTGGTAGATATATTACGGAACTTGTAACCAATATTACTGTTCTGGGGCATAATGTAAAAAAGCGGGTATTTTTATCTTTAGATTTGTATTACAAAATGATACCGTTATGAGCCAATCAATCTATTTTGAAACAGTAAACGATTATAATCAATTTAATAATCACGAGACCCTTCACCCTTTGGTAAGTGTAATAGATTTTTCGAAAGCACATAAAAGAACAGGATCTAAAATGTATTTTAATCTGTATTGCATTTTTTTAAAAGATGTAAAATGTGGTGATCTGAAATATGGTCGGGCAACTTATGACTATCAGGAAGGAACATTGGTTTTTGTTTCTCCGGGACAAGTTGTTGATGTAGAAAACAAAATTGATAAGTATCAGCCTTTGGGGCATGGATTAGTATTTCATCCGGATTTAATTAAAGGAACTTCTTTAGGTAAGGGCATCTCTGAATATGGATTTTTTGGTTACCAGACCAATGAAGCGCTGCATCTATCAGCAAAAGAACAACAAATGGTTTTGGAAATGTTTGCTGATATTCAATTTGAATTGAGCCGCCCAGTAGATAAACACAGTAAAAAAGTCATCACATCGAATATTGAACTTTTTCTTAATCACTGTGACCGCTTCTATGACCGTCAGTTTATCACCAGAGAAAATGTGAATAAAGGTATTTTAGAAAAATTTGAAGAATTACTAAACAGCTATTTTTCATCTGAGAAACCTAATACTATTGGGCTTCCATCTGTAGCATATTGTGCAGATGAATTACATTTTTCGCCTAACTATTTTGGAGATCTGATTAAGAAAGAAACAGGGAAAACTGCGCAGGAATACATACAGAATAAAATTATTGATATAGCCAAGCAAAGAGTATTCAATGTTGATAAATCTATTAGTCAGATTGCTTATGAATTGGGTTTTAAATATCCGCAGCATTTTATTCGATTATTCAAGCAGAGAACTGGTGTTACCCCTAATGAATTTCGGAATTTAAATTAAAATTTAATTAATTGTTTTTGAGATTTTGTATTGACTTCTTTATTTACTCTTTTATAATAATTAATTATTCTTTGAGTCAGAATTTCCATCACATATGAAATAAAATTATTCCTAATATTTTTTATATAATCGTTTTATGAGATTTTTATATTCATTTTAAACGTTATTTGTGGCTTTGTGATGGTGCAGCAATAAAATTCAAATCTTCAATTTTATACAAAAGTTGAATTGAAAAAATACCGTTGAACTTTGCAGTTTCGCACCACTATTGCAAAACCCTTGTTGAAGGAAGTTTTGTTATAATTAAATAATCATTGATAAGAAAAAAACTCCTACTGCCTCATTTTGTCTTATTTCTTTCATGGAGGCTAACACTACTTAAAAGTAATTGGTTTGTGATCAATAGGCACCGACAGAATAGAATAAGTTGTTGTTGTGCCAAATTTATTCAAGCGGTCCAGAACTAAAGTAATTTCTTGTGTAGATTTCAGAAACATATGTAAAAAGAAACAATATTCTCCTGTAGTATGTACCATTTTTACAATCCCTTCTATTTCTTCAGTTTCTTTCAAAAAGGACATAATCATAATATTGGGGTGTAATTTTATTGCAATTAAAACATTTTGTGTGTATTGCAGTTTTGTATATTCCACAACAGCAGTGTAGCCTTTTATTATCCCTGCTTCCTCCAGCTTTTTTATACGTTCTGCAACAGCCGGAGCTGTGAGTCCTATTTTTCTGCCTATTTCAGCATTGCTCGCTCTGGCGTTTAATTGTAGTTCGTTTAAAATTGCGTAGTGCAGTTTATCTAATTGCATATCGAAATAAAAATAATTAAAAAACATTGATTCGAAAGTTTGAAGCAGCTACTTCTATCAAAATGATAGCCCGATTTAAATGCCCCTGTCAGATCTTTGTAAAGATAAAAATTTAATACTGAAACATACCTATAAGAATATGAAAGATAAAGAATTACCTGGTGATGTTAGCTTGAATCATGGGATGGCTGTTATCAGCAGTACATTACGTATACATTACGCAGAAGCAGGAAATGGAGAGATTATAATTATTCTGATACATGGTTTTCCGCAGACATGGTGGGAATGGCGATTTGTAATACCTGTATTGGTTAATAAGGGATTTCGAGTTATTGCCTTGGATTACCGAGGAGCCGGAGATTCCTGGAAACCTGCGGGTGGATATGATAAACGCACTATGGCCAGTGATATTCACCACCTGTTAAAGGAACACCTTAAGATACAAACCCCTGTAGTCCTTATAGGACATGATATAGGTTTAATGATTGCGTATGCTTATGCACAAGAATACCGTACATCTGTATCTCAGCTGGTGGTAATAGATGCTCCTTTACCCGGCACAAAAATATTTGATAAAATAAGAACAGATCACAGGGTCTGGCATTTTGCATTCCATAACGTACACAACCTGCCTGAAATGCTTATTACTGGTCGTGAACGGGAATATTTACATTATTTTTTCAACTATCGTATTTATAATACAGCTGCCATTAATGAAACTGATATGGATGTTTTTAGTCAGGCATATTCTTCAGCCGGTGCTATGAAAGCCGGATTGGAAGTTTACCGGGCATTTGACCAAGATATACTGGACAATAAAGAAAGCTTGGCAAAAAATGGGAAACTAACTATTCCCGTTCTGGTAGTTGGAGGAGAAATAAGTACAAGTGGACCTTTTATGAAAGAAATGATGGAAGAAGTAGCCGAAAGGGTTACATCAGTACGCATTCCTAAAACAGCACATTGGATAGCTGAAGAAAATCCGGAGGCATTTATAAAAGAACTCTTAACGTTTCTCGGTTAAATAATCATCACACGAATAAACTAAAAATCAATAATTTAATTTTAATATAGAAGTTTTCAAAGGTATTTCATGCTGCCTGATCGCCTTCTATAACTGATAATTATGAAAAATATAATATTCTCTTTTTTACTAATATATATGCAAAGTTTAACATTTGGACAGAAATTACGGGCCAGGGATATAGGAATTCCATTTAGCGGAACCGCTGGCACATTTAATTCTATAACAGACGTAAAGGGAGTTGAGGTAGGCTATAGTACAATTATTTCGGGAAAAGGTAAAAATACAATCGGGAAAGGACCTGTCCGGACAGGAGTTACAGCTATTTTACCAAGGGGCCGGAATAATAATCCTGTTTTTGCCAACTGGTACTCACTGAACGGGAATGGCGAAATGACAGGTACTACCTGGGTAACGGAATCCGGTTTTTTAGAAACCCCTATCATGATTACCAATACCAATAGTGTGGGAGTAGTGAGAGATGCAGTTCTCAAATGGTTTGTGAAGGAACATTGGTATAAAGAAGATTGGTGGTACACTTATCCTGTAGTGGCTGAAACGTATGATGGTTTTTTAAACGACATCTATGGTTTTCAGGTAAAAGAAAGTAATGTTTACGAGGCGTTAAATAGTGCGAAATCTGGTAAAATCCAGGAAGGAAATGTTGGCGGAGGAACCGGAATGATGTGCCTTGGTTTTAAAGGCGGAACCGGAACGGCATCAAGGATTGTGAAAACCGGAGATTCTATTTATACCGTTGGTGCTCTGGTACAGGCTAATTTTGGGAGAAAAGAATCCCTGAAGATCGCAGGTGTACCTGTAGGAAAAGAACTGGAGCATACAGTGGGCAGCGAATTAAAACTGCCTTCACAGTCTTACCGGCAGGAAGGTGACGGTTCCATTATTGTGGTCATTGCAACCGATGCGCCGTTATTACCCCATCAATTAAAACGTATTGCATCAAGAGTTCCTTTGGGAATCGGGAATGTAGGCGGCTATGGAATGAACAGTTCAGGGGACATTTTCATTGCTTTTTCAACAGCCAATCCCACAGCTTTCCAGAGGAAAGATTTTTCCACAGTGAAGGTGCTTCCCAATGATCTGATAGATCCTCTATTTGATGCAACTGTACAAGCCGTCGAAGAATCTATCATTAATGCCATGATCGCCGCCGAAACAATGGAAGGTGTCAATGGAAATAAATCGTATGCCCTTCCCCATCAGCCTGTGATCGATATCTTAAGAAAATATAAAAGAATACCATAAGAAGAAAAATTTATCTGCTTCAGTTTAATTTAATACTAATTCATTAAAATTTTTCTATGAAAAAACTATGGTTTCTAACATTTCTAACTGCTGCTTTTGCTGCAATGAATTCCTGCAGGGATGATCAATCTATTAATGTACCTGCCGAGCATCCGAATGCAAAAAAATATCAGCGTATCGTTGATCAGTTTATAGCGGCCGGTGCTGTGGGCGTTAACATTACAGTCATTTCTCCTGAAGGAATATGGAGCGGTTCAGGCGGACTAGCCGACAGGGAAAAAGGTATCAGGATGTCTGCTAATAACAGGCTCCGCATCGGAAGTATGACGAAAATGTTTGCCTCCACAACTATTCTGAAATTGCAGGAAGAAGGTCTCCTGAATATCAAGGATAAAATCAATAAATATCTTCCTTACACTATTACAGATCGTATTGCCAATGCCAATGAGGTAACGATTGAGCAGTGCCTTAATCACAGAGCGGGAATCCGGAATTATTTACAGGATATCGCCCCCGGTGTTTTTGACGGGAGTATTGTCAATTATTCCGCAGAGCAGACTCTTCAGCTGATCTATGATAAACCTGCCGACGATCCGGTTGGAAAGGGATATTATAGTAATTCCAATTATCTTCTGCTTTCCCTGGTTATAAAAAAAGTAACGGGAAAACCTTCCTATCAGGTAATTACCGAGAAAATAATCAACCCCCTGGGGCTGAAAAACACAATAGCAAGCACTCTGCTCCCCGATCAGCTCACCCGATCCTATTATGCTGAAACCGCTAATGAGGCATTGACTGAAGTAACGCATATAGATAATAACGGAATCGGTGGTGAAGGAGCAATTGACGGTGGAATGATTTCAACATCTTCTGATGTAGCTCAATTTTTGGAGACCCTGTTAACGAATAAAATACTTTCTCCTACTTCAATGCAGCAGCTTCAGACTTTTGTAGATAATGATCCTGATCGCCTGGAACCAGACTTAAAATACAATAAACAATATGGATTGGGATTAATGAAACTGGATACCAACCAGGGAGTGGCCCTGGGCCATGACGGACACGTATTCGGCTTTGGCGGTAAATCCTATTATTTCCCAAAGCAAAAAGTAACGGTATGCATACTTCTCAACACATGGTCTCCAAAAGTAGTTGCATTACTTAATGCAAAAGAGACTTTCAACTTATTGTTCTAATCTTTATCAATCTGGTAGTAAAAAATTTGATTCAAAGGTTTTTCGGCCTTTATTCTTTAAAAAATAAAGCATTATTAATCAATTATAATATGATCTTTACTCCAACGGTAATGATTATCCGTTCGAATCAAATCTCCAAAAAAGATCAAAATACATGATAGAAAAAATAAGTAATTATTCATAAATCATATAAATTATAACTAATCTAAAATTTTAAAAATGAAAAAATCAGAAAACAGAAAGGTGCTCTCAAGAGAGTATTTAAAAAATGTAATGGGCAATGGAATGAATATCACTATCAAAGAATGTTCATATGAATGCTGCCCTCCTGCCGGGATCCCCCGGTGCCCAAGCCTTAGTGCATGCCCAGCAGTGGTATGTCCACAATAATTAACATATTTCTTAACCAAAAAATATTACAATGAAAAATTTAAAAAACCAAAAAAGCCTTTCCAGAGAACAATTGAAAAGCATTGCCGGAGGTAATGTACAAGGAGTCTGCAGACTTTCCAATGGTAGTTATGTGATAAGAGACTGTACATTAAAATGTCCAAACGGAGGATATCCTATCTGTCCTGCTTAAGGATTTAATTTTTATTTAAACTTCAGTCAGCCCGGATAAACAAATAATCTATCCGGGCTGATTATATATACACATTCTGCATATAGCTCTATTGAGTGGGTTTCTGTTTATAGCTTTTCTCATTATAATTCAGGACATCTGCAGTACTATTTGGCTCGCGATGTAATACTTGTGATATCTCGAATGTCTTATTTAAATAGATTCATGATTAATTCATGAATTGTATACATGTATATTGCATAACAAGCTACATTGTAATGCATAAAATAAAAAACATAAATATATGAAACGTCTGATCCATTTAATCATTGTACTGAGCGGAACAATTGTAACTGCACAAGAAAAAAAAGATACAGTAGCAACAAAGAAAATAAATGAAATTGTACTGAAAAAAAATAAATTCCAGAGAAAAAATGACCGGTTTATATATGATGTAGGAGCTTCCCCGGCAGCAAAAGGGACTACGGTCTTTAGTCTTTTAAAAGAAACTCCCCTGATTTCATCAATGGATGATAAAACTTTACGGATTGCCGGAAAATCAAATGCTGTAATATATATCAATGGTAAAAAAAATCAAATGGATGCTGATGCTCTGGCAGCCTTTTTAAAAAGTATGCCATCTGAAAGCATACAGAAAATAGAGATTATTACGATGCCCGGCAGCGAATTTCAAGTTGAATCTTCAGATGGGGTTATTAATATTATTCTAAAAAAGATAACAGAAAATGGCTTGAACGGAAGCTTAAGAATGAGCAATAATCAGGGATATTATAACAATCCGGGAATGGGATTTTCTATCAATTACAGAAAAAATAATCTCGGAATTAATTCAAGTTTTAATAGTAGTGAAAACACCAAACGGCAGTATTATATATTGGAAAATGGCAGCAATATAGCTTCAAATCGTTCGGAAGGAACCGTATCTATTCCGAACAAGGACTATGGAGGATATCTGAATATAGATTATGCTTTAAATGACAAAAGCAGCATTGCATTGAGCTATAACAACTGGTATAACAAAAATTTTACTTCTGTTACCAATTTATTTAACACTGTAAATGTATTAAATGATACCGTCTGGAAAACTTCTTACAACCGAAGCATAAATCATGAAAACGCTCAATCTTATAATAATTCTGTCAATTTAAACTATGAATTAAAAACGGATTCTATCGGCAGTAAATTAAATCTAAATGCAGCCTATCTAAACTTCAGAAAAAAACAGAATGGCCTCAATACGACATCAGCATCAGATTCCAATGGAAATATGGGAGAAGATATAAGCCAGATTATTCAGGAAACACCACAGATTATTAACAGTTTTTCTGTAACGGTAGATTATTATAAGAAATTTAAAAATGATTTCACACTGTCTTTTGGAGGAAATTACAGCTATACGAAAACAGATAATGATACAGAAACAAGTCTATATCAATTGGCTACCGGTGTAGCAGTTAGAAATCCAAATCATTTTTTTTATCTGGAGAATATTTACGGAGGATATTTGACTGTTGAAAAAAAAGTAAACGATAAAATCTCTGCAAAAGCCGGAATCCGTTATGAATTAACACAAAATAAAGGAAACTCTTATAATGCTCAGGATGATAACTTAAAAAATCTTACGAGAAACTATCATAATATTTTACCTTACCTAAACCTGAACTACTCTATCAATAAAGATCATAATCTTTCATATTCTTTTTCAGGCCGTATGAAAAGACCTTCATTTTGGGAAGTAAACCCTGTAAGAACTTATTTAACGGAAACCAATTATGTTCAGAATAATCCGTTTATGAAAGCTTCCGCAGTTTATTCCCAGGAACTTAATTATATGTTCAAAAATTCATATTTTTTCATTGTCGGTCATAAATATTATAAAGATGTTATCCTGCAAATACCTTTGCAGGGAATAATTGAAAATAACGGCAGCCATGTAAATGTATTAAGGTATATAAGAACCAATTTTGGCAACCGTCAAGAATTCAATTTTACAATCGGTTTCCAGAAATCATTTTTTAAACAGTATTGGAATACCAATGTAAGTATTGGTTTACAGCATAATATTAATGATGGAAGTATTGATACGGATCCGTTAACAGGTGAAAAGTTTCCGGCATATATTAATTCCAGAAAATCAAATGGAATAACAATTTCAACTAATAATAATATAAGACTTGATCAGGCTAAAACATGGTTTGCCAGTATTAACTATTGGTACGTTGGCAATTACCAGATAGAACTGGGCCAGTTAAGGCCTCTCGGCAGTTTGGAAATAGGGCTCAAAAAAATATGGAATGACTGGACCTTTGCAGCCACTGTTTATGATGTTTTAAATACCAATAGGGTTATAATTAATGATCCGCAACAAAACGGAAACTACAATTATATCAATATTTATAACTATCCACGTCAATTAAATATTTCTATCTCTTATAACTTCGGAAACAAAAAAATTGAAAAAATACGTGATTTCAATAATGCTTCTGATGAAATCAAAAACAGAACAAAATAATAAAATTGTTATGTTAATCTAAATGTAATTCAGATTTGATGAGAGTTGCTACTCAATTTTCTTTTTACAGTAAGCATTTGATTAGGGATGAATTATAACCGGAGAATTGTTTTCAGATTCCTGCCCTTGTTCAAGAGAAACCAATTTTCCACCTTTAAAAGTTAAAATATTTGTTATTGATCTATTTCCCATATTTAAACTTTCTCTATAGTATAAAGATTCTTTAATTTCTCCGGCTTCTTTATTTTCTGTAAATGAAGATTTATAGGGTTTTCCAAATTTTGATATAACCTGTTCTTTTGTCATTCCAATGCTCAATGATTCAGAGGTGAATTTACTTCTTGAAGAGCAGGAAATTAACATTATACCTGTTATAATTAATGCTAATAATTTAAACTTTAAAACATTCATATTGAATTATTTAGGCTGTACTACTGCGGGACATTGAAAATCGGAACATCGTGGTAATGAGCTATCATCACAGCATTTGTAAGTGCATGGGAAGATAAATCTATTTCCTGAAATTTGTTTCAATCCTTCTCTGGAAAGAACTTTTCTGTTTACTGATTTTTTTACAAAACTTTGTGTAGCTAAATTAATAAATTATTTCACTTTGACAAGAAAAAATAATTAATAGTAGTCGCTCATTATCAGTATTATACAGTATTGAAAAATGTTATTTTATATTAAATTAATTAAAATAAATATCTATTAAAAGTATTTTGCTTTCATTTATGCTGAATACTTTTATTATGATAAAAAAATGATCATTTTCTAGACTGCTTTATTTCTTTATAATTTTTTAGTACTGGAAAGATTTATTTTGATCCTGTTGTCTAAAAATAAAAGGATTGCAGAAAGACAACACATGATGAGTGAATGCCCATAATGATGATACTCCTGATGTGCCATGTGAGTAGTAAAGGCACCAATCGCAAAGGGAAACAGGAATAATATGCCTATAGTTCTGAATTGAGACCTGTAGAGTCCCAGAATCACCAGAACAACTCCGATCACTTCGGCAATTCCGATGGCAAGAGTCCATGTTTTGTTAAAACCTAATGATTCCATGCTTTGCATCATCGCCGGACGTTGAAAAATTTTAAACAATGAGGATGGTACTATGATGTACAGGTATCCTATGTACAAAACCCAGTACAGAATGTTTTTAAAAGTTATTTTCATTGTTCAGCTATTAATAATCCACACTTACTGCAATCTCTTCGGTTAATGCTATACAATTCTGTAAATCAGCAATTTTAGCTTTCATAGTTTCGATAGTACCCGCTGTAAGAGGTAACCTGAAGGTTGGAACATCATTATTTACAGCCCTGATGATAGCCTGTGCAGCGGCAACAGGATTACCGGGTTGATTACCGTTGATCTTTTTTGTATTTATCCTTATATTCCCTAATTTTTCTGCATATAGAGGAAATTTGTTCCGGACATAATGCACAGATTCCCCAAAAAAATCGGTACGCAGAGCACCAGGCTCTACCAGCAACACTTTTATACCAAATTGTTTCACTTCCTGTTCAAGTGATTCACTCATTCCCTCAAGAGCAAATTTACTGGCTGCATAAATACCGTTCCCAATACCAGCCGTAATGCCAACCCTTGAAGAAAGCTGCACAATCACTCCCTGTCCCTTATTTCTCATATATGGAATGACGGCCTGGCAAAGTTTCCATACAGACATAAAATTGACATTGAATTGCCTGATAATCTCCTGTTCCTCAAACTCTTCAATCATTCCAAATACACCGAAACCCGCATTGTTTACCAAAACATCAATCTGACCGTATTGTTCAATGACCTCCTTAATAAGTGAATCAATATGATCTGTTTTGGCAAGATCAATAATAAAAGATTTTGCATTTACATTCTTGTCGAAGGTCTGCTGATCCTCCTCATTCCGCACAGTTCCTATAACAATATCCCCGGCATCAAGGATTTGTTTTGAAAGTTCTTTTCCCAATCCTTTGGAAACACCTGTAATTAGCCATACTTTTTGTCCCATTTTAATTTTGTTTTATATCTAGACAAAAATATTTTATACCTTTACCATAAACAAGTACCTACAAAATTGTATGTACCCACCCATGTATATGAGAAAAGAAAATTCAACAAATTTTTTAAACGAAACAGACCTTATTAAAAACTGCGGGATGTTCTATACCTTATCAGTTATCGGAGGTAGATGGAAAGTGGGCATACTGGCTTCGTTGCTGGATAATGATGAACTCCGTTATTCTGAAATAAAAGGGAGGCTGCATAACATTACCGAAAGAATGCTGATCAAACAGCTTAAAGAACTGCAGGATGAAGGACTTATCATCCGGAAAGATTATAAAGAAGTGCCTCCCCGGGTTCATTACAGCATCAGTGATAAAGGCAGAAGCCTTCAGGATGTGCTGATAACCCTAAGATACTGGGGGAAAAAATACAGAAATGAGTAGATAATAACTGTTAAACCTATCCCTTTTAGTTTGTTACAAGTTTGTTATTAATCTCAATGTGGTTGTAAACAATCCATCGTTTTAAATTTCCAACCATTCTTTTTAAATGATCTTCATTCAGGAAAATATTTGTCCAATATTCAAATCTGTCACACTGAACGCTTATGTAATAGGTCATAATTGCTAAACATGCGTAGGGTAAAAACTTTTTCTCTTCGCTACTAATTTTAGTTACAGTCTCGTAACCTTTTATGAAACTATCTGCTTTTACCTGATATTCCTCTTCGTTCAAATTGGTAGTAAATAGCTGAAACAGGAAATAAGAAATGTCAAAGCATAAATAACCGTTGCCACAAAAATCAAAGTCAAAAAATGTTATTTCCTTTTCATCGTCAATGTGCAAATTGTCAAACCAAACGTCAAGATGAACGGCTCCATATCTCATTTTCTGTTTGTCTGTATTTTCCATTTTTAGCATTAAAAAAGCAGAAAGGGTTTCTAAAAATTCAATTTCAGCAACATTTTTACTATAGAATTCTTTTGTTTTTAAGACAGGGTTCTTAAGCAGGTTTTGAACATTGTAAGACATTCTCATCAGTTCAATATTTTCTGTGGACTGATGAACTTTTGCTAATGCCTGTCCAATTAGAAAACTTGTTTGGGATGAAAATTTTGCTGTCTTTATGCCTTTAGCATACGAAAATAAAACGCCCAATCTCTTTCCTTCCGGAGCATCAATTTCTTGAATAAATTTGTTCGATTGATCAGCTATTGGAAAAGCAACTTGTCGGTCTGCTTCTTTTAGCAGGATTAAAAGTCTTAATTCTTCCTCAATTTCTAATTTTGTCCGCCAGTTATGGGTGTACACTCTAAAAACGTATTTGTTTTCATCATCATGAACAATGTATAAATGATTCATAGCAAGCCGAAATATGCTGCATTCCGTTTTGTCAATTAGTCCATAATTTCGTTGAATAAATTTGCCGAGCACATTTGGTGAAAGTGTACTGTTTATTGTGGGGAATTTCTCTGTCATCAATTCTTAGTGAGTCGTTGGTTATTCTTCTTAGTTGACACAAATATAACACACTTAAAATTAAAGCTCCAAAGTACAAAGACCTTGGAGCTTAATTGATAGAGGTAACCTTTCGGCTGATCTATTATTTCTTAATTATTTTACTGAAAATAGTTTCGCCTTTTAATAGATAATTCCCTGAGGGATATCCGGTAAGATCGATCGTGTTTTTTCCTTTTATAAACGTCACATTTTTAATGAGTTTGCCGTTGATATCATATAAAGAAACATTTTCATTTACAGCTGCCTCCACTGTTATCACTCCTGTTGTTGGATTGGGATAAGCTGGAGTTTTTAGTTTTTTTGAAACTTCTGCTGTTGATAAGTAGCATCCCGGGTTATATGTGTCTCCAACAATAGTAAAGCCTCTGTTAACCAATTGAGCTCTTGCCATAATGGCCTGCGGTGTAGAATAGATCAGCCCTGTTGCATCTATACTTCCAGATGTTAATGTTGTGTTCGCCCATGTAGGATTATTATTGAGAGCAATTAGAAAATTATTATAGTTTGTACATGATAAACCGGAATTTTTTAATCCGAAAGCGATTGATCCTCCGAAGAAATTCTGAAGTCGGATATTCCAGCCGGAAAGATCCTGATCAAAAAGTACAGCACCATTAAACATGTTAAAACCTGAATAATAACTAACCTTGGCTACATTCCAGTTTCCAATCGGCTGGTTGAATGAGACTGCATTTTCAAACATATGTTCAAAATCTGTTACTTTAGCGGTGTTCCAGTTATTAAGAGGTTGATTAAATGCTGCTGCATTAGAGAATACATAGCGAAAATTGACACCATTTGATGTATTCCATGAATTTAATGGCTGGTTAAAAGCTACTGCATCTTTGAACATTGCAGAGAAATTAGTTCCGGATGCAGTATTCCAGGCGGAAATATTCTGATTAAAAGTAGAGGCAAAAGAAAACATTCCATTAAAATCTTTTACATTCGCTGTATTCCAGCTTCCAATATTCTGGTTAAATAGCTTTGCTCTGCTAAACATATTACTCATATTAGTAATTGTACTTGTATTCCAACTTGAAAATGAATTATTTCCGATCAAAGATGAACAATTATAGAACATTTCCGATAAATTGTTTATTTGTGTTAGATTGGGAATGTCTGCAGCAGTTACATTAAGGTTTGGACAGCCCGCAAATCCCTGATTAAATTGCTGAAGCCAAATGATGTCTCCCCACTGACTGATTTCGGTGAGTTCCAGATTAGCATTAGGATCAATAAAGTTTGTACTGGCCCTGAACCCGTAAAATAGCCCGTTGCCATTGTATACTTTCAATTTGTAGGTTGCCTGGATAGGGTTTGTATGTAATGAAGGTCCAAAAAGAATGGTAATCGGATTGGTGCTATTGGATGTAACAGAATTAAGGACTCCATTATGTTGTGGGTATCCCACTTCTTCCCAGCTAATGGTATAATTGGTTCCTGTACCGCCAAAAGATATTGCATGGTCAATGGTACCATTTACATTAGGTTTCCATAAAGTAATAAATTCAGTCTGTGCATAAGAACAGAAAAATAGAAATAGAAAAATGATTACTAGTTGTTTTTTGTGCATAATTTAAAAAATAGTTGTTAAAAAAGTTAATTTTGGATTAGTAAGACAATAATTTCCCGGGATTCTTTATCTTATCTCTAACATAAAGATATAGACGCGCAGCGTCAAAACATGTCGTATTAAAATTTTATTACTTTTTTTTAATATTTTTTTGATTAATTAGCCTTATAATTTGATTAATTAGCCTTATAAAAAACCACAAAAAATATGCAGCTATCATTGAATGACAACTGCAGAAATGAGATTATTTATATTGTTATTTTCATACCTGCTGAAATATTAATTCCAGGGATAAACGGTTGTCTTTATAGGCTAAACGTACATTCAGTAATGAAATGCCGGCATAGGAAGCTCAGGATTGATATTCTTTCAATCAAAAGATCTCAAAATAAAAATAAATGATTGATTGTAAGTGTAATACGTTGCTTTTATTTTCTGTTTGGGATATAAAAAAAATCCGCTCTGAAAAGAGCGGAATGATTTTTAATGTCTATTCTTGCAGATTAGCAAGTAGAACCACACTCAAGTAATTTGATGTGAATTACACCATTTACAACACATTGTGTTTGGCATAAAGCGTTAGTTACGACAGTGCTTACACCGCCAACTACACCACCAACAGTAGATCCTACGCCAGTAACTACACCACCTACGATAGTACCTACTCCGCCTACTACTCCACCAACTACACCTCCTAGTCCACCTAGTAAAGTACCGATTGGATCTAGTAATCCGTTACCTGAAATAGCTTTTAATTCGTTTCTGTCTAATTTTTTTAAGTTTTTCATAACTATAATTTTATATGATTATTACATCACGAATATATGAATAATAATAATACAATTGCAAATTATTTTCAATAAATTAATTATATGTTTTTATTATTTAATATTTCATTAATATATATGTTTTTTAGTATAAATATGATTTTCACTTATATGTGATTGATTTACTAAATGTTAAAAATAATAACTCAATTTATGAAATTTAGAGTTATTATTTATGCACTAAATTCTATTTATTGATGATTATTGTTTAAACTATGTAAAGCCTTCTATATTTGTTCATAAATCAATTTTCAGCGTGCGGAAATTAAATATCCAGGCATGAAAATTTACCCGTTTTAGTAAAAATGGAGACCTTAGTGGTGAAATTTCCTTATATCTTATAGTAAAACCTGCTTCGGTGGTTGGTAACGCATTCAAATTTTGTATTTTTGCTTACATATTTTTATCAATGTCAATTTTTTCAAATAATATACGCTTCTTAAGAGCCAGGAGAAAGCTTTCCCAACAAAATGTAGCTGATGAACTGATGATTTCCAGAGTTCGCTATTCAAAATATGAAAACGGAATATCTGAACCTCCTATCGAACTTCTTATAAAAATCTCTAAATATTTTCATGTAAGCATTGATCTTATGCTGTCCGTAGATATCCAGAAGTACCCTATGGATGATATGCTGAAATTGCCTGACAACAGAATTGTTCTTCCTGTGGCAGTAGATACCCATGGAAATGATACAATAGAAATTATCCCTCAAAAAGCTTCTATGGGATATCTGGAAGGTTACAGTGATGTAGATTATATTGAGAGCCTTCAGCGTATCGCTCTTCCCTTTCTTACTAATGGAAAATACAGGGCATTCCCTGCAGATGGAGATTCTATGCCTCCATTCAGAAACGGGTCTTATATTGTAGGAAAATATGTGGAAGGAATCAATGATTTGAAACAGGGAAAAACCTATGTTTTTGTAACATTGAATGACGGGATTACCTATAAACGTTTTAAGGAAAGAAAAGAAAATGCAATCTGTGTAAGTGCTGACAATTCTTTTTATGAGTCTTATGAGATTCCGTTTGAGGAAGTTGTAGAAATCTGGCAGTATGCTTCAGGAATTTTCCCGGAAGATTTTGAGCCTGGTGACTATGAAAGTTATAATTTTAAAGAAATGTTCCGCGAACTGAGACAGGACATCAGGGATCTTGATAAAAAGGTTTCTGGTCGCCGCCGAAAACAGTCTTAGTATTCATACCAACGTATTATATATTGTATACTCCTGATTTTATAAACCAGGAGCATATTATAATGTATATGATCCTGCAATTCTTGAATTACAATTAGTCCGCAAGTTCAATCCATACCGGAGCGTGATCGCTGCTTTTCTCCCAGCCGCGCACATGGCTGTCTACTCCACCTGATTTCAGCCGGCTCTGTAGATAAGGACTTAATAAAATATGGTCCAGCCTTATGCCTGCATTCCTGTCATAAGCTTTATATAGATAATCCCAGAATGTGTATACTTTTTCTTCGGGATAAAGACTTCGTATCGAATCAAGCCATCCTTTCTTCTGAAGATCTTTATACGCTTTTCTTACTTCTGTTCTGAACAGGGCATCATTTTCCCAGCGTTCAGGTTTGTACACATCAATAGGCTCCGGAATAATATTAAAATCGCCGATAAGGATGGCGGGAAGTTCCATGGTGATGAGTTGGCTGGCTCTTCTTTTAAAACGTTTGATCCAGGATAATTTATAGTCGAATTTAGGTCCTGGATAAGGATTGCCATTCGGGAGATAAAGACAGCAGATGACCATTTTATCAATAATCACTTCAATATAACGGCTTTGAATGTCTTCAGGATCTCCCGGTAAAGATCTTTGTACTTCTGTAATTTCCTTGTTTTTTGCCAATATAGCAACTCCATTCCAGCTTTTTTGTCCATTCCAGACAGCTTCATAACCTGCTTTGTTAATTTCTTCTACAGGAAAACGTTCCTGAGGTGCTTTTAGTTCCTGAAGACAGACAATATCTGGAGAGGCTTCTTTCAGCCATTTCAATAAAACAGGCAGGCGGCCGTTGACTCCATTAACATTATATGTGGCTATTTTCATAATGAAATTTTGAAGAAATTAATTTTTTTTAATTACGGCAATAATTATTCCATCATAATTGCTTTTTAAGCATTGTTTAATTGAAAAATAATCTAAAAAAAATAAGGTTTGACGAATAATCTCTGGGTTGTGATGTAAAAGTTCAATATATTTGTGATACCAGATGTAGTTCATTAATAATTAAACTTTCAATGAAAAGATATTCAACCTTTTTATTTGCTTTACTTTTTCCAATCACAATGTACAGTCAGCAGAATTTATCAGCTGATGAACTATTCCTTAAAGCCCGAACCGCTGCTTTTGAACAGAAAGATTATCCTGCATCTATTGCTCTGGCCAAAGAGGCATTGGAAAAAGCTCCCAATTATACTGATATTTCAGTTTTCCTGGGAAGGCTATATACCTGGAATAAAGATCTGGTTTCCGCAAGGGCTATATTTGAAGAGCTTGGAAAAAGAGAGATTCAGGATGAAGATTATTTTCTGGCTTATGCTTCATTGGAATATTGGAATGATCAGAATACAAAAGCTATTGAAATCATAGATAAAGGACTTTCCTATCATGCTAAATCTGAAACATTATTACTGTTGAAAGCGAAAGTATATTTTGGAAAGGATAATTACGAGGAAGCAGATAAAGCTGTAAGTACTCTTTTATTCATCAATCCTAAAAACACTGAAGCAAGAGCTCTTGCAGTAAGAATAAATGAGCTTACGTCTAAAAATGCAATAGGAATTGTTTATAATTATTCTCATTTTGACAAACAGTTTGATAACGACTGGCATATTGTGGGAGTAAGTTATAAGAGAGTTACTCCTATTGGTTCCGTGATTGTTCGCGGAAATTATGCCAATAAATTTGCCGAGGGCGGCACACAGATTGAACTGGAGGCATACCCAAGGCTTTCTAAAATGTTCTACCTGTATGTTGGCGGAGGATATTCTGATGATGTGGGATTGTTTCCGAAGTACCGTACCGGAGTTTCTCTGAATGCAAACCTTCCCCATAGTTTTGAAGCAGAATTAGGTTACCGTCAGCTTTATTTCAGCAGCAGTATCTGGATGTATACCGCTGCTATAGGGAAATATTATAAAAATTTCTGGTTTAACCTGCGTACTTATATCACTCCTGACAGCAAGAATATTTCACATTCTTATACGGGAACTGTAAGGTATTATACAAAAGGTGCTCAGGATTATTTTGCTTTTCAGATCGGAACCGGGATCAGCCCGGAAGAAAACCGTAATAATCTTCTGGAAAACGAAACCTTTAAGCTTAAAACTTTTAAAATTGGAGGTGAATACAATTTCTCCTACCATTCCAATCTGTTTTCAGTGGGAACAATGTATTATAACCAGGAATACCGCCCGGGAGAAAAAGGGAATCAGTTTGATATTACATTAGGCTACACCAGAAAGTTTTAAAACTTTGATTTTACTTTTTTCTTAAAGTTCACCATTACCGAATCAGGCATCAGTTTTTTAGTAGAATAAAACTGGGAATTCATGCTTTTATACTGATTAAATCTGCCATTCATCTTATTCAGGGCTGCATTATCATTGGAAGCATCTTCTTCCATATTTTTCAGGGTAAAAAGCTGTCCGTCATGGATATAATACTTTTCAGAGACAAAATCAATAAGTTGGTTTTTACTCTGCATCATTGGAATTCCGGTTTTGCTGATTTCAGAATCCGGAGAAAATCCTCTTCCTACCCATGTTATTGTAGCAGGTGTGCTGATTTTATAATTATTTCTGTAATAAGCTAAAATAGAAGGAGCAATATCAAAATGACTTACGGTTTTATAGAAACGTTTTGATTCTTTCAATAAGGGTGAGTAGATCAATAATGGCACATGGAATCTATCAATCTTGGCCTGTAGTGTGATTTCAGGCATGCTGTGATCTCCTGTGATCACAAAAATGGTATTCTTGAAATCCGGACGTTTGCTGTATTTTTTGAAGAAATCTTTAATGGCATCATCAGCATTAAGAACTGAAATTAACTGGTCTTTGTGAGCTGCGGCCCATTTCTTCTGTTCAGAATTTAAAATACCTGAATTCAGTCTTTGATTGTACAGTTTTTCATAATAATCTTTATTGTTGATTAAAAAAGGATTGTGCGTTGAAAGGGTGAGAATCATATTGAAATACGGTCTATCCTGTGGCTTTTGTTCTTGCTGCATCTTACCAAAAACGGCCTGATCTTCATATCCCCAGCTTTCTCCGTTATTGGCAGGAAGCTTACGGTAAGGACTGCCGAATGAGGTTTCATCTGTGATATGGTCTACCCCGCTATATTCCAGGAATTCACGGTAACGGTCAAAGGATGTATGACCTCCATAATAAAAACCTGTCTCAAAGCCGTTTGCTTTCAGAATGTTATAAAGATTGAAGTTTTCCGGTGTCTTTTCAATTTCAAGGAAGCCATTCTTTCCAAAAGGAAGTGATCCTGTGATTGATGGCAATGCGGCAAAAGTCCTTCCTGCTGAGCTTAACGAGTTTTCCCAATATAATCCTTTGTTGGATAAAGAATCCAGATAGGGAGTAAAGTTACCGATATATCCTTTTGGGGAAGTATAGGCATGTCCGAACCCCTCCATGACAAGGAAAACAAGATTGGGAACTTTCTCAGATCTGTTAAAATAAGACCCTAAAAAATCCGGGGTATTTTCTTTCCTCCAGAAAGGGAAATTTTTATTGAGCATTTCGGCATTGGTGGTGAAATCTTCATTTTCGCTCAGTAATTCATTCAGTTCAGGATGATCGCTGATGAAATTGTCCTCATTGGATTTAAGGAAATAAGCCCATTTACTTTTTGCCGCATTTTGGTTAAATTCATTCTCAGAGTTCAAGGTTTTGGATCCTAATATATTGGAGGGAATAAAAAAGGCTGCAAACCCGAAAGCAAGCAATACAAGTCCCGGGTAGATGGATTTCAAAGCTGATTTACCGGCTATCCATATAGGAATGAAAGAGGCTGTTATTAAAATACCCATCAGGGCAAAGTTCTTAAAATTAAGCATTCCGCTTGCCTGTAAAATCTGCTTCATCTCTTCTTTGCTGTAGTATAAAAGGTCTGCACCCAATACGTTGCGGGTTTCTGAGAAATACAGGAATAAAATATATTGGGTAACGGTCACAATAAGTAAAGCTGCAATAGCCAGAGTCTTTGCCCAGCCTTCTCTGATGAAATTGATGATGAGATAAGTAATTCCAACACAAAATGTGAGTCTGAGGGCAAATAAAATATTCTCTGTAAAAAGGTTTCCAACAATTGCAGAGGTGTTAAATTTGGAAAAACTATACCGGTACCACAACCACTCTGCGGTTACTCCCACTAAAAACAAGGCAAAGAACACTAATGTGAGTATTCCCCATTTTTTAAGACTAGACTGAAGAATAGCATACATTCTTTCTTTGAAAGGTAAATGCTGTGTGCTTTGATTGAAGCCCTGTCTTGTCATTTCGCCCCATCCGTGGGATTTTTTGAAATAATCTATAAATCCGCTTACTCCTGCTTTTACCACGATAGGATGGAAATAAAAAGGTTCGGAAAAAGCCGTTACAATAAGGGTGAGGAAGTCTTTTCTTTTGGTATAAACCTGGTGGCTTACTAGATCCACTAATATTGAATAGATAGAATAAAGAAATCCCATTGAGATCACCAGGGCAAACAGAACCGTAAAGAATGGCCAGTTAATAATTCCCAACAGTAAAAAAATAATAAAGATGATATATCCTGAAAATTCGATTAGCGGACCCAGAAATTCAAAAAAGAACCAATAAGGAAGACTGACCATTCCTAATTTTCCATATTTCGGATTGAACATCATTTTTCTGTGCTTCCACAGGGTTTCCATCGTTCCGCGCATCCATCTGTTGCGCTGTTTTCTCAAAATATCTTTAGATTCAGGGACTTCTGTCCAGCATAAAGGATCCGGAATGGTAAGTACTTCATAAGGTTCATTCTTTTCTTCCATGTACTTTCTCATTCTTACCACCAGCTCCATGTCCTCTCCCACCGTATTTTTATCATAACCGCCGCAGGCGAGTACAATATTTCTGTCAAAAACTCCGAAAGCACCGGAGATTAGGATCAGTCCTGATGCCCTGGACCACGCCATACGTCCGAGTACAAAAGCTCTGATGTATTCTAATGCCTGGGTTCTGCCCAAAAGAGTTTTCGGCATATTGACACTTACTATTTTACCATTTTCTATCACGCAGTTATTGGCCAGACGAATAACTCCACCGCAGGCGATAAACTTTTTATCGGTCTGCTCCAGCATTGGTTTTGCGAGTTTCAGAATCGCATCCTGCTCCAGAATGCAATCTACGTCAATGCAAACCAGGTATTCACCGGAAGAAATATTCACTCCCACATTCAGAGCATCTGCTTTTCCTCCGTTTTCTTTATCAACAACGATCAGCTTTTTAAAGGCAGGGTTTTTACTTTTATAAACTCCTCTTACGGTATTGGTTTCTATTTTTCCCTGAATGAAGTAAGCTATGGATTCCAATTCATAAGCCTCGATAAGCTTTTGGATGGAGTCGTCCTTACTTCCGTCATTTACAATAATAATTTCCAGGTTATGGTAATAAAGGGATAGCAGAGAGCGAACATTTTCTACAATGGTCATTCCCTCATTATAAGCCGGAGCGATAACGCTGAATACCGGAGCATTGGGGTTTGCCGCAATAAGGCTGTAATCTGTAAATGTATTTTCTTTTTTATAACGGAGTACAGCTCCAAGTGCATAAATTCCTATCCAGCCATAGATAAGGGTTATTGCTGTTCCGTAAATCAGAAACAACCAGATAACAACTTCATAGATGATGTGTGAGAATTCTAACATACTTTTTCCTGTACTGCGTATTTAATGATTTGAATTAATTCTTCTGATGAGGTCTCTTTTTCAGATATTTCTATCAGGTAGTCCTGCTTTTCCATTGAGCATAAGGCTTCTGCTGCATAAACCTTTATTCCTGAATCAGTGTCTTTTAACAATTGATCTTTCAGAAAATCTACAGAGCATTGGTCTTTTGACTTCCTCATTACTTTCAGGATCTCTTTCTGTACTTCAAAAGGTTGATGAGGATACATTTCCATTAGATAAGCAACAGTTGAAGGATTTTCAAGGGATAATAATGTCTGTACTGCCTGTATCCGCACTTCAACAGAGGGATGATCCAGTAAGTCAGCGACTGTAGGATAAAGAGATAATACCTGGAATTTTCTTAATAGTTTAAGGGTGAAAATGACCACTGAATCGTTTGAACTTTCAACCCAGCTTTTAATACTATCGTTGGAGTTCTCAGGAATACTGGTGACTGAAATAAGCAGACGAAGCTGCTGCCATTCTGATATTTTTGTTGAAAAGCTGGTAAGGAAATGAAGTCCTTCAAATCCTTTAAAATGAACCATGGCATATTGTGCTTCCTGATAAACCTGTGCTGAAGGATGTGTTAAAAATGTAGAAATCTTTGGCAGTGCTTCTTCCACATTCATCGCTGTAAGCTCCTGTATACCTCCTGCAATTAAATGTATCTTTTTCTGATTCAATTTTTTTAAAGCTTCCTTCTGAAGGCCATATTCCTGGAAAAGCTCTTTAAGTTTATGCTGTGCTGCACCGGAAAATTTCTTCTCGGATTCTGCCAGTTTCTGAAGGAATAAATTTCTGAATAAAGGATTTGCGGATGCTGATGAAAAGTTGCTGTCTGCATAGGTTTCTTCACCATATACAATCACTTCTGAGATTCTTTTATTGATCATTTCCGACCATTTGAAAATATGGACAGATTCTCTATACTGATAAAAGCTGTAAATGAGTACGGCTATGATCAGTAAGAGTACTAAGGACAACATTCCCAGAAATACGAGAAAAAGAAAATGCACGGAAGTGGTGAGAAACATGAATGTAATTTATTTTGAAAATCTTTTAATTCTTAATATCAATTCATTGGGACTGAATGGTTTTACTATAAAATCGGCAGCTCCGAGGTCAAAAGCATTGAGTACCACTTCCTCCTGCCCCATACTGGAAAGCATGATCACGGGGATCTGCTTGTCCATCGTTTTGATGGCTGAAAGTATTTCAATTCCGGAGGCAAACGGCATCATAATATCTGTGATAGCCAGATCTACCTCTTTGGTTTTAAGGGTTTCGATAGCATCTTTACCATTGCGGGTGAGGATCACTTCATGCCCTTCTTTTAATAATTTGTGCTCTATCGTTTTTAGAATCAGTTCATCGTCTTCCGCGATTAGAATCAACATAGTTTTATTTTTTTATTGTATTAAATGTTTAATTAATTGTAGTCCTGTAGTTATTTCCTGGATAATTTCCTGTTCCATGGAAGCAAAATCCATATCTGGATCTGTTTTTCTTTCCCAATTTGCAGTATATTCTGTAAGCTTTAGCAGTCCGGCAGTTCCGGCAGTTCCTTTGAGTTTGTGAAGGATCAATTTCAGATTGGTACTGTCTTTTTCAGCTGTGCTTTTTTTAATATCTTCTTCAGCCTGAGTAAGCTGCTGTATTACGAGGTCCAAAAATACTTTTCTGAAATCTTCATCATCATCACCTATTTGTTCATTCAAAAGATTGATATCCAGATGTTTTGAATGATCCAGAGCATCCTCAGAAACCATGTGATCTTTATTCATCAAGTATTTCTTCAGCATTTCCAGGAGATCGGCCTGTCTTAAAGGTTTAGGCAGAAAATCATTCATTCCGGAATTTATACATTTTTCCTTTTCACCCAACACATTTCCGGCTGTTACTCCAATAATAGGAACACTGGCATAGCCAGGCAGTAAACGGATTTGTTTTGTTGCCTCAATACCGTCCATTACCGGCATCTGAACATCCATTAAAATGATATTGAATGTTTTTTCTTTGCAGTGTTCCCAAGCCTGAAGACCATCTGTTGCTTCTGTGAGTTCTGCATCTGGAATCAATGAACGCATCATTTTGTGGTTCAGGACCATATTTACGGGGTTGTCATCTACCAGCAAAACCTGAGGTGCCTGCATCAGTGGTGAAGCTTCTGTTTCTGGCGGTGGAATTTGGCTGATTTCCTTTTCTGTGTACTTTACAGCCTGTTTCAATGTTTTATACAGCTCTTCAGATTTGATAGGCTTCAGCAGGAAGTAAGAATTGTTTTCCTGACGGAAAGAATTGATGACATCATGCTCTTCAGAAGAAGTGTGAAGGATAATCAGAGGTGAAAGTTCGTTTTGTTTGTTAAACAGTTCCTTGATTTTTTCTATCGTTTCCAGCCCCGAAATAATTGGCATGTGATAATCCATAAGAATGACATCGAAACGTTCCCCTGCAAGAAGTATCTGAAGGGCTTCCATACCATTGGCTGCCAGCTTTGAATCTATATTTTTATAGGCAAGCATATGCTGAAGAATCACTCTGTTGGCTTCATTATCATCAACAATAAGAACTCTGTTTATTTTCAGATCTTCATCTTCAGGGCGTTCTGTCATTTCACAAGGGATCTGAATGTCAAAATAGAAAACAGAACCTTTATCAACCTCACTCACCAGAGACAGACTGCTTCCCATATATTTCAGAATATTGTTCGAGATAGTAAGGCCAAGTCCTGTTCCGCCATAACGTTTGCTGATAGAGCCGTTTTCTTGTGTGAAGGCATCAAAAATAAAGTGTTGTTTCTCCTTGGGAATACCAATTCCCGTATCCCGGACTGAAAATCTTAATGTGATATCTTTATTGTCAGTTTTCAGCTTTTCCACTTTAAGTTCTATTTCTCCCTGTGCGGTAAATTTGACAGCATTTCCGAGGAGGTTGATCAGAATCTGTTTCAATCTGGATTCATCCACCCAGATGGTTTCAGGAAGTCCCTGCTCTATATTTAACAGTAATTCTATATTCTTTTTCTGCGACTGGTAAAGGATCACATTGATCACCTGGCTTACAATATCATATACATTGGATTTTTCAATGGAAAGATCCATTTTTCCGGATTCTATTTTAGAAAAATCAAGAATGTCATTGATGATGTTTAACAGATTTTCTCCGGATTCATTAATATAATTGAGGTATTGAGTCTGTATCTCATTCAACGGCGTTTTTAACAGAAGATCAGAGAAACCAATAACACCATTCAGCGGAGTCCTGATCTCATGGCTCATATTGGCTAAAAATTCAGATTTTGCTTTATTGGCAATATCGGCCATTTTCTTGGCATTTTTAAGCTCTTTATTGATTCTTACCGATGCTGTAATATTTTGTGCAGAAACAATAATTCCGCCTATTGTACGAGTAGAAAGATACCATGGAGTAACTTCAATATTATAATGCTGAATTATTTCTTTATCGGGAACTTCTATTGCCATATCTTCATTTTTATAGGCAATTCCTGCCAGGGCATCCTGGTAGATCTTTATCCTTTCATCCGGTACATTAGGAGAAATCTTGAACATATTTTCTCCGAGAAGCCTGATGTCATTCATTTGGAATTCATTTTTCCAGCTGCTGCTTACAGAAAGGTAATTAAGATCTTTGTCAAACATAGCCACAGTTGCAGGAACATATGTAACGAATGACTGCAGCATCGCCTCTTTTTTGGCCAGCTCAAGGTAGATTTTTTTGAAATTATCAATATCCTGAATGATTCCGTAGACTCTGATACAGACCCCTTCTTCAAATTCCGGTATTCCTTTTACCCTTACCCAGATCGTCACACCGTCATTCCGGACAAGCTGTAATTCTTCATCGTAAGGAACTCCTTCTTTTACAGCTCTTTCGAATAATAATTTCAGTTTTTCGCGGCTGTTTTCACTATAGAAGCCCAGCGCATTTTCCAGATCAGGCTGGAATATTTTGTCTATTTTATGTATTTCTCTGGTTGACTGTGACCAAAATACGGTATTCTTTTTAAGATTCACTTCCCATCCTCCCACCTGGGCTACAGCACTTGTCTGTTCCAGCATTTTTTTGGTATGAACAAGATCTTTTTCCAACGTCATTCTTTCGGTAACATTCAGCGCGGTACTTACTACATAAGGTTTTCCTTCTTTGTTGATTTCTACCAGATTATGGTACATCCAGATCACTTCTTCACCTCCTTTTGTTTTCAAAATCATGGTTCCGAAATCTTCCTGGTTTTTGTTGATTCTTTCCAGGTACTGCTCCAACAGAGGCCAGTTTTTTTCAGGAACAAGATCTCTCAGATTCAGTCCTTCCACTTCTTCTGCAGAATACTGCAGGGTTTCTCTGCCTTTTTCGTTTACAGCAGTAATATTCCCTTCCATATCATGCATACTCATCAGTCCTATTGCATTTTCGAAGAAGCTTCTGAAACGGCGTTCAGAACTTTCAAGTTTCAGTTTCTCTTCGATGCGCTGAGTAATATTGATTCCAAAACAGAAAATTTCAGAATGATCCTGATTCAGTTTCAGGTACCACTCTATAATAGTCTGTGTATCACCAATGTTTGTAGAAGTGGTAAATGTTACTTCTTCCTCTGTAGTGGGCAGATTTTTGGTAAGTAATTGCAGCTGGGAGTTATGACTGCCCAGAACACTAAGAAAATCCCGGTCAATGACCTGAGACTTCTCCAATTGAAATACACTTTCAAAAGTCGGATTGACATCTTTTAGAGAGAAATCTTTATCCAAAACACAGATCAGGTTATTGGAAATACTGAAGGTTTGTTGAAAATATTCAGCCTGAATGTTTTTTCTTTTCCCCATCAGAACTTTTGTAATCGCCTCACCTATTTTTTTCAGGGTTGAAATCTGATTGTCTGTAATGGTTTTTGGTTTATAATCGATGACACAGATGGTTCCTAATACGAATCCTTCATCATCAACCAAAGGAACTCCTGCATAAAACCGAATTCCTCCCGCTAGAATTATTGCGTTGTCAGAAGACCTTTCATCTAATAAAGTGTCATTAATAATTACAACATCCCCGCTTGCAATAGAATACTGGCATACCGTATTTTTCCGGTCTACAAAATCCAGGGCAAGCCCCACACAGCTTTGGATGGTTTGAGTTTCACTTTCCATCATTGCAATAAGCGCTGCAGGACAGTCGGTCACAAGGCATGCCGTTTCTGCAAAAATGTCTAACTGGGGATCTTTTTCCAGGTTTAAAAGATCATAAAACTCCAGTTTCTTCATTCGGGCTTCTTCATTCGCAGGAATTGGATACTTCTTCATATATTATTTCAACAATTAGAGATTTTTCTTTTTTGATTATTAAAAAATGATAATCAGATCCTTAAAGTTTATATTTTAAACATTTTTAAGTGCTTTAAATTATTATTTTAATAAGTAAACCAAAGTACGAAATAATTTTATATTCCATTATAGTAAATTTTATAATAAAGGTATATACCTGTTTATTTCAAATTAATTGAAGTGAATTCTGGATTTTTAAAGAAATAATAGGCATTATGGAAATAAAAAGTACCACATCTGATGATATGGTACTTATAGTTGAAACCGTTAGTAAATTAAACTAATTAATTATTATTGGTTTCTTTTAAATTGAACTGTATTTAATTGTATTTTAATGTTTTATGGAACAACTGTTATATTGTCCTTTGAAACGGCAAATGCTACAGCAGCATCTACATGAATTTGAATGGTATCAAATACCGGAACAGCAACATCTTCCTGCTTGATCAGAAGCGGAATTTCTGTGCAGCCTAGAATAATTCCCTCTGCTCCACGGTCTATAAGCTCCTGGATAATCTTCAGATATTTTTTTTTGGTTTCAGGATTAATAATTCCTCTGCTTAATTCATTTCTTAAAATATCCTCGATATAATCTCTGTCTTCACTTTTTTCAGGAATCAGGGGCTCCAGACCGCCTTCTATCAGTTTATCCCTATAAAAATCCAGCTCCATCGTATAGCTTGTTCCTATCAAACCGATTCTTTTTAATCCTTTTCGTTTAACGGCATTGGCTGTAGCAGTTGTAATATGAATGAGCGGTAATTCTATTTGTTCTTCAATCCTGTCGGCAACAATATGAGCAGTGTTGGCACAAAGTACAATAGCTTCCGCACCTGATTTTTTTAAATTTTCGGCAGCATTGTAGAGAAGTTCAAAAGTTGCATCCCAGTCATACTCTGCATTAAATTGCTGAAAATGGTTGAAGTTGACAGAATAAATAATACATTCCGCAAAATTCAATCCACCCAGTTGCTGATTTATTCCTTCATTTAAAAGACGGTAATAGTCTAAAGTAGAAGCCCAGCTGATGCCTCCTACCAATCCTAATTTTTTCATATTCTTCTTATTTTTTTGTTCAGTAAAAGTAGATATCTTTGCTGTGTTGTAACAGATACAAAAAATGAATATATTAGTATAACAGATGAAAGATTTTCAATATATTGCACTTGCGGATAAGTTTGAGCTTTCCATCAATAACGGAACATATCCTGTGGGAGCTAAACTTCCATCATTACGCAGTATCCGGCAGCAGTTTAAAATAAGTGTTGGTACTATTCTGAAAGCTTTCACTCTATTGGAAGATAAGGGGTTGGTAGCAGGAAAAGAAAGGTCAGGATTTGTTGTGCTCCGTACCTCAGTTTCTTCTGTAAGTCTGCCAAAACAGGCCGAAAACAATACTCTTGCTCAAAAAATAGCAATCGGAAAAGTGTTACAGGAAGTCTCATTTCCGGATTCTGAAAACAAATCTTATGTTTCATTTTTCAACGCTGTCTTACATCCGGATCTTCTGCCTTTTAATGCTTTACGGAGAAGCTTACAGCAGGCTTCCAGAGATTTAACAGGTCAGCATTTACAGTATGAGCCTGCTGCAGGAAATAGTCAGTTGAGAACCGAAATTGCCCGCAGGTCTTTCCTTTGGCAGGGTAATATTACAGCTGATGATGTGATTATCACGAATGGTACATTGGAAGCAGTAAGTCTTTGCCTGCGTGCTGCAGCAAAAACGGGTGATACGGTACTTGTGCAGTCTCCAATCTACCATGGTATATTGCAGACAATAGAAAGCCTTGATCTCAAAGTCATTGAATTCTCCGGCTGCCCTTTAACCGGAATCAATATTCAGGAATTGGCAGAAATCTGCAGCAGACAAAAGATTTCTGCCTGCCTGTTAATTTCAAATTTTAACAATCCGAATGGTATTACTTTAAATAATGAAAAGAAATCAGCAATAGCCGCTTTTGCTGAAAGAATGCAGGTTCCGGTTATAGAAGATGATATTTATGGAGATTTACATTTCCAGACACAGCGCCCAAACACTATAAAAAGCTATGACAATAATGGCTGGGTTATGCTTTGCTCCTCTTTTTCTAAATCGGCTGCACCTGGTTACAGAATCGGCTGGTGTGCTGCAGGACGGTTTTCAGAACAGGTTGCCAGATTAAAAGCTGTGACTAATGTTGCTACGGCAAGCATTGTACAATCCTCCTTGTTGCAGTTACTGAAAACAGGAGCCTATGACCGTCACCTGCGCAAACTTAGACCTGAACTGCACAGACTGATGCTATTGACTATTCAGGCGATAGAAAAATATTTCCCATCTGATATCCGGATGAGCCGGCCTGAAGGAGGTTTGGTAGTATGGATAGAGCTACCTGCCCATATTGATGCATTTGAGCTTCAGAAAAAAGCTATTGACCAGTTTGTAAATTTTGCTCCGGGACCGCTGTTTTCCAATAATGGAAATTACCGAAACTATATCCGGATCAGCTGCAATAACGTTTGGAATGATAAAGTAGAAAAAGCTTTGAAAAGATTAGGCGATATTATAAAGAGTATGTAAATAAATCAGAACTTATAAGATATGATGATAAATAAAAAAACAAGGCGGACACAATCAATCCGCCTCGTATCTCCCAAATAATTAAATATGAAAAAATATGAATGTCTATATCAAACAGGCTTTCAGCATCAGATCATGGAGGTCTGTATTTTTAATAAAAGGCTGTAAAAGTTCATTTCCGGGACCAAAAGCCGCTACTTCCACATAATCTCCGGAATGGTCCATGCTGATCCAGCCTACAGAATTTCTGCTTTTCTGAATTTCTGAGTAGAGTTTAAAGGGCAGTTTTTTATAATTATAAAGTCCTTCTTCCTCTTTTTCAAGTCCGTTGTAAAAGCTTAGCAGATGTTTGGCTTCATCATCATTCAGCACAATTTTGTTGCTCTCATAAACCCAGTTTTTAATATCTTTTACCGAATAGTCTTTCTGAATTTTGTTCAGAATATATTCATTGGTGTATTGATAGTCTGAAATGCTGTTAAAATTCTTGGTAGCATCAGTTCCGTAAATCGTTCCGGGATTGGCATTTCCATGGTCTGTAGTGATGATGACTAAGGTATTTCCATCTTTTTCGGCAAAATCTATTACTGTTTTTACAGCTTCATCAAATGCAAGCTGATCATGAATGAGTGCTGCAACATCGTTAGCATGGGCAGCCCAGTCTACTTTTCCGGCTTCTATCTGAAGAACAAAACCGCTGGGATGATCTTTCAGCTGATCAATGGCGGTCTTTGCCATTTCTGCAAGAGTCGGTGTATTTTTGAATTCCTGAACATGGGTTCTGTCAATGCTGTAAGGCAGGGCTCCTGTACTGAATATTCCTAATAATTTTTCTCCTTTTTTGATTTCTTTAAGGTCGGTTTGTTTTTTTAAAATTCTGTATCCTTTTTTGCTGTACACAGAATAGATATCTTTCTTGTCTTCTCTTTTGGCAGGATTAAAAAATTCGTCTCCACCTCCTAACAGCACATCCAGTTCCAGCTCGGCATACATTTCAGCGATTTGGGGTTCTGCATTTCTTTTTGAAGAATTTACACAGAATCCTGCAGGAGTGGCATGTGTAATGGTAACGGTTGTCACACAGCCTGCTTTTTTTCCTGCTTTTTTATATTGCTGCCATATGGGAAGATGTTTTTCACCGTTGGGTCCCATATTCAGGACTCCATTCTTGACTCTTATTCCTCCTCCGAAAGCGGAACTTGCTGCAGCGGAATCCGTTACAATAGAACTTGCAGAGGCAGTGTCCATCAAGGCTCGTGTCACTTTTTTCTCATGATACAGATTGAGCCAGTTACTCCCTTTTCCCAAAATATTCCGGGAATACAGATCTGCCATTGAAAGTGTTCCAAGACTCATCCCGTCACTTACCATAAAGATGATGTTCTTTGCTTTTCCTGTCCGCGGATTTTCTATAGCCCTCCCGAAGCTCCAGAGGTCAGTCGGTGATAAAGTAAATAACCCTGAAAGTAATGCTGAACCTTTTAGAAATTTTCTTCTGTCCATATTGTTTTGAAATAAGGTGGTAAGTTATTGTATTTAGTTTTTTATCGAAACAAAGTTGCATTAATTAAAGGTTAAATTTAAATATCCATTGGAAAAGGATCTTCAAAAGGTTGTTTCTGATCAAACAATTCTTTTTCCTGCTCATTAATAAGACAATGCTGCAGGTCTGACACCATTTGATCTTTATCCAGGTTCTGCCCGATAAATACAAGCTCATTGATTCTGTCGCCCCAGTTTTTATCCCATCTGCTTTCTATAAATTCCTGATTTTCTGCAAATGAAGAATACAGTGCGCGTTGGTTCGTAGGCATGCTGCCCCACCATACTCCAGCTTTTTCCAGACGGAAAGATCCTCCGGCCTGGGAAAAATTCAAAGCATCATCTGGCCTTGAGGCCAGCCAGAACAATCCTTTTGCCCTTATTGTTCCTTCAGGGTAATGATGATTCAAATAGTTCCAGAGCCTTACAGGATGAAACGGTTTTCTATCTCTGAAAACCAGAGAGCTGATTCCATATTCCTCAGTTTCAGGAGTATGATGCTCAGATTGTAATTCTTTTTGCCAGCCAGCTGAAGATTGTGCTTTATCAAAATCAAAAAGTTGAGTATTTAAAATCTGCTGAGGTTCAATTTTACCAAATTCGGAATGTAGAATGACAGCATCAGGATTTAATTTTTTAATGGCAGCTTTTAAAAATCCAAGTGTTTCGGAGTTGATAAGATCTGTTTTGTTTAAAATAATCACATTGGCAAACTCAATCTGGTCCGTAAGAAGATTGACAATGGTTCTATAATCTCCTTCCATATCGGTAAGGTCGCGATCCATCAACAGTTCATTGGAACCGAAATCTTTCATAAAATTGAAACAATCCACTACAGTTACCATCGTATCTACATAGCTGAAGCGGGAAAGGTCTATTCCACTCTCATCATCTATATAGGTAAAGGTTTGGGCAACCGGAATGGGCTCACTGATTCCCGTGCTCTCTATCAATAGGTAATCAAAACGATTTTCGTGAGCAAGACGTTCTACTTCTACCATCAGATCTTCGCGGAGTGTACAGCAGATACATCCGTTGCTCATTTCTACCAGCTTTTCTTCCGTTCTTGAAAGAGTATTTTGATTTTCAATAAGACGGGCATCAATATTCACTTCGCTCATATCATTCACAATGACTGCTACTTTCAAGCCTTGTCTATTATGCAGAATATGATTGAGTAATGTGGTTTTTCCAGCTCCCAAAAAACCACTGAGTACCGTTACAGGAAGTTTCTTCGTCATATATTTAATGTTTATGATTTTTAAAATTGATGATATGTCCAGTAATTAAACCCGCAGTTCCAAGATAGATCAGAGGAATATGAATTTCAAAGATCAGATCTGTGAGTACAGAAATAAAGATGAGAGAAACGGATATCCAGAATAAAAGTTTCAGCCAGCGGTTGGTTATCTTTTTGGTTACTCTGAACACGATAATGATACCAATACAAAGGAACCCCAAATCAATATAGGGATTATGCGATATTCCCAAAGGGACAATCAGTAATAATGGGAAGACAATACAATGAATCAGGCATAAAACAGCAGCGGAGAGTCCTACAGCATCAAGAATTTTTGACTTCATAATAGTATGGATTGATTTTCTTATTGTAACTTTGTTGCAAAAGTATAAATAAAAATCCAAATAAAGCAACTTTGTTGCATTAAAACATGAAACAAGTTAGAAACACGCATGCTAAAACTGAAATTTTAAGTCTTATCAATGCCTCAGATATAGCCCTTACCCATTCTGATATACAGAAAAAATTGGGTGATCTATGCAATAGAGTAACGATTTACAGGGTATTGGAAAGGCTTGAAAATGAAGGGGCTATTCACAAGATCGTTAATATTGACGGTGTGGTGAATTTTGCAAAGTGCAGCGGGAAATGTACTCACGAAAAACATTTTCATAATCATGTTCATTTCAACTGCAAAGAATGTCATTCTGTGACGTGTATTGAAAACGCGATTCCGGAATTCAGTTTACCGGAACATTTTATTGCACAGGAGTACAATTTTATCATCAGCGGGATATGTCCGAAATGTGCTGATGCTTAGGGTGATACATAATAAACAGGCAAATCTGCTAATTTGCAAATCTGCCTGTTTTTATCACAATGAAATTTCGACTATAAAGAAGAGATATAGACTTCTATTTTGGTACCATCATAATTGAATGTGCCGTCAGAATTTCTTTTACCTAATACCCATTTCATATCTACAGGTACAGACCATGCAGAACCTAATGAAAATCCGTTAACAGATCTTATTTCATTTCCTTTTCCTGTTGTAACCGCTGAATGAAAGAAGGTTTTATCAATAAGTCTGTAGAAACCAATAGCTTTTCCTGCAGGAATTGGTGAATATCCGTCCCACTTTTCTCCTGAAGGATAGTTAAATACAGTTAACCATTTTTGTCCGGCCGATTCTGCCAGCTGAGCAGGACTTATAGAGGCACCACGCATATATAAAGCATAGGCTACTACATCATGACATACTCCATTGTTGTATTTCGAAATATTCTCTGCTCCTGAGAGAATAGCATGAGCAACGGGTGCTCTTTCTGATAGGGATAGCTGAGCCTTCCTGGCTCCTTCCGGTGTAATAAATGACATATAATATTTTGTTTGGTAGCGTAAAGATACAGCTTTAAATTTAATCACTGTTGTTGGAGAATAGGACTAGATTTTTAGCACATTATTAGTCTTTTATAAATTCCAGTAAGCGTTGTCTTGTAATTACCTGGTTTGCTCTATAAAAATCATCATCATCCAGTCGGGCCAGTGATGCGGTGGATTGTTTAGAAAGCCATAAAACAAATAGTTCTCTGTTTTTAAAAACCATTGGAAATGAAAAATCAATCCCATCATAAAGCTCTCCATATAGAAATTGATTTTTTTCGTCCATTTTCATGGCCATTCCGCAAAAATCACGGTGCCGATATCCAAGAAAATAACCTTTCTGAAGTTTGTCTGCAACGAGTTCAGCCATCTTGAAACCAAATATAGAGGTGTCTGCAGCTAAGTAAATTGGATCATTGATCATGAGATGTAAATCTTAGAATTATATAATTTTAATGTAAATAATAATCAAATATATTCTAGCAATAGTACATACATTCATAGCTGAAAAGTTTTCCATCTTTAAAAGTAAAAATAAAGAGTCCTGCATCTCCATTCTGTATGTAATATTCGTGGGGAGAAGAAATCCAGCGTGCAGACAGCATATCCCCAAAACGGGTTACAAAATTTCTTTCATCATAATTGGAATCCATACGCTCATTTCCTAAGACTAAAGCTTCACCATTACTGAAAGACATTTTATAGATACTTCCAGAAACTTTTCCTTTATATTCTTCAAAAGCAATAATAATATTAGGTGTTCTATAAAAATATTGAGGTTCCCAGCCGCATTCCGGCATATTGGGGATCTCTTTAACCTTCTGCATCTCCAGTTGTCTAATCTGTGCATCTGTGATTTTTCCGTCAAAAAGAGAGGTTTCCTTCCATAGGAAATGCATATTTAATGCTTTCAATTTCTTTTCATAAGCCTGTGTACCTGGCTTTTTTGCAAATTGATCTGCCAGAAGAAGTTCAAAATCGATATCTATCTTTGGGTTTTCTATACCGGTATTGGATTCTTTCCAGTATTGTAAGGCTTGTTTAAGGTTTTTATCCCCAATCCATGCCATTTCACGTAATCTTCCAACCTGAGCCAGCTCTTTTTCCTTGTCTTTACCCTTCGCTGCCAGATAGTCTTTCAATACTTTTTCATAGGTAAGTTCAGTACCCAGATATTTCATTTGGATATATGCGGGATTTTCGTGGAAATGATCACCAATATAGATCCAGCCATCCTCATATAGGGGAACATAATCAATACAAACCATTTCATTTAAAGCAGCTCTTCGGATTGCTGCACTTTCTGTTGTAGGAGCTTTCCTTACACGCAATTCTGATACCTGTACATAATAATGTGGGCACTGATATCCTTGTGTTCCTCTATAAAAATACTGAGCGGGTTCACCCGCAGATTTCTTTCCACGCATGTTTTTTTGTAAAGGCTGACGATTTATAAAGCCAATATCACCGTTGCTTACCTGTACTTTGTATTGTGTGCGGGTAGAATCGAGAAGATAAACCGGAGCTTCGGTAGAAAATATCCCCAGAAGATCCTTATTATTTCCTTGATCTCGGTAAAGATGTCCCCATTCGGATGTATAAACCGGGTGTTGATCAGGGCTCTGAGCCATAGTATTGTAAAAGCAACAATGAATGATGCTGGCTCCTAAAAGTATTTTTTTCAACATATAATAATTTGTAAAGGGTAAAAAATCTCCAGTTTTTTCAAGTGGATGGGTTATTGCTATAAGGTTATTTCCTTCAAAAATACTAAAAATGGAGGGTTGTTCTATACTTATTGTTATTCAGAATCGGTATAAATTCCATCCTATTCACTTACTTCCATTGGGTAGAGTAAATAAAAATACTATTTTTATCGGCCAAAAAAAAGTAAAGACTAATTATGCCGACTGATGCTTCTCATAAGCTGATTCCGATGACCACTTTCGTGCTGGAATATTATTCACACGAAGGATATGCTGATCTTCAGATTTTAAATCTGATGAATAATTATGCCAATTTTTTAAAGAAGCGTTTAACTCTTGGAATGTTTGTTCCTTTAGATCGTGAAGGAAATATTCTGAAAGAACCTAAAAATTATGACTCATGGAAATCCCTTGACCATAATGACGGAAAAAGAACTGATATTGCAGGTTTTGAAGAATACGGCGAATATCAGAAGGCAGAACAAAACTGTATGTTTGAAGGTTTTAAAGTAGATTATAACGGATATTCAAAAGTGAGAATCATCGCTTCATATGATGCTTCTATCGAATTATCTTTTAATAAAAATGACCTGATTCCTTCAGGATTTAATGATGTAGAATCACTTACGGTGTTTGATGATATCTTTTTGACATCCAGTGCATTAAGGGCAATCGGAATAAAGAGATAAAACTTTAATATATAAAAGACGTTTATCAGATTGATAAACGTCTTTTTGTTTTGATTTTTTATCTTACACATTCTCCTGAATGGCAGTGATAGCCTGAAGGACACAGCCCGTTGATACAGGGACCCACTGCATCAGGATAGCATCTTTCATCTGCGCGGCAATGAGAATGAGGAGGACACAAGGAAAGTAGATTTCCAAGACAGATGCCAACAGGAAGAGGAAGGTTCAGCTCTATACCGATTTCTCCAACAATGTTTTTTAATGTTTTTCTGTTTAATTTTTTCATGGCTTTGTTTTAAGGTGTTATTTTTTTTACTATATTTTCGAGTTCTGTAATAAAATCTTTCTGTGCAATATTAATGCGTTGCTGTGCTTCTTCTGAAGTAAACCATTCCCATTGATCTACTTCGGGAATTTCTATTATTTTACCGGATTTGGGTGGCCATTCCATAGAGAAGGTATTGCTGTAAAGATCTGAAGTATCCATATGACCCTCCAATGCCCAGGCATAAACTATTTTCCCTCCTTTTTGCTTAATGGGTGACAATTCAACAAAGTTCCCTTCCACTGTTTTCCCTGTTTCTTCTTTAAATTCCGTTAATGCACGATCCAATGGATTTTCATCTGGAAGAAGCTCTCCTTTTGGAATAGACCATGCTCCCAGGTCTTTATTTTTCCAGAAAGGTCCGCCAGGATGAACCAGAAAGTAATACAGTCTGTCTTTTTCTTTTTTAAAGAGTAAAATCCCGGCACTCGCTTTCATAAGCTTAAAGGTTTGATTATTAAAGATATAAAAAATAGATTAATTGAGCTGGAAAGAAAATCATTAAGAAAGTTGAAATGAAACTTATCTTCATTATTTCACCATTGATCTCTTTTTAAACTCAGAAGGAGACACTTCCTTATACCCTTTGAATATTTTATTGAAGTGGCTGGCATCATTGAAGCCCAGTTTATCTGAAATCTCACTGATGTTGTAATGACTCTGAAGCAAAAGTTTTTCTGCAGTTTTCATTTTATGCTGCATCACATGTTGCTGTATTGAAAATCCTGTCTGTTTTTTGATGTAAATACTGATATAATTAGGAGAAAGCATAAACTCTCTGGCCAGATTTTCAATTTTCATTTTATCCCCATCTAAAGCATTAATATTGATATAATATAATATCCTTTCAATTCTGCTCAGGTTTTGAGTAATCCAGTTTTTAGCTGTGATATTGCTCATCGTGTTCCGGATCAGAATAGTAATAATAGCAGAGAAAAGATCTGAACTTATCTCTTTATTATAAGTGTTTTTATGGCTGAACTCGTACAGAAGAATTCGGGCCAGCTGCAGCAGATGTTCCCTATCCGTTTTACATTTGATCACTGATTCGTATACAAAAGAATGATCTTCCATCATGAGCTGAACAACTTTTTTCAGCTCATTCTTTTTATTGGAGAGCAAATTTTCCCATATGTACTGTTCTGTAAATTTTATATAAATAAATCGTGTTTTATTGGTAATAGAAAACTCATGGCCATCGCTGGGCCGCAGGAGAAAAACATCTCCCTTTTTGTAAGGAAAAGTAATATTGTTGAGATGATGAAGCCCTTTTCCACTTTCTATGATAATCAGTTCATAAAAGTTATGATTGTGATATTCAACATCCCAGATTTCTTTTTCAATGCTGAAAACATTAAAAGAATTGAAATTAACGATTCGTTTCATGAAAGAATGGATTTTTACAAATTTACCATTAATTTTTACAATATATCCTGATTCATTATTGATCAATTTTGTCCTATTAAATACATTCAAAATGAAATATATAAAACAATCAATACTGTTGGCTGCTTCAACAATCGTTCTGATGTCTTTTTCTGATCACGACAAGGATAAAAGAGTAAAAAAAGATCTATCTGAAACAAAGACTTTAACAAAAAAACACTGGCCTAATGGGGCTCAGCTGGTAATTTCAGTTTCTATGCAATTTGAAACAGGCGGACAGCCTGAGGGTGCTGAAAGTCCTTTCAGTGGCACTCCACTTCCTAAAGGCCAACCGGATCTTCCGGCAGAAAGCTGGTATCGTTATGGAGGAAATGAAGGAATTTACAGAATGCTGGATCTATGGAAAAAATATGACATTAAAGTAACCTCTCATGTAGTGGGAACAGCAGCAGAAAAGTATCCGGAAGTGGCAAAAGCTATCGCCAACGGAGGCCATGAAATTGCAGCTCATGGTTTTACCTGGGATAATCAGTGGAATAAGAATTATGCTGATGAGTTGAATTTTGTGAAACAGGGCGTAGATGTTGTTGAAAAAATTACAGGCCAGAAAGCTGTAGGTTATAACGCTAATTGGCTTCGAAGAGGTCCGAATACGCTTAAAGTTTTACAGGAACTCGGCTTTTTGTATCACATAGATGATGTAAGCCATGATGAACCCTTTATTACCAAAGTAAAAGGGAAAAATTTTGCTGTAATCCCTTACACATTGCGTAATAATGATATCGTGAATATTGAAGGCAAGCACTGGAGTCCTGATCAGTTTTTAAACCAATTAAAATTTGAATTTGACCGTCTTTATGAAGAAGGCGCATCAAAGAGAAGAATGATGAGCATCAGTTTTCACGACAGAATTGGTGGTACTCCCGCAATGGTACATGCAATGGAAGAGTTTATAAAATATACCAAAGAAAAACAAGGGGTCGTCTTTATGAGAAAAGATGATATAGCCAAAATGGTAATGAATGATCCTGAAACTCCTGTTGATAATAGCGAAGAAAAGTTTAATAAGTAAGGAAGTTATTAAAGTCTGCAAAAACAAATTACCGGTTAATTGAAACAGATAAAAAAGACAGTAAAGTGAATCATACCGGATATATAACTTCCATCTTCAGGCTTCGATCTTCTATCCAAAAAATATCTTTATGAATAATACAAAAACAGCCTATTTTTTCCTTCGTGTTTCGATGGGAATAAATCTTTTAGGACACGGATTGGTCCGATTGATAAAACTACAGGATTTTGCATCAGGAATGGTGAAGGGTTTTGAAACAAGCTGGCTTCCAGAGCCGTTGGTACATCTCTTTGGGATCACACTCCCCTTTTTAGAATTTATTATCGGATTACTGCTGATGATTGGTTTCAAAACCCGTATCTCTACTATTGCTGGAGCTTCCCTGATCATCTTGCTTCTTTTTGGAAGCAGTACGGTGGAAAACTGGGAAGCCATGGGTATTCAGATGATCTATGCAGGTTTGTTCTACATTCTGATCAGCAGAATTGATGACAATTATCTGGCTCTGGATAGAAAAAATTAAAAAAGCCAGCAGTTAAAGCTGGGAAAGAAAAGGAAACAATGAGGAATAAAAAATAAATTATTCAAGTGTTGTAATCTTTACTTTCTCAGCTTTTTTATGATCTCAGAGATTATGTTACAACTTTCATGGATTCAGCTACTCTGTTTTTATGATTATGCCCGAATTTTGCATTAGAAATAAAAGCAACTGAAAGTATTTATTTTCAATGCAATATATAACCCTCAAAATTAGAAATGATGCAAACGATATTAGGAGCCAATGGGCAGATTGGTGAGGAACTGGCAAGAGAATTAAAAAGAAATTATACTTCAGACATTCGTATTGTCAGCAGAAATGCTAAAAAAGTAAACGATACTGATACTGTTTTCTCTGCAGATTTATCAGACAGGGGAAAAGCAATAGAAGCCGTGAAAGGAACCGAAATTGCCTATTTCACACTTGGACTTCCTATGGATACAGATTTGTGGGAAAAACAATTTTTGACAATATTGAAAAATGTAATTGAAGCCTGTAAAATCAACGGGACGAAGCTTGTATTTTTTGATAATACTTATATGTACCCTCAAAATAATGAAGTTTTGACGGAACATACCCAATTTGCTCCTGTAGGCAGAAAAGGAAGAGTAAGAAAACAGATGGCAGACATGCTTTTAAAAGAAATGGAAGCCGGAACAATAGAAGCTGTGATCTGCAGAGCTCCTGAATTTTATGGCCCTGGGAAAACTCAAAGTATTACCAATAGTCTTATTTTTAATGCCATTAAAGAAGATAAAAAACTGAAAGTTCCGTTAAGAGATGATAAACTTCGAAGTCTGATCTGGACACCTGATGCAAGCCGCGCTACAGCTTTAATTGGAAATACTCCTGATGCTTATGGGCAAACCTGGCATTTGCCGGTAGACGATAATAAGTTAAGCTATAATAAGTTCATTGCATTGACGTCTCAGATCTATGGAAAAGAATTCGGGTATTCTGTAATTCCTAACCTGGCTTTTAAAATAGGATCTTTATTCAATAAAAATGTAAAAGAGTTACTGGAACTGCTTCCAAGATATAAATATGACAACCTTTTTGATGATTCAAAATTCAGGAAAAGGTTCCCGGAATTTCAGATAACTCCCTACAGGCAGGGAATTGAACAGATAAAAAAAGAACAGCTAACTTTAATAAAATAAGTGACTTAGAAAAACCAATACCACAACCGAAGGGCTGCATATTCCCCTTCTTCGGAGGGGTGGCGAAAATTCAAAGAATTTTTGACGGGGTGGTTAAAAATAAGCGAAAAAATGAAAGCTCCTGAAAAAGTAACCTCTATCACAGCATTACACAACTATCTGAAGCTGAAAAGGCCTTCCAACCCTCTGATCAGTGTGTTTGATTTTAATGAAGTGAATATTGATCCGGAAACTATTCTGAGTGCCGTGACTACAGATTTTTATGTGATTTCCATTAAAAAGGATTGCGCGGGAAGATGTAAATATGGACAGCATTATTATGACTTTGAGGATGGAATCATGTATTTTATTGCTCCCCATCAGGTATTGCAGTTTGAAGATATTCTGCTTTCTGAAGTTAGAGGAAATGTACTGGTTATACATCCTGATTTTCTGCAGGGATATCCATTAGCCTCTGTAATAAAAGATTATGGCTACTTCTCTTATATGGCCAATGAAGCACTGTATCTTTCCGATAAAGAAGAAAAATCTGTAACAGACATCATGGATAATATCAGCAGAGAAATAGAAGCCAATATGGATGGTTTTACCCAGGATTTATTGGTATCTAATATTGATCTGCTGTTAAAGTACTGTGACAGATTCTACAACCGCCAGTTTTTAACCCGGAAAAAAGTAAATCATGATCTTTTGACTCAGCTTGAAAATTTACTGGATGATTATTTCAAAAATGAAAAACTGCTTATCAATGGGGTTCCTACCGTACAATTTGTGGCAGGACAGATGAATATAAGCCCCAATTATCTAAGTGACATGCTGAGGGTTCATACAGGACAGACAACACAGCAGCATATTCAGAACAGATTGATTGAAAAGGCAAAAGAGCTGTTGTCTATCACTACCATGTCCGTATCTGAGATTGCTTATAGCCTGGGATTTGAGCATCCACAGTCTTTTCATCGTTTGTTTAAAAATCAGACCACTGTTTCCCCTTTAGAATTCAGAAAATCTTTTAATTAATACTACTATGATAAAAAATATTTTGTTAATCGTAACCAATGTAGACCAATACGCCAACAGTCAGCTTAAGACAGGATTGTGGCTGAGTGAACTTACCCATATTTATCATGCTGCAAAGGAAAAAGGATGGCAGATTACCATTGCTTCTCCGAATGGAGGGAATACTCCTATTGATCCGGAAAGTCTGAAACCGCTTATGCTTGACGGAATTTCAAAAAGCTATTATGAAAATCCTGTATTTATGGATATACTGGCTCATACAAAAAGTCTGAATGAAGTAGAAAACAACTGTTTCGATTGTGTTTATCTGACAGGCGGACATGCTACCATGTATGATTTTCCGGATAACTCCACATTACAGGCTGTTCTCAGGAAGCAGTATGAAAGCCATAAAATGGTTGCCGCAATTTGTCATGGAGTCGGAGGATTGCTGAATGTAAGATTATCTGATGGAGAATATATGATTAAAGGAAAATCTATAACCGGATTCGACTGGTTTGAAGAAACATTAGCCAGAAGAAAAAATGCAGTTCCTTTTAATCTTGAAGCAGCACTCAAAGAACGGGGTGTACATTACAGAAAAGCCTTTATCCCTATGACTTCCAATGTGGTGATTGACGACAATCTGATCACAGGACAAAATCCTTTCAGCTCCAAAGAAATGGCTAAAACAGTTGTTCGGGAACTTGAAAAATAATAATCGTTTAAAAGGCAGCTATAAATATTTTATTATATTTGTCTGAATTGTACGGGATTTATGACAGGAAAAAATGGAATATTACATTGTATACAGATAGTTAGTATATTTTTAATGCTAGTCCATTTTCTGATCCCAAAAACCGAAAACACGACCTTTTCTACCATAGAAATTATAAGTAATTCTAATCCGGAAGAGAAACCACAGAAAAAATGTAATAAGATCTTTCTTGAAGAAAATAACAAGACCCCGATAAAGTGTAATAATAATTATTGTTCTAATTCTTCCCTCCTTTTTACGGCATCTTTTCCTTCGTTTGGATTTGAGAAATTTATGATCCCGGAAATAAGCAATGGCTTTTTTTTATATGATGATCCTCCCTATTCATCTTTTTTTAATTCTATCTGGATTCCGCCCAAAATAAAAATGTAATTTTCAGTTATTGATAAAATAATATTTTCAGCTATGGAATAATCTTTTCCATACACTATCCTATTATCTAAACCAGAATTACATGACCAACTGCTGTTCATGGCTTTATCATGGTGATGTAATCAAAAACGAATTAAAAAAATAATGAAGATAATACTATCAAACCTCGAAAAAAATACGAATAACATCTATATAATATGCAGAATATTAATTGGATTGTTCTTTTTTGTAGCAGGGTTTAATAAACTTTTCCATCCTATTTTCCAGGGATATATGTTGAATACTATCACTACTATAGGGTTTCCTTTTCCTCAGTTTACTGCCAACTTCACTGCATTTTGTGAATGTATCTTTGGATTATTTTTAATGTTGGGTCTTTGGACGAGAATAAGCTCTGTATTTTTAATCATAATTATCCTTGTCGCGTTATTTACCCATGATCTGAGTACAATTCCTAAGGAACTTATTCCTGTCAAACCCGAAACCGGAGTTTATAAAATGGATCCTTTTACATGGCTTGGCTATTTTCTATACCTGCCTCAGATGTTATACCTCCTATTTTTGCTTCTGTTTTTGTTTCAGGGCTGTACAGGATTTGGAATTGATACTTTCAGAAAAACAAAATCTGGAAATAACTAACTATTATAGACAGCTCTCTTTTGGGAGCTGTTTTTTATTGGAAATCAGAGGTGTTCTAATTTTTCTCGCAGATTAAGACGATTGTGCAGATTTTATATATCTGCAAAATCAGCGTGAGATAAAAGAACTATATCTTGCCCTCTTATAATGTGAAAATGATACTATTAAGTTTTTGTTTCTTAAAAAAGCATTTAAAATAAAAAACGCAAAGATTTAATGGTTTCAGATTTTTACTAAAAATGAGTAATGATAGTTGTCAATAGACTGTATCATTGATTTTCCCCTTTTGTTACCTCAATAAAGTAAAACATTAAAATCTTTGCGCTAAAATAAATAGACTTCTTCTCTAAATTGTATGTCTGATTCTTTTGATTATTGATTTTATCATGAAAAGATTGATTTTGTTATTGTAACAAGGCTCATCAGGATGACTACGATTCCTACCACGACAAACATTTTCTTCGTTGGAAGTTTTGCGGTAAGCATTGCAGAAAACGGTGCCGTAAAAACACCACCCAGCAAAAGCCCCAAAACAATATTCCAATGATGAATACCGATTGTAAAGATGAAGGTAATTGCGCTCGTTACAGTCAGCAAAAACTTGGCTACAGTAGAGCTTCCTACTACATAACGGGGAATTCTTCCCTCTTTGATCAGGGTTCCGGTAACAAGCGGTCCCCAGCCTCCTCCAGCAAAGGAATCAATAAAGCCTCCTACCAAACCTAGTATTCTGAGATTTGTTCTTCGTTTGGTTTTGCCTTGCTGTGTTTTTTTATCTTTGAAAGCATTTTTTAAAATGTTGATTCCAAGATAAAGGGTATAGAAGGCAATAATGGGTTTTACAATATGAGCATACTGCTCGCCATAATGAGAAAGGGTTAATGCTCCAATAACTGAACCTACAATAGCCAGCGGGAACAATACCCACACCATTTTTTTATTGACATTTCCCAGTTTATAGTGACTGAAACTTCCAGCTGCCGTCGTAAAAGATTCTGCAGAGTGAATGCTTGCACTTACAACAGGTGGTGGAACATTAAGCAATAAAAGTATTGTGGTACATATTACTCCGTAGCCCATTCCCATGGATCCGGCCACAATTTCTGCCATAAAACCTGCAAATAACATCCAGTAAAAAATATGACCGTCCTTATTCAGAAAGTACTGAATATCATTAGAAAGATTGAACTGGTACACTACGAGTCCAAATAGACCGAAAAGAAGTAAAACCCCTATGACAGCCAGATAAATATTGGCTTTTCTCTGAGCTGTTTTGGTAATATTGATCAGCTTTTCAATTTCCAGATTGGCCTTTGAAGAAAGATTTCCGTCAGATAGATATTCTGTAGTGATCTTATTGAGTTCTTTAACTTTATAATTGAAATCTCCCGTCAGCTTATTGCGGATGTCCTGCATATTATCCAATACATGATCCATTTCATCAGGAATGACTTCAGTGAAGGTTTCTCTTAATCTTTTAGCGATTGTAGGAGATTTTCCGTTGGTTGAAATAGCAATTTTGAGGCTTCCCTTTTTAACAATAGAACCTAAATAAAAATCGCACAAATCCGGTTTATCTGCTATATTGACCAGTACATTTTTTTCCTGGGCTTTTTCTCTGATTTCCCCGGCCAATACAACATCATTCACTGCTATAATGGCAAGATCCATATCATTAAAATCATGATCATCATAGGCTCTTTCATGCAGTATTATATTGGAAAACTTATGTTGTAAGGTGTTGATTTCAGGAATAATTTCTTTCGCCACAAGTGTAATGGAAGTATCCGGAGAGTTTCCAAGTACAGACTCCAGTTTTTCAAGGGCAACCTTGCCACCACCAATGATCAGCAGTGAAAGGTTCTCAAGTTTTAAAAATATGGGATATAGTGAATTGCTCATTCTGATTACAGTTTTAAGTCATAAGTAAAAGCAAGATAATACAGTCCTCCGATTTCAGGACCTGCTGCATACTGGAAATAACGGCGGTTCAGCAAATTGGTAGCCCCGATTTTAATATTCGCACGAATTTCCGGAAGCTTCCATGTCGCCTGAGCATCAATGGTGTAATAAGCCGGAATTGCTCCTGATGCTAAAGGACTTTCCCACACAAAACCGCTCTGCCATCTTGCGACAAGAGTGAATCCTATATTTTTAACAATTTCTCTGTTTCCTACACTTACATTCACCATCCATTTCGGGGTGTTGAATGCGGTGATGAACAGATCCGAGGTATTGTTGGAAGCAAGATCATTATAAGAAACATTGGTGTTGATATTATAATTTCCGGTAATATTATAGCGAATCCCCAAAGATGTTCCATAGCTTTTGTAGGTACTGTTGCTGTTGGTATATACTCTGTATCGGTCCTGTTTGCTTCGGTCCAGCATCGCAAGTACGGCGGCATTACTTCCTACCTGGCTGTTTTTAGGAACTGCTACCTCTACCTGCCCCAGGAAGCCTTCGTAAATGTTGTAATAGAAATCCCAGTCCAGCACCAGCTTATTATTGAAAAAAGTAGACTTGTACCCTACTTCAAACGAATTGATCTTTTCCGGTTGTAATTTTTGCAGATTGGCTACCGTTAAAAGCTGTTTATTATCCTGAGCTGCCTGAGCCTGGGTTTTTCCTCCATCAACGTCTGCATTCACTGCTGAGGTAAATTTATCAATGGAAGTCAAGGTGTAAGAATTTTCCAGATAACCCAATCCGTCATTCACTTTTGAGAGACCTCCCACTCTTCTTACATTTCCGTTGTTCACGAAAGAAAGGGCTTCAAATAACGATGGAAAACGATATCCGTTCTGAAACGAAGCTCTGAAATTATGTTCTTTAACCGGAGAATAGACAATACTGATCCTTGGATTCAATTTAGCTTCAAATTCCGGGTTTCTGTCGATCCGTAAGGCTGCATTGATTTTTAATTTATCATCAAAGAAAAGCTTGGTAATCTGTGCAAAAGCCCCGTATTTCTGATAAATAACATCTTTCCCAAAGGTACCATTGGCCAAAGGGATATTTCTTTCATTCACAGGGCGATCAAAATCAACAAAGTTATTTCCATCCGGAGTAATACTGTACAAACGGTAATCTATACCCGCAAGAAGGTTGAATATCTTCACAAACCTGCTGAAATCATAAGTAAGTTCACCCTGATAAAAGCGTGATTTCTGTTCAAGTTTTGCCCCTCCCGTTGCCGGAGCTCCGATAATACCTGCATTCGCAGAATCCCAGTTATTGATACCGATAATGGTGTTTTTTAACTGCTCAAAAGCTGCGGTTCCGGGCACGGCTCTGTTTTTATCGGCTTCCTGACGGGCGAGAATAAAAGCATCATTAAGATTGGCTCCTGCATTTAAGTTGTTCTGAAGAGAAGTCTGAAATATATTTTTCCAGTTGGTATTGGAGAGATTGGTAAGATCCAGATTGTCTGCCAAAGGCTTCAGGTTATAAGAATCTCCTGTATTTTCTATAGATACATAAGCTCTGAAGGTCAGTTCTTTTCCTGTCAATTCTACTTTATGGTTCTGAACAGTAGCATTTTGTAAGCGGATTTTATTTCCTCTTTGGAAAGTTCCGTCCAGTAAGCCATAACGATATACATAAGATGTTCTCCACTGATCTCCGAAACGATAATACAATCCTGCATCAAACTTGATGTTTTTCACATCAGGGCTCACCAAATCTTTCTCCAGATATCCTGTTCTGGAAACATTGAATGTAGTAGGTTTTCCATTGTAATCTACTTTTACAGCTACACGGTTATTTCTTTCGTCACCGTATTTATTCCAAAGGTCTTCAGCCGGATTATTTGCCAAAGCAAAATTAGGATTGGCTGTAACCAAAGATCCTGGATTCTGATCTGTCAGATTATTGGAAATCCAGTCGGTTCCGCTGAAATAGGATGCATTCACCTTCACGGCAAAGTTTTTATTGAATACTTTTGCAAAGCGGATGGCACTCTCTCCAAGTGAGCTTATTTTGTGATTTACATTGTCTACATGATTAACTCCGCCACGGAAGTAAAGACTTATTCCTTCAGAAGTAAATGGATCTTTAGTCTGTAAACTAGCCAGTCCGTTGATTGCATTCATTCCGTACAGGGCTGAAGCCGCTCCGGGAGTAACTTCCATAGATTGAATATCCAGTTCTGTAGGGCCTATTGCATTTCCCAATGGTACTCCCAATGTTGCTGACTGTACATCTACGCCGTCTACCAATTGCATGAAACGGAAATTATTAGGTGAGTTGAAACCTCTTGAATTAGGAATCTTTAAGGTAAGACTGGATGTTAAGAGCTGTAACCCTTTTACATTTTCCAATGTTTCATAGAATGAAGCTGCTGGACTTTCCCTGATGGTTTTGATATCAATTTTCTCAATAGCTATCGGTGATTTTAATATTTTTTCCGGAACTCTGGAGGCTGAAATGACGACATCATCAATAATCGTATTTTGTGGATTAAGTCCTATCGTTATTTTGTTGGAGGGGGAAAGTATTTCAACGGTTTGACCTGTGAAACCATCTTTCTGAATCACCACCCGGAATGGAATGGTAACCCTTGTTCTGATTTTAAAGTTACCCAGTTGGTCCGTTAATGCGGTATCCTGTGTATTTTCGATCTGTACTTTTACAGAATCCAACGCTTTGCGTGTACCTGTATTTCTGATGCTTCCACTAAGCTCTATAAGCTGCTGTTGTGCTTCTGCCAGGTTAAAAAATAGAAATGTAAATGCAATAATGCCTGCTTTAGGTAGAAAGTTTCCCTGCTTTTTGTTTTTCATTTTTTCTTCATTTTTTAGGTTGAGAATGAAGCTGTCTGAACTTTTTTACTTTTAATGATGAAAATTTTCAATATTGTTTTGTATTACAATTGAAGGGCTTAGAATTCCCCTCTTTTGGAGGGGTGGCAAAAATTCTTTGAATTTTTGACGGGGTGGTTTAAGCCGTTAATATAATGCTGAGATTGCTTCACCTTTGGTTCGCAATAACAGGATGTAGTATTAACTTTTCATAGTGGTTCAAAAAAGTTGAAACAGCTTTGTATGTATTGTTATTTGAGAATCAACAACACGTACACATTCGTCTCCCTAAATGAAGAGGTTGAGTTTTTTTATTTTTTTTCAGATCATAATGAAAACTAGCCATATAATTAATTTAAGGTATGTAAGTAACGGTATGAAAAATCACCAAATGTTTCTTCTGCAAGTCTTTTCTGTACATAAATTCCGAAAAGCTCATCCAGAGTGGTAAGAATCTCTTCTTCACTAATATTTTCTTTAAATTTTGTATTCAGTCGCATTCCTAAACGGTCTCCTCCGATGTGAAGATTATATTTTCCATAGGCTGTACCCACAAATCCGATTTCAGCATTAGGAGATCTTCCACAGCCATTAGGACAGCCGGTCATACGGATCGTGATATCTTCTTCCAAAAGACCATATTTTTCTAGAATAGGTTCTATTTTAGTGACCAAGGATGGCAGATAACGCTGTGCTTCAGCCAAAGCCAATGAACAGGTATTCAAAGCAACACATGCAACAGAGTTTTTACGCAGAGCACTTGCTCCATTCGTATACTCTGAAATTCCGTGTTCTTTTAAAATATTTTCAATTTCAGGTTTATCTTTTTCATCAATATCAGCCAGAATAAGGTTCTGGTTACAGGTAAAACGGAAATTGGCTTTTCCTGTCTGTGCGATTTTTAATAATCCTGATTTTAAAGGATATTCTGCCGTATTAAGAATTCTTCCATGCTCTACAAATACGGTATAAAACCATTTTCCTTCATGATTCTGAATCCAGCCATAGCGGTCTTTTCTTTGTTCAAACTTAAATTCTCTGGCAGGTTCAAAACTGAATCCCGTTCTTTTTTCCACTTCAGTTCTGTACTGATCAATACCCAGTTTATCAATCGTATATTTTAACCTTGATAATTTTCGGTCGCTTCTGTTTCCGAAATCTCTTTGAACCGTGATGATTTCGTAGACAGCTTTTAATACTTTTTCTTCCGTATCCACAAACCCAAGAATGGATGCAAGACGGGCATAAGTCGCTTCATTTCCATGAGTGGCTCCCAATCCTCCTCCGGCAGCAATATTATAGCCAACAATTTTATTATTTTCAATAATAGCGATCAAGGCAATATCATTGATGAATACATCCACATCATTATTGGGGGGAACGGCAATTCCTATTTTCAGTTTTCTTGGAAGATATCTGTCCTGATATAATGGATCTTCTTCAGCTTTTCGGTCTACCAGAAGTTCATCATCAATCCAGATATCGTAATAAGATTTGGTCTTCGGAAGACACATTTCGCTTATTTTACCAGCCAGTTCGTAAGCTTCCTGCTGTAAGGGTGATTCTGAAGGGTTGGCTGTACAGGTTACATTTCTGTTGACATCTCCACAGGCTGCAATAGAATCCAGATGCTGCAGATTGAAGCTCTGAATAGTAGGTCTTAAATGAGATTTTAAAATCCCATGCAGCTGAATCGTTTGTCTTGTGGTTACTTTAATGGTTCCCGTAGAATGATCTTCAGCCGTTTCATTCAATCCTACCCATTGTTCCGGAGTTAAAAAGCCACCGGGAAGTCTTAATCTGATCATATAAGAATACAGCCATTCCAGTTTTTTAGAGACACGCTCTTCCCTTCGGTCTCTGTCGTCCTGCTGGTACATTCCATGAAATTTGATCAGAGTCTGGTCATCTTCCCTGATGGCTCCGGTAAAATTATCAGTAAGGCTCTCTTTTAAAGATCCTCTGAGCCCGTTACTGCTGGTTTTAATCCTTTCTACCGGTGAAAGATTTTCTTTATCGTTATTCATTATTATTTCCTTTAATTTTTTACGAGTATCGCTTAATTACATTTAATAAACATCTTTGGCATATCTGCCGCTAAGTTCCATTTCTTCCAGATAGATTACAGCATCTTCTTTGCTTCGTTTTCCTTCCTTCTGAATAATGTTCAGGAGTGTTTGTTCTACATCTCTTCCCATCGGCTCTTTAGCTCCGCATATATATACAGAAGCTCCGCCTTCCAGCCAGTAGAATACTTCCTGAGCTTTTTGCTCCAACCTGTGCTGAACATATACTTTCTCAGCTGTATCTCTGGAAAAAGCCAAATCTAAATGGGTCAGACTGCCTGTTTTAAGGAAATCCTGAAGCTCAGCCTGATAAAGGAAATCTGACACGAAATTTCTGTCCCCGAAAAACAGCCAGTTTCTTCCTTCTGCACCAGTTGCATCACGTTCCCAAAGGAAAGATCTGAAAGGAGCAATACCAGTTCCCGGACCAATCATGATGATGTCTTTATCGGCTTCCGGAAGTTTAAAATGTCCTGCTTCCTGGATATAAAACTCAATATCTTCTTCTTCTTTGAATTCACTCAGAAAACCACTGCATAATCCGTTATGTTTCTGATGGTCAATAAAGAATTCTGATCTGGCAACGGTAATGTGAATTTCCGTATCACCATGAGCTTCCAGAGAAGACGAAATAGAATACAGGCGCGGTGCCTGAGGGGTTAATATCTGTATGATTTCTTCAAATTCATCCGCAGTTTTTACCGGATAAATTCTAAGGAGATCAAGAAGACTTAATCTGACTTCCGGGATCGAATGTCCTGTTATTTTCGCATACTGAGCTACTACAGATTTAAGTAAATAACTGATGTTAAGACGTTTGTGAAGTAGTTCTTCAACAGCAGCTGTAACTTTCGACGTTTCTACCTGTTTTTGAGGATCTATTCCTGTGAGAGTAATGATTTCGTGTACTACTTCTTTTGAATTGAAAGGAATCACTCCCAATGCGGCACCGGGCCGATATGAAAGAGCTTCATCTGTTTCAATTTCAATATGATAGGTTTCTTTTTCAGACGTAATATCATTCAGATTGATGATGGCTGAAACTTTCCCCCGGTATTTCTTTCTGCCTGCAGAAACTTTTGGAGCTGATATATTTTCAGCACTTTGATCAGTATTTTTATTGACTGTTTCAAATACATGCTCTATCCAATGAGAGGCTTCCTGTTCGTAATCAATATCACATTTCTTTAATGGAATAATACGCTGTGCCCCTAATATTTCAAAACGTGAATCTACATCTTCTCCGGTTTGGCAGAACAGAGGATAACTGCTGTCTCCCAAAGCCAGTACTCCGAATTTAAGTCCACTGAGATTAATTTCATTTTCATAAATATAATCGTAGAATTTTTTGGCGAGAGCGGGCGGCTCACCTTCTCCCTGAGTGCTGATGATTACAAAAAAGAATTCTTCTTTCGCAAGATCTTTAGGTTTGTATTGGGAAAGGTCAGCCAGTTTTACCTGAAGTCCTTTTTTCTTGACTATACCTGCCAGAGCTGTAGCCAGTTTTTTGCTGTTTCCGGTTTCTGTACCGTAAGCCAGAGTTATTTTCTTTACGGCATTTTGAGTGTTATTATTGATTTGCTGTGGTGGCAGTACAGCGGTCAATGAAGATCCTCCGGCAATACCTGCAAGATATCCGCTTGCCCAGATGGCTTCATCCCTGGAGAGGTCTCCGGAGATTTGTTTTAATACATTTAATTTAGTTTCAGACAGCATATTCAAAGAAATTTTGAGTTGTAGGGATTAGACTTCCGTTTTCCACTGATTTAAAATAAAGACCTTCCTGCTCAGCATTTTCAAGCCATGAAAACTCTTCATGAAGATTGACAATCTTACCCACCACCACCAATGAAGGGGATGCAAAGGTTTTGTCTCCGAATTTTTCATTAAAATCATCAAACGATGAGGTGTACACCTTTTGATATGGAGTTGTAGCCTGCTCAATGACTGCAATTTTTTTATCATTTGAAATCCCCAGCTGTTTCAATTTTTCCACAAGAGAGGTAAGGTTTCCTTTTGACATGTAGAAAACAAGAGTATCATTAGTCAAAGCAAGCTCTTTCCAGTAGTCTTCACTCACAATCTCTGATTTATAATAGGTCAGAAAACGTACTGATGTGGAGTATCCTCTTGCTGTTAAAGGCATCCCTGCAAACGCTGCCGCTCCCAATGCCGCCGTAATTCCGGGAATGATTTCGTAAGGAATATGATTCTGTTTTAAAGCCTGCAATTCATCCAGGATATTGGAGAATATAGAAACATCCCCTCCTTTCAGTCTTACAATGGTCTTATTCTGAAGAGCATATTCTACCATCAAAGTATTGATATGTGACTGCGGTGTGGAAGCATTTTTACTGCATTCTTTCCCTACATAGATGATTTCTGTGTTTTTACTGACATAGGTTTCCAGAATCTCGGGGCTTACAAGGCGGTCACATAAAATGACGTCCGCTTCTGCGATAGCTTTTACTGCTTTTACAGTGATCAGTTCAGGGTTGCCGGGCCCTGCACCGATAAGGAAGACCTTTGGTGATTTTATATTTGTTTTCATTGAAGTAGGTGTTAATTAAGGATTTAGAAAAGTCCTTCTACGGATAGATATCTCTCTCCGGTATCGTAATTGATGGTAAGGATTTTAGCGGTAGATTGTATTTCCGGTAAATGTTTTGCAATTGCTGCTAAAGCGGCTCCTGTAGAAACTCCTACAAAAAGGCCTTCTTTTTTAGCGGCATTAAGGGCATACTCATAGGCTTCCTCCTTGCCTACTTTGATCACTCCGTCTAAAAGGGTAATATCCAGGATAGAAGGAACAAAACCGGCTCCAAGTCCCTGTAATGGGTGTGGGGCAGGACTTCCTCCGCTCAATACGGGAGATAATTCCGGTTCTACTGCAATCACTTTTACGTCAGGATATTTTTCCTTTACTGTTTTTGCAATTCCGGTGATGTGTCCTCCCGTTCCTACTCCTGTAATGATATAATCAAGCCCGTCCGGGAAGTCTTTTAAAATTTCCTGAGCAGTAGTTTCTACATGTACTTTTACATTGGCAGGATTATCAAACTGTCTTGGAATCCAAGAATTTGGAGTTTCTTCAGCAAGTTCATTAGCCTTTTCAATGGCGCCTTTCATTCCCTTTTCTCTTGGGGTAAGTACGAATTCAGCTCCGTAAGCTTCCATGATTTTACGGCGTTCTATACTCATGCTTTCCGGCATTACAAGGACTAGTTTGTATCCTTTTACGGCAGCAACCAAAGCGAGTCCTATTCCTGTATTTCCGCTGGTAGGTTCTATAATGGTGCTGTCTTTATTTAATAATCCTTTTGCTTCTGCATCTTCAATCATTGCTAATGCAATTCTGTCTTTAATGCTTCCGCCAGGGTTGCTTTTTTCAAGTTTAATCCAGATTTCATGGTCTGAATTGAATAGTGTATTGATTTTTACGACGGGAGTATTTCCAATCGTTTCTAATGCGTTCTGAAATCTCATATCAATTTACTTTTTTGTTTTTTTAAATCACAAAGGTTAATGATTCCGGTAATGAAGTATTATCCTTTATTTTTATTTCGCTTTTGTGATAGACCAGAGAATTGGCAGGAACATCCTGTGTAATCCAGACATTTCCTCCTATAATACTCTCTCTTCCTATCGTAGTTTCACCTCCCAGAATAGTGGCTCCCGAATAGATAATCACATCATCTTCAATATTGGGGTGTCTTTTCTGATGGGCTTTTTCTTTGGAAACATTTAAGGCTCCAAGGGTTACTCCCTGATAGATTTTGACATTATTTCCGATAACAGTTGTTTCTCCGATCACAATTCCTGTCCCATGATCAATAAAAAAGGACTTTCCAATGGCTGCTCCCGGGTGAATATCAATTCCTGTTTTGCTGTGAGCATACTCTGAAATGACACGTGGTAAAATTTTCACTTCCTGAGTCCAAAGCTGGTGGGAAATACGATAGACATATGTGGCGAAAAAGCCGGGATATGCCAGATATACTTCTTCAAGAGAATCGGCTGCAGGATCAAATTCCACGATAGATTTTGCATCCAAAACCAACTGATCATAAAGGCCAGGCAGAGATTCAAAAAAGTGATTAACCTGTTTTTCAGTACTGTCCTGATCTCCTGTTACGGTATTGATCTGTTCAGAAAGAGTTTCCCTCAGTGTTTCAAAATTTCTTTTAAGCTGGTCTTCACTATTGTCATTCTGAGGAAGGAAAAGTGTTTCATACAAATCCTTCACCCATCTTTTTGTCTTTATCTTATCAAAGAATCCATGAATACTATTTTGTTTAGTCTGATGAATTCGTTGTGTTAAATGATCGGAAATTGCCATTTTTTCTATTGAATTATACAGGCTGCTACCGTTGAATTGGACGTTTCATCCACCAAAATGGCAGAGCCCGTAGTTTTATTATGGGTAAAGCTGTCGTAAACCAGAGGCTGTGCTGTTCGCAGCGTAACTTTTACAATTTCATTCAGTTTAATTTCGCTGTCTACCTGTTCTTGAATCAGGGTATTGACATTGATTTTGTAATCTACCTCTTTTACAACTGCTTTTATAAGTCTGCTGTTTTGTTGCAGAAGGTATTTATTTCCTGGCTGCAACGGTTTCTGATCAAGCCAGCATAACAGAACTTCAAGATCTTTTTCAACTGCAGGAATATGTTCTTCTGTCACAAAAATATCTCCTCTGCTGACATCCACATCATGAGCAAGATGAATAACGGCTGGCTGACCTTCAAAGGCTTCTTCTTTTTCAATGCCATTGATCTCAATCTTAGTGATTTCAGTGATCAGATCTGCCGGAAGAATATGAATTTTGTCTCCTTTTGTGAATTTTCCACTTAATATTTGTCCGGCATACCCTCTGTAGTCATGCAGTTCTTCAGTCTGAGGACGAATCACATACTGAACCTGAAAACGGTTTCCATTATTCTTTTCTTCATTTAAAGTTACTTCTTCAAGATATTCCAGAAGGGAATTTCCTTCATACCATTCTGTTCTGGTGGATGTTGAAACAATATTATCTCCTTTCAGTGCAGAAATAGGAAAATAACTGACATCGTTTAATCCAAGATTTTCTGCAATTTTTGAATATTCAGATTTTATAGATTCAAAAACTTCTTCAGAATAATCCACCATATCCATTTTATTAATGGCTACCGCAACTTTCTTTAATTGTAGTAAAGAAGCGATGATAGAATGTCTTCTGGTTTGTTCAATCACTCCTTTTCGTGCATCGATTAGAATAACCATCAGGTCAGAGTTAGATGCTCCCGTAATCATATTACGGGTATATTGCACATGCCCGGGAGCATCAGCAATGATAAATTTCCTTTTTGCGGTCGAAAAATAGCGGTAGGCAACATCAATTGTGATTCCCTGTTCTCTTTCTGCACGCAAACCATCTGTTAGAAGAGCAAGGTCTACCCCATCTTCATTTTTGTTTTTAGAATGTTTTTCAAGGACTTCCAACTGATCCTGTAAAATACTTTTGCTATCGTAAAGCAGTCTGCCGATAAGGGTACTTTTTCCGTCATCTACGCTTCCTGCTGTTATAAATCTTAATATATCCATCCGATTTTTGTTATAAATGATAAGTGATATTCTGTGTGATTGTTGATCAATTATCTTTTATCATTGATTAAAAATAGCCTCCTTTTTTTCTGTCTTCCATAGCGGCTTCTGTCACTCTGTCATCAATTCTGGTTTCTCCACGTTCTGAAATTCTGGTTGCTACAATTTCTTCGATTACGGCATCTATTGTAACAGCATTAGATTCCACAGCTGCAGTACAGGTCATATCTCCTACAGTACGGTAGCGTATTTTTTTTGTGGTGATAATATCTTCAGGTTCTAAGAAAACGTGGGATGAATTGGCAAGCCACTGACCGTTAAAATCTACCACTTCCCTTTCATGCGAGAAATAAATGGAAGGAAGAGCCATTTTCTCTTTACGGATATAGTTCCAGATGTCAAGTTCAGTCCAGTTGCTGATGGGAAAAATTCTTACATTTTCTCCTTTGTGAATTTTTCCATTAAAAATATTCCACAACTCCGGGCGCTGAAGTTTGGGGTCCCACTGCCCGAATTCATCACGCACAGAAAATATTCTTTCTTTGGCGCGGGCTTTTTCCTCATCTCTGCGGGCTCCTCCGATGCAGGCATCAAATTCAAATTCCTCAATCGTATCAAGAAGTGTATAGGTCTGCAGCCAGTTTCTGCTTGGGAATTTACCTTTAGCCTCAGTTAATTTTTTACTTTTTATGGTGTCTTCAACTTTTCGGACTACAAGGTTAACATCTAACTGCTTTACCAGGTGATCACGAAAATCCAAAACTTCCGGAAAGTTGTGTCCCGTATCTACATGCACAAATGTAAACGGGATTTTCCCGTGAAAGAATGCTTTTCTTGCCAGATGAGCCAGTACAATACTGTCTTTTCCTCCACTGAATAATAAGGCCGGGCGTTCAAACTGGCCCGCCACTTCTCTTAATATATAAATAGATTCGGCCTCTAACTGATCTAAATAATTTAACTGATGTATTGACATTTTTTTCTTTTTTTATTGATGAATATGCAGACCACACTCTTTTTTGTTGGCATCTTCCCACCACCATCGGCCGGCTCTGAAATCTTCCCCTTCCTTGATCGCTCTGGTACAGGGTTCACATCCTATGCTTACAAATCCCTTTTTATGAAGATGATTATATGGTAAATGATGGTCTTTTACATAGTCTGTCACTTGTTCTGAAGTCCAGTGAAGAATAGGATGATATTTAATGATCTTATTATCCGGATCCCACTCCAGCTGCGGCATATTCTGTCTGTTGGCAGAATGTTCAGATCTAAGTCCTGTGATCCATACTTTATATCCTTCCAGTGCTTTTTTTAAAGGATGTACTTTACGGATCGTACAGCATGCTTTCCTCTTTTCTACAGATTGGTAAAATGAGTCCGGACCGTTTTCTGTAACAAATTCTCTGAGCTCTTCTGTATCCGGATAATATGCTTTGATGTTTTTTTTAAAGAAAGCCTTGGTAGATGTCCAGGTTTCGTAAGTCTGTTCAAAAAGTCTTCCCGTGTCTAACGTGAATATTTCAATATTTAAATCTTTTATCAGATGAGTGATAACCTGATCTTCATAGCTGAAACTGGTTGAAAAGATCACTTTACCAGGGAATCTTTCAGTCAGTAATTGCAGCCCATTAGTTTGAAAAGAAGCTTCAGAAGCCTCTTTTACAATATTTTCGAATTCATTTTTCAGACTGTATTCCATTTTGAATTGAGATTTAATTCTTGCAAATATATATAAAATTCTATAACTCCCATCAAAATAGTAGAATTTAAATAAAAAAAATTTAATCCTTGTTGATAAACTTAGTCAGAGTGGCCTCCATCATACTTGTTCTGGTCTTTTCACGAACGATGATGAGTTCTTTTCTCAGATAGCAGACTGCTTCATCTACACAATCGTCACATGCTTCATAAAAGTTTAAAGAGACACAAGGTGTAAGGGCAATAGGGCCATCGAAAATCCGGTAAATATCTGCTAATGAGACGTCATCAGGTGATTTTAACAAATAATACCCTCCTACTTTGCCTTGCTTACTATTGACAAGTTTGGCTCTTTTGAGTTCGAGGAGAATTTGTTCCAGAAACTTTTTGGGGATGTTCTCATCTTGTGCAATAATGGAGGTTGACAGAAAGCCCTGGTTATAATTCCTTGCTAATCTGACCATTGCTTTAAGCGCATATTTGCAACGTTTTGACATCATAATTTCTGCAAGTTATGATAAATATCTGATAAATGAAATGTTTTCTGTGTAAGGCTTTGATTATATCTTAACCACAAAAGTCACAAAAGATTAAAAAACACTTAAGTTGATTTTAAGTGACAGGTAAGCTGTTGAGAAGTTCACTTAAGCTTAAAAATCTTTGATTTAGTCTTAGGAAAAAGAATACGTGCAAACATCTGCGAGATAGGCATATTAATTAGAAACCTATGTATCAGATCGTTTTTTTTTCGGATTTATACTCTTTCTGTAATATAAAGTAAGCAAGTTCTCTATCCCGATCTTCCCGCATCAGATTTTCAATTCTCTTAAAGTTGTTGTTCAGAAGGACTTTCTGAGATCCGATATTATCAAGATCAGTTACAGCAACAATATCTTTCTTAAGATTTAATGAGAAACAATAATCAATAAGGGCTTTACAAACTTCAGTTCCGAGTCCCTTTCCCCAGTAATTTTCGCCTAAAGTATACCCTATTTCCAGCTGATCAGGATTATCAAGGAAGATTCTGGCCAGACACATTCCCACAAAATCATTATTCTGAGTGCTGAATATTCCCCATCTGCTGAATGGCCCTGCTTCATAATCTGCCAGTGCTTTATCAAACATTTCCTTATATTCTTCAGGAGTTTTGTAAGGCAGATAGCGGGTAACATTCTCATTTTCAAAAAGAGTGGAAAACAATAAAAATTCTTTGGGTGTAAATTCACGGATGATAATCCTTTCGTTTTTATAATGCATTGGAATTGTAATTACAGAATAAAAGTACATAAATAAATTATGAACTGAACCTATATAATAAAAAATTGGGCTTAACTTTTAAGCCCAATCAACTGCATATGAATACTAAACTATTATTCATATTTCTGAGAAAAGTGTTTTGTTATTTAAAAAGTTTTAAACCAGTCTGTAACTGCTTTGAGTTTGATTCTATTTTTTAATGAATTTTTGGGAAGATTTCCCTAAAGAAGTTTCAATATCAATTAAATAAGTTCCGCTTAGGAAGTGTTTAACATCAACCTTATCACCAATAACTTTAGCATTCATTTTTCTTCCAAACATGTCGTAAACAGAAATTGATTTAATTTTCCCTTTTGTTTTAATATTCAATACATCAGAAACTGGATTTGGATAGATGGATGTTTCTGAGTTTGTTGTATCAACGCCTGCAGAGGATAATGATAATGCACAAGGGGTTGTAATGCTGCCATATGGTTGTGTATTATATCCAAACTCTGTTACAGAATAATTTGAACCATTTGCCCCCACAATCAGTTTGAAATAGCCGTTAATGTTGTAGCCTTCGAATTGGTTTCTAAAACCAACATAAGCGGTTTGGCCAGACCAGTTAGTATATGTAGGAGTGTATACGTCAAGTTGTCCGGGAGTACCAGTTGGATAACCTATATTATTTGCATTAGTTATAGTGGTGCAAGCCGGAATTAAGCTAATATTTCGTGTTCCTGTTTCACATACTAATCCTTTCCAATAGGTTTCAAATTTTAATTGATTTGCTCCATAGTACCAAGCGCCATACCCTGCATCATCACTAAGCTCCGGATTAATGATAAAATATTTCCAAGTTGCCCCGGAATTGGTTGTTACTGTTGTTGCTGTTGGGTTGGCATAACTTTCCAGAGGAGTTCCTGTAACTATTTTATAAGGATCTTTGTAAGAAAAAGTTAATGCCAAAGCTGTAGTTGATCCTAATGAAGTTACGCCTCCTGTTATAGCCCCGTTTAGGAATGTAATTGATGAATTCAGGACCTGACTTTTAGGATGACTGGTTGCCGCACCATTTATGGTAAGTGTAGCAGTAGTAGGGCTTGTAACTGCTATAGTTGCTGTTAGTCCTGCTGGTAATGAAGAAGTGAAATGTGTTCCTGCAGTAAGAGTTGTTCCATTGGGTACGGCAAATGTTGCTCCGTTTAGCGTAATCGTTGATGTAGGGGCAGATGCTACTGTTCCATCTAATGACACGGCTCCATTATTGTTTAAGTTCTCTGTAAATGTACTGTTGCTAAGGGTTAATTTAGGTGGAGTATTGGCAACACCGGTTGCGGCTAAGTTTGCGGGCTGCCATAAATTTATTCTCGAAGGATGATTTAATGCGGCTAGCATTCTGTTGACTTGTCCATTGGTAAACATTTTATAACAACCGGAAGAACCATTGTATCCCATATAGTTTTCAACGTTCACTTTTTGTCCAAGACAATTGTTGCCAGCTGCACATCCTAATCCATTAGAATTATTTTCTACAGGGGTGTCAGCAACTCCATCACCATCATTACCAGGGTTCGCAGTTGAACAAAGAACATTAAACGTATGTTGAAGATTTAACCAATGCCCAAATTCGTGAGTGAATGTATCAGAAAACTCGTTTGAAGCTACTGTTCCTGCGGCATTGAATATATAACGCCCATTATAAACAACTCTGGATGTATTTACTGAAGTCATGTATGAATCCGGATACCAGGCAACTCCTGATTGATATAAATCTTTATTAGCATATAGGTCATTTTGTATATACACATTCATATACTTTGTATTATCCCATGCATCTGCGCCAATTTGTGCATCATATCCACCTCCGTTGCCATATCCACCTTTGAAAGGGTGAAATACCACTCCGCTTGTTGCTTTTCCGGTTGGATCAATTTTAGCTAATCGAAATTCAATACTTAATGCTCTTTTAATAGATTGGAAATCAGGATCTACGGTGTTTGAATCAGTGTTGATTCCATTGAAGTTTAAGTTGATTTGTTCCAGTAAGTCAACTACTTTTTGGTAATTTACTTTTACATTACTCTGAGATTCTCCATACACATGAAAAACCACAGGGATGATGTAGGTTGGATTGTTGATCGTATTATTCAATGGAGTTTTGTTTGATTCCATTTTTTTTACAAAATCTTTGGTGAATTTCTCAAAATTTTCATATTCAGCCTTAGATTCAGGGTGCAGTTCAAAATGTTTTTTCATCATTTCATCTGCTTTACACTCATGAGGTCTATTTTCCTGAGCAAAACCTATTATTGGAAATAGGGAAACAAGTAGTAGTAATTTAAATTTTTTCATAAATTTTGGATTTGTTTGTTAATAAATTATTTGAATAATCAAATTGTTTTGGGCTTAATTTTGTGTGTTATGTGATGTTTTTTTAACTAAATCTTTCAGGGTTGAATATATTGATGTCAACAGTTGGCTTTTGGCCATTGGCAAGTTCTGAAACTGTTTTTCCAAAAATGGGTCCTAAACTTAATCCCATCATACCGCCGCCGCCTGCAATAATCAGGTTTTTCAACTGGGAAGACTGTCCCAGATAAGGCAGCCCATCCGGTGCACAGGGTCTGTAGCCAAACCATATTTCAGATTCCTTTTTATAATGCATTTGAAAGTCAGGCAAATATTGAGGAATAGACCGGACGATACCTTCTACTCTTTTCATATTAATTTTATCATGATGGGAAGCCAGCTCCATCGTTCCACCGAAACGGATCTGCCCATTCATAGGGGTGACAGCCACTCTTGCTTCCAGTAGTAAGGCAGCATGGTTCAGGGTGTTGACCGGATTTTCTGGGGTATGCATGAATGAATATCCTTTGCCGGGCATTAATTGAATTTTGATTCCTGCCTTCTGAGCCAGTTCAGGGAGAAATGAACCTCCTGTCATGACGAAACAGTCTGCTGTAAACTTTTTATCATTGGCAATTACGGTTTTAATCATCCTTTCTGAAGTTTCAAATCCGGTTACTTTGTGATGGGTATAAAAAACGACACCATTATTTTTAAGATAAGAGATCATTTGTTTCATCAGTTTCATTGGATTCATATGACCATCACATTTGTAATTAATCCCTCCTATAACGTCCACCCGGATATTAGGCTCAAGTTCCTGAATTCCTTTTTGATCCAGAATGTCAACAGTTAATCCCAGATTGATTGCTTTATGGGCAAGTTCTGTTTCTTCTTCTCTTACTTTTTCGGTTTTGTAGAGCATCAGAATCCCATTCTGATTAAGTTCAAAATCAAATTCATCCTTTGCTGCAATCTCGTTATAGAGAGTGCTGCTCGCCAGATTAAGGTCTCTGATCGCTGATGCCGAACGGTCTACATGCTTCTGATTGGAGTGTTTTAAGAACTTGACTCCCCAGGAAAACAGATCAGCATTAAATGAAGGCTTTACATAAAACGGGCTTTTGCTATCAAACATCCATCGGATTCCTTGGGCAACAACACCCGGTGCTGCTAACGGAGTAAAGTGGCTGGGTACAATCATTCCTGCATTGCCATAAGAACAATTGTTGGAAAGATCATTCTGCTCCAGGATTTCTACACTCCAGCCTTTCTGTAAAAGATAATAGGCGGAGCTTAAACCTGCTATTCCTGCACCAATAATGAGTGCTTTTCCTTTATTTTGTGTCATATGTTTGTTTACATAACCTGAAATCCCTGCCAATAAGGATCTTCATCATCAATAATAATATGGTTATAGCCGGTAATTCTTGCCCAGCCTTCTACTGACGGAATAATTGCTGATTTTCCATCAACAGTATCCGTTCCTTCAATTCTGCCGATGAATTGGGATCCGATATAGCTTTCATGGATAAACTCTTCCCCCTCTTTTAATTTACCTTTAGCATACCATTGAGCCATTCTTGCAGAAGTACCTGTTCCGCATGGTGAACGGTCCAGGGCATTCTCTCCCACTAAAACAGCATTTCGTCCGCTTGCTTCAGGATCTTTGGGATTGCCTGTCCATTGAATATGGCTTAATCCTGTAATGTGTTCATTCTCAGGATGAATAAATGGGTATTTTTCATTGAGTAATTTTCTGATGATCTTTCCATAATGAATAAGCTGGCTGGCTGTAAAATCAGAAATATCTCTGAAATTTTCCTGTGGATCTATAATCGCATAGAAGTTTCCGCCATAAGCTACATCTGCTTTTATTACTCCAAGATCCGGACATTCAACTTCCAGATTTTCAGCATACAGAAAAGATTTTACGTTGGTCAGTTTTACAGACGTTACTTTTTTGCCTTCCTGTACATAATCAATGAGAATAAGTCCTGCAGGTGTTTCAAGGCGCAGTTTTCCGGGAATTTTAGGAAAAATCAGACCTTCTTCTATGGCAATGGTTACGGTCCCGATTGTTCCGTGCCCGCACATGGGAAGACATCCGCTGGTTTCAATATATAAAACTCCGATATCATTTTCTTCGTCAATAGGCGGATACAAAATACTCCCACTCATCATATCATGACCTCGAGGTTCAAACATGAGCCCTTTCCGGATCCAGTCGTACTCTTTCATAAAGTGAAGCCTGCGCTCCATCATGGAATTTCCTTTTAAAATGGGGCCACCTCCTGCAACAAGACGTACAGGGCAGCCGCAGGTGTGCGAATCTATACAAAAAAATGTTCTGTTCATGTTGTCTGTAATTTTAATGATCCTGAATTGACTTCTCCGTTTACTATTCTGTTGATCTGCAATGGATTTTCATTCTTCAGCTCTTCCGGCAAAAATTCATCCGGCCAGTTTTGGAAAGAAATAGGACGGATAAACCTCTTGACAGCATCCGGGCCTACAGAGGTAAAACGGGAATCAGTAGTGGAAGGAAAAGGACCTCCATGCTGCATGGCATAAACAACTTCTACTCCTGTAGGCATTCCGTTGAATAGTAATCTTCCGCATTTATCCTTCAGAAGATTGATCAGCGTAAGGTTATTCCGGGCATCTTCATCGGTAGCTGCTAGGGTAATTGTTAACTGTCCTTTCAGTTGTTGAGCAATTTCCATCATTTCTTCCCGGGTTTCACAAGTTACAATGATCCCAAAGGGTCCGAAAACCTCTTCACCCAGCACAGGATTTTTTATAAAGTTTTGGGCACTGGTTTCTATCATCATAGCACGTCCCTGCCATTCATCAATTTCTGTATCTGCTGTTGCAATAATATGTACTTCCGGCTGTTCTGCTGCAATGGTTTTATGTTTTTCAAAACTTTCATAGATCCCTTTGTGAAGCATATTTGCGGGAATCGTTTCCTGAATTCCGTTTTTCAGGGTATTGATAAAACGGTCCAGAGCTTCTCCTTTAAGAGCAATACATACTCCCGGGTTGGTGCAGAATTGTCCTGCTCCTAATGTTAAGGAGGAAAGATATTCTTTAGCGAAAGCTTCTGCTCTGTTTTCAAGCAAATCCGGCAGGGCAAATACAGGATTAATGCTTCCCATTTCTGCAAAAACCGGAATGGGATCTTTACGGTGGTTAGCTATGTCAAACAAAGCTTTTCCTCCGGTAAATGAGCCGGTAAACGCAACGGCTCTGATCTCCTGATGCTGGACCAAATAAGCCCCAATATCATAGGATGTTCCGGTAATATGGCTGAAGATTCCCTCAGGCCATCCAAATTCTTTTACAGCAGCTGTTATGGCATCAGCCATTAGTTGAGAGGTATTAGGGTGTGCCGGATGCGCTTTTACAATAACAGGACAGCCTGCTCCAATGGCACTCGCCGTATCACCGCCCGCTGTAGAAAAAGCAAACGGAAAATTACTTGCCCCGAAAACAACCACAGGTCCTATGCCTACATTGTATTTTCTGAGGTCTCCTTTTTGCTTGTCTGGCTGGGCAAGATCAATCCGTGGTTCTGTATATATTCCTGTGGCTACAGCTTTTGCATAGCTTCTCCATTGTCCTGCGGTTCTTGCCTTTTCTCCGGTAAGTCTTGCCAAAGGAAGTGAGGTTTCAGAATGGGCCATTGTCAAAAGTTCTTCTCCCAATGTTTCAATCTTATCGGCAACTGTGTTCATGAAGGCCGCCCGTTCTTTTACAGTGGTATTCTTCAGAAACTGATAGGCATCGGCAGCCATCTGAATTCTTCTATCAATATTCTCTTTTGATGCTTCTTCAATCATAGCTTTATTTCTGAAGTTAATCTAATACCGGGCGGTTGGCTATGCCCTCTTCAATGATCTTTTTTACTGTTTCAGCTTCTTCGCCATGAAGTTCCAGGCGTGGTGCTCTTACATAAGGACTGCTGATCCCTTCCGCTGTAGCAGCCAGTTTGATGTACTGAATAAGTTTAGGATGAATATCCAGTTCCAATAATGGCATAAACCATCTGTAGATTGCTATGGCTTTGTCATATTTACCTGTTTTAACGGAGTTATACATTGCCATAGTTTCATTAGGAAAAGCATCTACAAGACCTGCCACAAGGCCGTCTGCACCAAGCATGAGGGTTTCCAGACAAATGGTATCTACCCCACCAAGAATTTTTATTCTTTTTCCAAAACGGTTAATCATTCTGGTTACATTGGCAAGATCTCTTGTAGATTCTTTAACAGCTTGAATAGTTGGACATTCAATAAGCTCCTCAAACATTTCAAGGGTGACGTATATTCCGTAATCTACAGGATTGTTATAAATGAGGATAGGAAGATCTGTAGCAGTAGCTACTGCTTTAAAATATTCTACCACTTCACGGCTGTCTGCTTTATACCGCATAGGAGGAAGCAGCATAAGCCCGTCAGCACCTGATTCTTTAGCTTTTTGAGCAAAGTATATGGCATTTTTGGTCGTATTTTCAGAAAGGTTAAGAATAACGGGGATTCTTCCCTGAGTGATCTTTTTTGCGTATTTCAGCAGTTCGAATTTTTCTTCAGTTTCCAAAGCACTGGCTTCACCTAATGTTCCTGCAAGGATAATTCCATGAACGCCTGCTTTAATCTGGGCTTCTGTATTGAGAGTAAACATTTCAAAGTCGATCTCACCTTCTTTGGTAAAAGGAGTTAATACAGCAGGATAAATACCTTCCCAGTTTAGTTTTGTACTCATATCAAATAATATTTATCCAAAACTAGCGGAATTTCAAAACGGTAAATGTTAATATTTTAATAGATACTCACCGTATTTTAACAGGTTGTTTTTATTGCTCTATGGTAGCCTCTTTGTAATGCTTTAGGTATTCTTTAGGTGAATATTTCATAATGGACTTAAAAACGCGGTTAAAATTGGTAAGACTGTTGAATCCGCTATTAAAAGCAACCGAAGAAATACTGTACATATTGCTGGATGTCAATAGTCTGCATGCTCGCTGTACACGGAGCTCATTAAGGTATTCAATATAAGTGATTCGGGTTCGTTTTTTAAAGGATCTGCAGAATGCCTGCGGGGTCATACAGGCTTCCCGGGCAATACTGTCAAGGGTAAGTTTCGTTTGGGCAAAGTTCTTCTTAATAAAGGTCTGGGCATCTATAATTCTTTGATCATAGTCTGAAATGTGATTAGGAAGATTTTTTTCCGAAGATAAAGGAATATGCAGATGTCTGTTTTGCATAAGATGGTTCAAAATGCGGATGAAATCTATGATCTGTTCTACTCCTTCTGTTTTTTGTAATGCTGCAATGTTTTCCCCAATATTTATTTTTAGTTTAGGAGCAACCTGAAAACCGACTTCTGAATGGGCAATAAAACTTTTAAGTTCCCCAAATTCCGGCAAGTCGAAAAATGCGGCGATCTTTTTATAAGGATCAAAAAATATAGAGATAGAATGAACTTTTTGCTTTTCATCTTTATCAAAATTACCCCTGAAGACATGCGACTGATTGGCGCCCAGATAGAAAATGTCACCAGCCTCAAAATTGAAGAGGTTCTGTTCTATGGCCAATGTTCCGTGTCCTTTAAGAATCCACATGATCTGGGTTTCCGTATGGCGATGGAAATAAGGATAAAAATTGGGCATTATATCTTCCTGAATGCGGATACTTTTGTTGGTGTCGGCAGGGACTGAAAACTGAAGACTCTTCATAGAATCAATATTTTATGGGCTATCGGTTAAAATATGACCGAATTTAAGCAAAATATGAACACTGAATGTCAAATTAAAATCCAAACTTTACATTATTCTTTATTTTCATGAATAAAGAGCGGTCAATAGTACAAAATCGTAACTTTAAAACTTTAAATTAAAAAGTATTCATAATATGTTTTCAACACAAACCTATCAAGATAGAAGAAAAGTATTACAAAGTAATGTAGCCAACGGAATTTTATTGTTTTTGGGAAATATAGAGAACCCTGTGAATTTTGAACACAATCCTTATTATTTCCGCCAGGACAGTACCTATTTATATTATTTCGGAATCCAGGAACCCCGTATTGCGGCCATTATTGATATTGATGAGAATAAGACCATTGTTTTCGGAGATGAATTAAGTATAGATGACATCGTATGGATGGGCAGACAGGAAACACTGAAAGAGAAAAGTCTGAAATCCGGAGTACAGGAAACCATGCCATATACAGAGCTTGCTCAATATATTCTGAAAGCACAGACTTCCGGCAGAAAGGTACATTATCTTCCTCCATATCAGTCTTCCAATAAAATTTTGCTTGGCGATCTGCTTGGAATTAAAATAGCAGCATTACAGCCTTCTGCAGAGATGATTAAAGCCATTGTGAAGCAGCGTTCTATAAAAGAGCCTCAGGAAATAGTGCAGATAGAACAGGCAGTGAATGTATCCAATGAAATGCATTTGCTGGCAATGCAGATTGCAAAACCAGGCATTAAAGAATATGAAATTGCGAATGCCATTCAATATCTTGCTGCCAATAAAGAATGTCAGATGTCTTATCCTCCGATCGTAACCATCAACGGAGGAATTCTGCATAACCACTACCGTCTCAATACCTTGAAAGAGGGAGATCTTTTCCTTAATGATTCCGGAGCGGAAACTGCAATGGGATATGCGGGAGACCTTACCAGAACATTTCCTGCGGGCAAAACCTTTACCACTAAGCAAAAGGAAATGTATGAAGTGGTTCTGAATGCTTTTAACAATGCCCAGCAGCTTCTTAAACCGGGAGTAAGATTCAAAGATATTCATCTGAAAGCCTCACAATACCTGGTAGAAGGTCTTATAGATCTCGGACTGATGAAAGGAAACCCTGAAGAAGCGGTAAAAAACCATGCCCATACTCTGTTTTTTCAATGCGGATTGGGGCATATGATGGGACTTGATGTGCATGATATGGAAGATCTTGGAGAGCAGTATATCGGCTATACCGAAGAAGAACCCAAAGATACCAATACATTCGGTCTTAAATCTTTACGCTTAGGAAAAGCCCTTGAATCCGGATTTGTAGTAACAGTTGAACCCGGTATTTATATGATCCCGGAACTGATTGATATCTGGCAGGCTGAAAATAAAAATGCAGATTTTATTAATTATGATACAGTGAATGAATACCGAAACTTCGGAGGAATCCGTGTGGAAGATGATTTCCTGATCACGGATGACGGATACAGACTTCTTGGGAACGGGCTGATCAAAACAGTTGAAGAAATTGAAAATTACAGAGCTGAACATTGAGCTTAATCAAATACTATCTATGAAGAACATAAAAAAACTAACGGCTATTGCATTGTACTTCCTGTGTCTGTCACCATTGGCTGCACAAAAGACACAGTGGACTCCGGATGGCAATGCTTACTATTCATTTACTAAAAAAGGGGTTGAAATTGTTGATGTACTGCATCCCGGAAAAGACCAAACTCTTTTAGACAGCAATGCACTGATTCCTGCGGGAAGTTCTGAAGCGTTGCAGGTACAAAGTTTTCAGGTATCTCCGGACGACAAAAGTTTATTACTCTTTGCCAATACCCGGAAAGTATGGAGAGACAATACCCGTGGAGATTACTGGATTTTCGATAAAAACACTAAAAAACTTACCCAGCTTGGGAAAGGCCTGCCATCTTCATCACTGATGTTTGCAAAATATTCTCCGGATGGAAAAAAAGTAGCGTATGTGTCTAAGCATAATATTTATGTTGAAGATCTTTCAAACAATCAGATGACCAAGATCACTACCGATGGAACAGACGGAATGATCAACGGGACTTTCGACTGGGTCTATGAAGAGGAGTTTGGAACTCAGGATGGTTTCCGATGGTCACCGGACGGTAACAAAATTGCCTACTGGAAACTGGATGCAAGAGGTACAAAAAACTTCCTGATGATCAACAATACAGACAGTCTGTATTCATTTACAGTTCCTGTAGAGTATCCGAAAGTGGGCGAAAATCCTTCAGGATGCAGCATCTGGTTCTATGATCTTGCCTCTAAATCTTCAAAGAAAACAGATATTGCAGGGGATGAAATACAAAACTATATTCCGAGAATGGAATGGGTACTGGATTCTAAATCCATTATTCTCCAGCAATTGAACAGAAAGCAGAATCAAAGTAAAATTATTGTAGCAGATGCCAGTTCCGGCAGCAGTAAGGCTATTTATACGGAAACAGATGCTGCATGGATTGATATCAAATCCCGCTGGAATGATAATGACCCAAGTGGCTGGGACTGGATTGAAAATGGAAAAGAATTCCTTTGGCTTTCTGAAAAAGACGGATGGAGACATATTTATAAAATAGATATGAGCGGTAAGGAAACATTGATTACAAAAGATGCTTTCGATGTAATAAAACCTGAGTTTTTCGATGTTCAGAACAAACAAATCTACTTTTCAGCTTCACCCAATAATGCGACGCAGAAATACCTGTATAAAGTAAGTATGAAAGGAGGAAAAGCACAAAAAGTAACTCCTGAAGCTTATAAAGGTTCTAATAAATATACAATATCACCCAATGGGAAGATTGCTCTCTTTACGAATAACAGTGTCAATGCAATTTCAATGGGTTCAGTAATTTCACTTCCGGAACATAAAGAACTGGTTGCTGCCAAAAGAACAGCAAAAGCAGACCCTGCAAGGTCTAAAGCAGAATTTTTCCAGATTGCAACACAGGATGGAGTTACATTGGACGGATGGGTAGTAAAACCTAAAAATTTTGATCCTAATAAAAAATATCCGATTGTTTTTATGGTTTATGGAGAACCGGCAACACAAACGGTAACAGACAGTTTCTATACAGGATGGAATGATTTATATGTTGGTGATATGGCTGAAGATGGTTATCTGTATGTTTCTCTTGAAAACCGCGGAACACCTGCTCCAAGAGGCCGTGAATGGAGAAAATCGGTGTACCGTAAAATAGGACAGCTTAATATCCGTGATCAGGCAATGGGAGCCAAAGCTTTATTTGCAAAATGGCCTTATGCAGATACCTCAAGGGTTGCCGTATGGGGATGGAGCGGCGGAGGTTCTTCTACCCTGAACCTTTTGGGACAATATCCTGATATTTACCAGACAGGGATTGCTATTGCTCCGGTGGCTAATCAGCTGTTCTATGATAATATATACCAGGAAAGGTATATGGGGCTTCCAAAGGAGAACAGAGAAGATTTTGTCAATGGATCTCCACTGGCTTATGCTAAAAATCTAAAAGGAAATCTTTTACTGGTTCACGGAACAGGTGATGATAATGTACACTATCAGAATACAGAAGTATACATCAACGAACTGGTAAAATACAACAAACAGTTTCAGCTGATGTCTTACCCTAACCGAACACACTCTATTGATGAAGGAGAAGGGACATCACTGCACCTTGCTACAATGTTTACTAAATTTTTAAAAGAACATTGTCCTCCGGGAGGAAAATAGAAAAGAAAAAACCAGATATCAGATTATCTGGTTTTTCTTTTAAATAGGGGTAATGAATATTGATCCTGCTTATTATAAACTGTAAGCCAGCCCTATATTTCCTATTCCTTTATATCCAAAACCTACTTCAGCATTTACTCCCAGTCTGCCTCCTAATCTGATTCCGAGTCCTGTAAGCTGATAATTAAAATGTGAGACATTTTGTAAAGGATTCCTACTCTTTTCCAATGTTAATCCTAATCCTATTCCGGAATACATGCGAAACTTTGGCTTGGATATATAGTTGTAGTTACTTTTTACGGCAAAAGTATAATTGTGTGATTTTTCTGATGATTTATCGGAATATTCTCTCGTTACCTGTTGATATGCGAGGTCTGTCCCAATAATCCATTTATCCTTTATTGCATAGTTATATTCAACGACAAAAGCTCCGGAATTTTCTGTCTCATAGGGGCCATAACCAAATGTAAACACACTGCTGAAAGCATTAATAAAATCTGTGGTGGTTCCAAGTCCATAGGCAATTTTTATCTCTGAGCTTCCCTTACTTTGGGCTTTAATCACGTTACTGCCAACAATTAATAATAACAAGCAAGTAGTTTTACATAAAGCTGCAGATAATTTTTTCTTTTCCATTTTGCAAAATTAAAGCTAATAATGCAGCAGTAAAGCTTTAATGCATTAGAATACAATTAGAACTCACTTAAAATATGGTTAAAGATATCACCTCTTTTGAAAGGTTATAGATAATGTTGGATTTCCATTTTTATATAAGTTTTATTTTCTTTTAAATACAATAGTCCAGGTTATATAAAAGGGCTCTCCTTTGTACTTGTCTGTCTCTTTCATTACAATTTTCATGGTTGTTTTGTCTAATTGAATGATTTCAAATTTTCTTTCAGAGTTGCTTCCATCAAATAAAGATAACGTCTTATAATCAGGACCGAATGAATATGAAAAGTAAAGCTGTCCACTATCCATAATAGAACCGTCAGCATTAAACTGCATGATATCTTTGCTGCTAAATTTAGAATTATTTATTACAGTACGTTTTCCGTTAGTTTCAATCCCTTCAGCATAGGAAAGTACAGGATGCCATTTTCCGACAATCATTTTTTGATACGATTGCTGATAAGGAATATTGAATGCCAATGCTGTCAGACAAAAAGTAATCATAAACAGCGTCAAATTAAAAGATTTCATTATAATTTTGCTTTTGGATTGAATGAATATCAATAACTCATATTCAAATGTAGTGACAATCTGTTTATCTCTATGAAAATTGTTTTTATATCCTTACTTTTAACCTGTTAAATTCATAAAAACCATTCATTTGAAACTGCCACTCTCCTATTATTCCAACCAGGATGTCCTTTTTCTCGCTCAGGATCTTCTGGGAAAAGTTCTTTTTACAGATATAAATGGTGAAGTAACAGCCGGAATTATTGTAGAAACAGAAGCCTATTTCGGAGTACTGGATAAAGCTTCCCATGCTTATGGAGGCCGACGGACAGACCGCACTGAAACGTTGTACAGTCACGGTGGTGTTTCCTATGTTTATTTATGCTACGGAATTCATCATCTGTTCAATATTGTGACCTCTGTAAAAGACGAGCCTCATGCTGTACTAATCAGAGCTGTTGAGCCGCTGGTAGGAAAAGACATCATGGAACTCAGACGGAATATGCCTGCCGATAAAGCGGCTATTTCTTCCGGCCCCGGATCTGCAGCCAAAGCTTTAGGTATTGATAAATCTTTTAATAAAAAAGACCTGGATGGAAATGAAATATGGATTGAAAATCACGGAATTCAATATTCCTCTGATAATATTATAAAAGCTCCCCGTATAGGTGTTGCATATGCACAGGAAGATGCATTTTTACCCTGGCGGTTTTTTATAAAAGGCAATAAATATGTAAGCAAACCGAATAAAGCATAAGAGTTGATCTATTAAAACTTTAGTTATACCAGCAAAAGAAATCCCGACACAAAAAATGTCGGGATTTTTTATAAAATTGAATCTGAAAATCAAATTACTGTATAAAAGTTACATCACCTTTAAAGTTTTCGCTGCCGGAACAATTGGTCAGCTTAAGGCTCCATGAGTATACTCCCGGAATATTAACATATGGTCCCGGATTACCGTTCGCATCAGGAGTGTATCTTCCATCCCATCTGATCTGACCGTTATAAAAACCGAGACAGGTCGTTTCATATTTGTAGTAAACACGGGTTCCCCAGCGGTCATACACACTAAGTTCATACGAATAGGCATTATATGCAGGTATGGCATATTGGTTCATCATCGTGTTATAAATAACAAACGGATTGGTTACAGACATGCCGGTAGGTTTAAATAAGCCTGGAAAAGCGCCTGTAAAAACCGGAGGAGTGATTGTTGCCGTATTCGTTCCGCAAGCACTTGTGACAGTTACCGTTGAAGCTGTGTTTCCTGTTACAGCAGAGGTATCACTGGTACTGCCTGTGTTCCAGGAATACTTAATGCTGTTTGTAGCCTGCTGCATATGAAAACCGTAATCCGGACCTACTTCAGCTTCATTACCGCAGAGTTTGATCCACGGGTCAAATTTTACAGTGCCTGTTCCTGTACAGTTATTATAGCTTACACATCCGAAAGCACCTCGCACATTCTGAATAAGAGTAACATATACCCATTGTGAATTTTTACAGCCGTTATATTCAAATACAACCCTGTACTTGGTACATTTGGTAGGTGTTACAGTGATATCGTTAGCCGGAGTAAAGGGTCCGCCAATAGGTCCGCTATAGGATACGCTGCCGTTACCTATAAAATTACCCGCTTCATCATACCATTTGTAGCTTGTGGCTGAACCATTACCCGGAGCATTCACACTGGCTCTTAATTTAACGCTTGAGCCACAGCAGATCACTTTATTGCTTGTCTGAATGATAGGGAATTCTATTTTAACAATTTTTGAAATCACTACCCAGCCACTGGTACAGTTCCGGACCTGAAGAGTAACTTTATAATAATGCCCGCTTTGTAAATTAATCCCACTGGACCGCAAGCTGTAAGTTCCTACAGGCCCATTACGGATGACAGCAAAAGGCGGGCTTCCGATGAGGTTCCCCAAAGCATCACATTCCTGGGCAAACCATACATATTGAGACTCATTAGTTGTGCGGCTTCCGCTAAAAAGAATGGGATCATCAATATTACATACTGTAGAAGGTCCTACAAGTACAGGTTCAGGAGGTACCGGCTTGCAAAGGGCATCTATGTAAGCATAGCCAAAATGTCCGCTATCTCTGCAGTCTGCTGTTGCAAAATAAATGGTCAGCTGCTGGCCGACATCCTGAGAAGGAATAGGAAGACATAACGTCTGCCACTCCTTCCATGAGAGAGGTTCACCATTATAGCTTGTGGTCTGGAGGAATGGATCAGCCACGTTGCTGCCGTTAATTTTAACAGGGGAAATGACCAGATTACCAGGTGCGGTACTGTTGGCAAGGTCATTGGTTCTGCTGACCCAATAACTGAAAAATCCATTGATCATAGAATCGCTGTGGGCTCCCTGTAAAACCAAAGCATACATAAATGATATAGAGCTTCCTGCTGTGAAGGTATAAGACATGATTTCTGCACCGTTCATAGCTGTAGAATTTCCTAATCTGAAAGCACTGTTGCCTTCTCCCACCATCGGTAAAGAAGCGCCTAGTATCGGGTCATTACCTATTCCCGTCACGGTATGCTGGGTTGGTGATAGACTTGGAGTAAAGGTTGATAAATTCAGGGTTCCTGTTGTATTGCTTCCCACATAAGTCTGCCAGTTGCTGAAATTACCCATTTCCGCATCACCGTTTGGACATTGGGCATTAATGCATGTCATACTCCATAACATGCAGGTTAAAAGTATAATTAGTTTTTTCATAATTGACTGCATTTTATTGAACAATGATTTTTTGAGTAACAGGCGCCTGCCCCTGAGCATTAAACTGTACCAGATAGTTGCCGGCTGGAAGATTGATGTTGTGCTGTACTGTATGTCTTCCGCTCCTGATCTGCTTATCACTGAATACAGTATCTGCAGTACGGCCATTCATATCAATGATCTGAAGGCTGGCCTGGCTCTCTTTTTCCACCTGATAAGTAATATTGATCACATTTTTGGCAGGATTGGGAGCAACAAGCAGAGGAAATGTAACAAGAGATTTTCCTTTGCTTACAACTTTATACTCGGACTTTAAGAATCCTACAGTGCGGTCAATATAATATACAGTAGCAATTGTGTTTCCTGAAGCATCACGGAAGAGATAGTAGGCATTGTCATAAGAGTAATCAATATCTGCATTCTTTAAGGTGTATTGATCAATGATTTCATCAACCCGGATATTCTCATGCTTTTGACCGTCAAAAGTAACATTCTGATTGTCATAATGACGAACCTGGGGATTGTGGCCGGAAGGAACTTTTGCATCCTCATTAAAAAAAAGATCTGCAGGGAAATAGTCCTGCCCTACCAATACTTCTTTGATTTCTTTTGACCGGAGTTCAATCGGAACAGTGTTTGAAGATCTTCGCTGGATGTCACTGGAAAAGCTGTTCCTTTCTTTACCATACAAAGAAATGACCTGATCGGCCGGATAAGGCTTTTCATTCACAGGCTCACTGACTCTGGACTGTGCTCTTAGTTGAGATGAAAATGCGGTAATAAGGACCGAACAGAGTAAAAGCCGGTTCATTTTTTTGAAACATAGCTGTGGTATGCCTGAGCATACATTCCCTTTTGTTGAATCCAATAAGACAAAATGCCTTTTAATGAATTCGTACTCTTTTGTTTTCATAGTACTATTTAATGGTTTGAGTTTTAAATGTATCAAACAATCAAATATCAGGGGAGAATGAATAATTAACTGGGAGAATTAGATTAGCAAATGTGTTGTTTTTTCCCTTAAGTGTGATTTTGAAAAAGGTAGACGGAAAATAATCGGGTACAAAAATTGAGGAGCAATTTTGCCACTCCTTTTATACTGCTGATATTGTGTACGACTAGTTCTGGCTATTTTTTACAGCCTGATAAAAACTGCTGTAATAGAAAATAAGATCAGCAAGAGAAAATCCCCGGTTCAGACCGCTGGTATTGGGCAAGACCCATACTTTTGCCCCACAGAAATCTTCTGGCTGCAGTCCCCATAGAATTTCTTTCTTTTTAGAGAAAGCCTTATAAGCCGCTTTGCCGAGAAAAGCCACATATTGAGGTTGGTATTCTGTTATTTTTGCTTTAAAAGTATCCAGGGCATCGTCAAACTCTTCTTTTGAAAGTTCATCAGCACGGGAAGTTGCTCTTGCAACGGCAGTGGTGAGTCCCAGTCCGAAATCCAGAATAGAAGTATCATTCACTGCTTCCACTTCATAAGGAGTAAAACCTGATTGATGAAGAACCTTCCAAAAACGATTACTCTTTCCTGAAAAATGATGTCCGTCATCTGATGATTTTAAACCGGGATTGATTCCGCAAAAAATAACGTTTAGATGAGCTGTAATGATGTCTGTTAACATAATTGATATGAATGGTCTATAGAAAATAAGCGACTTCTGCTTTCTCTGTTTTCATAATATAAAGATATCAATATTAGAGAGATTTCCAAACTTACATCCTATTCCGGAATATTAAACGGTTCACGGTGTGTATCATACGTTCCATCGCTGTTTTTTGCGGTGTCACACAGTTTATTTTATTGAATATGAATGGATAATGATAATTTTGTAGTCGTAATTGAGATGGAGTATTTTATGGTAAAGAACTCATTTTTAATAACATTTTTTTCAATAACAGCACCATCATTAAAAATAAGAAGTATGAACTGGATTGCATTAATTATCGCAGGAATTTTTGAAATTGGATGGCCTTTGGGACTTAAATTATCTCAACAGCCGGAAAATAATAAATGGAGCTGGATCATATTTTCGATCATGTGTATGGCTGTTAGCGGAGGCTTTCTTTGGTACGCTCAGAAAAGCATCCCTATTGGAACTGCCTATGCCGTATGGACCGGAATTGGGGCTGTAGGAACTTTATTGGTAGGAATTCTGTTTTTTCAGGATTCAGCTAGTATTTTACGATTGCTTTCTGCATTACTGATTGTTGTAGGAATAGTTGGACTCAAAATATTTTAAAATAAATATAGCCGCAAAAAGAAATTGGCTTAAGATTATCACTAATCATTAAGCCAAATCATTATTCAACATTCGAATAATAAACTAATCCCACTCATTTTCCAGGCTTAATATTTTTTATGCATTCTGTTTTTCATAAAGTAAATTTGAATAAACAAACAGAATTTCGGAAAAAATATCTATCAACAGAGATGCAGAATCTACAAAACTTTTAATTTCGCAGTTTTTTTTAATGAAAAGGCTGAAAATCTGGTGGGTTTAAACAATTTTATTCTCAATATTAAAGCTCCAACAATGGTTTATACGTTCTTCCCACAGGAAGTTTTTTGCCATTAATCTGGATAATATTGGCAGATTTGATTTCAATTTTTGATTTGGATATAATGTACGATTTATGAATACGGGTAAACATTTTAGGATTTAAAGCCTCTTCTATTTTGCTGATGGGCATTTTAAAAGTGAAGCTTTCTGTTTTGGTGTGAATATTAATATACTCTCTCAAACTCTCAATGTAGAAAATATCATGTAAAATAATTTTAACCTGTTTTTTCCCGCTATTGATAAAGATAAAATCACGTTCCGACACTTCCAGTAAAGCGTCCTCCGCCTCCATTAAATGTTTGAACTTTCCAATCGCTGTCAGAAAACGTTCATATGGAATAGGTTTCATCAGATAATCCGCAATATCAAGTTCATAGCCTTCAACAGCATATTGATGATAAGCAGTGGTAACAATAACGAATGGAGGATTTTTTATTTTCCTCAGAAAGTCAAAGCCTTTTACCACGGGAAGATGGAGGTCCAAAAACATCAGATCCACCTCATGAATGCTTAAAAGACTGCTGGCATATACGGCATCGGCACATTTTCCTACCAGATTCAGTTCCTGATCCCTGGAGATAAAACTTTCCAGAATTTCTGCAGCAATGGGCTCGTCTTCTACGATAATGCAGTTGTATTTTTTAGAGGCTGGGTGTTGTGTCATGGAAATCTATGGTTAATGTTACAATATAGCGGCCGCTTTGATCTGCCACAGAAAGTGTGTGTTGTGGATAAAGCAGTTCAAGCTGTCTGCGGATATTTTTCTGGCCTATTTTTGTGGAATGCGTATGAAGTATTTCTTCTTTGGAATTCTCTATGAAATAAGTAAGAATTCCGTTTTTCAACCGGATATCGATGGTAATAAATGCCTCTCCTAAACTTTCGGAAACCCCATGTTTGAAGGCATTTTCAACAAATTGTATCAAGATCAGCGGTGAGATTTCCTGAGAAGGATGATCAATATCTTCCGTAAAGTTGATGATGAGATGCCGATGTCGGATTTTCTGAATCTGTATGAAATCTTTAATGTTTTCAATATCCTTGGCTATAGAAATGCTTTTTTCTGCTGCTTCATAGATATTATACCGCATTATCTTGGAAAGCTGAAGAATAACATCCGGAGTTTCATCAGCTTTTTTCAGGGCCATTCCGTAAATATTATTGAGGGTGTTGAACAGAAAATGCGGATTGATCTGTGCCTTCAGCATAGTAAGTTCCTGATCCAGTTTTTCAGACTTTAGCTGGGAGATCTGTTCTTTCAGAAGATTTTTCTGACGGGTAATTTCAACCCCGAAAATAAGACCTACCATAAAAATAAGGTCCATAAAAGAATTGAATGCCACATAACCATTGATAAATCCCGACGGATATTTTCCATCCAGAGTTTCTGTAACTCCATAAATATAAGGGTAAATGATATAATGCGTTAAAAAGCGATGCCCAAAAACAGCGGTGATCACGATAAAAATATAGAGAAGATATTTGAAAATTTCCTTAATATGAATCTTTTCAAATACATACAGCAAGGCATAAGCAAGCGGCATTTTGATCAAAAGATATCCCAGTTCCAGGATCAGAGTATTCTGAAGCCTTACTGACCATTGGAAATCCGGAAACTGATACCTGGACCAGTAAAAGTCAAGGTAAACTTCCAGGATATAATACAATATCCAAAAAAGCAAATGAATCTGCCATTTAGATCTTTTGTATGGTTTCAGGTTGATCATGATTTTTAAGAATACAAAGTACGATTTGTTCAATCAAATATAGAAATATAAGTGGACCAAATTGAGGTAATGATCTACAAACTACGATTTTGAATGGTCGTCTTGGAAACTAAAATAAAAAACTGCGGATTTTAAGCAAATTTAAATATCCTTTTCATGGGGAAAACGGTTCTGCTTTTTAAAATAAATTTCAGGATACATAAGGCTCAGAAAACTGAAGATCAGCAAAACATTGAATTCAATTCCATTCGTTCCACCTCCCACTACAAACCAGCCGTTTTGCCAATGAACGAAATAGATTCCAAAAACGAAAATAAGAATATTACCAATAGCCACGGGCTTTATATATCGGTCAAACCAAAGTAATGGTACAGAGAAAAGATGGGTTAGTTTTACAGCCCATGCAATATAAATCCCAATGGGACTGAATCCTATACTATCCAGATAAAAATGCCCGAAATTATTAACATCTCCACTGAAAATAGAAATTACACTATGCATCAGCAATATCACTGACAGCCCCAAGCGAAGGAAGACACTTTTTTTCATACCTCAAAGCTATAAGACAAAAGAAAGGATTGATGTATGTTGTATATCAATTGCTTTGTAGTGTATATGAAAAAATAAAGAGCAGTAATGGATGTACTGCTCTTTGAATATTTGTAAGATTTTATATTCTTAATTCTGACTTAAAGTTTTCTTTAAAAACTTCTCCAGTTCCTTTCCGTGAAGGTTTTTAGCTAAAATTGTTCCCTGTCCGTCGATGATGACATTAAAGGGAAGTTCATCAACTTCGTAAAGTTTGGCTACAGGACTTTTCCAGAATTTTAAATCACTGATCTGTATCCATTTGATCGTAAACCGGTCAATTGCTTTCTGCCAGCTTTCTTTATTTTTATCTAAGGAGACTCCAAGAATTTCAAACTTATTGTTTTTTACCTGTTCAGAATAGGTGTCATACAATGTTTTCAGCTCAGGCTGCTCCTCTACACACGGAGCGCACCAGGTTGCCCAGAAATCGATCAGAACCACCTTTCCCTTTAATGTTGAAAGGGTGAATGAAGTTCCGTCTGCCTTGGTCATTGTGATTTCAGGAGCTTTCTTTCCTACTTCTATTGTACTTTGAGCAGCAACAGATCCTGAGAAAATTATTAAAAATAATAAGGTAAAACCAGTCTTCATATTAATCATTTGTAGGAAAATCTTTATCTAGCCAGTCTGTTTTGATGTTTTTCGGAAGATTTAAAAGCTTTGCATTTTTAAAGCCCATTTCCATCAGTAATGCAAAAGCAGGACGTATATTGGGACATTTTACAAAAGGACAGCATCCGCAGTAGATTACAATTTCTCTGTTTTTAGGAATATCTTTAAGATAATTTCTCAGTTTCTCCAGGTTTTCAGGCTCATGCGTTGGTCCTATATCTACAGAACCTTTGATGATGGCTTCCGGACCTACTGAAATGATCACCAGATCTTTTGTTGTATGCTTTACAATTCTGGAAGCCAGTAACGCCGGATCCATCAGCTGGCTGTCTTTCCATGGATCCTGTTTTTGCTGTGCCTGACTGAAAATGGAACAGACAAAGCAGGTAATGATAAACAAATACTTCATACTTCTATTTTTCACAAAGATAAGATGAAAAGTTTAGAGTTCGAAGCTGAAAGATAAAAGCAAAATTATTTTAATTTTCAACCCGATTACAAATAATTTTATACATTTATATTAAGTATCATTCAAAAAAAATACCTCATAAAATGGAAGAAACATTCCAGCCTGATGCCATCATCATAGGAAGCGGACTGGCAGGGCTTACTGCTGCGATGGAAATTACCAATGTCGGGAAAAAAGTACTGCTTTTGGATCAGGAAACCGAACAGAATATAGGAGGGCAGGCATTCTGGTCTTTCGGAGGTTTGTTTCTGATTAATTCGCCTCAGCAAAGGAGAATGGGAATTAAAGATTCTTATGAACTGGCACTTCAGGACTGGAAAGGGACTGCTGGTTTTGACCGCCCTGAGGATTACTGGCCCCGTCAATGGGCAGAAGCTTATCTGAAATTTGCTTCCGGTGAAAAGTATGAATACATCTCGAAATTGGGTATCAAGCTGATGTTTATGGTGGGCTGGGCAGAACGTGGTGATGGTTCAGCAACAGGGCATGGAAATTCAGTACCTCGTTTTCACGTAAGTTGGGGAACCGGGACAGGTGTCGTAAAACCATTTGTAGAAAAAGCTTACAAAGCTCAGGAAAAAGGATTGCTGCAGATGAAATTCAGGCACAGAGTGACAGAATTGCTGGTTGAAAATGGAAAAATAAGAGGTCTTAAAGGAGATATTCTGGAAAATGACACTCAGGAAAGAGGTGCTGAGACTAACAGAACTGTTATCTCAACCTTTGAATATACTGCTCCGAATATCATTATAGCTTCCGGAGGAATTGGTGCCAATCATGAGCTGGTAAGGAAAAACTGGCCGGAAAGACTTGGTAAAGCCCCGGAAAATATGGTTTGTGGTGTTCCTGCCTATGTAGATGGTAAAATGATTGGTATCGCAGAACATACAGGAGCTCATATTATCAATCGTGACAGAATGTGGCACTACACAGAAGGTTTACAAAACTGGAATCCCATCTGGCCCAACCACGGAATCCGGATATTGCCAGGACCATCATCTTTATGGTTTGATGCTGAAGGTAAACGGCTTCCCGCTCCCTTTCTTCCTGGATTTGATACATTGGGAACCTTACAATATATACAGGAAACAGGATATTCTTACTCGTGGTTTATCCTCACTCAGAAAATTATAAAAAAAGAATTTGCCCTTTCGGGGTCAGAACAGAATCCGGATATTACCAATAAGGACTACTCCCTTTTTCTGAAAAGGATTTTTGGTAAAAAAGCTCCCGGACCGGTAGAAGCTTTTAAAGAACATGGAAAAGACTTTATTGTATCAGATAATCTGGAAGATTTGGTTGACAGGATGAATGAATTGGCCGGAAACAGACTTTTGAATTATGAAAAGATAAAATCTCAAATTGAAGCGCGGGACAGAGAATTAGACAATAAATTTTCAAAAGATACCCAGGTCAATTATCTCAGAAATACCCGCAATTATTTAGGGGATAAACTTGGGCGTGTAGCAGCTCCGCATAAAATTTTAGCTCCTGAAAACGGACCTTTGATTGCTGTACGGCTCAATATTTTAACCCGAAAAACGTTAGGAGGGATAAAAACCAATTTGAATGGACAGGTATTAAAAGATGATGACAGTATCATTGAAGGACTGTATGCTGCCGGAGAAGTGGCTGGTTTTGGTGGTGGCGGAATGCACGGTTACAGAGCGCTGGAAGGGACATTTTTGGGAGGCTGCATTTTTTCAGGAATGAAAGCCGGGAAATATATTGCAGGACTTAAAAATTAAATAATAGTACAAGTATGAGCAGTTACTTTGATCATAAGGTTATTTGGATTACCGGAGCATCATCAGGGATTGGGGAAGCTTTAGTAACTAATTTGGCAAAGAACAGCCATGCAAAAATCATCTTGTCCTCCAGAAAAGAAGAACAGCTGCATCTGGTGGCTCAAAAAGCCGGATTGAATACAGATCGGTATGTGGTGATTCCTTTAGACCTGAAAAATTATAAAGAAATGCCTGCCATTGCGGCAAAAGCTTCAGAACAGTTTGGGAAGATTGATATTCTGATCAACAATGCCGGGCTTTCTCAACGTTCTTTAGCCATGGAAACGGATATTGAAGTAGATAAACAGCTGATTGATATTGATTATATTGGAACGGTGGCGCTTACTAAAGCAACTGTACCTTATATGATCAGAAATAAAGGTGGGCAGATTGCGGTTGTGTCCAGTCTTATGGGAATATTTGGTGCTCCTATGCGAAGTGGATATGCAGGAGCAAAACATGCTTTACATGGTTTTTTTGATGCTTTACGGGCAGAACTATTCAGCCAGAATATTAGGATTACGATCATTTGTCCGGGTTTTATACAGACAGACATTTCTATTAATGCTGTTACCGGAGATGGCTCATCACAGGGAACAATGGATAATGCCACAAAAAATGGCATGCCTGTGGAAATTTTTGCAAAAAAAATGCTCTATGCTATTGAAAAACAGAAAAAACAAAAAGCTATAGGAGGTAAAGAAGTAATGGCAGTATATCTGAAGAGATTCTTTCCAGGTTTATTAGCAAAAATAGTCCGTAAGGCGAAAGTGGTATAAAGAAAAGCACAATTCAGTATTGAATTGCGCTTTTATATTAGAAGGTTTTTACCAACCCTATTCCTACAGTTTTATTCTGATAAAATGGCATCACCATTGTGGAGGACAAGGTATTTTTACTCTTATTTTTTCCACGTAATAAGTTATCAATTTTTGGAAACAGCCAATAGGCAAGTTCGGTAGAAAGAATCCCAAATCCGGCTCCTGCCACAACGTCCCCCAGCCAGTGTTTATCATTCAGCATTCTGTATACCCCGGTGAAAATAGCAAATGGATATCCTGAAATACTCAGCCAGAAATTACTGTCTTTATATTCTCTGAACATAAACTGTGCTGAAGAAAATGCTGTTGCCGCATGTCCTGACGGAAAAGATAAGGTATTTGATCTGTCTGGTCTTTCCTCTTTTACAAGATATTTTAAAGGCATTGTAAAGGCTGCTGCAATCAGTTGTGAAGAAGCATAAATGATAGTGCGGTCTCTCAGGTTATGCTTTCCTTTTATCCCTGCTGCATTCAGTCCATATACAATAACTGCAGGGGCATACTGGGTATAATTATCCAGTTTTATTTGCGTGGGCTGGTGTTCGTTGATTTCAACTTTTGTAGAGATATTAAGCTGTTTAAGATTATTCATCGACAAACCTGCTACTCCATAGGCAATGAATGCTGTAGGAATAATCAGGCTTTTATAATTCAGTTTGCTTTTTTGAATTTTTGTTGTGATCATACTGTCTTGTACAGGTTTTTGAACTTCAATCGTATCATTTGTATTCTGAGCGTTGATTCTGCTTAAACCTGAACTCAAAACCAAGATATAAATCATCGTTGTTTGAAAGTATTTTTTCATCTTAAATCACATTTATAATTATTCAGTTCTGTATTAAAATTTATAGCTGTACCCCATCCGGATCACCTGAGTTTCGTAATAATCATTGCTGGTATAAGCGAATCCGCTGCCTTGAACAGACTTTCTGATCACCATTGTATTGAGTAAATCTGAGGCATTTAAAAACAATTCACCCTTCCCTTTCTGAATGGCTTTTTTCACTCCTGCATCCATTGAAAACCTTGATTTTATTTTTCCCTGCGGAATAATATCCGGAGCTAAATAAACAAGTGTAAACTGCATATTCAATCCCTTAGAAAAATGAAAAACGTTATTCATCTTGATATTTCCTGATAGAGCAGTCTGCTGGTCGGCGGAGAAAGTATTAGGTTCTGGGTACAGATTTTCTACAGTAAATGCATTGATCTGATTACGGTATAAATTTCCATTGACATTGAAGGAATATGCATCTGAGATCTTTTGGTTCCATATTGTTTCCAGTCCTGTATTATAGCTTTTTCCGGCATTCTGGAATATGGCATAAATAAGAGTGCTGTCCGGGACAATACTTGAAATTCTTGTGATGGTTCCGGCAGCAAAGCGGTGGTATAATGCAGCATATAAATATCCGTTATCCCAATTGTGTTTGTATCCCAATTCAATAGAATTTGTAAACTGAGGACGCAGTGCCGGATTTCCTACTTTAATGATTTCTGCATCGTCATATTTTGGAAAAATACGGATATCAACTTCATTAGGACGGTCTACCCTTCTATTATAAAATACCGAGAACTTATTACGGTCATCAATTTTATAAGCAAGTCTGAAATTCGGGAATGGCTGGGTATAATTATATCCGTCACTTTTATAAGTTGGGTGATTAGGATTTACATCATATTGAATTTTTACATATTCCAGCCTCAATCCCAGTTCTGCTTCCCATTTTTCATTTTCAAAAACATAATTTCCGTACACCGCAGGAATAAATTCTTTATAATCGGCTTTCCCACCCGCAGAAACATCGAGAACAGAGTTGGTACCGGGAATAAAATTCATATTGGTAGGAATGCTTCTGTTTCTCAGTTTAATTCCGGCCTCTATTCGTCCGTACTTTAAAGGTTTTATATAATCTACATTGAAATCATAGACCTGCTCATCAGATAATAATTTGAAAGCATCAGTTCCTGCGGAGGAAGGAAGATAATTATCATAGAAATATTTTTCATCCTCTCTGTGGAAAGTATAATTGAATCCTACATTTAAAACATGCCCGGCATCTTTGAATTTATGCTGATAAGAAGCGGTTCCCATCACAGTGGTTTTCAGCTCATCTTCCAAAAACTGCCACAGGCGCAGACGTTGGGATCTATCTCCATTGAAAAACGGCTGATCTCCCCTATCGATAATCTTTTCGCTTCCATACATTCCTGAAATAGTTACTGTATTTTGCGGATCAATAGTCCAGTCTATTCCGGCTTTGGTGGTAAAGAAATTTGTATTTCTGTTTCTTTTCAGCTGAGAATTAATGACTGTTCCATTATCATAAGTACGGGTTACAAATTCATTTTTATTAAGTGTTTCGGTGTATAAATTATCGGCCTGCAAAAATACATTTACCTTATTTTTTCTGTAATTTAATGATAGAGAGGGATTTATTTTAGGCGTTAGTGTATACTGCGGTCTTATTGTAGGAAGGTTTTCTTTTCTTACCCAAAGTGAACCTAAACCTGTTGTAAATCCTGCTTTTCCGTTCCATCCGTTCTGTTTATTCTTTTTCATGATAATATTGATGATTCCAGCGTTTCCATTCGCATCATATTTTGATGAAGGATTGTTGATGATTTCAATTTTATCAATAGCAGAAGCCGGAATATTATCCAATCCTGTCTGGCTTCCAAACCCCGTGAGAGCAGTCTGCTTACCGTCAATGAGCACCGTTACTTTATCATTCCCTCTTAGCTGTACTTTACCATCTTGTACGGTGATTCCGGGAAGGTTCTGCATGCTTTGTAATACCGATCCGCCACTTTGGCTGATATTGTCTGCTACGGAATACGTTTTTTTATCAAGGCGGCTGTCTATTTCATTTTTTTTAGAAGCGGTAATGGTGATGGCATCAATTTTTGTTTCATTTTCCTGTTTCTGAGCCAGTTCAATAGTTGGTATTTCCAGAAACTCTGAAAGGGTTCCTATGAAAACGGGTTGTGTGTACGTATTATATCCGGTGATGGAAGTTTCCAGAAGATAATGGTCCGGCTTTATGCCTGTAATGGAAAATCGTCCTTCCTCATTGGTAATGGTTCCGGCTGTAAAAGTGCTGTCTTTTTCTTTTTTTAAAATAATATGGGCGTAAGGTATTGCTGTTTTATCTTTATTGATGATTCTTCCAGATGCCGTTACAGAGGTTGTCTGCGCAGAAACAAGGGAGGAAATTACCATACTGGCTGGAAAAAATAACAAGGCTGTTTTATTCATTCTGCTAATCTTTATTTTTCTTTAAAAAGTTTGTTATAAGGGAAACATTAGTTATTCCTTTTGAAGAGGTAATTCCCGGCTGTGTTTTCTTTGTGAAATAATGATCATGAAAACCATCAGTGTAAGAGAGATCAGGGAAGCATTGAGAGTTCCAAGGTCCAGACCTCCTTTAGCTAAAGGCTTTGTCAAAAGATCTCCGAATGTAGCACCAAAGGGTCTGGTAAAAACAAAAGCAATCCAGAACAGAACAACATGATTGATTTTCGTAAAATAATGAAGTGCCACCACCACTACTATGATCAACCCTGTAATCAAAGCTCCCGTCATATATCCGAGTCCCAAATTATCACTCAGAAAATCCCCAAAAGCTGTTCCCAGACTATTGGAAAATAAAATAGCCGTCCAGTAATAGAATTCTTTATTTCTTTCAAAAATCGGATAAACCTCCAGGTTCTTATATTTTCTGTACCATAAGAATAAGGAAGTTAAAAGGCCGAGAAACAAAATCAGACTTCCTGCCAGATATCCTGTTTTTAAAGTACGGTCGATAAAATCTGAGATTTCGGTTCCCAAAGTGGTTGTTCCGATAATCACGACCCAATACACTGCCGGAATATATTTTTTTACACGAAGCTGCACCGAAAGTATCAGGATGAAAAACATCAGCGTAACCAGAATTCCTACAACATATCCCAGATTAAGGGTCATAGAAATAAAATCTCCCAAGGTCTCTCCCAATGTAGTGGCTACAATTTTCATAAGCCAGAAAAGGAGTGTAACGGCTGCTACTTTGTTTGCTGTTCTCATTTTGCTTTGTTTTCAATACAAAGGTGCAAACCGATTTAGAAGAAATTTAGAATTGCCTGAGCCGTGAAATTTTTTAACTATAATTTAACAGTGAAGATGTGATGTTTGTTTTCAAACCTATAGCTGATAGTCCAATGATGAAACCTGCAGATTTCCTGGATGATAGAGAGTCCGAGCCCGCTTCCGCTGTTATCCGTTGAAAGCTTAGAGAATCTTTTGAAAAGCAAATCCATATTCAGCTTTTCAGTACCCGAATTGGAAACTTCAAAAGAAGAATCTGCCAATTGTATAGAAATAGAACCTCCGGGAGTTGTATGGCGGATTGCATTGATGATGAGATTGTTGATCAGTATCTCAGTCAGAATACTGTTTCCATTCACCTGTACATTATCTACTATCTTTTCCTGAACGGAAATATTTTTTTGCTCAATATGTTCCTGGAGAGTATCAATACTTTGTTGAAGCAAATGATCAAACAAAATAATCTCTGAACTGTCAAACTGATTATTATCAATTTTAGCAAGCAGCAAGAGGTTTTTATTGATGCGAGAACTTCTTGTAAGAGCCTTGTTTATGTCTTCAGCGATTTTGTACTGTTTTTCAGTAAGATCCTGATCCTGAAGTAAAAGATCCAGCTTATTTTTAATAATGGCCAGCGGTGTCTGCAGCTCATGGGAAGCATTTTCTGTAAATTCTTTCTGGGTTTTATAGGTAGAAATATTACGCTCTATCAGTTTATAGAGAGACTGATTAAGTTCTTCAAATTCTGTGGTGTCAGAAACCGGAAACTGTATGGTATTCTGGCTGTTAAGGTTGAAGGTTTTCAGTTGATCCAATGTATTCCTGAACGGTTTCCAGATAGATGAAGAAAGTTTTCTGTTCAGATATAAAAGCCCTAGCACTATGATTACAAAGAAAAATATGGTAATCATTGCAATTACAGCTATTGTTTCATGAGATTCCTCAATATTGGTCTGTATTGTAAAAAGATAAGGTTTGTTCTGTAGATAAACGACTTTTCTCAGGCATCTGTAACGCTCTTTTTTTTGTTCCGAAATAAAAGGTAAGTGTTTTTCGTAAGTATAAACTGTGTCCCGTTTTATTTGTTGAGCTGAAATTTTCTCAATATTCGTTTCAGGCTGGATATGATTCCACAGTGCAAGACTTTTGCCTAATTCTTCCTCAGACAGTTTCAACTGGTTGAACTCATAAGCCGTCTTCTCAACAATAATCTGATTATGCTCATCCAGTTCACTTTTCCAGATGGTATCCACCACAAAATAATACACAGGAATACTTATCATCAGCACAATAAGTACATAGATGAGAAAAGGTTTTGTCGTTTTGGTAAGTAAAGGCTTCAAGATAATTATGAATTAAAAATTATGAGTTGTTGGGCTCTATGAAAGATTATTTATTTTTTGATGTAATGATGATGCTCCTGATTATCTTTAATATTTCAATAGCTTTATTATGAATACTTTGACACTCATTGGATGATAAATATTCAGTATGATATAAAAGCTCAATCCAATAAATAGATTCATCACATTCTTTTTGAGCAATAGCGAGTTTATGAACAAAGTCTGCTTTATTTTCCGCATTTTGTGACTCTCTTATTAAGGCTCCTACTGTTGTTCCACTTCTTAATAACTGTTTACTCAGAACATATTCACTCCTGCCACTTGAGAGATATTTATAAAGATTAATAATTCTTATTGCAAAATTAAAACTTTTATCTTTCAACACATTTTTCTTTTCGCTTATAATAACTCATCATTTATAATTTTTAATTCATAATTTATAATTAACCTAGCTTTCCCACTTATACCCCGTTCCATATACTGTTTTCAGATAATGTTCACATCCGGCATCATACAGTTTTTTCTTGAGGTTTTTCACATGAGCATATACAAAGTCATGATTGTCAAGCATATCTGCAAGGTCTCCGGAAAGATGTTCCGCCAATGTACTTTTGGAGATGACTTTATTTTTGTTACCGATAAAATAAATTAAGAGATCAAATTCTTTTTTTGTTAATGAAATCGTTTCGCCGTTTACAGCAACTGTTTTAGCAAGCAGGTCAATTTGAAGTTCATTTTGTTTTACTACATTGGAACTACTGAACTGCTTCCTCCGAATGATAGAATATACTCTTGCCATAAGCTCTGAGAGGTGAAATGGTTTGGTAAGATAATCGTCTGCACCCAGTTTTAAACCTTCAATTTTATCGTCCAGAGCATTCTTGGCAGAAATGATAATGACTCCGTCCTGCTTCTGCTGCTTTTTTAATTCTTCAAGTATTTTCAGACCATTTCCGTCTGGAAGCATAATGTCCAGTAAAATACAGTCATAGTCAAATGTCTCTATTTTACTCATCGCTTCACTGAATGTGCTGGCAGCTTCACAGAGATAGTTTTCTCCGGACAGATATTCGGCAATACTTTGGGTAAGCGCTGCTTCGTCTTCAACGATTAGGATTTTCATGCCATAAAACTATCATTAAATTTTGAAGAAATTTTGAATTTAAAATTAAAACATAAATTACAAAAATATAAATCACAAACAAGTGTAAATCTTCAAAAGGGTATTTTTTGTGATATATTTCATAAATTTACGGAGCTGTATCAATCTGATGATAGCATAAAATGTTTCTAAGGTGAAAATTCACAACAAAAAAAAGTACCTGAGCTTCCTTAAATTTAAAAGAGATTTCCAAAAATATGGATTAGAAAAAGCGCGCAGTTATGAGCTTATTCTGCATTGGCTGAACAACAGGCTGAGCCGGAATCAGTTTCTTGTTCTTTCCGGAATTCTGGTAGGCTGTACGGCGGGTCTTGCAGGAGTTATTCTGAAAACGCTGGTACACAATATACACAATTTCATTACTACCAAAGTCCACTTTGAATATCAGATATTATTCTATATTGTTTTTCCTTTTTTAGGAATTGTATTGACCACGATGATCGTTCTGACGTTGTTCAAAGGACAGGATCGTAAAGGTATCGGGGCTATACTCTATGAAATTGCACAGAATTCCAGTATCGTAGCTTCAGTTAAAATGTATTCCCAGGTGATACAGAGTGCGGTTACCGTAGGATTGGGAGGTTCGGCAGGATTGGAAAGTCCTATAGCTGTTACCGGAGCTGCTATTGGTTCAAACTATGCGCAGACCTACAGATTAAGTTACAAAGAACGTACTTTATTGCTGGCTGCTGGTGCTACAGCAGGAATTGCATCTGCATTCAATGCTCCAATTGCCGGGATTATGTTTGCCTTTGAAATTCTGTTGACCGGAGTGGTTTTTACAGATTTTATTCCTTTGGTTGTGGCTGCAGTCTGCGGAAGTCTTTTGTCGAGGATTTTGCTTCAGGAAGATGTTCTTTTCAGGTTTTATACAAGAGATCCGTTCAACTATAAAAATGTCCCTTATTACCTTATTTTAGGACTTGTAACAGGTTTGTATGCCCGTTATTTTGTGATTATTTCCCAAAAAGTAGAACATTTTATAAAAGGACTTCAGCTTTCCAGAATGCGTAAAGCAATGTTTGGTGGCGCTGTACTTTCATTGTTGTGTGTTCTTTTTCCACCATTATTTGGAGAAGGTTATGAAACAGTGAAAGCATTTACCAACGGAAATACCCACTCTATTATTGAAAACAGTTTTTTCAGGTATTTTGAGATCGGAGACTGGACGATTATTGTATTTTTAATTCTGGTATTGCTTTTAAAAGCATTTGCCACTTCTTTTACCATCTTCAGTGGTGGTAACGGAGGTAATTTTGCCCCGTCTCTTTTTGCAGGAGGAACTTTAGGGTACTTATTTGCTTTGGTTTGTCAGCATTTAGGCTTTACAGATGTTCCGGTGACCAACCTTGTTCTGGTAGGAATGGCCGGGGCAATGAGCGGTGTACTGTATGCTCCGCTTACTGCAATATTTCTGATTGCAGAATCCAGTTTCGGATATGATCTGTTTATTCCCCTGATGATCGCTTCTGTGATATCTTACCTTATTGCCAAATGGTTCTCCCCAATCTCTCCGGAACTGAAATCTTTAGCAGATGAAGGAAAGATTTTGACCAATAAACATGATAAAAACCTCCTTTTTGCCTTGAGAACAGAAGATTTTATAGATCAGTATTCTCAGACCATTAATGAAAATGCTTCTGTTACTGAATTATTTGAAATGGTAAAGAATGGAGATAAAAATATTTTTGCTGTTGTGGATGAAAATAGAAAGCTAAAGGGAATTCTTACCCTGGATGATATAAGACCTTATCTTTTTAACAAAGAAATGGATGCTTCTCAGCTGGTCATTCAGATTATGAAAGCTCCACCAGCTATACTTCACCGTGATAATAAACCTCTGGAGATTCTTCAGACTTTTGATGATACAGGGGTATGGAATCTTCCTGTAGTGAGTGAGAATAATGATTTTATAGGCTTTATTTCAAAATCCTCAATACTGATGAGCTACAGACAGCTTTTGAAGGAATATTCTGATTAATTAATAACTGAATAATCACAATCGAAGAACCAAAATTTCTCTTCATTGGAGGGGTGTCGAAAATTCAAAGAATTTTTGACGGGGTGGTTAAGCATTGTCGAAATAAAAAATCCGTTCAGCAATGAACGGATTAAATTTTAGTCTATAATGAAAGTTGAAAATTAGTTGCCTGCACTATTCAACAGATCAATATCTTCCTGATCAAGAATAAGTTTTGGAGCATTGAATACCGTTTCAAGCTGTGATGCACTTGTAGCACTTACAATAGGAGCTGTGATCAAAGGATTGGATAACAGCCATGCCAGAGAAACCGTTCCCTGAGTGGTATTATGTTTTGAACTTACCTGATCCAGAGCTTTTAAAACTTCAAGTCCTTTAGGATTTAAATACTTTCTTACCCCTTCACCTCTCGCGCTTTTTGCAAGATCTGCTTCATCACGGTATTTACCCGTTAAGAAACCAGCTGCCAGAGACCAGTAAGGAAATACACTTAAATCGAACTGCTCTGCCAGAGGTGCATAATTTCCCTCAAAACCTTCCCTTTCCATCAGGTTATAATGAGGCTGTAATGCAACATATTTAGGAAGATTATTCTTTTCAGCAGCTTCAAATGATGCTTTTAAACGTTCCGGTGATAAATTGGAAGCCGCAATATAGCGCACTTTTCCAGCCTTAATGATCTCATCATAAGCCGAAAGCGTTTCTTCTACCGGAGTGATATTATCATCAAAGTGAGTATAATAGAGATCAATATGATCGGTCTGAAGCCTTTTCAGTGACTCATCCACTGATTGTAAGATATGCTTTCTGCTGATATCATAGCCATGTTCTTTGGTTTCAGAACCTACTTTTGTTGCCAAAACGATATCATTACGGTTAGAACGGCTTTTCATCCACTTTCCAATGATCTCTTCAGATTGTCCTCCTTTCCCGTTCACCCACCATGAATAGGTGTCTGCAGTATCTACAAAATTGAATCCTGCTTCTGTAAAGCGATCCAGTATATCAAAAGACTGTTTTTCATCCAGGGTCCATCCAAAAACATTTCCTCCGAAATTGATTGGTGCAATCGTTAAATCGGTGTTTTTGATCTTTCTTTTTTCCATAAAAATAATTTTACTAAGTAGGATCTAAGGTAAGGAATATTATGCCCAAAGGATATTCAAAATAGCCATTCCGTCTATAGTTATTATAAATGAAAACACGGATGTTTCCTCAGTTTTTTTGACTATTATTTTTTTATAAAACGCAAAGACGCAAATAATTCTTACTTGCAACATCGTTTTTAAGACGCAAGGATTTTTTCTCCGATAAAATTATATACCGTAAAAATTAGACACACGCTTGCTGAAAATCTTTGATTTTCTAGCGCCTTACATTCTACAGTAATATTATAAATCTTTGCGCCTTTGCGTTTTTCCAACTCCTAATCATTTCATAAAATATGATTGTTGAAAGATCACAAAGACGCAAGGATTTTATCTCCGATAAAATTGTGTATTGTAAAAATAAGATACATGCTTTGTTGGAAATATTTGATTGCCTGCATTTATATTTTATATTTCCCCAACAGAACAACTCAAAAAAATAAAAACAGCCTCCGCGTTGAAAGCTGTTTTTATTATCTATCAATTAAAAAATACGGTTATTTTTCAACCTGCGGAACATCAATAGCAGTAAGCTGAAGTTTATATTCCTGTAATTGCAGATTGATGGTTGATAATCCGTTGCTGAAGAATGATGATCCTATAAAAAGATCATGATAATATTCTATTCCTTCAAGTATATTTTTCTTGAAAGCATTCCATTTTTTTGTTTGGGCATGGGTAATCTGTACTGAAGATTCTGTAATTTCCTTTCTCAGATAGTCAACATACATTTTCAGTTCATTGATAAACATATTTGGACGTTGAGTATGGGAAAGAATATTGGTATTTCCATAAATATGTTTTACCATTTCCGAAAGTGAAACTTCTTTATCAAAAAAAGCAATATTGGGTCCGGGACATATCACAACCCCCTGTTTTTCTCCTTTGATTTCAAGATTCTGCTCCATATATGCTGCATTCACAAGTCCTACACACAGACAGGCTTTATCGGTTATTTGAGACTTTCTTTTATCAAACTCTTTTTCTGTTAAGGTTTCCCGGTCAGTATACAATTCTTTCAGTTTGATATCCTGATATTTTTTAGAAGCGGTACAGGTTCCTTCCGGTGAGAATTCTTTGCTTAATGCCAGAAGCTTTTTCGGACACGAACTGCCGTATTTACCTTTAGCTTCTTTTTCATACTTCAATAGTTCATTAGAAGTTCCTTTTACCGTATTGAAAGGCACTCCCAGAGGCGAAATATGACTCAGATACAAATCCTGTTCTTTTGATTTTACAAGCAGATTTCGGGTTTCCGTATCTACAGAAGTGGCTTCAGGGACCAGTAAAAACGGCGAGCCCCATCCTACACTGTCTACCTTATAATGAGCCAATAGAAACTCATGTTCTTCGGAAGTTCCTACTCCACCCTGAACGGTAATTTTCATTTCCAAAGGCTCAGAAACCAAAGGCTTTCCTTTTTGTTCCAAAGCAGCTGTCATTAACGTATGCGCTGACTGTATCAGATCATTTTTTTTCTGCTTAAATTCTTCCATGATAGGCCCAAGAAGCATTCCTTCGGTTGCAAAAGCATGGCCGCCGCAGTTCAGCCCGGATTCTATTCTGTATTCTGAAACCCACAGTCCTTTTTTAGCCAGAAAGTTTCCCTGGATCATTGCAGAACGGAAGTCGCTTACTTTAAGAATGATTTTCTTTTTGATCTTTCCGTTTTCATCCGGGAAAAAGTCTTCAAACTCTTCCATATAACTATACAGACGAGGATTCATTCCTGCTGAAAGAACCATTGATGATGACAGTTTGCTTTTGGCAAATCCCCGCAGTGAAGCATGGGCATCGTTATACATTACCGGAAGCTGCTCGTTGTTCTGATAATTGTCCTTATCCACTTTCGTCATGATATTGACGTCAATACTTCCAGGTCTTAAGTTAGATTCTATGAAGTTTTTGATATTGGAGCTCCAGTTATCTTTTTGATTAATGAGATTCTGAAGACTTGTTTTAAGATCCGAAGTATTCGGAAGTATGGCCATGAAGTCCTTTAAAGCCTCTTTGTTTTTGCTGATTTCCTGTTTGAAAGATTCAAATTTTTCATTCACGATATCATCCACCATATCCAGATAGGCAGTAACTCTTCTTGCCCTGTAATCATCTGCTTTTGTTGAGATTCCAAAATAGTCAAGATTAAACTTCTTATTATAAAAGTTTTTCATCTTTTCAAGGATTTCATCATCAATGATAGAGATCACAGAAGAAATTCCATATTGTGCAACACGGATCGGGCTGTCTATGGTGTAAGCCAGTCCCATTACCGGAATATGGAAATTGTGCAAAGGTTTTTTTGTCATAAATTTTCGATAAAAGTTCTTTTCTTATTCATCTAAAAAATCCTTTAAAAACTATTCACTTCTTAAATATATTATTTTAAAATGAATTATGCATTAAATAATATTTTACAAAATGAAAAACATGTCAAATATCATTTTTTTTAATTGGTTTTATAGCTATGTATATAAAGTATAGTCATTCAAATAAAAAAGATCAGCCGGCTGACTGATCTTTTCGTTTTGTAGTAGATTTTATTTTAACCACAAAAGACACAAAAGTTTTTGAACACTTAGGCTTTTTAAGAGCCAGCTTTTATGCATAATAAGTACACCTAAGTTTTATGAAAATCTTTGATTTTCATCTTATATCAACTTTTATGTAGTATTATTGTGACTAAAGTATTTCAAAATGAACGCTTTAATGACTTTCGTTTAAATAAATAAAAAAAATTAGTCAGGCTTAAATTATTCTGCCTTGTTTTTAAGCATCATCAGAAGGCTGTAAGCACCTTTCTGTACAATTTTTTTATCCATTAAAGCATCTGCTTTTACAATCTCTGTAAACTGGTCATCAGAAATTCCGGTTACAACAGGAATCATTTTATAATTCGATTTTCCGAGATCTTCAAAAACATAATTTTTATTTTCAAAAGATATTACCGCTTCATTAGGAAGCCCCTGTGTGTACCGGCTGTTGATATTAACTTCAGCATTGATATACATTCCTTTTACAAATTCAGAATTTACCGAAGACAATTTAGCAACGGCAGTTGCAGATCCCCCATTTTCAATGCTTGGAACTACACTGACAATCCTTGCGTTGGATTTCACATCCGGATTCTGATTGTTGTACACTACAATTTCCTGTCCTGCTTTCACATCATTCACATCATTTTCAAAAACCTTTAATTCCAAAAGCAATCCTGCGGGGTTGATCAGCTCAAACAAAGTATCTGCCGGATTGATGTATTGTCCGTTGTTCACAAGAATTTTACTTACAAAACCGGTAAATGGGGCATAGATATTAATCTTACTTCTGATATTTCCAGTATGTAAACCTCTGGCGTTAATTCCAATGATTCTCAACTTTTCTTCAAGGCCCTTTAAAGTAGCATTCAGGGTAGCATAATCTGCCTGAGCGGTCTGCATCGTCTTATCACTGCTGGCTTTGCTTGTATTAAGATCTTTCTGGCGGTTAAAGTTCAGTCTTGCGGCTTCAAGCTGTGCTTTTGTCACCAGATAATCCTGCTGAAGCTGTATAAATTGTGGATCTTCCACAACAGCAAGAACTTGTCCTTTATTGAAATGGCTTCCATTAATTATGTTAATAGATTTGATGTGCCCGCCCATAATACTGGAAACCGAACTGATGTGTGAAGGTGCAATTTCTGCTTTTCCGTTCAGTCGTACCAGCTTTTCCATATTTCTGTTCTGAATAGATGTGGTGGTAATTCCTACAGACTGAATTTGTTTTTCCGTGAGATGAACCGAATTTTCATTGTTTTTGGTAAATTTTGTGTTTTCGTAAACCGTTTTTTCTTCTTCTTTTTTTCCTGAACATGAAGATAAAGTAAGGATTAAAGTAAGGCTGTATATAGATATATTCTTGAACTGCATGACGTTGTTATTTTGAAATTAAGAAATTAAGTTCGGCACTGATCTGATTCAGTTTTTCCAGCTGATCAATATAGTCTGCTTTGGTTTTTACGGCCTGGTTCACCAATATTACCCAATCCAGGTAATCAATTTCTCCTACTTCCATTTGTTTCTGTGCTGTTTTTAAAATGATTTCAGATTTCGGAAGTTGTTTTTGTTGATAATTTTCAATGATTCTCTGTTGATTCATATAATTATTCAGTTGCTGTCTCAATCTGTTTTTCAGCTCAATTTCTTTTCGCTGGTATTGATTTTCGGATATTGCAATTTTTGCCTGTGCAGCCTTTGCCAAAGCTCTTTGCCCTTTTGTAAACAATGGAATTCCTACGCCCACCTGAACCGAATTAAAACGGTTATTATTGATGTTTTTCATACTCTGATTGGTATATCCAACAAGAAGATCCGGAAGCAGTTTGCTTTTCTCCAGCTGTACTTCCGCCTCTCCTACTTTAATCTGTTGCTGCAGATACTGAAGTTCAGGATGTTGTTTTACCATTTCCTCAGAAATCTGAATACCCATATTCATTGTCGGTTGATCAGCAATCGGCTGGTAAGGATTCTCAGACTGAAGTAATACCTGAAGCTGAAGTTTTGCGATATCTAGATCATTCTCAAGAGTGTTCAGCTGTACTTGTACCTGTTCTTTCTGGATTTCAGCGGTTGATTCCTCTAAAATATTGGCTTCTCCTTTTTTTAATCTTAATCCCGCCTTGTCAGCAAAATTATTGTACATCTGGCTGATATATTCCAATACTTTTTTCTTCTCCTGAAGCACTAATATTCTGTAGAAAACGTCTGTAACCTCTTTCGTAAGCTGTGTTTTGGTCAGATTCTGATTGATGATACCCGCAGACCATTCCGCATCCAGCATTTGTTTTCTTTTTGAATAAACCGTAGGAAAACTGAATCTTTGAGAGATTCCGAAAGAATTGTCGGTTTCCTCTCCCTGAATCTGTCCAAATCCGCCTGTAACTTCCATTTGTGGAATATCCAGATAGCTGGCTTTGAGTTTTTCCTGATAATCTGATACTAATTTTGAGTTTTTAAGGGTTCCGTTTTGTTGATAGGCCTTTTCCAAAGCCTGGTCATAAGTAATGCTTTCCTGAGCCTGAAAACTTCCGAAAGAGATCAGCAGTAGGAAAACGGACAGTTTTTTATAGTTGAATTTTTTAGAGAATTTCATTTTATCTTTATTAATATTTTCGAATAAAACATAGAGAATAGGAAGTACAAAAAGGGTTAAAAGTGTAGCAAGCATCAAACCGCCGATTACAACGGTAGCCAAAGGCCTCTGTACTTCTGCTCCGGCACCATTACTGATCGCCATAGGAAGAAATCCTAACGAAGCCACAAAAGCTGTCATTAACACCGGACGAAGTCTGATTTTTGTACCTATCAGTACAATTCTGTTGGTGTTTGTTATTCCGTTCTTTTTCAATCGGTTAAACTCTGATATCAAAACAATTCCATTAAGTACTGCTACTCCGAATAAAGCGATGAATCCTACCCCTGCGCTGATACTGAAAGGCATTCCTCTCAATGCCAGAAAATAAATACCTCCTATCGCAGACAATGGAATGGCGGTATAGATCAGTAAGCTGTGTTTTACAGAACCGAAAGCAAAGAACAACAACAGGAAAATCATTACTAATGAAATAGGAACTGCTACTCCGAGTCTGGCTTTAGCTTCATTTAAATTTTCAAAAGCTCCTCCATAAGAAACGGTATATCCGGGTGATAGTTTCAGGCTTTTACCTGCCTTTTGCTGAAGTTCTTCCACGATGCTCTGAACATCCCTTCCTCTTACATTAAACCCTACGATGATTCTTCTTTTGGTATCTTCCCTCTGGATCTGGTTCGGACTGTTTTTAAGCTCTACTTTGGCCAGCTGTGATAAAGGAACCTGCTCTCCTGAAGCGGTAGGTATCAAAAGATTCCGGATACTTGTGATATCTTTTTTATGTTCATTATCCATCCGGACTACAATGTCAAACTTCTTCTCTCCTTCGTATAAAGCACCTGCTGTCTGACCGGCAAAAGCCATATTGATAACCCTGTTGATTTCTGCCACGGAAATATTATATCGGGACAGTTCCGAACGGTTATAATCAATAACAACCTGTGGAGCTCCCACAACGGGTTCTATATAAAGATCCTGAGCTCCTTTTACCGTGTTGATAATGCTTCCCATCTTTTTTGCGTAGGCAGCAAGGCTGTCCAGATCTTCCCCATAAATTTTGCATACCACATCCTGCCTTGCTCCGGTCATCAGCTCATTGAAACGCATTTGTACCGGGAACTGAAAACTGGTTGTCAATCCCGGAATAACGCTCAGTGCTTTACTCATTTTATCAGAAAGTTCTGGAAATGTTTTTGCAGAAGTCCATTCTTTTTTAGGTTTTAAGACAATGATCATATCTCCGGAATCCATTGGCATTGGTTCCGTAGGAATTTCTGCACTACCAATCTTCATGACCACCTTCTGTATTTCAGGAAACTGGGTTAAAAGTATATTAGCTGCCTGACTGGTTGCTTTTTTGGTTTCATTGATATTGCTTCCCTGAAGAATCCTCATTTCAACGGCAAAGTCACCTTCTTCAAGAGATGGGATAAATTCCCCACCCATTCTGGAAAGGGTAAAAACAGCACCAACAAACAGTACTAGCACTCCCAGAATAATGGTTTTTCTATATTTAAGGGCTTTTATCAGGAATTTCTGGTGGCCAGTTTCTACTTTTCCCATTACACGGTCTGAAATATTTTCTTTTTCTTTCTTCTTTCTGCTCAATACCAGAGAACTCATCATAGGAATATAAGTAAGGGAAAGAATAAATGCGCCAATCAGGGCAAATGCAACGGTCTGGGCCATTGGCTTAAACATTTTACCTTCAATGCCCTGAAGTGTAAAAATCGGAAGATATACAATTAAGATAATGATCTGCCCAAAAACGGCACTGTTAACCATTTTGGTCGCAGAACCGGAAACCTGGTCATCCATTTCTTTTTTGCTGAGCATATTATCTTTTCCGAAATGCTTTTTGTGGGCCAGCTGATGCAGTACCGCTTCCACGATGATAACGGCTCCATCTACGATAAGTCCGAAATCAAGCGCTCCAAGACTCATCAGGTTTCCTCCTACCCCAAAAATATTCATCATAATGATAGCGAAAAGCATCGCTAAAGGAATTACAGAAGCTACCAATAATCCTGCTCTGAAGTTTCCTAAGAATAAAACCAGAATAAAAACAACAATCAAAGCGCCTTCCGTCAGGTTTGTTTTTACTGTACTGATGGTGTTGTTTACCATTTTAGCACGGTCAAGGAAAGGTTCAATGACAACCCCTTCAGGTAATGATTCCTGTATTTTTTCCAGTCTTTCTTTAATATTTCCAATCACTACATTGGCATTCTCCCCTTTCAGCATCAGGACAATAGCTCCGGATACTTCTCCTGTATCATTATAGGTCATAGCACCATATCTTGTTGCATACCCTATCTTTACGGAAGCAACATCTTTAATGTGAACCGGAATACCTTCTTTGGTTTCTGCCACCTGAATACTTCCGATATCTTCCGTACTTCCCAGAAGCCCTTCGCTGCGAATAAAAAGAACGGTTTCTTTCTTCTCAATATAAGCACCTCCGGTATTTTGGTTATTTTTCTCCAACGCTCCAAAAACATCGTTGATATTGATATTGAATGCCTGAAGTCTGTTGGGATTAATGGCGATTTCATATTGTTTCAGTTTTCCTCCGAAACTGCTGACATCGGCGACTCCTTTAGTTCCCAGAAGCTGTCTTCTGACCACCCAATCCTGAATGGTTCTGAGTTCCGTTTCATCATAGACATTTTCATATCCTTTTTTGGCCCTTACCACATATTGGAAAATTTCTCCCAATCCTGTGGAAATAGGTCCCAGTTCCGGTTTTCCGATTCCGGCCGGGATATTGTCCTGAACAAGCTGCAAACGTTCCTGAACCTGCTGGCGTGCCCAGTAGACATCCGTATTGTCATCAAAAACTACCGTTACTAATGACAGTCCGAAACGTGAGAAACTTCTAAGTTCTGTAATTCCGCTGATATTGCTGGTAGCCTGTTCGATAGGAAATGTAACAAGGCGTTCAATATCTGCTGCACCGTAAGAAGGAGCAGTCGTAATAATCTGCACCTGATTATTGGTGATGTCCGGCTGAGCATCTATGGGTAGTTTGGTGGTTTCATAGACCCCAAAAAGAACAAGCCCCACTGTAAACAGAGCAATGATGAGTTTATTCTTTACAGAAAACTCAATAATTTTATTTAACATGGAAAAAACTATTAATTGATAACCCGGAATGTCTTATAAAAGCAGCTGAAGTCTTTATTTGTACAATTACAAAAGCACAGAAGATATCATATCACTCAGTAAGAATATCTCCCTGATAATCATGTACTTTGTTGTAAACTTATCATTCTGAAAAATTTAAACAAAGTTTAGTAAAGACATCATAAACAGAGTTATAATGCACGATAGGTTAAATTGATGTAATAATAAATGGACTGCTTTAAGTCTAAAGCAATGTCAGTGTAAAATCAGTTATGAAAGCCGCGGAGGCTGGAAAATCTGGGAAAGATAATGATTGGAGAAATCTTTTTCCTTGTAGATACTGTTTTTCTTGGAAACAGTAATTTCTTTAGGTTTTTTTATTTCAAATGTAAGTTCCGGAAGCTGGGCATGTACAGTCAATACAATAGGAGGATTGATAAATGGCAGTTTCTGATCAGTATCCCAGTCAGAATCCTCTTTGTGATTATCATAATGTTCCATGACAAACTCTGATAAGCTTCCATGATATTCCATAAAATGTTCCACAAACATAGGCACCTTCAGTACTTCCCCCGCATTGGTGGTAGCCAGCACATACATCATTGAGCATAATATGGAGAACCATTTTAACATGAGTGCAAATATAAGGCTTAAATTTTTCCTGAGAAGGCTCTGGTATTAATTTTTTGAGAATTTTATTCCGTTTAAAAATGGTTTAAAGCTCTTTGTAATATTATTAGATTTGTCAAACAAAAATCAAAGTCTTGATTTCAATCTGCTTAAAGTTTCCTGAGAGATATTAAGATAGGAAGCTACCATTTTATTAGAAAGTCTCCTTACTACAACAGGATTTTCATTCAGCAGCTGGCGGTACTTTTCAAGAGCATCCTGAACAAGGAAAGACATCAGTCTCTTCGTGTTACTCACATACGCTGTTTCCAGATATATCCTGTAAAATTTTTCCCATTGCGGAATAATATCCAGGAGATGGTAAAAGCTTTCATGACTAATGTAATATACTTCTGAATCCTCCACGGCCTGAATAAATTCGTCGGAGGGCTCAGAAGTAATAAAACTGGTTAATGCTGTTGCAAACTGATTTTCAAATGCAAAATATCGCGTGGAATCCTGCCCTTCTTCATTAATAAAAAATATACGGAGACAACCGTTTACAACAAAAAATGTCCGTTGGCTGTGTTGTCCGTTGGTAAGGAGTGTTTCATTCTTTTTTAATTGAACATGTTTGAAATAAGAAAGAATGGTATTCAATTCTTCATCCGTTACTGATATTCTATTTTTAATATATGAAGCTAAAAGTTCCTGCATGTAAGCAAAAGTAATGATAAAAAGGATTTGCTTACTATTTTTATCAAAACGGTCTATATATTTTCTGTCTGTCCGGCTTTCCAGTACGAGCAGATATATAGACCATGGGGATCCCATTGCGGGGTTGTTTTAAAATAATTACGAAGTTCATGAACTGTTGTGTATTCTGCAGCGATATACACATATTCTTTCAAAACTCCGGGCGGAAACTGAACAGATTTTACAGCTTCTGCAAGTCGGCTTCCCTCTTCCGGATGGGGATTGTAAAGCCATTCTACTGATACATCTGCTGCGGAACACAGAATAAGTTCATCTTCTTTGCCTGCCACCTCTAATAGGATCTTTGCGGATATATAAGGTGGAAACTGCTCAGCAATAGCACAAATGACAGGTAATGCTGTTGCATCTCCCGCCAGCAGATAAAAATCAGCATCGGGAACTAAAGGCCTTGTACTTTCTTTCATCCCTATTTCCAATGAATCACCAGGACTCGCTTGTAATGCCCATGCAGAAGCGGGCCCGTTATCACCATGGGCAACGAAATCTATACTCAATTCCCGGTTTTCCAAGTCAATTTTTCTGTTAGTATATGTTCTGATTAAAGGAGTTCTTCCTTCTTTAGTTGGAAAAAAGATTTTATTATTTGAACCGGAACGCACATTGGCAAGCAGTTCAGCCTGATTGTCATCCATTTCAAATACCACACGGATAAGATGTGGGGTGAGATACTGTTTATTTTTAATGATAAATGCAGAACGTATTTTTTTTGTTTTCTCTGCTTGAGTAATGATAGAATTTTCCATTTTTATTTTTTATTAAATAATAAAATAATCATTGATACCATACAGCTGATTCCCCCGAAAAGGTATACTGCCTGATAATCAAACCAGCCGGTAATTAGCCCGGCAATAGGTCCTGCCAGTCCTAATGAAAGATCAACAAAAGCAACATATGCTCCCAATGCTGTTCCTCTCATTTGTGGTTTTACTTTTTGAATCGCAAGAACTCCCAATGCCGGAAAGACCAATGAAAATCCAATCCCAGTTAATCCACATCCGATAATGGCTAATGTTTTGGAAACAGATGTCCATATCAGCAGCTGTCCTGCCACTTCGATGATCAGAGAGATCAAAGCAATCTTAAAACCTCTGTATTTATCCGGAAATGAAGCAAAGAAAATTCTGGTAAGAACATAACATATTCCGAAAACCATAAAAGCAAGTGAAGCATCTCCCCAATTCTTTTGTGAGAAAAATAAAGCAATAAAAGAAGCAATACATCCAAAAGCCATTGATGAAAAAGCAAGACTCAGTCCCTGCCCCGATATTGCCCCGATTACCTTGTAAAAAGGCGTTCGTACATGATCTTTATCTACAGGAATAGAAGGAAGTTTTGCGGTAGAAAGCCAGCTTACAAGCGGAAGTAAGGCTATAAGGATGAAAGCAGGCAGCATATTGTATTCTTTACTCAACCAGATACTGACAGGAGCCCCAATTGCAATTCCTGCATACATAGCAATACCGTTCCAGGTCATTACTTTTCCAGAGTTAGAGGGGCCTGCCAGCCCTATTCCCCACGTCAATGCTCCGGTAACCAGAAAGCTTTCGCCAATACCATGAATGATTCTTGCTGCTAACAGAAAGAGAAGTGCCATCAGCGGATGACCCTGAAATAGTATTGCAAGTATATAAACAATCCCGGCAATAACAGCTAATACCACACCTGACATTTTACTTTTCTTGGCTCCTCTGGTATCTGTAATTTTCCCGGAATAGGCACGCGTCAAAAGTGTTGACAACGACTGCAAACCAATAACAAGCCCCACAATAATGCTGTCAAAACCTAATGTGTTCTGGACAAACCCGGGAAGTACTCCCAGGGCAATTCCTATGGTAAGATAAACTCCAAATACCGAAATGATAATGGGAGCGGTCGCCTGATAGAAATTAATAGTCTGCCCTTTTTCTAATGTTGTACTCATAAATTTTGTTTAAAATATTCGGGTGCAAATGTCCCTGTACAACAAATACCAAACTTTGATCTAGATCAAAAAAGGTAGAAAAAGGTTATTCAAAATCCAATAAACTGTCGGTAAGCTGTTTCCATTGTATTTTAGCAGTTCCCATCATTCCTCCTGCGGCGGTGACAAGATTCCTAATGACATCAAGTAATTTAGCATTCAGATTAGGTCTTTCATTACGTCCGTATACTGCGGCTTTTACATGAGCAGGACTTTTTGATATCATAAAGGTAGAGGTTGCTCCGGAGCTGTAAAAATGAGCAATATGGCGGTTTTTTTTATCTTCAGGGTTTCTGGACGGTCTGCAGGTCATTGTTATACTTTCGGCAAAACTGTTCTGATAAAAACAGATATCTGTAATTTCCACCCAATCATATCCTCTGGCTTCAGGTTCTCCCGGTCCCGGAATATCAATCCTTATAAAATCTCCTTTCTGTGGTTCACGATCCACAGGATGACCATTGAAATCGTAAAGCTTAAATGCTGCAAATGCTTCCCCGCAATAACTTTGCCACTTATTGACTGAGAAAAATCTCTCTTTTAATGTTTCAAATTTTAACGACATGGAATCCTGATCAAATATTTTTCTGGTTTCTGTATCATGGAAACCTCCGAATTTTTGTTTTGGGACTCCTTTAAATTTTTTTGGCTTCATGCAATATGTTTTTTGGAGAAAATACAGCAAAAATTCTATAGGTTTTTATGAGTAGAGTCACAAAAAAGTTAAACAATTGTTTGAGTATTGTTTTAAAGTAGCTTTATTTTTATAATAATTCACTTCTCACAACTATTCTGTTCATGCTAAAAAACGGCATACAATTCATCAGGGCGCGAATTATATTTAACAGGATATGTTTTTGTGTAAAGAATTTCGGAATCCTAAAGAAAACCAAAATCATTTAGAGAATAATTATTTTTACTTAAAATAAATAATTATTAAAAAAAATAAGCTTATGATGTTTTGCATAACATGATTTTTACTTATATTTGTGGATCGAAATAATTTTTTTTCATCATTTGTGTTTTTTTAAGGTCTTCATTCGTGGAGACCTTTTTATTTTCAATAGTATCATAATTGAATATTGGCTGTTGAAGTGGAAAATGATGTAAAATGTGAATTATACTCTTTTTCAAACAAGTCAATTGCTTTTATACAAAGTAATGTTCAAAGTTTTAAGATCTCAATAAGTCTCTTTTTTGCTATATCTCGACCGCTTCTGCAGGTGCTCTAAACGTCTATTGAATTGTTTTAATAAAATCTGTAGGTCTGAACTGCATTACAGACAGAAAACTTCTGGTATAGGCCTGTACACTCTTGTACCCTACTTCATAAGCTGTTTCTGAAATAGTAAGATGCCCAGCACTCAGAAATTCCAGACTTTTAATGATACGAAGCATCTGCTGGTATTTACTTAAAGTGAGTCCGGTTTCTTTTTTGAAAATACGTTCCAATGTACGGAAAGACAAAAGTGCTGTATCGCTGAGATCTTCCATCTTAATTTCATCCCGATAGTGATGATGAAGATGCTCAATAACTTTTGTAAGGCGTTGATCTTTTGGAAGACTGATATGGAGCGTTAAGGAATGTTCAACAAATCGCGGAAGTTCGTTGAACAATGCTTTGAGAAATAGATTTTCATCATCATCAGAAATCATTTGCTTAGACCATTTTTCCGCATATTTTATCATTTCTTTTAAAACCGGTGGAACAGAAAATACATTAACCTCATGATAAAAGGGATTTTTTGTACTGATATCAGCAAACATGATCATCAGTTTTATCTTTTCGGAATGTGAATTAGTTTTATGAATTGCATTTGGAGGAATCCATACGGCATGATTTTGTGGGAGAAGATAGATTTTTTCTTCAATAGTGATGTATTGGAACCCACTTTCCACATATACCAGCTGACCTTTCTGATGATGGTGAAGGACATCATCATGAACCCAGTTTTCTTCAAACCATACAAAATAAGGTTTCTTCAGATCATCTATTTTTATGCTGTCGTTGGCATTCATGTCGTTTTAGGTTAAAACTTTGGCAAAATTAAACAAAATTACTATATTAATTTTGCAGAAAAGTTTTTATTATGATGAAGAATGAAGTAAAAAGGAATGCTTCGTATGTTTTGTTAATCATTAACGTTCTGGTAGTTATATTAATTTCCAGTAACCTCCGTTCACCAATTGTGGCAGTTGCTCCTGTATTGGGAGAAGTAAGAGATGCATTGAAACTTGATAATTTTCAGGTAAGTCTGCTTACCTCTATTCCACTGTTTATGTTTGCAGCCTGCTCTGTATTGGTCAGTAGATTTTCTAATAAGTTCGGAATCAGTAAACTTCTGATGTATTCTCTGATTATTTTAAGTTTTGGTTTATTTTTAAGAATCAGCGGATCTCTTTGGCTGTTATTTTTAGGATCTATATTTATTGGCTTAGGGATATGCATTGGAAATGTGGTCACTCCGGGATACGTTAAAAATAATTTCCCGAAGCAGATTGGTCTTATGACTGGAATTTTTGCTGTATCCATGAATCTTACGGCGGCCCTGGCTTCTGGTTTTAGTGTGAAGATCGGGGAACTGACGGGGTTTGGATGGAAAGGTTCTTTAGGAATCTGGCTGGTTATTGCGGCATTGGGTTTTCTTGTTTTAGTATTGGAATTTATCTTTAATAAAAGAAATCCAAATCTTCCTAAAACGGCACTCAGTACTTCTGATTTTAATATGTTCAAATCTGCTCAGGCATGGAACATCAGTATTTTTATGGGTCTGCAGTCTTTATTTTATTATTGTCTGGTAGCCTGGCTGCCTTCATTTCTTGCAGATTTTCATATGCAGGGAGAAAGCTCCGGCTGGGTTTTCTTTGTGATTCAGATTACGATGATTCCTGTGACGTTCTGCTGCCCGATTATTGCCAGTAAGATGAAAGATCAGAGACTGATGATTCTTTTTATATGCACCCTGATGTTTGGAAGTACGATGATGTTTGTGTTCCTTAAATCTCAGTGGATTTATGTGAATGCTGTGATCATAGGGATTTCTAATGGCTTGTCTTTCAGTTTATCTATCCTATTTTTTTCAACGAGAACGAAAAGCAGTATCAATGCTGTTAAAATTTCCGGAATGGCTCAGTCTGTCGGATATCTGATTGCTGCATTTGGGCCTCCATTATTTGGAAAACTGCATGATTGGGATGTTTCCTGGAACAGCTCATTTTATTTATTAAGTTTTGCGGTAATATTGATGTTATATTTTGGAATGAAGGCTGCGAGAAATAAATATGTTGAGGATTAGGATGGACAAAGGTCAGGTGACACGTCTTTTATTGCTGGATGCTACCCATTCTTCTTTTTGGCATTTTGGGCAGCGTCCGGCATTGCCCGCTTTTTTATGTTCTGTATACCCACAAAATATACAAGAGTAATGTTTGTCCTCATGAATATATTGTAAAGGATTAAGTAATGAGCCTGGCATAATAGGAAGCCCATATCTTACAGATTCATCTTCTAAAAAGAATACACTGATCTCTCCTGATATTTCTTCTATAGCCATTTCAATCTGTCCAAGTTGCGAAATTCCTTTTAGTCTCAACTCTGCAAAGAATTCGTCACTCCCAAGGTTTTCTTTTTGAAAGTTTTTAATTGAAAATTCGCCATTTTCTACCAGGCAGATGGATTTTCCTTCTACCAGATTTTCAAAACGTTTACTTTTTCCGATAAAATGGGTCACAATAGAATATAGAAGAATAATAACAATAAAAACAATAAGGGATGAAATAATTCCGACATCCTTATTAAACATAGGATCTCCTGCTGCCGATCCCAGGCCAATAATGACTACCAATTCAAAGATTGAGAGCTGTTTTACCCCTCTTTTTCCTAAAATTCTAAGTCCTATGATAATAGCAAGGAACATAATCATGGTACGAAGAATGATCTCTAAAAGAAAAGACCATTCTTCGTGTCCCAATAATAATTCTTTCCAATCAAGATGTAAGAGAAAAGCTGACAGCATACCAATTATTTATCAGGAAATATTCAAAAAATAAGCCATAACTCCTGTTATTTATTTCATATCTGTTTCAGGCTTACCTCTTCTCCGTCTTTCAATATAAAACATTGGTTTTCGAGTCCTTTTTCCGTTATTTTTCCCTGAATAAATTTTCTGTCTTCTTTGCAATGGCTTACCGCTTCCAGATGAGTTACCCAAACTGTAGATTCGGGAGCGTGTTCACAGACTTTTATAATATCTTCACTGGTCATAATAATAGGATCTCCTACTGAAAAAGTGGCGGCTCCACCTGCAACAATGATATGTTGTGGTTCATGTTTATCAATTTCCTGAGCAATTTCATCATACCAGATGGTGTCTCCTGCGATATAAACGGATTTATTTTCTGTTTTAAAAACAAAACCATTTACAATTCCCATTTTCTCTCCGATTTCTCCCGTTCCATGTTGTCCTTTGGTACTAGTTATCTCAATATTTCTCCATTGTACGCTGTCACTAACAGAGGTAATATTTGTAAAACCCTGTTCTGCAATCTGTTCTGAAATGAGATATGAACAGATGATCGGAATATTTTTGTCAAGAAGTTCAATAGCTGTAGTGTCCCAATGATCAGGATGAAGATGGGTAACAGCTATAGCATCTACTTTTTCAAGTTTTTGATTTAATTCTTCCTTGCCAAAAGGCAGATCTACCAGAGGATTCAGTAATTCGTTGTCTACCATTGGGAATTTACCAAGAGAACCTTTTTCCCCAAGCATTGGATCTACGAGGATGGAAATTCCATCAATATTCAATAGCAATGTTGCATTGCGCCATAATTGTAATTTCATTTTGACTAAGTTTGTACAGCAAAGCTATTGCCCGATCGGGGTAAAACAATCGAAGGTTACCAAAAGGTTAACCATAAATATTCAACTGACTTATGAATTTTGAAGAATTTAAAAACTGTGGATTGAGACGAAGCCTGAATATTCTTTCAGGGAAATGGAAACCACTGATTCTGCATAACCTTTTTGAAGAAGATAAAGTACGTTTTGTAGAACTTTGGCGAAGTATGCCCCGGGTTTCCAAGAAAGTACTTGCAGAGCAATTGAAGCAGCTTGAAGACGACCTTATTATTGAACGGATTGAAGTCTATAATTTTCCGCCTGAAGTATATTACAAGTTAACCGAAAAAGGTCAAAAGCTTGGCCCTATTCTTTCTGAGCTTCATTCATGGGGAAATGGACTGGAGTAAAGCAAAAATCTGAGCACTTTTTTACTTTTCTAAAATTTTATCATACATTTGAAAACACAACCTAAAAATTATACTTACACAGGTTACATTTTAACCTCAAAATTTTATTAAAAAAACCAAACAATGAAAAAACAATTATTATTTGTGCTTACTCTCGTGGCACAAGCTTCTTTTGCACAAATTATTTCCAAAGATCCTGCGTTTGCTTCGAACGGGATTTATACCCTTCCAGCAGGAAGCTCATATTTAGGAACGGGAAGCTCTTATGCAGGAGAATTGACTGCAGCGACAAATTCAGTATTCTATAAATCCTATAATACCGGCACCAACCAATTAATTATTTCTAAAGCGACAAATTACAGTGGCTCTTTAGATATGACTTTTGGCACGAATGGCAACATTGCATTGAATTACAATGATGGTTCTCTTGCTGGATTTATAAGACATGCAGATGATAAATTAACTTTACTGCTCAAACGATATGGTTCTACAAACAATATGTGTTATTTGGATGTAATTCGATTACTTCCGAATGGGCAGTTAGACCCTTCATTTGGAAATGGAGGAATAAAGGTATTAGCTAATTTATCAGTTTCTTTTGAATTAACTAATCTTATACAGCAGGGAAATAAAATTCTTGTTTCAGGAATAAGTATGGATTCTTTTGGACAAACTGACGGGAAAACTCATACATTAAGATTAAATTCGGATGGTACATCAGACAATAGCTTTGGGAATAACGGAGAAATACTGACTTATCAACAGAATCCTTTTCAGAGTCCTTATCTTCCTCGGATCATTTTAGATAACCAGCTTAATCTTCTTTTTTTTGGAAATGGTACAATAAAAAAATACACTGTTGACGGGCAGCCTATGACTGGTTTTGGTAACAATGGAGAAGTTTTGTTTAGTGGTGACCCCAGTATTGTAAAAGTAGATTCTGCCAATAAAATTGTATATGCAAAGAATGATTTAATGTGGCAGACACCACCTGCATTAGGAAGGCTTAATGCCGATGGTACACCAGATACCACATTTAATTATAATGGTATTGTTGGACTTGAATTCCGTGATATCTATGAAAAAAATGGTTCTTATTATATTGCGGGCTTTGCTGACCTTAATAATAGTGGCTACACTTATTATTATATCTCTAAGCTAAATCAAAATGGAACTGTTGATCCTGTATTTGGAGAATATATAGAAAATGATCCTAATTTAGTCTATCATAATATTAACGCAATAAAGGTTTTTGATAATAATATCATTGTGAGCACCGATGGAGAAACATTAAATATTGTAAAATATCTTATAAACGGTACTGCTACATTAGCAACAAAAGGAACGGTAAAAAATAATCCTGAAATTACTTTTGGAAGCCCAGTACAAAATCATTTAACTTATCAATCAAAAGAAAAAATTGATAAAATAGAGATCTATTCTGTTGGTGGAAAATTATTAAAAACTGTAATAGAAAATAATGCTGATGTTTCTGACCTTTCTGAAGGAGTGTATTTTGTAAAAACTATTTTTGAAAATGGAAGATTTTCCACAAAAAAGCTAATTAAGAAGTAGAAAAAATATATATTTAAAAAACTAATAACAATTCTATCAATGAAAAGAATCATCATTATGATTTCCTGTGTATCAGGTGTATGGGCAGCTGCTCAAATTGCACCACCTCCTGTTCAAAGATCTACAACAACATCTCGCGGACTTCCCATCAATTCTAGAAAAGGGACATTAATTGAGAAGAAAATCATTAATGTAGGTAAGTTTAAAAACCTGAATATTCAAAAAATTGAAACAAAAGACGCTTCGGATAACTTATCAGAAACTTTTCTGGGGATAATGTATGAATATGAAACTTTTGACCAAATATCGAAAAAGACCCTTACGATTGATAAAAATGAATTGGGGAAGCTTATCCAGGCTCTTCATACTGTGGAACAGAAAGAAAATGAAAAATCGAATCAGGAAACCAAATATAAATTTGTCACCATGAGCAATATTGAATTTGGGAGTGTTTATCGTGAGAAACTTTCATCCTGGGTCAACTATATAAAAATTCCGTCAAGCCATTATAATCAGAATTTGCTTGAATTCAGTAAAGAAGAATTGAAAGAGTTGATTGGTATTTTAAAGAAAGCTGAGCAAGAGCTCTAAGACAATCAGGCAATTATTGCGAAAATAAAACGCTGAATATAAAACCCTAAAAACCTTATAGATTTTGGAAATCTATAAGGTTTAAAAAAATTAAAAAAAATTATTACCTGAAGAGATCGTTTAATCTCTAAACTGATCCAGAACTTCCATAATATTCTGATATACAAAATCCAATTCTTCGGAAGTAATACAATATGGCGGAACCAGATAGATTACATTCCCCAGCGGCCTCATAATAATCCCTCTTTTTAAGAATTCATTGTAAAGCTTCTTCCCTATTTCATTGAAATAAGAAGTACCATTCCCGGTTTTAAAATCGAAAGCTAAAATAGTCCCGATCTGACGAACCTTTTCTACATGAGGATGAAAAGCAAGTGCTTTTGCAAACTCTGAATGTTGATGAGTGATGCGGTTGATATTCATTTGAGTTTCGTTTGTAAGTAATAGTTCCATGCTGGCAAGAGCCGCTGTACAGGCTAAAGGATTGGCTGTAAACGAATGCCCGTGAAATAAGGTTTTATGACGATCATCTGAAAGAAAGGCATTGTAAATTTCATCAGAACAAGTCGTGATTCCCATTGGCATAGTTCCTCCGGTAAGTCCTTTTGAAAAACACATAATATCCGGTTTTTCTGTAAGATAATCTGCTGCGAAAAGCTTACCTGTTCTTCCGAATCCTGTAAAAACTTCATCCTGGATCATAAGAATCCCCTCTTCCCTGCAGAATTTCATTAGCTGGCCAAGGTCTTCTGCTTTATGCATCAACATTCCTGCAGCACCCTGAACTAATGGCTCATAGATAAAGCAAGCCACTTCATCAGCCAGATCTTTAATCTGTTTTTGCAGGCTTTCCAGGTTTTCTGCATTGGGTGTATCAATAAAAACAACTTCAAACAGCATGCTTTCGAAAGGTCTTGTCCAGAAGCTTTTTCCACTTACAGACATGGCTCCGAAAGTATCTCCGTGATAAGCATTTTTAAAAGCTAAAATCTTCGTCTTCTTTTTCTCTTTATTGTATGCATATTGAATACACATTTTTAAAGCAACTTCTACTGCTGTAGAGCCATTATCCGAATAAAAGACCTTTTTCTGGCCAGCCGGAAGAAGTTTGAGTAAATTTTCAGAAAGCTTTACAGCGGGTTCATGGGTAAATCCTGCAAAAATAACCTGTTCCAGTGTATTTAACTGTTCAAAAACACGTTGTGCAATATAAGGGTGAGAATGGCCGTGCAAAGTCACCCACCAAGATGAAACGACATCCAGATATTTTTTCCCTTCGTTATCATACAGGTAAATTCCTTTTCCTTTTACAATAGGAATAATATCGTCAGCTGTTTTCATCTGCGTATACGGATGCCAGTTGACCGCTTTATCTCTTTGCTGCAGGCTGATTTCTTTTGTTATTGTATTCATATATTGATGTAAAGAGTAAAAATGAGTGACGTAGTACTTTAATTTTAACGCTATGATCGCTAAGTTTTTTAATTTGTATGCTGTTTTTAAGTTCGCAAAGGCGCTTCACTAAGCAATAATAAACATTCTGCCTTGCTGAATAGAATGCCTTTGCGAACGAAATATTTTTACATTTAATCAATATTTCTTTGCGAATCTTAGCGTTAAATATTGATTAAGGTATTTATCAATGTTATAATAAAAGCGATAATACTAATGATCCAGCCCATCATTCATCATTCATAATTATCTAACAGCAGGTTTCCTTTTTCATCATAGGTTTCAATCCTAATGTCTGAAGCATCTGCATATCTTCAGAAACTCCCGGATTAGGCGTTACCAATAATGTTTCTCTTTCTCCTGTGAAAATGGAATTGGCTCCTGCCATAAAGCACCAAGCCTGTTCTGTCTCAGACATTTCTATACGGCCGGCACTTAATCTTACCATAGAAGACGGCATTACGATTCTTGCGGTAGCAATCATTCTTACCATTTCCCAGGTATCTACTTTTTCATTATCCTCTAAAGGTGTTCCTGCTACTCTTGCTAATGCATTGATAGGAACAGATTCCGGATGTTTTGGCATTGTTGCTAATGTCAGAAGCATTGAAATTCTGTCTCTGTGGGTTTCACCCAGTCCGATAATTCCTCCGGAGCACACGGTGATTCCTGCATTTCTTACATTGTTGATGGTATTGATCCTGTTGTCAAATGTTCTGGTAGAAATGATCTCTTCATAATATTGCTCAGAGGTGTCAAGATTGTGATTGTACGCATATAATCCTGCTTCCTGTAGTCTGATAGCCTGTTCTTCAGTAAGCATTCCCAGTGTACAGCAAACTTCAAGGCCTAGATCATTTACGCCTTTTACCATGTCAATCACCCTGTCAAAGTCACGGTTATTACGAACTTCACGCCATGCTGCAGCCATACAGAATCTTGAAGATCCGGAATCTTTTGCTTTCTGAGCATGGGCAATTACAGTTTCAGTTGGCAACAAAGCCTGTACTTTGATATTCGTGTGATAACGGGCTGCCTGTCCGCAGTATGAACAGTCTTCAGGACATCCGCCGGTTTTGATGGATAATAAAGTGGAGATCTGTACTTCAGAAGGATCATGCCATTCGCGGTGTACGGTGGCTGCCTTATAGATCAGTTCCATCAGAGGAAGATGATAAATTTCCTCAATCTCTTCTTTAGTCCAGGTATTTCTCAATGTTGTTTTTGTATCCATTATCCTATTTTTGTTATTGTTAATTGCTTTGCAGCATGTTTTATAGATTCCTTATCAGTAGTGTTGATTTCGGGAATCTTTATAATTTTTGTTTCTTTTTCAATAAAACTGCAGATTACTCTTTCTGTATCTTCCGGGAAATCTCCGTTAAGAATTAAATATTCCAATGGGATCTCTCTCTGTTGTAATGTTATGATTGATAATAAGCTGTGATTGATACATCCGAGATAATTTCTGACTACCAATGCAGCCGGAAGGTTTAATTCTTCTATCAGATCGATCATGAATGTAGAGTCAGATAAGGGCACCATAAGGCCTCCTGCTCCTTCTACAATCAATGGGTTTCCGGTTTTTGGGAGTTGAAAATCATTCAGATTTATGGTAATATTTTCTTCTCTTGCGGACTGATGTGGTGATGCGGCCAGCTGTAATCGGAAAGTTTCCGGATGGCAGAAGTTCGTGTCTGTCCATGCTTCAATTTTATCACTGTCCGTATACTGCAGATCTCCGGACTGTATGGGTTTCCAGTATTCTGTTTTAAAATGCTGAACCAAAACAGCCGAGCAGACTGTTTTTCCGATTTCGGTTCCTATTCCTGTTATAAATAATTTCATGTGTTTCGAGATTCGGGATTCGTGTTCCGGGGTTTGGAAGTTTTTCGAGAAAATTGCTTTATTTCTCCTCTTTTCTTTTAAATAAATTCTTTAATGATTCCTGTCAGTTTTATAATTTCCTTTTCTGTATTAAAGCTGTGAAGACATATCCGCAATCGTTCACTTCCTTCTTTTACTGTGGGGCTATATATCGCATAGGCTAAGAATCCTTCCTCAGATAAAGTATCCTGTAATTGTTTCAGTTTTTGATTATCAGGAATTACAATAGCCTGAACCGGGCTTGTTTCCATTGATGGAGACTCTAGATTTTGGCTTCGGAAAATTTTAATATTGTCCTGAAGTTTTATCGCCAGGTCATGATTTTGATCTAAAAATTCATATCCTGTTTTTATACTCATCCACTGAAAATCCTGTGCGGATGTGCTATAAATGAACGGACTCGCAAAATTAATCAGATAAGATTTTACTGTTTCATTGCAGAGGATTGCTGCTCCATGGGATCCGAGTGCTTTTCCATAGGTCACCACAACTGCTGAAACCTGATGTTGTAACTGATATTTTTCAATCAATCCATATCCGAAAACTCCAAATGCATGGGCTTCATCAACAATCAAATAGGCATTATACTGATCAGCAAGCTCAGCAATTTCCTGAATAGGAGCAAAATCTCCCTCCATAGAGTAAAGACTTTCTATGGCAATATAGCATTGGTTTTCCTGTCTTTTTAAAATGTTTTCAAGATCCTCAAGATCATTATGCCTGAACTTTAATTTTTTAGCATTCGACAGTTTGCAGGCATCATGTACCGACCGATGAATCTGTTCGTCTACAATAATTATATCATGACGGCTGGGAAGCGTAGAAAACAAGGCCAGATTGGCATTATATCCAGACGGAAAAAGTAATGCAGATTCAAACTGATGCATCTGAGCAATATAATTTTCTACAGAAACCGCAATATCATTGTTTCCACTAATGAGCCTCGAACCTGTACTTCCTGAAAGCAATTGAGGATTATCTGTAATCTTTTGCAGTAGTAAATGCTGAAGTTCTTTACTTTTTGCAAATCCCAGATAGTCATTGGAGTAGAAATCAATTCCATCAGATTGAAGTCGCAAACGTCTTAATGTTCCTTCCTCTTTTCTTTTGTTAAGAGATTCCTGAAAGCGATTGCTATTACTAAGCATAATTCAACTGAGCTACTTCTTCTGTAACAGCATTAATCCATTCTTCGTGCAGGTCTTTTTCTATTGTTAAAACATGGTCTGCATGCTTTTTCCAGTCTGGTGAAAATTCATTAAGCTGGTTGATCATTTCTTCAAGATGGCCTTCTTCCTCAAGAATAATAGATTTTACCATAATTCTGGAAGAAGCTTCGGTAAGAACCTGCTGGTAGACAGGATAAAGTTCATCAGCACGTACCTCAATAGCATAGGTTACAAAAAGGTATGCAGCATATTTAATATCTGTTTTATTAAGATTAAAAGCTTTCTGAAGATAACGACAGGCTTTAATGTCCAATGAGTGAAGATATTGGCTTGTTGCTATGGGAGCCAGAAGTTCTGTACTTTCGTAGGTTTTACATAATTCAGGATCTATTTTCCCGATCTGTTTTTTTAGATAATAAGCATGGCGGTGCTCTTCAGCAGCATGTTTCAGCTGGATCTGAGAAACCAGAGTTGGATGTTCACATTTTGATATTTTTCTTGCACCGGCATTTTCCATGAAAGAAAGTGTATTCAGCCATTTGGCGTGGGTACTTCCTTCCTGTACAATTTTTTTTAACAGATGATGAAATTCCATAGATTTTTATTTTGATGTCAAAAGTAGTATATTGCCGGATGGTTGTATGGTGCCAGTTTTGATATTATGGATAGTCCGGTTAAGATTCCTTACGAAAGTTTTATAAAGATTGATAGAAAATCAGAGACTTCTATCTATTTGCAGATTGCGAATCAGTTGATCAATGCTATTCAAAGAGGCTTTTTACCTTTTGGAACGAAACTTCCGGGAACAAGAACGTTCAGTGAAATGCTGGAAATCCATAGAAATACAGCTGTTACTGTGTATGATGAATTGTCGGCTCAGGGTTGGACAGAGAGTTTTCCGAATAAAGGAACATTTGTCATTGGAAAGGATCAGGAAAAACCTGTAAAAGTGAACGATTTTGAGGAAAATAACCTTCAAAACTATCCAATATCGACCGGTTTTTCATTCAAAACATCCAATATTCTTGATAATCCTTTTGAACATTCGGACTGTGAATATGTCTTTAATGATGGAGTGCCTGATATCCGTTTGACGCAGATCGGGCAGCATTCCCGGTTTTACAGTTCTATTCTGAAGCGTAAATCCAATCAGAAGGCTTTAGGACATTATAATCATGATGGAAGTGAGTTTTTTAAAGAACATTTATCACAATATCTGAATCTCTCCCGTGGACTCCCTATTTCCAAGAACAATCTGCTCATTACCAGAAGTACTGAAATGAGTATTTATATTGTTTCCGAAATTCTTCTTTCGGCTGGCGATATTGTATTAGTAGGAGCTTTAAGTTATTTTTCCGTCAATATGATTTTTATGAAAGCGGGGGTTGATATTGTTTCTATCCCTATTGATGAGGAAGGAATTATCGTAGAAAGTGTAAGAGAAGCCTGTAAAAAGCAGAAAATAAGAATGCTTTATCTGACACCTCATCACCACTATCCTACTACTGTTGCTTTGAGCGCTCAGAGAAGATTTGAATTATTGGAACTTGCGAATGAATATGGATTTATTATTCTGGAGGATGATTATGATTATGAATTTCATTACGATAAAAGCCCCATTCTTCCTTTAGCCAGTGCTGATACCAATGGAATGGTGATCTATATCGGTTCTTTCGGGAAATCTTTGGCTCCAGGATTCAGGACAGGATTTATCGTGGCTCCTGAAAATCTGATGACAGAAATGCGTAAATACCTTGGAATTATCGATCGTCAGGGTGATATTCTAATGGAAAGAGCCCTTGGAGAAATGATTGCAGAAGGGGAAATCAACCGCTATCTGAAAAAATCTTTAAAAGTTTATCAGGAAAGGCGTGATTATTTTTCTGCGCTTCTGGAAGAAAACCTGGGTGATTTTATCTCCTTTCAGAAACCTTCGGGCGGTCTTGCCATTTGGCTGGAATGGAATATTCCACTGAATCTGATGCAATTGAGCCGAAACTGTGCAAAAGATAATCTTTTCATTCCTAAAACACTGTTGTATCAGAATAAAGGTCTTACCGCCATGCGACTGGGGTTTGGTGATCTTAATTTTGAAGAGATGAACAAAGGGATTGAGGTTTTTTCGAAAAATGTGAAGGGATTGATAAACTGATTATTTTATTAGTTGGAAAACGCGAAGGCGCAAATAAGGGCCAAAACAATGTGTTTTAAGGCGCGAGGATTTTATCTTCGATAAAATTGATACTGGATAATATGAAGTTCTAACCTTTTAAATTGATTATTTTTGATCACAAAAGTCACAAAAGTTCTTAACCGATTAAGTTTTTTAAAGCTAAATTTCATACATAATAAAGTACACCTAAGTTTTGAAAAAATCTTTGATTTTCTTCTTATGTGAACTTTTCTGCGGTATCTTTTTAAACTTACTTAAGTGAACTAATGTGTTTTTAAAATAAAACTTTTGTGACTTTTGTGGTTTTAAAAAAAAGTAAAAGCCTCTTTCCAGAGGCCTTTACTGATAATGAGAAGGAAAAATTACTTTGTTTTTCTTATGTTTTGGTTTCTTCTTTTTCTTATTCAAATAAATGATAAATCCGGTAATGGGAAGTGATAGTGCGATAACAGCCGCCAGAAAATAAATAATTCTGGTAGTCAGTCCCAGGATACTTCCGGTGTGAAGATCATAATTTCTTTCTCTTAATGCGGTTCCATATCCGATATTTTTGTTTTTATAAGATTGAGATTTTAAAATATCTCCTGAATACTGATCAAAATTAAAATGTTCATTTCTGTATTGTCTTCCATCATAAGTAAGTTCAGCATAATACGTTCCCTCTTCCGATCTTGGAAAATTGATAAGTGCTGACTTCTTATCTTTCAGTCCTTTTTCCATGGTATTTCCAATCAGATTGAGGATGTTATTCCGGTCTGAAAGTTCTTCGGAAGGGATGGTACTTTTGGCTTTCTTTTCTGTAGTGTTTCCGTTCAGTGTATTCTTTACCCATTTGTCTACATCTTCAAAGCTCCATATCAATGCGGAATAAGAGATTAAGAGTAAAGGAATCACAGCATAGAAACCCAGCACATTATGAGCGTCATAGTTGATCCTTTTCCAATTGGCTGATGTTTTAATGAAAAACATTCCTTTCAGCATGGTTTTACTCATTTTACGGGGATACCATATCACAAGCCCCGATAAAAGGATAATTGCAAAAATCAATGTGGAATAACCGGTAATTGTTTTTCCTATTTTTTCTCCCAGCAGAAGTCTTCTGTGGAGATCCAGCACAATTTCAAAGAAATCTTTTTTGGCATCTTCTACTTCCTGCACTTTTCCATTGTAGGGATCTACATAAATCCGGTAATAATAAAGATAAGTCCCCCAATACGTCCATGCTTCCTCATCCATTTTCAGCGTTCGGAAGACATAGGTTCGCGAGGGATCGGAAGACATTACCACTCTTTTGACTTTCAACCCTTCAGGAAGTGCTTTTTCTGCTTTTTCCGTAAGTTGAGATAATTCAAGTTTTTTTCTACCGATGTTTTCAACGAAATATCTGTTGGGGTGAACAATGTGTTTTAATTCTTCTTCAAAAGCCAGGATACATCCTGTAGCAGCCATAATAACAACTATAAGCCCGGACGTTAGTCCGAGCCATAGATGTAACTGATATGCTATTTTTCTAAACTTTAACTTCATTCTTAAAATTTAAAGCTAACCTCAGCAACAAAATTACGAGGCATCTGTGCGACTACCACTCCCTGCCCTGCAAAATATTGTACATTACCCAGATTATTCATTTTAAATCCTAATCTGTATCTTTCTTTTTCAAGAGAAATGGAAGCATTGACTAAAGTATAGGCAGGAAATGCAAACTGTCCGGTAACTACCTTGTTTCCGGTAATCTGTTTTCCTACACGGTTTACCCCAAAGCCAACTCCAAGTCCCTGAAATCCTCTGATAGGAAGAATATAACTGATCCATGAATTGAATACATTCGCTGGACCTGCAGATTCCGGACGGCGGCCATCTACAGCTGGATCTGCTTTTTCATATCTGCTGTGGTTGTAGGCATATCCCGCCATAATATTCAATCCCTGAACAGGATTCATGATGGTTTCGATTTCAATCCCTTTACTTCTTTGCTGTCCATCCTGAATAACAATACTGTATTCTTTTCCGTCACGGATGACTCCGGTTCCTCTCTGGATATTGTCAACAAGAATGTCGTAATATGAAACGGTAAAGTTAATCTTGTTTCTCCAAAGGTTTCCTTTGATTCCTACTTCCCACTGGTTCGCCATCTGTGGTTTCATATCTCCGCTATAATCAGCCAATTGCTGCGTAACAGGTGCTGTATAACTGAAACCATTCATATAGTTACCATAAGCAGAGAGTTGATCTTTAAGAATCTGGTAAACAACACCTACTTTTGGAGACCACGCTGTTTGGTTGAATTCTCCTGCACGTTTGTTATCGTTCAGATTCAGCTGGCCTTTGCTTTCATAATGGTCCATACGCAAACTGATCAATGTAGTCAAACGGTCAGTAATGTGAGTTACATTTGAAATATAAGCCCCATAAAGATTGGAGGCAGTGGTATTTCTTACCAAAGGTGTTTTACCAGCAAGAATAGCGGCTTGGGTAGCGGCCTGAATTTTCTGAAGAGCAAGATCTTTGGAAATACTTCCATAGCTGCCTGTCAGGTTTTGTCCATCCACATTGTCGAATACCACAATTGGAGAATGGTTATTATTAATTGTCTGGTTAAGATAGTCTAATCCTATCAAGACTTTATTTTTTATTTTTCCGATGTTAAATTCTCCATTGAAGTTTTGTTGAACACTTGTAGAAGAAGCTTCTGAATTCTGCCACTGTACATTACGTTCTAACATTGCATCACTGGTATTTCCTCTGATAAACTGATATTGGTACAAACCTTCTGTTTTTCTGAAGTTTCTTGAAAGCAAGGTCTGTGAAGTCCATTTATCTGCAATTTTGTAGACAGCTTCTGCTTTTACATTGATTGACGGAGCTTTTAAGGTCATATCATTATTGGAGTAAGATCTTTTCCAGTCGAAGCCAAGTTCATCGGGATTATGAGCAAAATAAGCTCTTGTTCTCGGAAGGAAAATAATCGGTGTATTGGTTCCTTCATAATTGTAAATCTGAGCTCCAAGGTTAAATTTAAGTCTGTCATTAACCTGATAACTTATCGTAGGTGCTACAAAAAATGATTTTCTGAATTCAGAATCTCTGAAACCATTCTGATATTGATACGCTGCATTTAAGCGGAACAGTATATTTCGGGATTCTGTAATGGGACCATAAACATCAGCGGTTACACGGTTCAGATTGTAGCTTCCCATCAGATAAGAAGCCTCGCCACCGAAATAGTCTTTTGGTTTTTTGGTTACTGCATTGATAAGACCTCCAAAAGAAGTTACAGCACCTCCATATAGAGTTCCTGAAGGCCCTTTGATCACCTCCAGACGCTCAATGTCGGCAGGATCTATCTCACCATTGGTATTTGCCGGAACACCATCTACCATGGATACTTTGGTTGGGAAACCTCTAAGGCTGTAATAGAAACTTCCGTCTCCTGAACCTCTTCCCGGGCTTCCCTGCATTTTGACCATACCCGGAACATTTTTCAGTACTTCCGAGATATCGTAAGTAAGCTGTTCCTTCATGATCTGCTGGTTGATGCTTGTATAAGCCTGTGGATTTTCAAGAACTTTCAGAGGCATTTTAGCTACTGAAGTGCTATCTCTATCCAGAAATTTATTTCTGCTCACTGCATATACAGTGATTCCCTCAATCACATTATTGTGTAATGGGGCATAAATCGCAGGAATTTCGTGGACATCTTTCTGAATATGGATAGATTCCCTCATCAGTTCGATGTCATTTAAAACCACCTGAAGCGTATATTCTCCAGGTGGTACATTTTCAAAGTAATATTCTCCTAAATTATTGGTTTTTGCCTGATAAGACGTATTGACAAGTCTTAAAATTGCATTTTTTACTGGTGCCTGTTCTGTCAGCATGATCTTGCCATGAATTCTGTCGCCCTGTTGTGCAGAAAGCGAGTTTGAAGATAAAGCAAGACCAAGAAGTAATATAAGGGTTTTAGATGTTTTCATGCTGTAAGTTTTGTAACAGGGGATAGTTTATTTTACCGTTTTGTGATAATGGAAATGATTCTATAAGTTCGACGCGTACATATTGCGGGTTGATACGCAGTTTATTTTTAATGGTTTCGGTGATGATCTGAGGATCAATGTCCGGATTGTCATACAACACAACGATTTTTTTATCATTGGCATTCAGACATACGAAGGTATTGCCCTGCATTTCATTTTTAAGAATGAATTCTACCTCATCCAGATTAAGGCGTATTCCGAAAAGCTTCATGATACGCTTTATTCTTCCTGTGATATAATAAATTCCGTTCTCCCCTTTTCTGGCGGTATCTCCGGTATGGAGTACGGAAGGTTGCTCATAAGTGGCAAGATCCTCCAGTTTATTGGCATAACCTCCGAAAATACTCATGTGTGAGAAGAGAAGTTCATCGGTTTCAGTATCAATTCTGAAACTTCCGTTGTGTACCGGAGTTCCGATAGAAGTTTCAGCTTCCAGCAATCCTTCTGTGGTAAGATAAGCCATTCTTCCTCCTGCTTCGGTCTGACCATATTGCGCAAAGAATTCTTTTTTAAATTCATGACAATAAGAGAAAATGGTTTTTCTAAGCTCAGCATTGATTACGCCTCCGGTATGAGTAAAATACCTTAGGCTTGGAGAATCTTTTCTGAAAAATCCTATTCTGTTCAGGTTCTCATAAAGGAAAGGAACTCCGCCCAAAGTACTGTAGCCATACTCTTCCATTTCATCCCAGAATGCTTTCTGCATAATGTCTTTATCTGTACAGACAATTCTTCCGGCACGCATACAGTTGGTGGTGAAAATAGAGAATCCATATACAAAGTTGATAGGAACGTTTAAAGGAACCACATCGGATTCCTGAACAGGCATATACTGAAGGATGCTCAAAGCATTCTGATAAAGGCTTTCATCTGATAATTTAACCAGTTTCGGAACACCTGTTGTCCCTGAAGTACTCAAAAGGATTTTAATGTCAGGATGAATTGTAACTTCACTCTTATAGTCATCCTTTGCAAAGATTCTGATGTGGTCTGAGAATTCTTTCAGGCTGTATCCTTCAATAGCTTCTCTTTGCGGATCAAAGATATATTTCGGACGGTATTCTGCCTCGATACGTTCTTTGAATTCTTCATGTAGCTTTTGTCCCAGTACCGCAATGGTGTGCGCTGTTCCGTAAAAATTGAGGAGTACCTCAATACTGGACAGCTGATTGTCATTGTACAAAAAGAGCAGCCCTTTTTCTACCGGATTTAAGCCTAAAGACCGGTACAGCGTTCCCACCGGTATTGTTTTACCGGTGGAAGCATCTGTAAACCCCAAGTTCTTATTGGCAATTACATTTTCTAAAATTTTCATATGCTTAGTTTTCTACGAATACTTCGTATTTTTTCATTTTTTCGCGAATCTTCCCGACGGTTCCCATCTCAAGAATATCATTAAAATCAAATTTGATCTGATAAAACTGTTCAAGCGCTTCTACGATAAGAAGATGAGACATAGAATCCCATTCCGGGATTTCCTGATACGTTAGTTTTTCATCTACCAATTCTTTTTTTATGGCGATGGCAGAGGCGATAATTTCATAAAATTCTTCTGTAGTGTTCATTTTAAATTTTTATAGTTTTCCATTTTCCATTTCTAAAAATCATTAGGAATAACACGGCTAAGACAATTTCCGAAGAAACGATAGCGGTAAATATTCCTCTCAGTTCCCACTGAAACCTTACTCCTAAGAGATAGGCCAAAGGAAGCTGAATCACATAAAACATGACGAGGTACAGCAGTGTAACCTGCAGAATGTTTCCGGCCGCATTCAGAGCACGGCTGATCACCATGGTGAATCCTAATAGCAAATAAGCCATAGAAACCACATGGATGTATTGAACTGCATATCTTGCGACTTCAGGTTCTGTAGTGAAAAATTTCACCACATATTCCGCTGCAATCTGCCAGAATAAGGCTACTATTACCAGATAAGTCATGTTGATTGTTCCTGCTCTCCAGACTGTTTTTTCTGCACGCTCAGGCTCTCCTGCACCCAGATTCTGTCCTGTAAGAACTCCTGCTGCATTTCCTATTCCCCAGGCAGGCATCGTTGCTACTGAAGCAATACGCTGGGCAATAATGTATCCTGCAAGAGCTGTTGTTCCGAAGGTAGAGATGATCTTCACCATAATCAGCCAGCTGGATGTTGGAATGATATACTGAACCAATCCTCCAAAGGCTATTTTCAGAATCTTCTGCAACAATGGTATATCAAGCTGAAAAGGAACTCTGATGCTGATACTGGTTTTACCGGACAGAAATATAAAAGCCTGGTATAAGACTCCTAACGTTCTTGATAAAACCGTAGCATAAGCCAATCCCATCAACCCGAAAGCAGGGATAAACCCTAATCCGAAAACAAGAATCACGGCAAAGATGATATTGGAAATATGGCAGATCCAAAGTGATTTCATTGCAATATCTGCATCACCCGCACCTCTGAAAAGTCCGTTCACCGACAGGCGGAGAATCACAAGCCCAATACTCAGAAAGACCAGTCTTGAAAAAGATACTCCATCAACTACGGCATTGGCGTTGACACCAAGGAAATCAACAATTTCAGCGGAGAAATAACAGGAGATACCACCAATAAGCACAGCAAAAAACAAGGCGAGAAGGATAATATACTGAGCTGTTCTGCCCATTCCTTCCTGATCTTTTTCACCTGCTCTTCTGGCTGTGAGAGTAGCTGCAGCAATGCCTAACCCTACTGCTATGGCATAAGCAAAGTTGATGTAGTTATCTGTAATTCCCACAAGGCCCAGAACTTTGTCTCCTAATTTTGCAATAATCAATAGATTGACGCTCACAAAAACAGATTCCATGACAAGTTCCATTACCATGGGAATGGCAAGGCTAAAGATGGAACGGTTGATGCTTCCGGAAGTCAATTCGACCTTTTTCCCGGCTATAGCTCCATAGGCAAAAACCGCTCCTTCTTTTAGTATATGCAGGAATTTCCTCATACTGCTGCTGCTGAATTTTTATTGGCAATCTGATACAACGGATTAGGCAATGCTCCATCTTTTCTTGGAATCGCAAATGCCTTATTTTCGCTGTAACCATTGTTTTTCAGACGCAGACTGTTGATATAGAATCTTTTGAATGCAGGAACATACAGGTCATACTTTTCGTATCTTTCCTGGAGATGCGTATTCTCAGCTTTATAGTTTTCTACACAGTTGTGAACCAGTTCCCAGAATTTTTCTTCTTTAAAGTCTGAATACGTATGCAGTGCATTTGAAAGATATCTGAAGAAGGCATCAAAAACTCCCAGCAGAATAAACAACGGGATATTTTCTTTGTTTGAAGACTGAATCAGGCCATCTGCAAGGTGAGCAGGAAGCTTTTCTCTGGCTTCAGTTGTTAAAACGATATCATCCACAAAATCTTTGATCACAATTCTCTGTGGAACTCCGTTTTTCAAAACAACCATAATATTTTCTCCGTGTGGCGTTACACATAATGAATGCGTGTAATAGATGTGTAGTAATGGCGTAAGATAAGCGTCAAGATAGCTTTCAATCCATTTTTCAATACTCAGGCCTGCTTTTTCTGCAAATGCCTGAACCAATGGAACTCCATTTTCGTCTACATACAGTAAAGAAGCCATGGTTACCATTTGCTCATCTTCTTTCAGATAGTTTTCAGCACTTTCTCTCCATAATGCTCCAAGGAATTCATTATATTGGTAAGGAACGCTGGCGATAGCTCCATACTGTGGATGTAAATAAGTGATAGCGGCTTCTTCTCCTAAGAAAATAGTCTCTTTATTCTCAAGGTAAGCATCGTCTTTAATTAAGCCTTTTACCCAATCGGTAATGGCAGGAGCAATTTTCATCTGCTTAGGAGACAGTCCTCTGATATTTCCTGTACTCAAAATAGAGACAGCTGTTTTCAAATATCTTTTCTTTGGATGATCTACATTAAACAAAGTACGGATACTCTGCTGTGGACTGTACGTATCACTACCCTCTCCCAATTGGATTAAAAGTCCGGAAGCAATATCTCCCGCAAAATGAATCTGAAGCTTATGCTCCCACTGCCATGGATGTACCGGGATAAAATGATAGTCTTCAACAATTTTTCCTTCGCTTATCAATTGCTGCTGAAACTCATTATACAGCAAATCTCCTATTTCAGAACGATAAAACTGCTCTCTGTCAATATGTTCCAAAGATTGAAATGATGATCTGCTTTTATGGGAAGCTAACCAGATTACTTTTAAATTTTCATCAGCCTCAGGGGCAAATGTTTTAAGATCTCTTGGAGAAAAACCAAGTCTGCTTTTGTTCACAATAACCCACGGATGTCCGGTCATATTGTGCTCCACAGTCTGATAATCTGCATCAGCAAGGTCTTTTGAAGACATTACTCCTCTTGATAAAATTAAAGCATCACAATACAACGTGTGCAGCAACTCTTCCGTATATCTTGCAATCGTATAAGGATCTAAATCAAATACAGACTGCATTTCCAGAAAGAAAGCCGCTACATCTACTGATGACAGGTCTTCACCGTTTTCAGTTTTTGTAATGCTGTCTTTATCAATATGCCAGTAATCCATCATTCTCTCCTGTCCGCGGAAGCTGTACGTAATATTTTCAAGTCCGGTTTCAAGTTTAAAAACAGTATATCCGTCTTTATCTTCAAAGGTTACTACGGGCTTTAGAAGCTCTTCGTGCATCAGTTCTGCGATGGTTTTGGCCATTAGATTTCTGTTAGCCTGATTCCAATTTTCCTGGCTTACTGTATTTTTTAAGTTGGTGTTCATTTTATGATTAAATTTTGGCAGTTGGTAAATCAGCATATTTTTCTACATCAAAGTCCTGGAAAGCAATTTTCTTTTCAATTTTATAATGCTCTCTTCCCAGAATATCATTGATGATATAGGAATTACGGTAAGCAGCCATTCCAAGGTCGGTAGAAATATAGCTGTGAGTATGAACTTCAGCGTGAAGCACATAGATTTCGCCTCCGTTATGATCTATTGAATAATTTCTGTTGACATCAAACAATCCGCTGGAATCTCTCTTGATTCTGGATTGAATATTCTTTAAGAATGCAGGCTCATGATAACGGTATCCGGTTCCAAGAATCACATAATCGGCTTCCTGATCATAAGGAACTTCCTGCTCCAGCTGTGTAAACTCAAGATTGATAAAATCAGGATTGCTGTTGTCTACTGTATTCAGCTGGCTGTTAGGAATGATTTTAAGATTAGGATCAGCATTGTCTATATTCAGATCGTAAATAAAATCATAGATATCATTGATCAGATCGTAATTGATTCCTTTAAACTGAGCCTGCTGTTTGCTTAAAATGGTTTTCCTGGCAGATTCATTTCTGTTGTAGAAATATTCTACATAATCAGGCGATGTAAGTTCCAGTGTCAGTTTAGAATATTCCATAGGGAAAAATCTGTCCGGGCGGGAATACCAACCCAACTGTGTGTTTTCATTTCTGCTCTGAAGAAGGTCATAAAATACCTCAGCAGCACTCTGACCAGAACCGATAATGGCAATTTTCTTTCCTTGAGATAAAAGTTCCTCTTTTCTATACAGATAAGAACTTGTATGAATGATTCTGGAATCATCTTTCGGAATGAAAGAAGGAATATGTGGCTGTGTTCCGGTTCCCAAAATCAGTCTCTCGGTTTTGAAAACCGTAGTTTCTTTGGTTTTGGTATGAACTGTCGTCACCAGATATAATCCATCTTCATAAGTAATATCAACCACCTGCGTTGAAAAACGACACTCTGGAAGTTGTTCGATAACCCACTGGCAATAACGGTTGTATTCTTTTCTTGGGATAAAGAAGCTTTCACGGATAAAGAATTTGTACAATCTTCCGGTTTCCTTCAGATAGTTCAAAAGACTTAAAGGATTGGTTGGATCAGCCATGGATACACAGTCGCACAAAAATGGAGTCTGCAGGGTTACATGGTCAATCATCAATCCCGGGTGCCAATCGAAACCATCTCTTTGGTCCAGGAAAAGGGTCTTGAGTTCCGGAATCGGATTGGATAATGCGGCAAGTCCCAGATTAAAAGGGCCTATACCTATGCCTATTACATTGTATACGGCTTCGTTAGTCATTTTTTGTGATGTTTGTGGTGATTTTTACCTCTTTATTCTGTGGGAATTTTTCCCAGTACCATTCTCTGTAACAGAAGTTCAGATTGGCTTTTTTATGAGGCATTTCAATTACTTTTTCTACTTTGAAGCCTACATGGGCTTTGTTCATCATAGAAGCAAGTGAGTCTACAGACCCTTCTCCTACCATTTTACCTACCTGCGGCTGTGCAAAAACATAGTCAACCATAGATTGTGTAGATGGAGATACAAATTTCTTTTTAGGATCAGTAGGTGCTATGAACTGGTGCGTTCCGTAATCTGTAGGCAGCACTTCGTAATAATCGCCTACAATATCTCTGCAAGCCCAATACACCTCTATATTACAGGAAGGCTCATCATTACCTGCAATGATATAACTGTGGGCTTCATCACTTGGAAGCATCAGTCTGTAATACGTTTCCAATTCATCAATAGGCCAGTTCATTTGCCAGATTTTTACGGCATGTTCGCGATTAAACCATTCATGAAGCATTTCAAGGTCATTTTCAAGATCTATAGGACGCATACTCATGATTACATCTTCCTTCTGGAAATATCTTTTAAAGAAAACTTCTTTTCCCTGAGGATGGATCAATTGATCTGAGAAGAAATGTTTATGAAGAAGGTTTGGAACTTTAGCATAAGAAATAGAGGCCGCATTCACTCCGCCATCTACATCAGACACCGCCGACTGAAGATTTGATTTTACTGCCCAATATCTTTGATTCAATGCATAATCTGTCAATGAAGAAGGCTCTGATTCATAAAGGTTTTCAAATTCTCTGTACAGAATATGGATCAGTTTTCTTTCTTTAACCAACCCTGTTTTACCTATTGATGAGATCAAAGCACTCAGATTGCTTACCAAAAGATGGTGGGAAACAATATCCAGAAGGCGCTCATCTCTGATGAAAAGATCTTCAACTTCAGGATAATCTTTAATCAGGTTTTGATATTTTTCTTTGAAACTGTCTTTAATAAGATATCCCTGTCCGTCTCTTACGTAGATAGACTGCGGTAAAAGCTGATTGTCAAGCTGAACAAGAAGGTTTTGCTGATGAACTTCCGGAGCCATCCCTAATTGATTGAACAATCTGTTTAAAGGGGAAAGCAATAGATTCACATACTTTTCAAACCAGATAATAGCTGCTTTTTCAGCATCTACACCCAGCTGATTCGCCACATTCTTAAAGAAATGAGTCGTAAAATTGAATCCATCTGTAGATTCATCCTGGCAAAGCCTTGCCAATAAAATGACTTTATCTTCATTTGAAAAAGGATTTTCACGGAGCAGTATATTCAGACTGTCCATATTTTTCCCTTCATAATGAACGCTTAAGGTGGAAGGTTCCAGCAATAATTTAAAGTTGGGAAAGGCTTTTTCAAATGAGGCTTTTTCATGCTGCCACCAGATTGCGGAAGCATATCCTCTGTTGAGATCTTTTAAGCTGTTTGTTCTTACAGAGCCTGTCATTAAAACATGCAGAGAAAATTTCAGCATCCAGCTGAAGTCCGGATTGTATACCGTTCTGATAGAAGATGTTGCATAAAAATCTTCACCCAGTGGTCCGATATGAATAATTTTCCCGGATCCAAGCATTTCAGGGTATTCTTCGGTTGATAGAAGATACTTTGCTTCCCATGGATGGCATGGAACGATATAAAAATCATTTGTGTTTTCAAAATCGTAGCTTTCCGGTAAGGAAGTCCATTTTTCGAAGATTTCTTTTGCTGAAATCCCCGGAAGAGATTTTTCCGTGATACAGTCTTTGTGAATCAGAAAATAATCCAGCTGAAATCCTTTACCGAATTCAGGGCCATATAAAAACTGTTCTTCTTCAGAGAAGCCCATTCTTGATTTGGTGAAAGGATGCAGATTGTGTCCTGCAGGAAGCATTTGTTCAGATTCAAGAAAAGAATATGTTAAAAGCTGATCGTCCTGAAGACATGCTTCTGTCGTTAATTCAAGATTTCTTAAGCTGCTCTGAATTCTTTCCACAAATTGCCTGAATCCACTTTCGTTAGTCGTCTCAGAAAACTCTTTGTAAACCAGTTCAGTCAGTTTTTCATCATTAACTTCAAAAACCTCTTGATTTTTGTGGTCTACAGCCCATAAAACAGGTTCGTATTCATGAAAAAGGGTCTCAGAACGATAAGAAACCGGAGCAAATAAAAATAGCCCGCTTTTCTTCATTTCAAACCTCATATACAGCGAATAATTGCTGTTCTGAAGAGCTTTTGCTGTAAGAAGATCATATTTCGGAACTCCCTGATAGAATTTTCCGTTTCCCAGTTCTCTCAGCATTCCGTTCAGCAGAATTCTGAGTGTAATTTCCCGGGCTCCCGTTTTATTTTTCTGAATTAAAGTCTTTTCCATGTTTTTTGATTGTGGTGAGAATTTGATGAATGTCTTCAGTCGTCGTAATCGGGTTCAGGAACGTAAACTTCAGATAGAAGTTACCATCCACTTTTGTACTTGCTACAAGGATTTCTCCGCTGTAGAAAAGTTTCATCTTGATGTATTGATTCAGGGCGTTCAGATCACTGATTTCCGGATTTACATATCTGAAAACAAGAACACTTAAATCCGAATCTGAAAGAAGTTCAAAATCTGCATCTTCAGTAATCATTGCGGCCGCATCCTTGGTAAGATCAATAACGGTATCTGTATATTCTGCCAGCTGCTCTCTTCCCATCATTCTTATGGTAAACCAAAGTTTTAAAGCATCAAATCTTCGGGTACTCTGCGTAATAGATTTATTGATCTGTGCCGGAATTTCTTCTTCATCCATTTCTTTCGGATTCAGATAATCGGCGTGATGTTTAAGAATCAACAGTTCTTTTTTATTTTTAACAATAAAGGCACTGCTACTGATGGGTTGGAAGAATGATTTGTGGTAATCAATCGTTACGGAATCTGCTCTCTCAATACCATTAATCAGGTTACGGTATTTATCACTTAATAATAAAGCACAACCATAAGCTGCATCTACGTGCATCCAAATGTTATAATGCTCTGCAATATTTGCGATATCTTCTAATGGATCGATATTTCCAAAGTCTGTTGTTCCTGCGGTAGCCACGATTCCAATTGGAATATTTCCTAATTGTTCTTCTCTTTTAATGTATTTTTTCAAAAGAGAAATGTCCATACGGAATCTTTCATCGGTAGGAACTTTAACAATACTTTTCTCACCCAGTCCCATAATAGAAGCATTTTTCAAATTGCTGAAGTGAGATTTATCTGAAACAAATATCCTGAAACTGCTTGCCTCTGCTGGCAGACCATCCATTTTAATATTGTGATTATATCTTTTCTGAGAGAAACAGTCACGCATCATGACCAATCCCATTAAATTGCTCTGTGAGCCCCCTGCTGTGAAAACGCCATCGCTTTCACTCGTATTATATCCAATTTGACCCGCAGTCCAGTCAATCAGTTTTCTTTCCATGAATGTTCCACCGGCACTCTGATCATAAGTATCCTGTGAAGAATTGATAGCACTTACAAGGATTTCTCCTGCCAATGCGGGAATAACTACCGGGCAGTTAAGGTGAGCTACATACTGAGGAAGGTGAAAAGCTGTGGCATGTTTTACATAGATTTCGTCTACTTCCGTCAGAAGCTCATTATAATTGGAAAGTTTTTGATTAAGGTCGATCTGCTGTACCATTCCTTTCATTGTTTTGGCTTCTATACCACTGAAAGGCTTGTTGTTTCTGTAAAGGAATTCCTGAACCAGGTCTAAAGTACTGTTGACAGCATTACGATAATGATCATAATTGTCTGGATGAAAAATATTCCCAAAATTCCCCGAAATGTGAGGTGAAGTTGTGCTTGCGAGCTCTTCTAGGGAAATTAAATTGTTGTTCATAAAAGTTTTGTAATGTGATTTTTTAAATCTGTGAGTTGTTGTGGTTTTTTTGATATACGATTATATATATCTGATAGTCAGGTTTTTATTTTTTACATTTTTTTAAGATTTTGTTTGGTGGTTGAGTAATTATTCATAAATTTGACTCGGTTATTGTTATTTAGAATAATTAAAAACAAATATAAAAATTATTAGTTAACACCAAATTTTTTTTTAATGAATTCTACAGAAATTTTAGATAAAGACTGTTCAACAGCGGTAAAACTGCTTCCTACGGTCATAGAGGTCACCTCACAGGAGAGAAGAATGATAAAAGATGCGGCACTCCATCTTCAGAAAAAGTATGAAACATATGAAAACCGTGATTTTATTAAGCATGTACATCAGCTGGCGTCTTATTTTTTACCAGAGAGAATTTTAAATTTAGCGGCTGATTTTGCAAGTGACTTTTCAAAAAAACAATATGGTGCATTGATCTTTACCGGATTAATGGATATAGATCAGGAGAATATAGGTTCTACGCCTTCCAATTGGCAGTCGGCAGATTATTCAAAATTTAATTTATATGGTTTTGCGTGTGCTCTTATTCATGGAGCGCTGCCATCAAAGCCTGTACAATATTATTCACAGCGTAAAGGAGGTGGATTGATCCATGCCATCATTCCTGATGAAAAGATGAAAGAAACACAGACAGGATCGGGATCTTCAACAGATTTGTACGTACATACCGAAGATGCTTTCCTGAAACATCAGGCTGATTATTTAAGCTTTATGTATGTGAGAAATGAAGAACAGGTTCCTTCTACTCTTTACTCAATCCGCTCTCATGAGTCTATCGGTGAAAATTACAGACCTCTTTTTGATCGTATTTATAAAATCCCGAAAGATGCCAACCTGGAAACGGGAAATAGTGAAGAAGAGACATTAGATTCTGTTTTGTATGGAAATTATAGTCTTCCGTTTATGCGATTTGATGCTGCGGAACAGCTTTTCAATTCCAGCATAAGACAATCGGATGAAGCGCAAAGTACACTGCATGAGTTCTGGGAAGAAGCCAGACACTTGATTTATTCGGGATTTACACCTCAGGCAGGTGATGTTATTCTGGTTAATAATCACTTATGTGCTCACGGAAGATCTGCTTTCCGGGCAGGAGTAAGAAATATTGACGGAATAGAATATCCGTGTGAGAGAAGAATTATGCTTCGTATGATGAGTAAAGTGAGCCTTATTGATATGAGAGCTCATACCCTTACGGAAGATCCGTTCTTCGTTATAGAAGAGCATTTGGGTAAAAACTTTCAACAATTTTAATATGCTGATTAGTTAGCATTTTGAACATCAATCAATCGTAAATCCTTTTTGAGCATTGCTCAAAAAGGATTTTTTATTAGAATTATATTTTCCTGTTTAAATTTTAAAAATCATTTTTGCTTTCTAATGTTTAAAAAATCTATCAAATAAAGACAATTGCTCAGACAATGATCTGCTCCAATATTCTGGAACATGGCCCCCCAAAGATTCGGTATAGAGATGCTGGATTTTCATTTCTGTCAGTTTTTTATGAAAATTTCTGTTCATATTGATCATCTGAGTGTCTTCTGTACCGCAATCGAAAATATATTGCTGTCCAGCCTCGGCCATGAATTTTATTTTGCTGTCAGTAAGAAAAATGGGATTGATCGATTCCAGTGGTCCCAGAACTTTATTCACCATATATTTCTGATATCCTTCTCCGAATGAATTGAAATCCAATGCTCCGCAAGAACTTCCTACGATACCAAATGTTTTATTATAGGTAACTCCGATATTGGTTGCTCCATAGCCTCCCATACTCCATCCCATAATCCCACGGAATTTTTTCTCAGCTTTCACAGGATAATTTTTGTCAATAAATTCTACCAGTTCTTTTCCGATAAAAGTCTGATATTGAGAATCCTTAACAACCGGGCTGTCTACATACCACGAACTGTAATTTCCATCCGGAAGTACATAGATTGTTTTCAATTCCTGAGCTTTTTTAACCAGATCAGGAATATCCTGTTTCATAATTCTGTCTGGATTACCGCTGAAACCATGAAGAATATAGACAGACGGATACTTCATATTAGGCTGAAGATTGGGTGTAATGATAACTGTTTTGATTTTTTTATTCATTTTCGGACTGAAAATTTCCTGATGAATAATTTTTTGTGCTGATAATGGGATAAATGCAGCCAGCACAAATACAATTTTGATGAGCTTCTTCATGTTAAAAAAGGTTTAATTAATGATAATCAAAGGTTTTTATTATAAAACATATAATGTACCAATGATCTTATGATAAAACAAAATTGCAACAGAAAAAGAAAAAAAGCCTCAACATATGTTGAAGCTTTTTAATTTAAATCCTTCTTGATCCGGCTAAGCTGTGTAGGCGTTATTCCAAGATAAGAAGCAATATGATGCTGTTTTAATCTGTTATACAATGATTTATTTTCAAATAACTGTAAATATCTTTTTTTTGCAGTTTCGTATTTCAGGGAAACTTCCAAAGGTTCTTTTTTCACTACCCAGTTTTTTTCCAGATAATACATATGAAAAAGAGCCAGATCATGATGCTTTTCAAGTAGTTCACGATAGGCTTTTGCAGGATATTGTATCACTGAACAGTCTTCCAGTGCAATAATATTGAAATCGCTCGGTTCATTTTTTATAATGGCGGCTGTAGAAGCTGCAAAACTGTTTTCTTCAAAGAAAATTTTATAAATATTATTTCCCTGTTCATCTACTGTATAATACCCTATCAATCCTGATTTGATAAAATAATAATACCTTGCCATAGAACCGGATTCCAGCAGAAGATCATTTTTGTGATAGTATTCTTCCGTACAGATATCCAGTAAATCCTGAATCGTTTCTTTGGATAAAGGATAATACTGATTGATATGCTTTACAAATTCTGAAATGTTCATTTGGTAATATTTTATCCTAACACGCAATTATCTTTGAAAATTTGTGCTATCTGTGGGCAAAAAAGGTTTAATCCAATGTTTTTTTCATCATCAGATCAGTCTGTTCTTCTTCTCCAAGTCTGAAAATGTGTTTATCAAATTCAACAAATCCGTTTTTTCTGTAGAAATGTAAAGCTCTCAGATTTTCTTCCCATACACCCAGCCACAGATAAGTTTTTTTAAGTTGCTGAGCAGTATCTAAAGCCTGATTATAAAGAAGCTGTCCTACTTTTTTCCCGTGATGGCTTTTCTTCACATAGATTCTTTCAATTTCCAGGCTGGTTTCGTCCTGAAGTTCTGTCTGCGCTTTGCCGGAATTGACTTTCAGGTAACCTACCGGATTGTCTTCTTCCCAGGCAATATAGAAAGAGGAGCCAGGATTATTCAACTCAGATTTTATCTTTTCAGTATTAAAGCTTTCTTCCAGATACTTTTTCATAGCCTCTTCTGTGTTATCTTCAGCGAATGTTTCTGAGAAGGTCTGAATTCCTAAGCTTTGTAAAGTTTCTAAGTCTTCAGCCACCGCTTTGTTTATGATAATTGAACTCATGATCGTAAGAATAAATGTTATGAGAAAAGAATTTTCTTAAAAGCTTCAGAAGCCAGATGTACCTGTACGCTCCAATCGTCTGCAGCGTCACTTCCGGCATCATCAGAAATATATTTCAGGCATAGAAACGGGATCTTTTCCTTTTGAGCAATCAATGCCAGTGGATAGGCTTCCATGTCTACAATATTATAATCGGTTTCGGAGTGGTTCATTTCAAAACTGTCACCACTGCCGCAAATTCCTTCTTTCAAAGTATCCATTTTAAGACCATATTCCAATACAGGCGGAACTCCGGATAGAGGGGTTTCATACAATTTAAATCCAAGTCCTCTTACATCCATATCCCTTTGGATGAACTTTGTACAGCATACTACTTCTCCCTTGTGAAATCCTTTACTTCCTGCAGAACCTAAATTTACAATCAGTTTAGGTTTTCTTGCGTGAATTTCTTTGGTTAATTCGATGGCGGCGTTTACCTTTCCGATGCCTGTAATTAATTTATTTTTGTCATTAAATACGGTTCCTGCTTCAGAATCCAATGCAAAAACAAAAAGGGTGTCATCAATTGAATAGTGAGTTTCGTTGTTAATTTTTATCATTGAGAAATCAGATTTATACAGCTGTGGCACTGCATTACAAAGATACGTTTCTTCTAATATATTAGATTAAAAACCCCAAAACAATTTATTTGTTTTGGGGTTCTGTTATCTTAAATACTGCATCCGTCAGCATCACAGGAAGCTCCGCTGCCACCGGAAAGATCCTTAAATGGACTTACGGTTTCTTTGTAAGTCTGCTGAAGTGCATTTTCAAACGCTTCTACAGGCTGAGCTCCGGAAACTGCATATTTACCATTCAGAACAAAGAAAGGAACTCCGGAAACCCCATTGTTTCTTGCTTCCTGAATATCCTGATTGACTTCATAATCCAAATTATCTGTTGTAACCGCCTGTTTTGCCTCCTCTTTATCAATTCCTAAATTTTCTGCAAGAGCAACCAAAACTTCAGTATCTCCTACATTTTTTCCGTCAATAAAATGAGCGATAAATAATGCCTCTTCCATTTCATTGGACTTATTGTGCTTTTTAGCCAAATGAAGCAATTTGTGGGCACTGAAAGTATTGGTAATCAGAGTTTTTCCAAAATCAAAATCAATTCCGGCTTCTTTTCCCATCTGGGTAACCTGACTAAGCATTTGTGTAGCCTGAGCTTCAGGAACTCCTTTCTTTTCTCTAAAATATTGAATAGTATCCTGAGTTTTTTTTTGATCTAAAGTTGGATCCAGCTGAAAACTTTTCCACTCCACTTCTACTTCATCTTTGAAAGGCAGCTTGTTTAAAGCCTGTTCAAAATTATTTTTTCCGATATAACAAAACGGACACATTACGTCCGACCAGATTTCTATTTTCATTGTATTTAATTTTAATTCAAATTAATAGAACAAAGGTAATGTATTTTATTTAATGTAACAAAAATTATTACAGTTTAATTCTGACAGCTGGACAATACCTGGCTGCGCTTTTCGAATATCCCTCTTAAGATCATCATCAGAAATGCAAGAAGCCCGAAAACAACACCTATCCATGGAATATACTCTACTCCTTTTGTAACGATTATCCATCCTCCGATTGTAGTTCCCACTGTCACACCCAGATTTCCGAACGATGTGGCAAGACTATTAGCAAATTCCAGTGATTCCGGTGCTGAAGAGATCATATAGGTAGATGCATTCAGAAAGCTAGGTGAATACAGAAATCCCCAGATTCCGATAACGGCAATCGTTGCCCATAAATTTCCATCAGAAAAATAGAGAAGAATGGGTACCAGAATGGTTCCGGAAAGAAAGATAGCGGTAGTTCCTGCCACATTTCTATTAAGCATTTTCCCGGCAATTCCATTAGCTATCACTCCAATAATTCCAAATAACAAAAGCATATAGCTTACCATTGAAGTATCCATCCCTTTGGCTTTATTCAGATAATCTGCAAAATAGCTGTAGGTAGAAAACCATGCGGTAATCATGAAAAAGTTAGCCAGTGTACTCAGAATAAATGGAGGCTGCTTCAGGATTCTGACCTGATTTCCATAAGATTTTTTCTCTTTTACAGGCATCGCAGGAAGAAGAAAGTAAATGACTGCTAAAGCAATCAGACTTACTGCAGTCTGTATCATAAATGAGTACTCCCAGGACCAAAGCCCCGCAATCCATGTGGCAAAAGGAACCGTTGTAACCATAGCAATGGCAACTCCATTAAATACAATTCCCATCAGTTCATTTTTTTTCCGGTCATCAGCCTGGGAGACGGCCACAGATAACGCTGTTGCAATATATACAGGCTGGAGAAATGCCGGTAAAATCCTAACCAGCATCAGTAGCCAGAAAGGAGGTGAAAAAGAAGACACAAATCCTGTAATCAGAAACAGGGAAATGGCTGTAAGCATTATTTTTTTACGATCAAAACCTGAGGTAAGTAAGGTCATGAAAGGTCCTGTAAGAGCGATAATTAATGCAAAAGCACTCAACAGATACCCCGCTTTGTCTATACTGATTTTATAATGTTCTGCAACTTGTGGAAGAATTCCGATGACCCCAAATTCTGTTGTAATAACGGCTATAAACCCCAGACATCCAATGTATGCGTATTTTTTCATTATACTTTTTCTCCAACAGAATTTAAATTTTGATGAGCAAAAGCAGCCATTTCACTTACGGCAGACTCTACTTCTTCCAGAATTTCTCCCATATGCATAAATCCGTGAACCATGTCTTTGTAGAAACTTGTTGTAAGTGCAACGCCTGCATTTTTCATATTTTCAGAAAGCTGTTTTCCGTCATCAAGCAAAGGATCATGTTCTGCAAGAATGACTAAAGTAGGTGGAGTTTCTTTAAAATCTTGTATTAAGACAGGAATCGCCAAAGGATTATCTTTTTCTTCGTTGGGAAGATACCAGTCCCATGCTTCTATACCCCCCTGTTTATTAAGAACCGGTCCGTTTTCATACGTTTCCCATGATTTTGAACTAAGCTGATTATCGGCTGCAGGATAAATTAACACCTGAAATTTCAAATGTTTGCCCATTTGGGTAGAAACAGCAGTAGCCAATGCTCCGCCGGCACTGTCTCCTATAATTCCTATTTTGTCAGGATCTATTCCTAAAGATTCTGCATTGGCTATTACCCACTTTATACCGTCAAGAGAATCGTTTAAGCCCGCTGGAAAAGGATGTTCCGGAGCAAGACGGTAATCTATAAAAATAACCACAGATCCGGTTTTATTAGCCAGTTTACGGACTACCGCATCATGGGTTTCGTATCCTCCAGCTATAAACCAGCCTCCGTGAATATAAATAATAGCCGATGAATTCTGAACATCCTTTCCGTTAGGACGGTAAATCCGAATGGGAATCTGATGGTTTTCCTGTTGGATATCCAATTCTTCGATCATTGAAACGGATTCTTTCTTACCACTAAGCTGAAGAGACATTGTTTCAAGGTATTTACGGGCTCCGTCTAAAGAATCCTGTGGATTGAAAGGTTGTATTTTTTCTAAATGATTTAAAATCTGTGTTATATTAGAGGTTAACTGCATTTTCATTTTTTATTTAAGTTACTATTGTTTTTGCAGGGAACGTGAGCGCTATTGTTCCTTACTGCCGCATATTTTCTGCTTTCTACGTGCAAAATTAAATCTCAAACCTTACATTTGCACTGTATACAGCTAAATGTATGGTACTAACAAATTTGTAAGTAATGGGAAAGCTAAAAGAAAATTCGACGAATAATATCAACAGACAGTATATACAAGGATGTGACCTGAGCTATGCTGTATGTAAAATCGGAGGCCGATGGAAACTGATTATTTTAAACAAACTAAAAGACGGAAAATTACGTTTCAGCGAACTTAGGAACTCTATTTCAGGAATAACGGAAAGAATGCTTACCCTACAGCTGAGAGAATTGGAAAAAGAAAACTTAGTAAAAAGGACTGTTTATGCAGAAGTTCCTCCAAGAGTAGATTATGAGCTTACAGATATTGCCCGGGAGCTGATCCCTATATGGAAACAGCTTGATGAATGGGGAGGAAAGCATAGGGAAATGATGCTTGCACTGGAAACAATTGAAGAATAAGAGATTTCGAAATTAAATAGGTTTGAAAATAAAAGGATCGGGATTTTATCAAAGATAAAATCCCGATCCTTAAACGTCTTAGAAATATAACAATTACATCTCTGCGTTTGCTCTATTTACCCTTTTTGAAAACAAAATATGAGCGATCAAAGCCAATACCCCAAATACCGTTCCTACAAGACATACGCCGCTCCATTGAGCCTTTTGCCATGCAACGGATGCCAGCCAGGTTCCGAGTGAGCCTCCGATGAAATAAGACACCATATACACTGTATTCAGTCTGTTTACAGCATTTGATTTGATCAGAAAATAATTGGTCTGGTTCATAATATGGCTGGACTGCACCCCAAGGTCTACAAGAATTACTCCTACAATGAGTCCCCAATAGGTTTCTCCGGCAAAATAAGTAAAGCCCCAGCTTCCGATAACGATCAATAAAGAATATAATATAATGCGGTTAATATCCAGATATTTTTGAAGCTTTCCCACTTTTGCGGCAGCTAAAGCACCTACAGCTCCTGCTAATCCAAAACTTCCTACAACAGATGATCCGGCATTAAAAGGTGGTTTCTCCATGTGAAAAACCAAAGTTGTAAACAATGCACACATAGACCCAAATGCCATTGCCCCGCGGAAAGATGCCAGCTGAAGAACGGGTTGTGTTCTGGCAAGTTGAGCAACAGAACGCATCAACTCTTTGTAAGTTCCTTTAAAATTAAGGGAAAGCTCAGGAAGCATTTTATATACAGCCAGCCATACCAGGATCATAAGTCCTGCCGCAATACCAAACATCGCTCGCCAGCCCCAGACTTCACCTACTATACCTCCTACAAAACGGGAAAGAAGAATTCCCAGTAACAGTCCGGACATTACCAATCCGATATTGGCCGATTTTTCTTTATCTGATGAAAGTTCTGCTGCAATAGGAACAAACAGTTGTGGAATAACCGATGTAGCTCCAATCAGCAGACTGGCAGCATACAGCATCCACAATTGAGTGGCAAAGGTCATCCACAAAAGGGATCCAAAAACAAGAAACAAGTCTATTAAAATCAATTTCTTACGGAAAAACTTATCACCCAACGGGACAATCAGCAACAGTCCCAATGCATAACCGATCTGAGTAAGTACAGAAATTTTACTTGCTGCGCTCTCAGAAACATGCAGCTCTTCTGAAATAAGTGCCAGTAAAGGCTGATTATAATAATTGTTGGCAACTACCAGTCCGGAAATAACGGCCATAAGCCAGATAACAGTCCGGGAAATACCTTGGGAAGAACTCTCCTGCATTACGTATAAAGTTTTTATTTGAATTGAAAGGGGTCTGACGGCAGATCATAATGCATCCGTCAGATTTTTAAGAGATCAAAGATAATCATTAAAAAAAGAAATTATTCTTCCTGTGTCTTTACATTTCTAAGAATAATACAGGATTCTGCGGTAAGTAGAATGATTTCAACACCCTGTCTGTATGATTGTTTTTATTGATGATATATATCGATGGAAAACCTTTTGAATGTTAGAAATATTAAGGAAATTTGCAGCATGAAAATCATTCCGCTCAAAGAAGGCAATTTCTCAGCAAGCAAAACCAAAGACTTCACTCTTTTAACAGAAGAAAATTTTGATAAAGTTGGTGGAATCAAAATGTCTGTACAGCCTTTTCTTATCATCACTGAAAATGATTATATTCTTTTGGATGCCGGAATTGGCTGGAAAAATGAGTCCGGAGCAACTGTTATTTCAGAAATTCTGGAAAGAGAAAATATTCATCCTGATCAAATCACAAAGCTATTGCTGTCCCATCTTCACAAAGATCATATTGAAGGTGCAGTAACCGCTACTGATAATGGTTTTGAAGCCACTTTTCCGAATGCCCAGATTTATATACAGAAACGTGAACTGGATTTTGCCATGGAAAAGAAAGGTAATCCTTCTTTTGATTTTACTATTTTGGAACAGCTGATTCAGCTTCCCAATATTATCTGGATGAATGAAGACAAGGGACAAATCACAGATGAGATTTCCTATGAAGTGGCAGGAGGACACACTCCTTTTATGCAGGTTTTCTGGATCAGGCAAAATGGAGAAACTGTTTTCTATGGGGCTGATGATCTTCCGCAGGCCTCTTATTTAAAATACCATGTAGCCTATAAAAGTGATTTCGATGGCAGAAAAGCCATGGAATTACGCCTTAAATGGGAAAAGGAAGCAAGAGAAAGCCGTTGGAAAATTCTTCTCTATCATGATCTGGATAAAGCGGTAATAGAAATTTAAATAAAAAAAATGGTTTAAATTTCATTAAACCATTTATAAATATCAAATTCAGAAGGAATGTTGAGTTTTTTTCTGATCCTGTTTTTTCTGTTTTGTATCGCTTTGGGTGTTACAAAAATACAGGTTGCAATTTCCTTAGTGGTCATATTGAGCTTAAGATAAATACAAAAGATCAGTTCAGAATTTTTAAGGGCTGGCTGTATAGCAGATAACTTTTTAAAAAAATCAGGATGAACCAGTCTGAATTTATTCAGCAGACGAGGGGAATTTGCTTTGGCCAGGGCCATAATTTCGTCTTGTACAAGAATTTTCTGTTTCAAATCCTCTAAATTGGGTTCAGTTTTTCTATTTTTCATAATACTTTCTCATCTCTACGCATTTCAGATACCACATCTTTTGTGAATCTGTACAAAGTCATTTTTTTCTCTGCTCAATATGGTTTTTGCTAATTTAATATCGGGAACAAAATAATTTTTATGTATTCAAAATTTTATTGGTTTTCATTACTATAATACAACAATTCATAACGTATGGTTTGTATTTATTGAATGATTGTGTTAAAAAAATCACACCTATGAATTTTATTACATTTTTATACTGGCAAAGAAAGAAAAAATGATTAAAATTTTATAAAAACCGCGTACCACATAGATACCACGTTATATTTTAAACAAAAATATCTTAACTGCTTTTATCAGCCTGTTTCCCTTTATTTACGCATTAATTTTTGGTGGGATGTAAATGTAGTGGGTTATTGCCTTTACTTTTTATGATCTCAGTCAATGTTTTCCGGGCTATGCATGTGTAAAAAATGAATATATGTGGTATGTGAATGGTACCACATGATAAGAGAAATCAATAAAATTGATGTTCCTTTATTTTATAAATAAAATCACAACTATGATTATTGATAGTTTATTAATTTCTTTTGGAGTGGAAACCAGAACTTATCATACAGGCGAGATAATCTTTCATGAAGAAGAGCTCCCATCCCATTATTATCAGATTAAAAAAGGGAAAATTAAACTCAATAATTATACGGAAGACGGCAAAGAGTTTATTCAGAATATATTCTCAGACGGCCACAGCTTTGGTGAATCTCTACTGTTTGTAGACCGGCCTTATCCTATGAATGCTGTAGCGATAGAAGATTCCGTTATTTACAAAATGTCGAAGCAGAATTTTTTGGACCTGATCAAAAGTAACCCTGAAATTTCACTCAATATTTACGAATGTCTTGCTGAAAGAATGTATTACAAATATATCATGCTGTATAATCTTTCTTTCCAAAATCCCGTTGGTAAACTAAAACTGCTGATGGATTACCTGAAAAGTTATCATGAAGATAAAACGCTTTATTCTTTCCAGATTCCTCTTACCCGCCAGCAGCTGGCATCACTCACCGGATTACGTGTAGAAACAGTTATACGGACCATAAAGCAGATGGAGAAAGACCAGATTGTGAAAATAGAAAAACGAAAGATTTATTATTAAAAGTAAAAGCCGGAGAGATCCGGCTTTAATTATTTGTTGAACAATATATGTATTATTTTCTTCAAACTCTATAATCCTCTACTGATCAAGCTGTCTTTGAAATTCCTCCAGATATTTGGCAAGATGAAGACCATCAGCCAATCCGTGATGGGCTTCAATAGAAACTGGAAGATACTTTCTGCCGTCACGGATATTGAATCTTCCAAAAGCAATTTTAGGGACTGATTCTGTAGTATTAAAATCTGTAGGGTGTAATATAGCACTGAAGGAATTCCATGGAATAGTCGTGTGTCTTACGTGGTCTTTTCCCAGTCTTCCATTGCTTAATCTTAATCCTGAAGTCTGATGCACTCCTTTTATTTCCTCCTGCAGCGTTTCATTGAAGGTTTCAAAATCTTCTGAGAAAGGAGTAAATGAAAATCCGAAAGTCCCATCCGGTCTTCCAATCGTACTGCCGGCATGAACCGTATCAAACTGTATTACCTGACCATCGATAATTCTCAGTTTTAATTCATTCACAGTATTAATTGCGACCATAGACTTGTGAAAATAGTAGGCAAAAAAAGAATATCCTTTTTCTTTCGCTGTGTCATACGCTTTTGTACAGTCTACCTCTGTTGTAAATCCAAAATAAGGGCTTGCCATTTTAGAAAAAAATTCAAAATGCTCTTTTCTGTTCCAGTTCTCTATATCTACAATCTTCATTGATTCTTATTTGCTGCAAATTTCTGAAAGTTTATCCGGTTTTAAAAGCTTATACATAAAAATATAATTAAAACTTAATTTGGTAAATCAGCTATTTGGTAGATATTTTGCTGCAAAATACACGTATTTTACAATCTAACTTGTATATCTTCAGATAACTCCTTTTCATTCAGGAGCTTCACAACATAAAACTTAATTAATAACTACATAAAAATATAACAATGGAAAAAATCGGGTTCATCGGACTAGGAAATATGGGCCACCCTATGGCAAAGAATATTGAAAAAGCAGGATTTCCACTTTCGGTTTACAACAGAACTTCTGAAAAAGCCAGGGATTTTGAAGAGAAGTCTTCAGTCTATACCCAAATTAAAGATCTGGTACAAAACAACGATATTATATTCACAATGCTGACCAACGACAGTGCTATAAAAGCCGTATATGAGGAAATTCTTTCTTTAGATATTCAAGGAAAACTCTTTATAGATATGAGTACTATTTCCCCGGAAGCCTCAAAAGAAACTGCAGCTGCCTTGAAAATAAAAGAAGCTTCCTTTATTGATGCTCCCGTAGCAGGCAGTACTCAACCTGCACAAGAAGGGACACTAATCATTATGGCTGGAGGTGAAGAAAAAGACATCCAGCGTGCTATGCCCTATCTGTTGAAAATGGGGAAATCTGTGAAACATTTGGGTGAAAACGGAAAAGGAATCGCAGGAAAATTATCTATCAATTATTTTCTTTCCACCATTTATCAGGGACTGGCAGAAACTGTTTTACTGGCCGGAAAATTAGGCATTGAAAAATCTGATATGCTGGAAATAATCAATGAAAGTGCCAGTGGAAGCGGTGCTACCAAAGTAAAAACATCTTTATTAATAGCAGACCAATATGCTCCGGCATTTGCTCTTGATCTGATGCTGAAAGATATTCTTCTTGCTAAAAATGCAGGCGCTGATTATCCTTTATCCGAAGCTTTGATTCAAACCTATCAAAATGCACACGACAAAGGCTTTGGTCAGGATGATGTTATCGGGATCATCAATTATTTAAAAACAATATGATAAATAAGGAGATCATGAATTACAAAGGAAACCATTGGTCTGCAAGAAAAGTGGATCATATCTACATCGTCAGTCTTGACAACCGTTCTAATATTGCAGAAGCTTTAACGGACTTTATTCAAAGCCAAAATATTCTGGCAGGAGAAGTTACAGGAATAGGAGCTGTAAGTGAAGCAACACTTCGTTTTTTTAATCCTTCAACCAAAAAATATGTGGATAAGACTTTTAAAGAACAGATGGAAGTCACCAATATCTCCGGAAATATCTCTGAGATAGAAGGGAAACCGACTCTACACCTTCACATTACGTTGGGAAGAGAAGATTATACCGCTTTGGCCGGACATCTTTTAGAGGCAAAAATCCAGGGAGCAGCAGAATTCATTATATATCCGCTGGATACAAGAGTCGTAAAAATTAAAAATGAAGAAATAGAAATCAATCTCTATGATTTTGAAAAATAAAGCTCCAGTTGCAGTTGAAAGTGGTATTTTTGATAAAATATTTATTTGATGTTTGAGGTTCTGCTTTCCCATATCGAGAATAAAGTTGATATTACTGACGAACAGAAAAATCAGGTTCAGACTTTCTTTACCCTTAAAAAACTTCGTAGAAAACAATATCTTCTTCAGGAAGGAGATATCTGCAAATCGTTGTCTTTTGTAAGCAAAGGTCTGTTAAAATCTTATTTTCCGGATGAAAAAGGAAATGAACACATCAATATGTTTGCCTTTGAAGGCTGGTGGATCTCAGACTTCAACAGTTTTATCAATCAGGAAAAATCGGTACTGAATATTGATGCTGTTGAGGAAACAGAAGTATTGATGATCACCTTGGAAAATTATGAAAAAATGCTGTTGCAAATTCCTGTGATGGATCGTTATTTCAGAATTTTATATCAGAACAGCCTCGTTACAAAAGATTACAGACTCATTGTTTCCAACGGTTATACTGCTGAAGAAAAATATCTTCAACTGGCACAAAAGAACCCTGAAATGATCAAAAGAGTACCTCACAATCTTATCGCCTCTTATCTTGGTCTTGCTCCTGAAACCGTAAGCAGAATCCGTAAAAAGAATTCTTTAAACAACACTTGATCCAGATCAACCCGAATGCATGATCCAAATCAAGGATAAAAGCCTCTTATCATCCATAATTTTGTACAAGAAATTTTATAATACTTATGGAAAATATTGCATTGATAGTAGGCGCTACCGGAATTACAGGAAGTAACCTCGCTGAGGAACTGATCGCTCAAGGCTGGACAACATATGGATTGTCCAGAAATCCAACCTCCAATATCCAGAGCCTTCATCCTGTTAAGGCAGACCTGATGAATGAACAGAATCTTGCTGAAGCCCTGGAAGGAATCTCTCCTACTCATATTTACTTTACCACATGGATGCGTAATGATACTGAAGAGGAAAATATCCGTGTCAACAGTATGCTTGTAAGAAATCTGTTAAATGTTTTATCTGCTAAAAAATCAGTGAAAAATGTGGCTCTGGTTACAGGACTTAAACATTATCTGGGCCCATTTGAGGCTTATGCTAAAAAAGGAGTTTTACCGGAAACTCCTGTCAGAGAAGAACATCCAAGGCTTCCTCTTCCCAATTTCTATTATGCACAGGAGGATGAAGTGTACAAAGCTTCCGAAAGAGATGGCTTCACATGGAGCATTCACAGACCACACACGGTTGTTGGATACGCCGTGGGAAATCTGATGAATATCGGGACCACATTGGCTGTGTATGCCAGCATCTGTAAGGAAACAGGACGAAAATTTATCTGGCCGGGATCTGAGGCACAATGGAATGGTGTTTCGGATGTAACAGACGCTAGAGTCCTGGCTAAGCAATTGGTTTGGGCTTCCACCACAGAATCGGCCAAGAACCAGGCATTCAATATCACCAATGGAGATGTCTTCCGGTGGAAATGGTTATGGAAAAGGATGGCAGATTGGTTTGGTGTAGAAGCTGAAGGTTTTGACGGTACGATAAAACCTCTGGAAAAAGAACTGGAAAACGACCACGAAATCTGGACTGCAATTGCAGAAAAATACAATCTGAAAGAAAAAAATCTCAACCGTCTCTCTTCGGCATGGCATACCGATCTGGATCTGGGGAGACCTCTGGAAGTGATGTGTGATATGTCAAAAAGCAGAAAACTTGGTTTCACAGCTTATACCAGTACAGAAGATTCTTTTACAGATGTCTTTAAAAGATTAAAAGCTGAAAATATGATTCCTTAATAGAAATTATTGTTGGAAAACATAAAAACGCAGAAAAGTGTAACTCAGAGAGATTATGTAGGTTGAAATTTTATCGGAGATAAAATCTTTGCATCTTAAGAATATTTACACTGCCAAATTCTCTTTGTGTCTTTGCGTTTTCCAACAATTAATTAACTCTAATATTAAAAATTGTGTTTTTTTAATGATTTATACTAAACTTCTGTAGTCGTTACGCCAAATTTCTTTTTAAAAGAAGAATAAAAATGGGATAAATTCTCAAAACCCAGATCAAGATAAATATCTGAAGGCTTTTTATCCTTGTTTTTAATTAAATAATAGGCTTCCTTTAATCTTTTTTCCTTCAGCCATTGTTTGGGTGTCATCTGAAATGTTTTATTAAAATCCCTTTTAAATCCTGATAAACTGCGACCTGTAAGCTTGGCAAAAGCATCTACCGATACATTGAACATAAAATTTTTGTTCATAAACTCCGCAAGATCAATTTTATGAGGTTCTGAAAAATCAAAAAGCAGGTTTTTAAGATCAGGATTACTCAGCAAAAGGAGTTCTATGGCTTCTTTCACCTTTAAAGCTGATAATTTTGGAGGAATCTCCAGTGTTCTATTAATGTAAGGAATAAGAGATGTAAAATAGCTGGAAAAAAAATCGTTAGGCTCAAAAAACAACCGCTGATTCCCTGGAGAATTATTATGTACAGTTATTTTGTTTTCAGCCGCATACTGTCTCAGCGTTTCATCATCAAGCGTGATGGAGATAAACTGATACTTTTCATGCGCTGAAGGATATTTAATAGTCCTGATCAGTTGATTTTTTCTGACCAGAACTACTGTATTTTCTTTAATCACAGTCTTACCTTGCTCATGAAAAGCATGTGTTTCTCCGGAGATCTGAAATCCCAGAAAATGGTCCGGAATGAATTCTTCGTGACCTCTGTAGGACTCAAAAGCACATGAATAAACCAGTTTATCGAATATGATCTCAGAAGTGTTTTCCATGATACAAATATCTGAAATTTAAGCAATAGCCAAAGCGCCCGCCTCTGCAATTTCTTTATCCTGTTCGGGAGTTCCGCCTGATGAGCCTATCGCACCAATGATCTTTCCTTCTGTGTTTTTAAGGACAACACCGCCTGCAATAGTCAGAAGCCCATCATTTGAATTCAGCATACCGTAGCTGTGAATCCCGGCTTCCGAAATGATTTCTCCCATCACATCACTGTTTACTCCGAACATCACTGCTGTCTTTGCTTTTTTAACTGCAAAATCAATCACTCCATAAACACTGTCCAGTCTTGCCAATGCTACCAGGTGTCCTCCGGCATCCACCACGACAATGCTTACAGGAATATTCATAGATAACGCTTTTTCCTTTGCTCCATGCAGCGCTTTTTCAGCGGTTTTATAATTCAGTTCCATGATATTAGCTTTTTGCAGTCCATGCATCTGCCTGAAGCTGTTTTACGAAATCTTCAGTATCTTTTGGATGTACATTTCTGAAATGACTTTCATCATCTAATGCTACATTCACAATCACCTCTGCCATAGACTGTGGATCCAGCTGATGAGCTAATGATTCTGCAGTACCATCGAAAACTGAAGGTGGTGTAAAATTAGTTTCAGGGTTGTACCAACGGGAAATAGTATCTACCCCACGGTCATTAAATCCTGTTCCAAAAACACCCGGATTACAGGTAGCAATTTTAATATTAAACTGAGCCAATTCTGTTCTTAAACCTTCAGCTATGGATCCCATAGCATGCTTTGATGCACAATAAGCAGCTACATAAGGAACAGTCCATAGTTCACCCATAGAAGTTGTAAATACGATTTTCCCCGGTTTCTTTTGATCTATCCATTTTTTGATGAATCCCTGCGCCAGTTCCAACCCACCAAAGACGTTTACATCAAACATTGAACGGATTAAATCGATTGGCTGCTCGGCAATAGGCCCGCCCTCCATTATTCCTGCATTGCTGATTAAAATATCTATATCATATTTCCCATGAATATAAGCAATATCACGAGGATTGGTAACATCCAGTTTGTCTACTGTAATTTCTACTCCCTGTTCTTTTGCCTCTCTTATAAGGTCGCTCATCTGCGGGTAAACCTGTGCAGTAGCAATTACCTTGTGTCCTTTTTTTGCTAAATCAAATGCAGCAATCTTTCCGAATCCGCTTGCTGCACCTGTAATTAAAATTGTTTTACTCATTGTATTCTTTTTTTATGTTGGTACAAATTTCTAAGATTTCAGGAAGCTCAATATTGTTGCAGCGTTCAAATTTATATTGCTGAAAAGTTCAGATAATACAGCTAAAAGGAAAATGTTTTGCTAAATAAATACTCTTTAAAAATCATAAAAAAATATATTTATCGTTAGATTTGTAACTATTAAACTAAAAAACCATGTATGCTTAAAATTAAGACACTCTTTTTGATTTTTTTATCCACTTCTTCTTTTAGCTTTGCTCAAAACTGTACTTGTGAAAGCAATTTTCAGTGGGTAAAAAAAACATTTGAGGAAAATGATGCCGGATACCAATATGTAATCGATAAAAAAGGACTTCCTGCCTATCAGGCTCATAATAATGATTTTCTGAATAAGATTAAAAGTACAAAATCAGATACTGAATGCACTCAGACTATTTATGAATGGCTTAAATTTTTCAGAGCCGGTCATTTTTCTATTAAAATGATCGAAAAAGATAATCAGCAGCCTCAGCCAGTAACACACGAAAATAATAAAACTGAAACGGTAAAAATAGATATTGAAAAATTTAAAAAAGAAATTTTATCTAAAAAGGATTCTGATATTGAAGGTATCTGGGAAGTTCAGCCTTACACTATAGGAATTAAAAAAATCGGAGATGTTTATAAAGGTTTTATTATCCAATCCGGAGCAGAAAACTGGAAACCTTATGAATTGAAACTGAGCCTTACTACTGATAAAACAAAAGGAACTTACTATTTAAGAGACAAATCCGGACAGGAAATAACCAATGTCCGATTTATTGGAAAGAATTATCTTGAAATCAATGATTTTACCTTAAAAAGAGTTTCTCCAAAATTTGAAAGAGAAGAAAATATTGAGACTTATCTTGAAGCGGCCAGCGCAGAAAAGCCTTTTTTAAAAGAAATTAATAAAACTACCCTGCTTTTAAGAATTCCTTCCTTTAATGGAGCTTTGAAAAAAGATATAGACAGCGTGATCACAGCTAACCAATCTAAAATTGAAAGCACAGAAAATCTGATCATTGATATCAGAAATAATGGCGGCGGAAGCGACAACAGTTTTGCTAAAATCATTCCGTATCTCTACACTAATCCTATCAGAAGCGTAAGAACACAATTTTATTCTACAAAGCTGAATAACCAGAGAATGCTGGACTTTTATGAGAATTATCAGAAATATGGAATCCCGGCTGAAGAAAGAGAATATCTAAAGAAAGCCTACGACAAGTTAAGTCAGAATTTAGGCAAGTTTGTAAGCCTGCAGGATGATGGAAATATGGTAGGAATCAATAAAATGGATAAAATTTCACCGTATCCAAAAAATGTAGGAATTATCATCAATGAAAGGAATGGCAGTACCGCAGAAGAGTTTTTACTGGCAGCTAAACAAAGTAAAAAAGTAAAACTTTTTGGAACTACAACTGCCGGGGTTTTGGATATCTCCAATATGTATTTCCTTCCCTCTCCCTGTAATGAATTTAAACTCGGATATTCACTCTCTAAAAGCTTCCGTATTCCGGATATGGCCATTGACGGAAAAGGGATTCAACCGGATTATTACATAGACAAAACAATCCCTGATTATCAATGGATTGATCATGTAAGCAATATACTTAACGAAAAATAATATAGAAAAGCTGTTTCAGATTGAAACAGCTTTTTTTTATCTGTTTTCAGACATTCAATCATCAAAAAATTAACTGTTTATTGTAAATTGGTTAAGTTTTTGAAGCTTGTTCTATAAAACCAGTCACACCATTGAAATTAATCACATTTACAAAAAAAGGAATCTACTGTCCTCATGGAAAATTTTATATAGATCCGTGGAGACCCGTAGATATGGCGGTTATTACCCATGGCCACGCTGATCATGCCCGTTGGGGAATGAAAAAATACCTTTGCCATCATTTTACGAAACCTATTCTGCATCAAAGAATCGGAACTGATATTGAATGCCAGAGTCTGGAATATGGAGAAATTGTGACTATTAATGGCGTAAAGCTTTCTTTACATCCTGCTGGGCACATTATAGGTTCTGCACAAATCAGACTGGAATATAAAGGATATGTGACTGTTATTTCAGGGGATTACAAAGTTCAGAATGATGGATTGAGCACTCCTTTCGAGCTGGTGAAATGTAATGAATTTGTTACAGAAAGCACTTTTGGGCTGCCCATTTACAATTGGCTGGAAGTTCCGGATTTAAATAAAAAACTACAAAATTGGGTACTGAAGAATAAAGAAAATAATAAAACATCCGTCTTTATTGGCTATTCTTTAGGGAAGGCCCAGCGCATTATGAAGGCAGTAGAAGACCTTGGAAAAATATACGTCCACTATTCTATCGGAAAACTGAATGAAGCTTTTGAAACAGTAGGAATCGACCTTCCGGACTATACCATAGCAGATTTCAGGGAACGTCCAAAAGAGATGGAACATGAAATTGTAATTGTTCCTCCTGCTTTACTTGACAGTAATATCATCAAAAAAATTCCTGATCCTGCTACGGCAATATGTTCCGGCTGGATGCAGGTTCGCGGTGCCAGAAGATGGCGGAGTGCAGATGCAGGCTTTGCCATGAGTGACCATGCAGACTGGAAGGGATTATTACAAACTGTAAAGGCTACGGAAGCCGAACTCGTACATGTTACCCACGGACAGACTGAAGTTTTTTCAAAATACCTGAATGAAATCGGAGTCCGGGCAGATGTTGTGGAAACTTTATTTGGAGAAGACGAAGAAGAATCTGAAAAAGAAATCATAGAAAATCCCGAATCATGAGACATTTTGCAGACCTTATCAACGCTTTGGAAACGACCAATAAGACCAATGCTAAAATTGATGCCATCATTGATTATCTGGAACGTGCTCCTGATGAAGATAAAGTATGGTTTATCGCCTTGTTTACAGGGAAAAGACCCAAGAGAAATGTGAATACCAATTACATGAAAGTATGGGCTCTGGAAGTTACAAAACTTCCTTACTGGCTGTTTCAGGAATCTTATTCTTCCGTGGGTGATCTTGGGGAAACATTATCATTGATTCTTCCACCCCCGCAGGAAAATATAGAGCGTACCTTATCAGAATGGATGAATGATATTGTCGGTTTAAAAGGGAAAACAGATACAGAAAAAAAAGAATTTGTGTTGAATTCATGGAATGGCTTGGACTATACTGAACGTCTGATTTTCAATAAATTAATTGGTGGAAGTTTCAGAATCGGGGTATCAGATAAAACCTTGATCAATGCTCTGACAAAATTTTCCGGCCAGGAATCAAGTGCACTGATGCATAGCTTAATGGGAAAATGGCTGCCAGATGAAGTCTCTTTTAAAGAGCTTATTGATGCTGAAAATGTAAACCCTGACAACTCAAAACCTTATCCCTTCTGCCTTGCTTACCCTTTGGAAAAGGAAACTGAAGAACTTGGAAATCCTGATGAATGGCTGGTGGAATACAAATGGGACGGAATACGCGGACAGATTATCCGTAGAAATGATGAAGTCTTCATCTGGTCCAGAGGAGAAGAGCTCATCACAGAACAATTTCCGGAGATCACAGAAGTAGTAAAAGCCATGAAAGGCAACTTTGTAATTGATGGAGAAATACTTGCGGTAAAAGATGATAAAGTATTAAATTTTAATGAATTACAAAAAAGATTAAACAGAAAAACTTTAACTAAAAAAATGCTGTCGGAAATTCCTATAGAAGTCTTTGCTTACGATTTATTAGAGCTTGAAAATAACGATCTGAGAGAAAAACCCATCTCTGCAAGAAGAGCTTTGCTCGAAGAATTATTATTAAATGAAGTGCCTCAGAACATCAGCATCTCCAAAAGTCTTGACTTTGAAAAATGGGAAGAACTGGATTCTCTTCGTGAAAATTCAAGAGAAGTAAACAGTGAAGGATTGATGTTAAAACAAAAAAACTCACCCTACCATTCCGGCCGGAAAAAAGGCGACTGGTGGAAATGGAAAATCAATCCGTTTACTATTGATGCAGTGCTTATTTATGCCCAGAAAGGAAGCGGCAGACGAAGTGCCTACTATACAGATTATACTTTTGCTGTAAAAAACGGAGATACTCTGGTTACTATAGCCAAAGCTTATTCCGGACTTACTGATAAAGAAATTATGGAAGTAAGCAGATTTGTGACCAAAAATGCCATTGAGAAATTTGGCCCTGTGAGAACTGTAAAAGCAGAACTGGTCTTTGAAATTGCCTTTGAAGGAATAGGTTTCAGCAACCGCCACAAAAGCGGTGTTGCTTTAAGATTTCCGAGAATTGTACGATGGCGGAAGGATAAAACTGTGGATGAAATTGACTCTCTTGAAGAAATTAAAAAATTAATACAATAATATTTTAACGCAAAGACGCTAAGTTTTCATGTTGTTTGTGAGTATTTTTTGATCGCAAAGGCACTGCGTTCAGCCATAATAAAGTATAGTCTTCGCTAAGTAAAACGCCTTTGCGATCGAAAAACATTAAAAACGAATATAAACTCTTAGCGTCTATTGCGTTAACATTTAAATCAAAATATAAATTGGCAGCTTTTGAACATACCGACGGATTTAAGATCATCCAACAATGGATGACCGATAAAGGTATTGCCCCTTTTAAATTCCAGTTGGAAACCTGGAAGAAATTTGGAAACGGCTACAGCGGAATGGTCGTAGCTCCTACCGGTTTCGGAAAAACTTTTTCGGTCTTTTTAGCCTTAGTTTCAGACTTCCTGAATCATCCTGAAAGCTATAAAAAAGGCTTGAAAATGATCTGGATTACTCCACTCCGATCTTTATCCAAAGATATTGCGAAAGCCATGCAGGAGGCTATTGATGAAATAGGACTCGATTGGACTGTAGGCGTAAGAAACGGAGATACCGATCCGAAAGTACGACAGCAGCAGATAAAGAAAATGCCCGAAATTCTGGTTGTAACTCCGGAAAGCCTCCATTTGCTTCTCGCTCAGAAAAATAATGAACCTTTTTTCAGAGATATGAAATGTGTCGCTGTGGATGAGTGGCATGAATTACTGGGTTCAAAACGTGGGGTTATGGTGGAACTCGCCATTTCCCAGCTTAGGAAATATGTTCCCAAGATTAAAATCTGGGGGATTACAGCGACCATCGGAAATCTGGATGAAGCCATGGAAGTTCTTATTCCTTATGAGAGCAAAAAGACAAAAATCACAGCCAAAGAGCACAAAAAGATAGATATTCTCCCGGTTTTTCCGGATGAAATCGAAATATTACCCTGGGCAGGGCACCTCGGAAACAAACTCGCAGATAAAGTTGTTCCGATTATTCTTGAATCAAAATCCACCATTGTATTTACGAATACAAGAAGCCAGAGTGAAATGTGGTATCAGCTTTTGCTGGATGCTCACCCTGATTTTGCAGGACAGATCGCGATTCATCACAGTTCCATTGATGCCCATTTGAGAATCTGGATTGAAGAAAATCTAAGTTCCGGCAAATTAAAAGCAGTGGTCTCCACATCATCGCTGGATCTTGGTATTGATTTTAAACCTGTGGATACTGTTATTCAGGTAGGATCCGCCAAAGGTGTTGCGCGGTTCCTTCAAAGAGCAGGACGCAGTGGGCACTCCCCTTTTGAAACCTCCAGAATCTATTGTGTTCCCACCCATTCTTTGGAACTGATTGAAGTTTCTGCTTTAAAAGAAGCTGTAAAACAGAAAGTCGTTGAGCCCAGAGAACCACAGGTCTTATGTTTTGATGTTTTGGTTCAGTTTCTGATGACACTTGCCGTTGGCGATGGTTTTTATCCTGATGAACTCTATGAAAGAATCAAAAAAGTTTATGCCTTCCAGGAAATACTCGATAAAGAATGGAAAAGTATTCTTGAATTTCTTACCATTGGCGGCAGTGTGTTGAAAAGCTATGAAGAGTTTCATAAGGTTGTCATTATGGAAGATGGTCTTTATAAAGTCACTTCAAGAAAGATCGCTATGCTTCACCGGATGAATATGGGTGTGATTGTAAGTGATGCTATGCTGAAGGTGAAATTTATTTCCGGAGGGTATATCGGAATGATTGAAGAATATTTTATTTCAAAATTGAAAAAAGAGGAAAAATTTATTCTGGCCGGGCGCACGCTGGAGGTTGCAATGATCAAAGATATGACCGTTTATGTAAGAGCAGCCAAAGGAAGAGCACTGGTTCCGAGTTATCTTGGCGGAAGATTGCCTTTAAGTACCAATCTGGGACATTTTTTAAGAGAAAAGCTCTCCCATGCCTTAAACCCGAAAGCTTCCGAAAAAGAACTGAAATTTTTACATCCATTGCTCATCAATCAGGAAAAGAACTCTCATATCCCCAAAGAAGGCGAATTCCTGGTGGAAATGATTAAAAACCGTGAAGGATATCATTTGTTTATGTATCCTTTTGAAGGCCGTCTGGTGCATGAAGTAATGGCCGCACTGATTGCCTATCGTATCTCAAAACTGGCCCCTATTTCCTTTTCGATGGCAATGAATGATTATGGATTCGAGCTGTTCAGTGATAAAGAAATACCGCTTAATGAAGATAATCTGCAGCAGATTTTAACCAGAGATAATCTGATGAACGATGTGATTGCAAGTATCAATTCTGCTGAAATGGCGAGAAGAAAATTCAGAGATATTGCCGTAATTTCAGGAATGGTAATTCAAAACTATGCCGGGCAGCAGCGCTCCAACAAATCATTGCAGAGTTCAGCCGGGCTTATTTTTAAAGTACTGGAAGAACATGATTCCAATCATTTTTTAATAAAACAGGCCTATACGGAAGTCTTTAACATGCAACTTCAGGAACAGCGGCTTGTAGAAGCTTTTAAAAGGATTGAAAAGTCTGAAATTATTCTAAAACATTCCCGTTCCTTTACTCCACTCAGTTTCCCGATCAAAGTAGACAGTCTGAGACAAACACTTTCCAGTGAAGGACTTGATGCAAGAATTAAAAGAATGCTGAAACTCTCCAATATAAGTGATATTTCGTAAATAAATTCAGTGAAATTTAATCTTATTCTTAGCCTAATATTCTAAGTTAATTTTCTTGATAAGTTTAAATAATCATCGTAACTTAGAGTATAGCTTCTCAGAAGTTTAAATAAAATTTAAAATGGAAAAATTGTTCTTAGTCCGCCACGGACAGTCACTCTGGAATCTGGAAAACAGATTTACAGGGTGGAAAGATATCGATATAACTGAAGCCGGTATTGAAGAAGCAAAAAAAGCAGGTCTTGCTTTAAAAGGAGAAAAAATAGATATTGCTTTCACTTCTGCATTGATCAGAGCACAGCATACCTTATCCATCATCCTGAATGAAATAGGAAACCCCAATATACCAATCGTTAAAGATAAAGCGCTCAATGAGCGTTCTTACGGAAATCTGGAAGGATTAAATAAAGCAGAAACCGCTCTGAAATATGGTGATGAACAGGTTCATACCTGGCGCAGATCATTTGATGTAGTTCCGCCGGGCGGAGAAAGTCTTAAAGATACGTACAACAGAGTAATTCCCTATTTTGAAAGCCAGATAAGACCATTATTAAAAAAGGGTGAAAATGTATTGATTGTCGCTCATGGAAATAGTCTCCGCGCACTGATCATGTACCTTGAACATCTGTCTCCTGAAGAAATTTTAGAAAGAGAAATAGCTACAGGCTTTCCACTGACTTATGTTTTTGATGAAAAGTTTCGTGTAAGCCGGAAAGTCAGCTGATTCAATTAATATAACGTAATTTTAAACATTAAATTTTCAATTATAAAGCGTGTTTATAGCAACCAAAAGCATTTCTGTCCAAAATGAAACTTTCATTCTGACCAATCAGCGTGCGGTATTCCGGGAAAGGGAAAAAGCCCTTATCCTTTCTGATCTTCATATCGGAAAAACAGCGCATTTCCGAAAAAATGGTATTGCACTGGCCAACCATATTATGAAAAGCGATCTGGAAAGATTATCAGCACTGATTGAATTCTTTCAGCCTGAAAAATTTATTGTAGTTGGAGATCTGCTTCATGCAGGGGACAATTCTGATGTGGATGAATTCTGTACATGGAAAAACCAATATCCCAATCTACAATTTTATCTTATTGAAGGAAATCATGACCGAATCCCGGAAGCATTGGAGAAAAAATTATGTTTCCATCACAAATCTGAATGGCTGGAAGTAGATGGTATTACCTTTATTCACGATTTTGATACAGCCAGATCCGGATTTCAGGTTACCGGACATATTCATCCCGGAATTGTGCTGAATTCTGCTGTAAAAAATATCAGGCTTCCCTGCTTTGCGCTCAGCAGCAATCAGTTATTACTTCCGGCTTTCAGTGAATTTACAGGATTGGATACTAAAAATTTACCTAAGAAAAGTACATTTTTTGTGTTTACAGATGCTGAGATTTATGAAATTTGATAAAGCTTTTTAATATAAACAGAATAAAGGCAGGTTTTTATCTGCCTTTATAACACCACCTTCTTCATTTATCAATCCTTGTCAAGGTTTTAAACCTTGACAAGGATTGCTCACTAAAATAAAATGATTAGTAAAATTTTAATTTTTCTTGCTTAAACGGATACTGTATAGAGTAATCAATACGGTGACCACCAAAAATAAAGCTCCAATCCAAGGTGTACTCGCCAATCCTAATGAGGAGGTCACAATCATTCCTCCCACATAAGATCCGATTGCAATACCCATATTAAAGGCAGCAATATTAATCCCTGAAGCTACATCCTCAGTTCCCGGAAGTTCTTTCTCTGCAATCTGTACCACTAATAGCTGAAGCCCGGGAACGGAAGCAAATGATAATGCTCCTAAAAAGAAAAGTGTAATAATACTTAATACCGGACTGCTTACAGTAAAATAAAATGCAAGCAATATCAATCCCTGGGCAGCAAACATCCATAGAAGGGCTTTTAGAGGATTTTTATTTGCAATTTTTCCTCCAACAAGATTTCCCAGGGCAATGGCAATTCCATAAATCAAAAGGATAAAAGTGACGGTTGACTCCTGAAACCCTGTAATTTTCTGTAAAATAGGTGACAGATAAGTAAAAACTACAAATGTTCCTCCGTATCCCATAGCTGTCATTAAAAAGGCAAAAATCAGACGTCTGTTTCCCAATACCTTAAACTGACTTTTTAAAGAAGCTGTTTTTCCATTTTTCAGGTTGTTGGGAACCAATAATAAACTGGCAATTAATCCAATAATCCCAAGGATTGAAACCCCAATGAAAGTTGCTCTCCAACCAAAATGCTGTCCTATGAAAGTTCCTAGCGGAACTCCTGTTACAATGGCGAGTGTAAGCCCGGCAAACATAATGGAAATGGCAGTTGCTCGTTTCTCCTCAGGAACTAATGAGGCTGCAATGGTAGAACCAATGGAAAAATAAACCCCATGAGCAAATCCCGTGAGGATTCTTGCCAGCACTAAAGTAATAAAGCCGGGGGCAATAGATGCCAGACCGTTTCCGATAACAAACAACAGCATGATGGAAACCAAAAGTGTCTTGCGTGGAATTTTCCCCGTTAATGCTGTTAATACCGGAGCCCCAATAGCTACTCCTATCGCATAAAGACTTACCAACAGTCCTGCTGAAGGAATCGTGATCCCTAAATCAGAAGCTACTGTTGGAAGCAGGCCTACAATTACAAATTCCGTAGTTCCTATTCCAAAGGCACTTATCGTTAATGCCCATAAAGCTGCAGGGAGACCTTTTTTAGCAGCCTGTGTTGCAGTATTAATCTGTATTTCTTTTTGATAATTCATTGTCTTGTATTTTGTTGATATTGACAAGGCAAATTTCCGACGAATAATTGTATTATAAAAATTATTTAAATTGTATCAATGTATCATAATAATGATAGTTTTATTTTAAATTTAAAATTTGTTCCTTTGTAGAATAATCAGCTATTTTAATGAAGAAATCAGAAGCTACCCGTCTTACTATTCTCCAGAAAGCGTTCGAATTGATCTATGTGAAAGGTTTCCAGACTACAAGCATTGATGAGATTATTGCAACGACTCAGGTGACGAAGGGGGCCTTTTATTATCATTTTAAAACCAAAGATGAAATGGGACTGGCTATTATCAATGAATTGATGAAACCCAATTTCAGACGCAACTTCATTGAATCTCTTCAGAATAATAAAAATCCATTGGATAATATTTATGAGATCATCTACAACCTTCTGATGGAAACTGACTTTTTAAAAGTTGAATATGGCTGTCCTACTTCTAATTTTGTACAGCAAATGGCGCCATGGCACAACGCCTTTACTCAAGCTTTGCACGAACTTTCAAAAGAATGGGAAAATGCTTTCGCAGAAAGTATAGAAAAAGGTAAGGAAGCAGGAATCATTAAGAAAGATATAAGTGCAAGAGAAGTAAGCATTTTTGTCATTTCCGGCTATTGGGGTGTCCGAAACCTTGGAAAAGTTGAAAATTCTAAAGAGGTATATCTTGTTTATTTAAAAGGACTTAAATCGTATTTTAAAACCCTTCAATAATTTTTTTGACTAAAAACATACTAATTAGTATGTTTTTATTATACCTTTGCTCTGTTCAAAAAAATAAACAATGTATCAAACCTTAACTTTTTTACATTCTCAGACCCGCTGGCTGGTTTTAATAAGCCTGATGTATGCAATCTTCCGCTCTTATAAAGGATATTCCTCCGACAGGAAATTTACCGGAACTGATAACGCTGTGAGACACTGGACGGCTACAATAGCTCATGTACAATTAATTATCGGAATGATATTCTATTTCAAAAGTCCTGTGGTCCAATATTTTTGGAAAAATTTTAATGAAGCCAAAGAATCTTTTGAACACCTGTTTTTCGGGTTGATTCATATTTCATTGATGATTACAGCTGTTGTGATGATCACTATCGGTTCCGCTTTAGCCAAAAGAAAACCTTCAGACAAAGACAAATTTAAAACCATGGGCATCTGGTTTTCTATAGCACTGATCATTATTTTCATTGCTGTTCCGTGGCCTTTTTCTCCTTTAGCAAACAGACCTTATTTCAGATAATTATGATGGATTTATTCAAAACAAAAATCGGCCGGCTAAGAATTCTGGCGATTCTGGAAGGCATTTCACTGCTAAGTTTAATATGCATTGCCGTTCCTATGAAATACTGGATGGGGAACCCATTATTTGTACGATTAATAGGCCCCGTTCATGGAACATTATTCCTGCTTTTTCTGTTCAATACGCTGAGTGTCGGCGTAGAACAAAGCTGGAAATTTAAAGAAATAACATGGAAAGTAATTCTTGCCTGTTTTATTCCTTTTGGAACATTCTATATTGACAAAAAAATCCTGAGCAAACTATGAAAAGTGTGCTTATATTCTGTGGAATAGCTTTTATACTGTATATTGTGTATAGGATTTATCAGTTTCAGACCTTAGATAACGGATTGCCTGAACTGATCAAAAAAGGAGCAGTCATTCTTGATGTGAGAACTGAAAAAGAATACGAAACGGGACACATAGAAGGTTCTGTTAATATTTCATTAGGAACAATCAGAGAGCGGTATATAGAATTGAATCCTGAAAAAACATACATTACAGTACGTTCCCATGGACTTTGAAGTGTAAAAGCAGAAAATATCCTGAAAGAAAGAGGCTTCAAACATATTTATAACGGCGGTGCCTGGAGTGATCTCCAAAAAACAATCAATCCATAAATGAATAAATAAACCCTCCTTGAACTTTGTCGCGGGAGGGTTTATATTTTTAAACCGTTTTATCATCCAGCCATATAACTTTTTGCTCAGATGAGTGCTTCTGCCCTATGATATCTCTATATAATTCAGGTCTTCGGGCCTTAATATACCTGTATCCTCCTGCCTGAGTAAGTTTTTCAGTAGTAATAACCGCAGATTCAAAACTGTTTTCCCATGACCGGCATTCTGCAATACAATCTCCAAAAGGATCTATAATCATAGAACATCCGTTTTTCAGCTGGTCATCATCCATACCGACAGGATTTGAAAAAACAATATAAGCGCCGTTATCATAGGCTCTTGCCGGAAGCCATTTCATCAGCCAATCTCTCCCCTTCATACCATCAAATTCTAAACGCAAAGAGGTAGGATCTGCTTCCCTGTTCTCCCAAAGCTGAGGATCAACAAAACCAGCTCCCGGCCTCGTGGAAGGAGTACACATGGTAACATGGGGCATAAAAATAATTTCGGCACCAAGAAGCCTCGTCGCTCTTACATTTTCAATGATATTGTTATCATAGCAGATGAGAATACCACACTTCCAGCCCATGATATCAAATATACAATACTCATTGCCGGGTGTAAGATGGGGATTGATAAAAGGATGTAATTTTCTGTACTTAGCCTTCAGCCCTGTTTTATCAACACATACATACGCTTTAAAAAGATGATCATGCTCATCTTTTTCAAACAGTCCGGCTAATATGGTGATGTCATTCTGAGCGGCAATATCCTGCAATCTTTGAATACTCTCCCCTTCCGGAATACGTTCTGCAATATCAAGGAGCTGCTCTCTGGAAAGTTTCCGTGCAAAAGTATACCCTGTAATGGAACATTCATGAAAAGCAATGACATGAGATCCCTGGGAAGCGGCCTGGCTGGCCAGTTTTTCTATGACAGACAGATTATAAGCCTTATCACCACTTCTATTTTCAAATTGTGCGGTTGAAATTTTAATATTCATTGATTTTTTTAAGCAAAGCTAGATAGCTCAGCCTCTAAAAAATTGTATAAAACCGACAAGCTTATTTATAGTTCAATGAAATTGACAGCCATTTTATTTTCTGTTTTCAAATACTGTTTGGGAGTAAGCCCGATATTGTTTTTAAATTCCCTGATAAGATGGGACTGATCGGAATAACCTGCTTCATAGGAAAGCATCGTCATATTTTTATCATCAACACTTTTATTAACAAGGCTTAAAAAGTAATGAAGACGGATAATATTTCCATATTTTTTAGGGGATATTCCCATATGAAATTCAAATTTCCTTTCCAGATGACGTTCAGAATATCCTGTGAATTTTTCTAATTCTTTGGATGATACAACGCCTTTATTTTGAAGAATATATTGCTGTGTGGCCGCTATAATATGATGATCCGTGTTTATTGTTTCGGATAAAAATTCAGTAAAAAAAACATTAAGATCATTGATAACGGTCAAGGGATTTGTTTTCTTAAAAAGTTTTTCCTGAAATATTTCCAGTTTATCCTTTAAGACATCTTCAGCAGAGACAATCTGATCTCTAATCTCTTTGGCAGAAGTTTTTAAAAGGATATTTAAAAAATAGGGCTGAAATACAATGGCAATCAGCGAAAATTTTCCTTTTGAAGAGAAATCTTTATACCCATTTAAAGTTCCATAAAAAAAAGAAAGCGGCATCCGATCTTCTGAAACACCGGAATACAGATTCATATCTCCGGAGAGAATAAGCCCGGAACTGCCATCCGTAAACAGCCTTAGACTCCTTATATCCTTTTCAGAATTTTCCAAAAAGATATAATGCCTGATAAAAGGAGTCAAATGTTTAGGAGGCGAAATCTGCATTCATCAAATGTACATAAAACTTATGGGCAGAAAAAGAAACTGTTTTAATATTCAAATTCTCTCCAAAGATAAAATCCTGGCGCCTTATATCATAAAAAAATTATCCTTGCGTCTTTGCGATTTCCAACAAATACTCATAAGTTTTTGAAAAGAAATCCATTCCATGTACCACATTTTATTGTCTTTTGGTCAGGTATTTGAATGATTTAGTCTACATCAATCACTTAAAATATTATATTATGTCAACAAAGAATCTCAGCCATCTTGAGGCGATCAAAAAAATCAAGGAACTTTCAGAAAGTGCAAAAATATGTATGTTCTGTACAGAATTGGAAACCGTTCCTGTAAATTCAAGACCTATGACTCTTCAGGAAACGGATGACAATGGAAATCTCTGGTTTATCAGCAGTGGAACCAGTAACAAGAATTTTGAAATCAAAGAAGACCGAAGAGTACAGTTGTTTTTTATGAATAACAGTGATTCCCAATATCTTTCGGTGTACGGAGAAGCTTCTGTTTACAAGGATAAGGCGACCATAGAAGAAAAATGGTCTCCTTTAGCGAAAGCCTGGTTCGATGGAAAAGACGATCCCAATGTTACCATTATCCGTGTAGAACCTAAGGAAACTTACTATTGGGACACTAAAGCAGGAAAACTGGTCAGTCTCTTCAGCTTTGTTGCTTCTGCAATCACAGGGCATAAAACGAGCAATTCTGACGGTGTAGAGGGAAATGCAACCATTTAGAAAGTTCTGAATGGGCAATAAATTCTCTCAAAGATTTTACACATAAATGTAATTAGGAAGAAAACAAAAAACGAGGCTGTTTCAGAAAGTCAAATAATTGGCTTTTGTCATTCTGACAAAGGAAGAATCTCATTGATAACTAAATACACGAGATTCTTCACTACATTTCATTTCGTTCAGAATGACAGTTTTGAAACAGTCTCGTTTATACAACAAGATTAATATTCTATTTTTTCACATCTTCCATAGATGCTCCAAAATTAATATGAAGAACGTTACCATTAGGTGTTACTAAAGCTGGTACAGATTTTACGCCTGCCTTCTCAGCCTCTTCAATTTTGTTTCTGTCATTTCCTAAATGGATAATTTCAATATTTTCCAAACCTATAAGGTTGATAATATCATGTTCTGCACTGATACATACAGGACATCCTGCATGATAAAAAATGGATTTTTTCATAAGATTGTATTAATTAACAAGGGTTTTAATAATATTTTTTAATTCTTCAGTCTCTTTTTCCTGAAGAGGTTTTAAAGGACTTCTCAAATTTCCGCCGTTTTCACTCAGAATCGTAAGCCCTGATTTTACAGCTCTTGGCAATCCTTTATTGACAATAAATTTTAAAAGGTCAAACTGCTGGTAGAAAATAGTTTTTGCTTTTTCAAGATTCCCTTCCTCAATGGCGTTGTAAAGACTGATAGTAAGCTCTGGGATAAGATTCGGTGCAGCGGTACACCAACCTCTTGCTCCGGCACAAAAGGCGGCCAGTGCCAAAGGATTAGAACCGTTATAGAATGCCACTTCCTCTCCCAATTCTCTTCTTAAAAAGTGCATCCTTTGAATATCTCCTGTACTTTCCTTAATCATTGTTACATTAGGAATTTCAAGGAGTCTTTTCAATAAGGCTGGTGACATGTCTACTCCACTCGTTGCAGGATTGTTATAGGCCATAATCGGAATAGAAATTTTACGGGCTACCGCGTCATAATGAGTTACAATTTCATCATCTGTAAGTTTCCAGTAACTCATTGGGATAATCATCACCGCATCAGCGCCTGCTTTTTCTGCAAACTGAGCATGGTGAATTGTTTTTTCCGTTGTAAGATTGGAAACTCCCACCAGCGTCGGAATTCTTCCTTTTACCTGCTGTAAAGTAGCTTCCGTTACTTCTTCTTTTTCTTCATCAGATAAGTAAGGCATTACCCCTGTACTCCCCAATGGAGCAATTCCGTGACTTCCGGAAGTAACCAGTCTTTCTACCAGATGTTTGAAAAGAGGAATATTTACTTTTTCATTTTCATCAAAAGGTGTTATGGGATAGGCAATAATCCCTTTAAATGGAACATTTTTCATGTTTTGCTGATTTAAAATTTAAAATCCTGATATTAAAGGTCTCTGCCTTCCTCTTCTCTCAACGCAACACCCAGATTCTGCAGCTGAGGAGCATTTTCGCAGGCAATATATTTGGCTGGTTCTGTGTCGCTAAGATTCTGATGCTTGTGCCATGCCCACGAAGGAATATATACGGCATCTCCAGCTTCCCAATGCACCCTTTCATCTTCTACTTCTGTCCAGCCTTTCCCTTCGATCACAAATAATACGGTTTCATAAGTATGACGGTGTCTGTTGGTTTGCTGTCCGGGAGTGAGTCCGCCAATCGTCATACTTACATTCTTACTTGGAAGATCTACAAAGAAAACCGGGTGTTTCCTTTCTGTTGAAAACTGATTGTGCTCTCCTGCATTTTCTACATTTTTATGAATCAAATGACTTGGTTTTACATACTTTGGTCTTGCAAAAGTTTCGTGAAAATCTTTAGAACTGAATTGTTTCTTATCCATGATTTTTAAATTATTATGGTTTTGTGCTTTATTGCATGACAAAATTATTTTATATTTGGACCATTCAAATGATTCAGTTTTTACATAAATAGATAGTCCAGATGCTTCGACCTTGGAAATTAGAATTAGAAATTGATAAAAAGCTTGCTAAAGCCGTTTATCTACAGATTGCAGATACAATCATTAGCGATATCCGTTCAGGAAGATTAAAAGCCGGAGATGCACTTCCCGGAAGCCGAAATCTTGCTCAGACTCTAAAAGTCAACAGAAATACTGTTGTAGAAGCTTATCAGGTTCTGATTAATGAAGAATGGGTGGTTTCCAAAGAGCGGAAAGGAATTTTTGTTTCTGAAAGCCTTCCTCCTTTGCATGAGAAAAATGCAACTAACACACATGGTTCTTTGAATCAGCAGATTATTTCCGGAGGAATGTTAATCAACTTTGATGATGGCCATCCGGACAGTAAAATTGCGCCGGTAACGGAGCTGGCAAGGGCTTACAGACAGATTTTCAGCATTAAAGCCAAGTGGCAGATGATGGGATATGGAAACGAGCATGGTGACACGGAATTCCGTAAAATGATCTCTCAGATGCTGAATCATCAGCGTGGAATGCACATTAATGAAAATGAAATTTCCATTACAAGAGGAAGCCAGATGGGTATGTTTCTGACCGCTCAGACTCTTTTAACCTCCGGTGACAACGTTATTGTGGAAGATCCGGGTTATCAGCCCGCATGGCAGGCTTTTAAATATGCAGGAGCACAGCTTTTGCCTGTACCTGTGGATAAAGAAGGAATCAATATTGAAGCTATTGAAAAGCTTTTGACAAAACATCAGAACATAAAAGCGATATATATTACTCCCCACAGACAATATCCTACAACAGTTACTCTAAGTTTGTCAAGAAGATTGAGACTTATTGAATTATCAAACCAATATAATATCACAATCATTGAAGATGATTATGACAATGAATTTCATTTCGGTTACCGCCCTATCCTGCCGATTTCAAGTTTTCCGGAACTTCAGCATTATGTATACATCGGAACTTTAAGCAAGGTTGTTGCGCCCGCTTTAAGGATCGGTTATCTGGCAACAAAAAATCAGGAACTATTGCAAAGAATTGGTGATTTGAGAAAGATTATCGATGTACATGGAGATGTAATCATGGAGCAGGCTGTTCTGCAGCTGATCAAAGAAGGGGCTGTAAAAAAACACATCAAAAAAGCAACCATCCATTATAAAAATAAAAGAGATTTTGTATTTGAACTGCTGATCAAACATATGAAAGGCATTGCAGACTTTACATTGCCTGAAGGCGGTCTTGCTTTCTGGATCACTCCAAAAGTTAAACTGGATTGGAATGCTGTAACCGCTCAGTTATTGGAAAAGAATATTAAGATCATTCACCCGAAACAATACAGCCAGAATCATGTGAACGGATTCAGGTTAAGCTACGGGGCGCTTTCTGAAGAGCAGCTGGAGCAAAGTATTCCAGTTATTTCAGAGGTTTTTGCTAAGTTTTTTTAATCTTTACAGAGCATAATGACAAAATCTGTGATTAGAGTATAGCCACAGATTTTATTTGAAATTTATTCTACTTCAAAGACCGCCTGAATTTCAACCGAAGAATTCACCGGAATTGAAGATGCTCCAAAAGTCGCTCTGGCATGTTTTCCTTTATCTCCGAAAACTTCAACGGCCAGATCAGAAGCAATATTCATCAAATCTGCATGTTTTGTATAATCGTCTTTTGTATTAAAAATTCCTGTAAGCTGCACACATTGCTTTACTCTGCTCAAATCTCCTCCCACAGCTTCTTTCAATACGGAAATAACGTTCAGCATAGTCACCTTTGTAGCGTCTTTTACCTGTTGTTCATTCACTTCAACGCCCAATTTTCCCGGATTGAGAATTTTTCCATCTTTCAAAGCAACCTGATTAATAAATACCAGATTTCCGGAACGGACAAACGGCTGATAGTTTCCTGCGGGTTTAGGAACCTGTGGAAGTATAATATTTTTTTGTCTCAGTATTTCATTAAAGTCCTGATGAGTTTCAGCGATAGGCGCGCTTTTTTTCGGGCGGGTATCTTTCAGAGCCAATGCTATTTTTGCAAAGTTTTTCCCTTGAAGCTCAGCAATATTCCGTTCTCCTTTGGTAGGTCTCTCCACATCTTTTAAAGAAGCCATACTTGTCACTCCTAAAACTGTATTTCCCTGTGGAATAGCTTTGTTTAGCTCTTCTGTTCCACGAATTCCGTTAGACACCAATACCATTCCGTGGACAGCAAGACTGTTCCAGAATGCCTGAAGTGCAAGCTCCTTTCCTGCTCCGCTCCCCGCTGACATAAAAACAGTAGCCGGAACTCCTTCCAAAGCGTGATTGGTCCAAAGCTGAACGGTTTTAGATAAAAATTCACTCATTCCTGTACTGATATTCCCGAAATAAACCGGTGAACCAAAAGCAATTCCATCGTAGTTTGTCAGTTCATCTGCCGTTGCTACAGACAGATTTTTCAGATTGGGATGTTGGGAAGCTTTGACTAATTTGATATAAGGAACTGCATTATTTTCGCTTTCAATGCCTTTGGCAATCTCTTTGGCCAGTTCATAGGTTCCGCCATTATCAGAATGGATAAGAACAAGTATTTTAGCTTTATTTTGTGCCATGATGTTGGTGATATTAGATAATAAAATTAAAATAAAAAAAAGACATAATTTTTTCATTCAGAATAAGATATAAGTTAATATTTTTTGTTGCGATAATTCTTTTTTAATGTCTGTTATCTTGATTATACAAAATTACTATTGTCGTTTTTATTAAATTTGCCAAAATATACATACAAAACGACAATATGAAATGTGGACTGATTGAAAAAACAGAAAGCCAGTTTGTAGATTCCATCGAAAAAGAAGCTTATGTATGGTGTGAAAAAAACTGGAAACATGATGACTATGAACATCAGCATAACCGTGCCCAGCTTACATTTGTGGAAGAAGGTTACCAATATTTCCATATCGACAGGAAGATTTATCTTGTTCCGCAGCATCATGTCATCTGGATTCCGTCTGAAAAAGCCCACAAAATAACTTCTGAAGCACAAACGGTGAATCTGATGGTTTTTCTGTTCAAGTCTGTTTTTGAAGATGAATTTTATCAGAATGTACAGGTATTTGCCGTTCCTCCTGTTCTAAAAGAAATGCTTTTGTATGCTTCAAAATGGAACCAGTCATTGGATGAAAATGAAGAACAGGACCTATTTTTCAAAGCTATTTTAAAAAGCCTTCCCAACTTCTGCAAAGAAAGCAGCGGACTAGAGATCCCTGTTCCTACGGATACCAGATTGATTCCTGTATGTAATGATATCAATGTTCATTTTAAATATAACCTGGATATTGATTCATTAGCTGGAAAAGCACAAATGTCTGTAAGGAGCCTTCAGCGGATTTTTAAAAATGAAACCGGAATTACCCTGCAAAAATACCTGCAGCTGACAAGGATTTTAAAAAGCATAGAGCTGATCGATACCAGACAATATACTTTAAGTGAAGTTGCTTATAAAGTAGGCTATCAAAGTCTCTCCGCCTTCACATCATCCTATTTTGCCATCATGCAGGTAAAGCCAAAAATCAATAAAAACTAATGAGTTTCAGTATGAGGTATTGTCACTTTAAAGGTTGGTCATCGCTGCAAAAAGTGTATTCTTCAGACCTGATAGTATTTTATTTTAAGATTAAAAGCCTGTTGAGCTCACTTTTAAAACATCCCAGAATAAATTCCGTATAATACAGCTGGGCATTCAGGGCTTGTGTTTTTGGGTGAAGTTCAAGCTTTTTAGTCAGAATGATCTCCCCTTTATAGGAAAATGAGAAATATGCAAAAATTTTATAGCCGGAACTCCGGTTCGGTGTACAGTAGCCGGTTGTGGCAATAGACCAATCCGATTCGTAGAGCCTTGCAACGTTTAATGCCATGGTCTCTGCAACATTTTCTGAAACACAGTCACATTCTTCAGCTTCCTGTCTGTTGACTTTTAATAGTCTTACTTTTTCCGGTAAAGAATAGGTTGTCATGCCTCCTTTATAGAACATAGAAGCATTAGGCATCTGTGAGAAAGCCAGCTGTAAACATCCTGAAGTAACACTTTCTGCAACGGAAATGGTCTCGTCAATGGTCATGAATGACTGGCTTATATATTCAAGAAGATTTTGTTGAAATTCCATAATATTATATTTTGAATGAGGTTTAAAATTAGCTTGAGGAAATGAAAAAGAGAGGTTCAAAAAGCTGCTGAATGAATAAAACAGCAGCTTTCAAAACCCAAATATTAATATGGTGTGAAAGGTATTTTAATACTTATGAATTTCTCTCCATTTCAAGATCCCATACTCTGTGTTGGGCAATAGCATTAATAAATTTATCTGCAGGATTTCCATCTTCCCATGTAATGATTCCAGGATCATCATGTTGTTTGGCTGATACATTAGAATGATGATAAAGAGCCTGTGTATCTGTACCGAAATAAATTGCCTTACAATGTCTGTAAGCTTCATTGATAAAGTGCAGCACATGATGTTTATTTTCTGAAATCATCAGTTCTTTTACCGAATCCGCACCTGAACAGATATAAAGTGCATCAAAACAGACACTGGCTGTATTGGTCAGAGAATGTTTCGGGGTCAGGTCTGTGCCGTCATTGGTTTTTATATGAGCAAGACTTGGCGCAATCAATTCAACTTTGGCACCTTCTGCTTCAAGTTTTGCCTTAAGATCGCTGACAGCTCCTCCATCAGCACCATTGGCCAGAATAAATCCTATTTTTCTGCTTTTAATCGTATTCTTAACGGTATGTCTCATGCTTAAAGCATCAGAAGTTTTTGTATTAGGGTCCCTTTCTTCGCTCTGAAGCTCTACAATATTACTGTCTGCCGGCAAACTTTGGTTGGGCCATTCTAATTTTTTGACTTCTACCCCTAATTTTTCTGCAACCCTCCAGGCCAAAGACATATCAATAAAAGCCAGCTGCCCTACCATTCTTTCTCTAATTTCAGGACGATTCACTTTAGACAATTCAAAGATCAATGCATTCTGAAGGTGAGTTTTTTCCGGTGTCGACTGGCTGTTGTAGAATAGTTTAGCCTGTGAATAATGATCTACAAAGCTTTTGCTTCTTTTCCTGATCTTTACCCCAGAAACTCTTTCCTGCTGGGAAGCAAAACCTCCTTCAGACATCATCGCCTGAAAAGGACATCCACCTCCTATGGAATTGGGTTCATAGCTCGTTTTTCCTTTGACAATCTGCTGTCTCATGTGTCCGTCCCTTTGATTATTATAAACGGTATTGATAGACCTGTTAATCGGGATTTCATGGAAATTGGGTGATCCCAGTCTTGACAGCTGAGTATCAGTATATGAAAATAATCTTCCCTGCAGCAGCGGGTCATTCGTGAAATCTATTCCGGGAATGATATGTCCGGGATGAAAAGCTACCTGTTCCGTTTCTGCAAAGAAATTATCCGGATTTTTGTTCAGGGTTAATGTTCCTACCATTTCTACGGGCACTTCTTCTTCAGGAACCAGTTTGGTAGGATCAAGAAGATCAAAATCAAATTTGTGCTCGTCTTCTTCAGGAATCAGCTGTACACCAAAATCCCATTCAGGATAATCACCGTTTTCAATGGCTTCCCAAAGGTCTCTTTTGTGAAAATCAGAATCTACTCCTGAAATAATCTGAGCTTCGTTCCAGGCTACAGAGTGTACTCCCAATTTTGGTTTAAAATGAAATTTCACAAAATGTACTTTTCCTTCCTCATTAATGAATTTGAAAGAATGTACCCCGAAGCCTTCCATCATTCTCAGACTTCTCGGAATAGCTCTGTCGCTCATCACCCACATAATCATGTGCATACTTTCAGGCATGAGTGAAATAAAATCCCAAAATGTATCATGTGCCGAAGCGGCCTGCGGAATTTCATTATCTGGTTCCGGTTTTACAGCGTGTACAAGGTCCGGAAATTTCATAGCATCCTGAATAAAAAACACAGGTATATTATTGGCCACCAAATCATAATTTCCTTCATCAGTATAGAATTTCACCGCAAAACCTCTTGCATCTCTTGCGAGATCTGTACTCCCTTTACTTCCTGCTACAGTTGAAAATCTTACAAAAACAGGTGTTTCTTTTCCCAGTTCTGTTAAAAATTTTGCTTTGGTATAGGCTGCAAGGCTTTTGTTAAGTTTAAAAACGCCATGGGCACCGGAACCTCTTGCATGCACTACTCTTTCGGGAATCCTTTCGTGATCAAAGTGGGTAATCTTTTCTCTCAGAATAAAATCTTCCAGTAATGAAGGGCCGCGTTCTCCGGCTTTTAAAGAATCCTGATTATTATTAATCTTTAAACCCTGATTGGTGGTCAGTTTTTCATTTTCATTGGAAGTACTATGTACATCCAGCTGTTCTGCTTTTTTGTTGTGTTTGTTGGTTTCCATATTCATAATCTTTTTGTGGTTGGTGTTCAAAGCAGTGAGATAAGGAAATATTCTGCAGAATTAATCTGCCTTTTTTTCCAGAATTTCAAGAAGCCTGTTGATATATTCTTCCTCCTTCAGTACTTTATAGTAGGCTGTTTTAGCATACAAAGTGAAATCCGGGGATTCAAATCTTATTTCATCATCCATATCAGTGCTTTCCATGCTGTTTTTGGTATGAAACTCACGGATATGAAGGATATATTCTTCCATATAAGCATCTATTACTCTTTTCAGAACCTCACACTGAGCATTGTTTTTAATCTTTTCCAATGATTTGATCAGAAAAGCTGTAACTCCGTAAGAATTGATAATAAGCGGAAATAAAGACTCATTTTCTAGAGCATTATTTTTATCATTCAACCCTGAATGTTGTAAAGTGTCGTTTTCAAATATCATATTCAAAAAAGGTATTAGTTATGAGAAGCTTTTAAATATTGCTCAAAATAATGGAGGTCATTTTTATCTTTGATAGACAGATAAAACATGATCTGTTCCGGCTCTTTTAATCCGATACTGTTGAAGCAGTCAAAATGAGCAATTAATGCCTGTATACTTTCAATATCAATATCTTTCAGGATAATGAATAAAAGAAATATATTTTCTTTTATTTCTTTGGCATAGATTGCTGCTCCGTCCCCAAAACATGTTCCTGAGTGGGTGATTTTTATAAAATCTTTGTGTCTCAGCGTTTTTATTATTTTCTGGCCATCCATATATTTTGATTTCATGGTTGAAACAAGCCATGTAGAACAAGCTACATGGCTTATTGTATACTTTTAATCTTCCTGTTCTGCATCAAAATTGATGGATGCTTCTGCAATATCTGTAAGATGCGAGTCGGTGTTTTCTTCTTCCTGAAGTGTTCTTTCAAGGAGATTGGCGGCTTTATCATGTCCCATGGTAATCGCAAGCTGTGCAAGTCCGCCATACGTTGCAATTTCGTAATGTTCTACTTTTTGTGCAGCAATAATTAATGCAGCATCTCTTGTTGCAGAGCCATCTTCTGTAGATTTGATGACTTCTTCACCTTCTTCAATGATTCCTTTTATAGCCTTGCATTCCTTTTTTTCGGGCTTTTCATCAATAAGTTTAAAAACTTTTTCCAGACGTTTTACATGCTTTTGGGTCTGAAGATGGTGATCTTCAAAGGCATCCTTCAGTTCTGCGGTGGTAGCGGCTTCCTGCATTTTTTCCAATGCTTCAAGAATGGCATTTTCAGCATAATAAATATCTTTCAGGGCACTTACAAAGAATTTGTGAAGCGGGGCATTTTTCATTTCATCCTTGTTGACAGTCGTCTTATCTGCAGTTCTTTTCTGGGTGGCAGAAACTGAATTATTGGTTTCTAATATTTTATTGGGCATGGTGTAAATGGTGTTTGTATTAATGGGATTACCTCTTTATATAGGTCTAAAAAGGCAATCCCGGAAAAAGAATTATGAATTATGTCTGCCTCCGAATCTGTAGGATGTCTGGCCTTTTGAACTACGATTTTCTTGAATTTCTAGTGTTCATAACTGAATTTTTACTATTACTATTTAGTGATGTGTATTGCAGCCCGTGACTAATATTAGACGGAAACAATTGAGTCTCGGTAATTTTAAAATGATGATAAAAGCAAATGCTTTTTGCGTGCCTTTATTGAGGTCTTAGGAATGGTATCGAATAATTCTTTACCAAATATACGTCAGAATAATTCACTTTTTTATGACCTGAGTCATGTTAATCGAATATTAATATAAAATTTTGCGGTCTTTTAAAGTGATGCTCCCTTCTTTTTCCATTTTTTTTAAAGTTCTGATCACTGTTTCCACACGCAGGCCTGTAAGATTGGCAATCTGCTGACGTGTAAATGCAATATGGAAACACTGGTGACAGTCTTCATCATGATAGCTTTTAAGATAATCCAGTAACCCTTTCAGCCTCTGCATAGGGTTTTGCGATGCAAGGCTCTGCATCATTTTTAATTTATAAAAAATTTCCTGTGAAAGGCAGGCATTCATTTCCAGAGAAAGATCCGGATGCTGCCTGATCATTTCAAAGAAATTATTTTTGGGAAGTCTTATTATTCGGGAATCATCAAGACATATAGCATTGATTGGATAATCCTGATTGAGAAAAAGCATTGCTTCTCCAAAGCTCTGTTTTTTGCCCAGAATATTATGAATGAATTCTTTTCCGTTTTCATTATAATTATTCAATTTTACTTTTCCTTCACCAATCTGAAAATAATATAATGCATGATCCTCTTCTCTAAAAACTGATTCCTGTTTTTTATAGTCTTTGTCTTCTGCACCAAAAGAGTACAGAAGATTTTCATCAATATTCATGCAGCTTATTGTCTTCATAACTTCACTAGTTTTTAAATAAAAAAAAATTTACAAATAGTATGCTTTAAATTAGATTAGTATAAAATTTTACGATTTTCAATTCTCACAATTTTATCTCTTTCCATATGTTTGATGGTTCTTATAGCCGTTTCCACACACAGACCTGTAAGGCTTGCCATCTGCTGTCTCGTTAACGGAACCAAAAAAGAATAAGGAGTCAGATCCTTTTGAGAACTTTTAAGATAATCCATTAATCCCCTCAGCCGTATAGAAGGATTTTGAGACGAGAGATTCTGCATCATGACAAATTTATAATAAAGTCGTTCGGAAAGGAAGTTACTTACTTCCATGTATAATTCCGGAGATTGGTTCAGTAAATTAAAAAAAAGAGTTTTATGAAGCCTTAAAACAGTACATTCTGTAATGGCTTCAGCATTCATAGGATAAGGTTTTTCTATAAAAAGTATAGATTCTCCACAACTTTCTCCGTCAGATAAAATATTTTGAATAAATTCTCTCCCTTCCTCATTATAATTATTGAGTTTTACCTCTCCTTTAATAATCTGGTAATAGTAATTACTAATGTCCCCTTCACGGAAAATAGTTTCTGAAGGGGTATAATGTCTCGTTTCTGCTCCCGCTGAAATCAAAATATTTTCGTCGATAACCATAATAGCCTTTTTTGGAATTGTTTTCTTCTTCCTATCCTCTTAGTCTCAGTAAAAATAGTATTGGCAATCGATTTCTAACTGCATGCAAAAACCGCACCTTAATTATTGGCCATAATGTTAAATAAAGTTAAATAAATCATTAATTTCAATCAATTTTAAGCTTATTGATCTAAACTCATCAAAAAATCAGCTTTATACACAATATTTTGCAATCAAAAAACACTGCAATTCAACACAACGCTTTGATTATTAAAGCAAAAGCCCGGTTTCTGTATGAAACGGGGCTTTCTATATGGAGTTCCAAAAGAATTATTGGGTTGTCATTCTCAATATATTTTTAATTATTTCGCAAATTTCTTAGTTCCTACAACACATAATATCACTCCTACTGTCACACCCAGCATTCCCATACTCACCTGCTCATGAAGAAGCCAGGCAGCCAATGCAAGGCCAAAGAAAGGCTGAAGCAGCTGGAGCTGTCCCACAGTAGCAATACCACCCTGCGCCAATCCTTTATACCAGAATATAAAACCAATGAACATACTGAAAAGAGAAATATAAGCCATTCCAAACCATCCCTGGAAACTAACACTCCCAATATCCTCAGGGAAATAAATAAAGAATAAAGGAATCATAACAGGCAATGCCAGTACCAAAGCCCAGGAAATCACCTGCCAGCCCCCTAATGTTTTGGATAATTTTGCCCCTTCAGCATAGCCCATACCGCATAAAATAACTGCCAGCAACATCAGAATATCGCCAATGGGTGAAGCAGATATTCCTTGTGAAACTGCATATCCAATCACTAAAAGACTTCCAACAATGGAGAAAAACCAAAATATAGGATGAGGCCTCTCACCCCCACGGAAAACTCCGAATATAGCGGTTGCCAAAGGAAGCATTCCCAAAAATACAATAGAATGAGCCGAAGTAAGGTATTGAAGAGCCAGTGCTGACAAAAGCGGAAAACCTACCACGCAGCCAAGAGAAACCAAGAGCAAAGGAATTAACTGCTCTTTAACGGGACGTTTTTCTTTACCCAGCCATAATACGATAAGAGCTAATATCCCTGCCACAGCTGCACGAACTATCGTCACAAAGGTCGGACTCATTTCCATGACAGCTAATTTGGTAGCAGGCAAACCACCGCTAAATAATACTACCCCTATAAAGCCGTTGATCCATCCGCTTATATTTTCATCTTTTGATATTTGTTTTGTTATCATTGTATCGAAACTTTTAATTGATGGTTCAAAATTAAAAAGGATAATTTGATAAACACAGTATCAGTTTTGTATATTTGCATGAGCACAGTTTGAAATATGAACAAAGAATTTTTATACACAGAAATTGCAGACGGAATTGCAGGACAGATCAGGAATGGTATTTTAAAGGCCGGAGATAAGCTTCCTTCGGTAAGAATGCTATGCCATGAACATCAGGTAAGTATGAATACCGCCAAGCGTGTTTTCCTGGAACTGGAATCCCAGTCTTTGGTAGAATCCAAACCGCAATCCGGTTATTTTGTGAGTCAGTTATTATCCGCAAAACTTCCTTTGCCGGAAGTGAGCCGTCCTTCATTGATCGCCAATAATGATGAACCGGATGAACTGATCAGTAAAGTATATGAAAATATGGGTAAAAAAGACCTTACTTTTTTCTCTATTGGAATTCCGTCAGGAGATCTTTTACCTCAGGCAAAACTGAAAAAAGAAATCGTAAACGCTATCAGGGAATTAAAAGAAGGAGGTACTGAATATGAAGAACTTCAGGGAAACCTGAAATTAAGAAGAATGATTGCCATACGTTCTTTACAATGGGGAGGAAATCTGAGTGAAAACGACCTGATTACTACCAATGGCGGAATGAATGCTTTGTCTTTCTGCTTAATGGCATTAGGAAAACCCGGCGATACAATTGCTATTGAAAGCCCTTGCTATCCGGGAATTCTACAGCTGGCAAACGGAATGGGTTTAAAAGTATTGGAACTTCCTACACACCCTACTACCGGAATAGAAATTGAGGCTTTAAAAAAAGTAATTCCCCAAATAGACATCTGCCTGCTCATTCCGAACTTCAATTCACCCTTGGGAAGCTGTATGCCTGATGAAAATAAAAAAGAAATTGTAAAAATACTTTCGGAAAACAACATTCCACTGATTGAAGATGATGTCTATGGAGATCTTTATTTCGGCTCTACGCGCCCAAAATGTTGTAAATCTTTTGATAAAAACGGAAATGTACTGTATTGCAGTTCCATTTCAAAAACTTTGGCTCCGGGATATCGTGTAGGCTGGATTGCTCCTGGAAAGTATAAAGACAAAATCATGAAGCTTAAGCTCCTGCATTCCACGTCCTCTATTTCAATTGTTAATGAAGCTGTAGCCAACTTTCTGAAATCAGGAAAATATGAAAAACACCTACAGCAGCTCCGCAGAACCCTGCAAAACAATTATCAGAACTATGTTCAGACCATTGCAGAAGCTTTCCCGGAAGGTACCAAAACCAGCCGTCCACAGGGAGGATTATCTTTATGGGTAGAATTTGACAAAAAGATACGGACAACAGAACTATACGATATGGCCATCAAGCAAAATATAAGTATTGCTCCCGGAAGAATGTTTACCTTTCAGGAGCAGTTTGAAAACTGTATGAGACTCTGCATAGGACTTCCGTGGTCGGAAGATACACAAGCAAAACTCAGACAGGTTGGAAATCTTGCGAAAAAAATTTATTTGAAATAAGGAAGATGGAAGTTATTATAATTTTAAGAATAGATTATGTCAATTCTTATTAAGGATGTTTAAATAATAACTATCAAGTTCTTTTGTGTTTACCAGAACTTCAAGCTTCCCTCTCCCATCTTCCATCCTTTTTTATTTATTATCCGGGACGAAGTTTTTTCTCGCCAGCTCTTTTCTTACACGGCTCAGACTCTCAGGAGTAATTCCAAGGTAAGACGCAATCATCCATTGTGGAACTCTCAAAAGTAAATCAGGATACATTTTAATAAATTTCATATATCTTTCTTCTGCCGTCTCACCAAGCAAAGAGTTGATTCTGTTTTGAAGACTTCTGATATGTTTCTGAAGCAGAAAATCACTTCTTTCAATACTGTTTGGAAACTGTTCAACCAGCTTATTAAAGAAATCAGGATGCAGAAACAGAATTTCTGAATCTTCAACCGCTTCTATATAATAAATGGATTTTTCATTGAAATAAAGACTGCTTCGGTCAGAAATCAGCCAGCTTTCAGGAGCAAACTGTATAATATGCTCTTTCCCGTTTTTATCAATGGAATACATCTTCAACAGACCTTTTTCTACAAAGAATATATGCCGGCATATTTCGCCGTACTGAAGAAGAAACTGATTTTTAGGAATTTTCTTTACTTCATAGTGCAGGCTGCAAGTGTTCACATTTTGAAGGGGAACATTTAAAACTTTGGCTAAATAATCATTTATATTCTTCATGATACAATCTGGCTTAAAGAAATATCCTGGTGTGAAGCATTGTTTACAGGTTTTCCGTTCTCTATTACAATCAGCTGCGGACTTTCGTGTCTGATCTCAAAATCTGCCGCTATTTTATTGGAAACAGATCTGTGAGCCAACAGATCAAGGTAGTATACATTGACCGGCTGATCTGAATTTTCAACTTCTTTTTCAAAATTCTTCAGTACAGTTCTGCTGATAAAACAGCTTGTTGAATGTTTAAATATAGCAATTCTATTCTGAAAAGAGTCTTCTATAGCTTTTGTAAGGTCTTCTTCAGACTCTATCTTTTTCCAGAATGTTTTTTGGTCAGGGGTTTCGTTTTTTCCACCGAATATTTTATCAAAAAAACTCATACATTAAATTGTTTTAGATGATGATCAAGATGTTTGTATTCTAAAAATGTCCAGTCTTTTTCAGTCATGTTTCCGAATAACCTGTGATGATCCGGCAGGTTGCTTTTTTCACAAGCTTCCCGGAATTCTTCAAGCGTTTTCAGCAGATTGGTTTTTGACACATCAAAATCACACTCAAAATTAACGATTAGTTTTTGAAAAGTAGGCATGTTTCTGGGAATTCCATTATTGAAGACATACATTTCTGTTTTAGTGAATATGCCTATGGTCTTATACACAAAGTTGATACGGGGAAGTTCTACTTTTTTTAAAGCTACCTGAAGAACTAGGTCACAGTGCTTTAGCATTTGACATACGTCCATTTTCCCCCATTTTCCAGGGGAATTTTCAGATAACATGGAAATTCGGTCTACAATTTCCTTATAATATATGGGATTATTAACACGCTTCCTTACCAACCTTTTTCTATCTTCAGGTTTTCAATATGGGCAAAATGATGATTACAATGCCAGACGTACAAAGCAAGGCTGTCTCTTAGATTATAATCTCTGTTATGCTCCGGATGATGAAAAGTTCTTTCAAATTGTTTATTCGTAAGGCTTTTAAGGAGTACAACCCATCTTTGGTGCGTTCCTTTCAGCATTCTCATAGCCGGTTTTACAGGCATATGGTAACTATCCTGAAGTTCTGCCCACTTGGCTTCATCATAAGGCTTTATGGTAGGATTATCTTCTGTAAGAGCCAGCTTAAAACGGATAAAACTATTCATATGACTGTCCGAAAGGTGGTTCACAAGCTGTCTTATAGTCCAGCCTCCTTCTCTGTAGGGAGTATCCAATTGATCGTCCGTAAAATGTTCAATGAGATTTTTTAGCCTGCCGGGAAAGTCTTTGATCACTTTGATGTAAGTATCCAGTGTAGTATCGCAGATATTTTCTGGAGCTTCAAACGGGCCTATCGGAAACTTTTTTTTCTCTAAATCACTCATTGCTCAAGGGTTTAATTTTTAATTATTGCCGATTTGTCCGATGGTTATCTTTTGGAACAATTTATTAATATCAGCTTCTGTAAATTTATCAAAAATTCAAGAATCTAAGGTGAATAAAGCATTAATTATACCGATAACAATTTTTGTGGTACCAATTTTCATCAAAAAAGGCTTCAATGATAAACTGAAGCCTTTTTTAAGTTATATTGATAAAGGACTAATAACCATGTAAATCAATACCTTCTGTTCTTTGTAAGGTTACTTTTCGGCCCATTTTCTTCTGGATTACTCTGAAATGCTGCAATTCATCATCTGTCAGAATACTGATTGCTGTCCCTTTCTCATTAGCACGCCCTGTTCTACCGATACGGTGAATATAATCTAAAGGAGAACGCGGCAATTCGTAATTAATCACGCATGGTAATGACTCGATGTGAATTCCACGCCCAAGCAGGTCTGTTGCCACCAAAATCTGGGCTCCGTTTACTTTAAACTCTTCCAGGTTATTCTTGCGGGCTCCCTGCGATTTCTGACTGTGAATAGCCACCGCTTTAATTTTATTCTTTTTAAGCTTTTCCACCAGGTTATCTGCAGATCTTGTAGACGAAACAAAGATCAAAGCCTTTTCCACCTTTTTTTCCTTAATTAAATAACGAAGGAAAGGACCTTTATTTTCAGGAGAAACATGATATGCAAGTTGTTCGATATTATCAATTTCAACTTCTTCTTTTTTAATTTCAATAATAGTGGGATTGATAGACAGGCGTTCTTTCATTTCAGAAACCTTATCATTTAAAGTCGCTGAAAATAAAGTCGTTTGCTTCACCACAGGCATCATTCCGAAAAGCTTATTCATTTCTTCTCCAAAGCCCAGCTGAAACATTTTATCCGCTTCATCAATCACCAGATGCTGAATTCCTGAAATACTCAATGCATTATGGTCAATTAAGTCTAAGAGACGTCCAGGAGTGGCAATAAGAACTTCTACCCCAAACATTCCTTTCATCTGCGGATTGATGGAAACACCTCCATAAACAGCCATTGTACGAATCTCCCGCTTCAGATTTTCTGTAAAAGCTCTGAAAACTTCATCAATCTGAATAGCCAGTTCACGGGTAGGAACCAATATTAAAACCTGAACATTACGGTCTTTTTTAACTTCAGCATTCTGTAGTTTTTCTAAAATGGGCATTACAAAACAAGCCGTTTTCCCGGAACCAGTCTGTGCAATTCCCATTAAATCTTTCCCCTGCAAAATAACAGGAACTGCCTGCTCCTGTATTGGAAATGGTTTTAAATACCCTAATTTGTTAACAGAACGAATAATATTGTGTGATAATCCTAACGATTCAAATGACATAAAAATACTTATTTACTGCAAAGATAAGCTATTGAGATTTAGTTCCATTTTTTTGAACCGTAAAAGGCTTGAAGCCGGGAGATGGAAGAAAGAAGTACGAAGGACATAAAGGAATACATAATACTCTCCGCTTCATCATTTTTAAAAAGTTCTTATGCAAAGACAGTTAGCAGTTGTACCACTGAAAGCACTTCCAGCTTATTATTTTTTTATTGCCGATTTGTCCGAAAATTCGGGTTTGGACAAATTTTTGAAGATTAGTTTTGTAAATTTATCAAAAATTCGAGAAATCAAAATATGAAAAAAGCGTTAATAATAGTCGATGTACAGAATGATTTTTGTGAAGGCGGAGCCCTTGCAGTCCCTGGATCCAAAGAAATTATCCCGTATATCAATCTTCTCATGGAGGAAAATGCATATGATCAGGTGGTTCTGACACAGGACTGGCATCCTGCAGGACACAAAAGTTTTGCAAGTAGTAATGGCAGACAGGTTGGAGAAAGTATTATTTTAAATGGTGTTCCACAGTTTATGTGGCCGGATCACTGTATTCAGGGAACTTTCGGGGCAGAATTCCACAAAGATCTGAACAGAGACAAAGTAACCCATATTGTACAAAAAGGCAAAAATATAGAAATTGACAGCTACAGCGGTTTCCAGGATAATAATCACTTTATGAAAACCGGACTGGACGATTTCTTAAAATATCACGATATCCAACTGGTTGAAATCGTAGGGCTGGCATTAGACTATTGTGTGAAGTTCACGGCTCAGGATGCTGTGGCCAACGGATATGTAACATGCCTTCACTTCAATGGTACACGTGCTGTAAACGTAAAACCGGACAACGCCAGAGATGCCATCTACGAGATGATTGAAAAAGGAGTGACAGTTTTAGGGTAATGATCAATTATAAATGATTAATTATGAATTCTGGAATTCATAATTAATACAATAAAAAAAGCGCAGAAAGTAATTCTGCGCTTTTTTGTTTTTTACACTTAAATGTATTGTTTAAAAGAATGAAATAAGTTACAAATCCGAATCTGCTATTCATTTTATAACTCATAATTCATCATTATATTAAAGCATTTTAAGGTTATTTACTTCCAGTTCTGTAAGGATTCTCCAGTGTCCTCTCTTGATATTCTTCTTCGTCAATCCTGCAAACATTACTCTGTCTAAAGCTTCCACTTCGTACCCTAATCTTTGGAATATTCTTCTGATAACACGGTTCCATCCAATATGAATCTCAATTCCGATTTCATTTTTTGGTTTTCCTTCAATGTACGAAATCTGATCAACAACTGCTATACCTTCATCAAGACGGATTCCTTCTGCAATAAGACGTAGATCTTCCCCTGTAAGCTTTTTATCTAACGTTACATGGTAAATCTTTTTAGCATCAAAAGATGGATGCGTTAATTTTTTAGTCATGTGTCCGTCATTGGTCAATAAAATAACCCCCGTTGTGGAACGGTCTAATCTTCCAACAGGGAAAACTCTGTAAGGAGAAGCATTAGCTACAAGATCCATTACTGTTTTTCTTGCTTTGTCATCTTTCGTCGTAGAAATATAACCTTTTGGTTTATTCAAAAGTACATAAACCGGTTTTTCCGGAGTAATATTTTGTCCGTCAAAAACTACTCTGTCGGTTTTCTGCACCTGATAGCCCATTTCGTTGACTACTTTTCCGTTTACCTCTACCAGTCCCTGAGTAATAAGATCATCAGCTTCTCTCCTGCTGCAGATCCCTGAATTGGCAATATACTTATTTAGACGGATAGTATCTTTATGAACATCTTTGTCAATTTTATTTAACCTTCTTTTTTGTACAAAAGATTTTGCTCTGTCATCTCTTTCATCTCCATTAGAGGGTCTTCTGCCATATTTCAGACTACCTCTTTCATATTTATCTCTTGTATTAAAACTGTTTCCTCCTCTTTTTGATTTTCCGAAAGATTTTCTCTCAAAGCTCTCACTTTTATTGGTGATGTAAGGTTTTTTTTCAGATTTTGAACCCATATCTTCGCTGGAACCTTCAGAGCTGTCTGTATTTCTCTTGAAAGGTTTTTTGTCGAATTTTGAGTTAGCCCCTCTATGTTCAGGAGCTGTTCTGCCTCCGTCTTTAGAAAAAGGTTTTTTAAAAGGTTTTGATCCTGAAGAATTTCCAGATCTGGAAGCACGAGAATCATCAGAACTTTTCTTGGTTGAAATTCTTGGTCTCTTTGGTCTGTCTGAATTATTATTATCTCTGCTCATTCTAAAAATTTCTGCAAAGATAGTAATTTAGTTACGAGTTAAAAATTAAGAATCATAACTTTGCACTATAGTTTACATTTTAACTTTACAAATATTAGAAGATGATAACAATATTAAACGATAATTTTTCTCAGCTTAACGGGTTTCTTCATGAAAAATCTTTCAGTAAAATTTTCATTCTTGTAGATGAAAACACTCATGAATACTGCCTTCCTATTCTTTTAGGAAATATGGAAACAGACCTTGGCTTTGAAATTTTAGAGATTGAAGCCGGAGAAGAAATGAAAAATATCCAGACTGCCAATCAGCTTTGGGAAATTCTTACGGAAATGCAAGCAGACAGAAAAGCGCTGGTTATCAATCTTGGTGGAGGCGTGATTACTGATATGGGCGGATTTGTGGCATCTACTTATAAAAGAGGTATCCAGTTCATCAATATCCCTACTACCCTTTTATCTATGTGTGATGCTTCCATAGGAGGAAAAACAGGTATTGATCTGATGCATTATAAAAATATGGTGGGAACTTTCGCATTCCCGGAACAAATCTTTATTTTTCCGAAATTCTTAGAAACATTACCGTTTAAAGAATTAAGAAGTGGGTTCGCTGAAATGCTGAAACATGGATTAATTGCTGATAAAAATCATTGGGATCAGCTGATCAAAGTTCGTAAACTGGAGGTGGAAACGGTAATTCCGCATATTCAGACTTCTATGAAAATCAAACAGGACGTTGTAGATAAAGATTTCCACGAACAGAATATCAGAAAAACTTTGAATTTTGGGCATACAATAGGCCATGCTGTGGAAAGTTTATGTTTACAGCAAGGAAATCCTATCCTTCACGGAGAAGCGGTTGCCATGGGAATGATTGCAGAAACTCATCTGGCTTATCTGGAGAATCTTATTTCTGAAACAGATGCAAATATGGTTATTGAAAATGTACAGAGATACTATCCTTACCTGGATATCAATGATTTTAAAGATGAAGATATCACTGCATTATTACTGAATGATAAAAAGAATACAGACAGTAAAATCAATTTTTCCCTGCTTTCCGGAATCGGTTCTTGTACTTATGACCATCAGTGCAGACAGGAAAACATCCTTAAATCTCTGTCTTTTTATAGAAAATTGAATAATGCTTAACTGTTTTTTGGAAAAATAAACCTGGTTTAAAAGGTTGTTTTTAACAAAATTGTCAATTTAGAGTTCTTCTAAACAAATGTTTATTTAAATTTACAACTAGCTGAAAATCAATTTTATATTTTAAAAATCACTTAAACACTAAGTGATTTTTTTATTGATTTTACTCATAAAAAAGATTTTTGGCAAGCAATTTGAAAGATACTCTGCGTTCAACTGAAAAATGTTGAACAAGTAGTAAAATTTAAAATTAAGAAAGAGTAAAATTAAAAAATTAAAGTTATGAAAAAGTTAATTTTAGGATTAGCGTTAACTGCAGGAACATTCGCATTCGCTCAACAGACAGGAAACACATCTTCTAATCCAGTAACATTTGGGGTGAAAGGAGGAATGAACGTATCTTCACTTTCAAAAGACAGTGGACTTGATGATCAGAAATCTAAAATAGGATTCAATGCAGGTGTATTTGCCAATATTCCATTGGCAGCTTCATTCAGCGTTCAACCAGAGGTTCAATACTCACAATATGGTAATAAATCAGATTATACTATAGGAGGAACCAAGTTTTCAGCTTCAACTAAATTAGATTATATTACAGTACCGGTAATGTTCCAGTACAATCTGATTCCCGACCTTTATGTGGAAGCAGGACCAGAATTCGGTTTCATGGTAAGTGCTAAAAACAAGTTCAAAAATGAATCAAACGGACAGTCAAATACCACAGATAATTACAAAGACAATTTAAATACATTCAACTTTGGTATTGGTCTTGGTGCCGGATATTATTTCACTCCGAACTTAGGGCTTACAGCAAGATACGTTGCTGGTTTAACTGATGTAGCGAAAAACAGACCTAGTGGATCTGATGCTACAAGAAACAACCTATTCCAGGTAGGATTAGCTTATAAATTCAAATAAGCTTACACATTCACAAACAAATTTTATATTCAATAGAAAAGATCAGATTAATTTTTTAATCTGGTCTTTTTTTTATGGTAAAGCATTGATCCTTTGATAAAACATTAAACATATATCCCAAACTATTGATTTTTCAATTAGTTAAAAATATGATAAAGTCTTTACTGAAGGGGGTTCACGGCATATTGTTTGTTGCTTTCCGAGCGTTAAACAACTTAAAATAAAACTAATCTATGAAAAAGATTTTTCTAGGCCTGGCACTTATCGCAGGTACTTTCGTTTTTGCGCAGAACACTTCAACTGATGCTGCCACTCCATCCACATCTTCTTCTAAAATCAAATTCGGTTTGAAAGCGGGACTTAATGTTTCCAGTCTTTCTAATATGGATATGAAATCAAAAGCAGGATTTTATGGTGGCTTTTTTGTGAATATTCCTGTCGCAAAAGATTTTGCTATCCAGCCGGAAGTATTGTATAGCGCTGTTGGGGCAAAAGAAAAAGGAGGCAGAAATTCAAAACTTAATTTAGAATACATTTCCGTTCCTGTAATGTTTCAGTATAAAGCACTTCCTAATTTTTATGTAGAAGCTGGACCTCAATTTAGTTTCCTTATGAGGGCAGAACAAAAGGATGATGTCGGAAGTTTACAACTTAAAAATGCAACCAAGGGTTTCGATTTCGGAATCGGATTAGGAGCTGGTTATAATATTACCAAAAATATTGGTGTAAATGTGAGATATACTGCAGGGTTATCTGATATTGTGAATGCAAAACAACAGAGATATCTTTATGGGTATGGCAGATCAGGATCTGTAAGAAACGGAGTATTCCAGGTAGGAGTAAATTACAAATTCTAAAGCTTGTTTAGCTTTTCTCGTTAAGTTTTAATAATTAAAGTGGGGCCGGATTAATTTTTAATCCGGCTTTTTTATGTAAAAAAAAGATTTACTTTTTCCAGTATACAGTATAAACACTGGATTTACAACCAGTTTTAACTTTGGCACGCCATTTGATTCTTAATGAAATGTTAAATAAAACTTAAAAACTATTAAAATATAAAACTTATGAAAAAGATTTTTTTAGGCCTTGCACTAGTAGCAGGTACTTTCACTTTCGCTCAGAAGACTTCAACTTCTACTGCTTCATCTTCTCCAGTTAGATTTGGTGTAAAAGCAGGTCTTAACGTTTCTACTATTTCTAACAGTGACTTAAATTCAAAGGCTGGATTTTATGGAGGTGTTTTTGCAAACATTCCTGTAGCACAAGACTTCTCTGTACAGCCAGAAGTATTATACAGTGGTTTGGGCGGTAAATATAAAGGTAACGGTGATCTAAAACTTAACGCAGATTATATCGCAGTACCGGTAATGTTACAGTACAACCTTATTCCTAATTTATATGTAGAAGCTGGTCCTCAATTCGGTTTCCTTATCAGTGCTAAAGGAAAAGGCAACGGTGGCTCTGTAGATATTAAAGACAATTTGAAAAGTTTTGATTTCGGAATTGGTCTTGGAGCGGGATATTATTTCACACAAAATATTGGAGTGAATCTAAGATATACTGCAGGATTATCTGATGTCCCTAAAAACAACCCAGGTGATGCTTCCAGAAATGGTGTATTCCAGGTAGGTTTAGCTTATAAATTCTAAAAAATTAGGCCGCTTTTAAAAGCAGACTTTCTAATCAATACAAAGCCGGATTAAATTTAATCCGGCTTTTTTATTACACTGATGTTTTTTGGCAAGAAATTTGCGTATTGAGTAGTGATTGTACTCTATTCCGGAAATCCCAACTTATGATTCCGTTTTTACAATGAAATAGGTATTGGTTCAATTGAATTTCAATGCTCAAATCTAACTATTACCATTATAAACTTTTAACGTGAACGGCATTGGGTGGATTAACACATAGAATGCAAAGCATGATACAGAAATGTATTTTGCTCAATAATTAGATACATTTTGATTTCAATAGAAAAAGTCAGGTTTATTAGTTTAAGCCTGACTTTTTCGCTTATTGCATGATTTTTATCACTTCTCCCTTTTGTGGCAGATATTTTGTCGCGATGATGAAAAATTAAAACTTTAAAATCATGAAAAAACTCTTTGTAGTACTGGCAGTTGCAGGCTGCCTTTTCGCAAATGCACAGGAAAAAAATCAGTCAAAAATTTCTTCTCCTGTTACTTTTGGTGTTAAAGCAGGCTTGAATGGATCTACGCTTACCAGAGGAGACGGTTATGAATATGATAACAATGAAAAAATGAAAGTAGGTTTTCATGCAGGAGTGTTCGCAAATATTCCGGTTTCTGAAAAATTCAGCCTCCAGCCGGAACTTCTTTTCAGCCAGCTGGGATCAAAATCAAACTATAACTACAGAACAAGCTCAGGGAATTACAGAAGAACACAGCATTATGATTATAGTACAACATTAAATTACCTTTCTCTTCCTGTAATGGTTCAATATAATATTCTGCCTCAGCTGTATGTAGAAGCAGGTCCTGAATTTGGATATCTGTTGGGAGGAAAAACAAAAGGAGATTTAACCACTATTGAGACCACTGGAAATTCAATTACGATTGATCATACAGACCATATCTCAAAGAATATTTCAACAAGCCTTTTTAACCGTTTTAATCTGGGGTTAGGTATTGGTGCCGGATATTACTTTACTAAAAATTTTGGCGTGACCGCAAGGTTTAGTGCTGGTATTACTGAAGTTTACAAGTACAACGAGGATGATAAAGTAAGAAATAATGCACTTCATATTGGGGTTGCTTATAAGTTTAAATAGGGATATTTATTATTTTCAAAATCGATACCGGACCGTAAATGGTCCGGTATTTTATTTCAGGTCTTGAAAACAGCCTGGATACCCCGTTATTTTTACAAAAAACAACTTCTGCTTTTTAATTATTTATCATTTCAATTATCTACATTAAAGCGTTCTGAGTCTTCAACTCTTTTCATAAAATATTCAGTTTGGCAATACATTTATTCATCAAAAAGGGATAAATGATTAAAAAAAAACTTTCCAAAAAGCCCTTCAAAAGCCCTATAAATAAGCATTTTTCAACTTTGGCAAGCAATTTGCAAAATAAATGGAGTCTGATTGAGAAATCATCGACACACAAATAGTAAAATTAAAAAATAAAATTATGAAGAAGTTATTTTTAGGATTAGCATTAACTGCTGGTACATTAGCTTTTGCTCAAGAGACAGAGACAGCAACAAAAACAGTAAATGCATCACCACTAAAAAAAGATGTTCAACCCATTAGATTCGGAGTTAAAGCAGGAGGAAACTCTTCTTATTTCAGTCAGCAGAAGTTCGGGATCAATACCCAGCAACTAGGTTTTCATGCAGGTGCATTCGTTAATATTCCAATTTCAAAACAATTCAGCTTCCAGCCAGAGGTATTATTCAACCAAATGGGTGCTAAAGATGTAATGTATTCTACGGAAACTGATAATGGTGTTACGAATGTAAAGACTAAAGTACAGAGCAGAGTACAAATGAACTACATTTCAGTTCCATTAATGGTTCAAATGAGACCTATTGACAAGTTTTATATTGAAGCAGGACCTGAATTCAGTTATTTCCTTAATGGTAAAAACAAATCAGAATCTACTGTAGCAAGTACTACAGGAGGAATTACTACAACTACTGCAAGTTCAAACTCTCAGGATATCGACAAAGATATGATCAACAAATTCAATTTCGGATTGGGTCTTGGTTTAGGATATGACATCACTTCCAACATCGGTGTAAGTGCAAGATACGTAAACAGCTTAACCAAAATTGATAAGAGCAGACCTGCCGCTGAAAACAACAACAGAGTATTTCAGTTAGGCCTGAACTATAAATTTTAATTAAAAGAACCAATTTTTTAACCCTAAGTGCAGTTATCTGCACGTATAAAATAGCCGGAAGAAATTCTTCCGGCTATTTATATTAATAGATAAATGTTTTAAAAATTATTCGAATATTCTCGGATCATCGCTGATCACTCCATCTGTTCCCATATCCTTTAGTTCCTTCAGTCTTTCTTTTGTATTCACAGTCCATGGGATTACTTTCATTCCTAATAAGTGGCATTCCTTTATCAATTGGGGAGTTACAAGATTATGTTCAGGACTGTAAATAGTGGGAGTGAAACTCAGGAACTTCATATCTCCTGCCACTCCACTGAGATGATCGGGATACATTTTGAATTTTTCTACAGGAATGTTTTTAAAATAAGCCTGCTGCTGAGCCAGTTTTTTATCATCCACTTTTTCTACCAACAGAGCTGTCATTATTTTTGGATATTCTTTATGAAGGATTTCCAAGGTTCTTGGATCAAAAGACTGGATAATCACTCTGTCCTGAATCTTTTTCTCTACAATAATTTTCATCATCAGATCTACAAATTCTTTCGGTTCCGGATGAAATATATTATCAGAGAAAGGGCGTGTCTTTGTTTCTATATTATAAAAAGGCAATGGTCTCTTTAGTTCACGGGCATAAGCTTCACATGCATCTATGACTTCTGAAAAGAGAGGTTTCTGAGCCTTCATTTTCTTTTGATCAGGATAGTTATTAAGCTTTTTCAGGCCTACATCAAATGTTTTAATTTTTGCATAAGGCATTTCATAAATCTTATAATAAAAACCAGAATCTTTTGGAATATAGGTTCCATCCGGTTTTGTAACCAACTCCGGGGAAAGGAAAGCATCATGGGAAAGAATCAACTTTTTGTCCTTTGTGATGGCCAGATCCATTTCCAGGGTCGTTATATTCATTTTTAAGGCATTTTTCATTGCCTGGATGGTGTTTTCCGGGTAAAGAGATTTTCCTCCGCGGTGTGCCTGCTTATCGAAAGATTGTGAAGTGTAAAGTTGGGCAAATACCAGAAAAATACCCGTGAAAAATGCGTTTTTCATATCCTGAACTTTTAATCAGACAAAATTAAAACTCTATTATATATTGTATAATACAGGAATATTAAGCTTCTGCTACATTTATATAACAAAAAGAGCCGGGTTATAGCCCGGCTCTTTTATTTTATGCTTTCAATAAAGAAGTTAATTGAATAAATCTACCTCTTCTCCTTTTTCTACAGGATATTCTTCTGTAAAGCATCCGAAGCAGTGGTTTGCAGATCCTAAAATTTCTTTCAGATTATCAATGCTTAAAAATTCTAAGGAATCTACGCCCAAATAATTTTTAAGTTCTTCTGTGGTCATATTAGCTGAGATCAGATCATCTTTAGACGGAGTATCAATTCCAAGATAACATGGGGCAATGATAGGCGGAGAAACACTTCTAAAGTGAATTTCCTTTACTCCTGCATCTTTTAGAATTTTAACAAGTCTCTTCGATGTTGTTCCTCGAACGATAGAGTCATCAATGATCACTACTTTCTTATCCTTCATCTCAGAGATGATTGGATTCAGTTTAAGGTTCACTACCCTTTCTCTCATTTCCTGTGTAGGAACAATGAAACTTCTTCCGATATATCTGTTTTTAATCAAAACAGGACGGAAAGGGATTCCTGAAGCTTTAGAGAAACCAATGGCAGCAGGAACTCCGGAATCCGGAACTCCAATAACCAGATCAGCCTCTATAGGAGCCTGTTCCCAGATTTTCTCCCCAGATTTTTCTCTGATCTCATATACATTGATGTTTTCTAAGGTAGAGTCAGGTCTTGCAAAGTAGATATATTCAAAAGAACAGATTCTCTGCTTTCCTTTTGCCTCATCCATCATATAAGAATGAAGTTTTCCAGGTTCGTTTTCATTGGTATAAATGATCTCACCAGGAAGGATATCACGTACATATTGAGCTCCTACAGCATCCAATGCCACAGATTCTGAAGCTACTACATAAGATCTTTCATCAATAGCTCCCAAAACCAATGGACGGATTCCGTTGAAATCTCTGAATGCAAAGAATTTATTTCTGGTCATCCCCACTACGGAATAAGCTCCTTCAATCTTTTCCATTGTTGCTTTAATAGCTCCACGAAGACCTAAATCAAGGTTTTTCTGGATCAGTCTCAGGATCACCTCAGAATCAGATGTAGCTCTGAAGACTACGCCTTCAGCCTCTAATTCTTGTTTTAATTCTTTCGCATTGGTAAGGTTACCGTTGTGTGCTATAGAAAGTATAATCTGGTCATATTCGTTTTTCGCGAAAAATGGCTGGAAATTATATTTCTTTTTATCTCCTGCAGTGGTATAACGGGTATGCCCAATTGCAGAATTTCCCATAAAAGTTTCAGGTTCCTGAATTTCTTTATAAACATCTAAAACCAGTCCTTCATCTTTCATATTGGTGATTCTTCCGTCTTTTAAAACGGAGATACCACAAGCTTCCTGGCCTCTGTGCTGTAACGCAAAAAGCCCGAACTGCGAAAGAGAGAAAGTATCCAGATCATTATCCGAATACAATCCGAAGATCCCACACTCTTCATTGGGAGCATCCAGTCTTTCCTCTTCCTGAGTTCTGAAAAGATTTCTTCCGTAAGTCTGGGTTTCAAACTGTTTTAAATATTCACTTTTATGAATGTCTAAACTTTTCATTTCTATTTTTTCTAATGATTAGAAGTTAGATATTAGATGTTAGAAATTAGTCTAAGTTAACTTCAGTTTTTAATTTTTGTTTTAAATAACAAATTGTTTTACAGAAACATACTTTCTCTGAAATCTTATTTCTGTAAAAGATTTTTAAGACGGTTGTAGATTTCTACATAAGCTTCAGTAACTTCTCCTAAGTCTCTTCTGAATCTGTCTTTATCTAATTTTTTCATAGTATCTTTATCCCAAAGTCTGCATGTATCAGGAGAAATCTCGTCAGCCAGGATAATTTCACCGTCTGAAGTTTTACCTAATTCGATTTTAAAATCTACCAGGATGATGTTGATTTTGTCAAACAGGTCGATCAGGATTTCATTGATATCCGAAGTCAATTCGTACATTTCGTCAAGCTCTTCGTAAGTAGCAGCTCCCAAGAAAACAGCATGGTGATCGTTGATAAGCGGATCTCCCAATTCGTCTTTTTTGTAGCAGATATCGAAGATTGTTACCGGAGATTTGATTCCCTCTTCAACTCCTAATCTTTGTGCCATACTTCCTGCAGAGTAATTTCTTACCACCATTTCCAAAGGAATGATAGATACTTTTCTTACCAGCTGCTCTCTTTCGTCCAATTGTTTGATGAAATGAGTTTTGATTCCTTTTTCATTTAAGTATTCAAAAATAAGGGTTGTGATTGCATTGTTCATTTCCCCTTTAAGATCAACCTGACCTTTCTTTTGAGCGTTAAATGCTGTAGCATCGTCTTTGAAACGTACTACTACTTCATCAGGATTATCAGTTGCAAATACCTGTTTTGCTTTCCCCTCGTACAACATTTCTTTCTTTTGACTCATAATTTTACTTTCTAAATTGTAGTTAGATTTATTGATTTATTTTATTATTATTCCTGTTAAGACAGCCAGCCCAAAACTCAGCAGTGTACCAATTAATACATATTCTGTAAGTTTTCTCTGTTTTGCCTGTGCAAGGTCGCTGAACCTGAAAACAGATTTTGCAGCTACCATGAAACCTACACCTTCCCAGTGATTCACCATGATAAAAGTGAAGACCAGCAGACGTTCTAAAATTCCGATATATTTTCCGGCACTTGATAAAGATTCGGTTTGAATAGTGTTGGGGCCATCCGGAGCGGGTGTCCATGATGACAATAAGATTTTGATAAAAATAGAAGCCGGTGTTGTCAAAAACAATGCAGCCATAATGAGCTTTAAAAATTCCTGATTCTGCAAAAAGCTGAAACAGAATTCCTGAAAATACAGGGAAACTCCGCCAATTACCAGTACATGCAGAAGCTGATCAATGAAAAACCATCTTTTTTTAGTCTTTACATTTTGAAATGTAAGTTTGGCCGCATCAATAATGAAATGAGTAATCCCCACCAAAACTGCTACCCACCAAAGTTTCAGATCCCAAAGTAAAATAAGACTTAATGCAGTGTGAATCAGAATATGAAAGTATAAAAACTTACTTTTTAGTTTATAGTTTTCCTTATCTGCAACCCATGAATTTGGCTGAAGTATAAAATCTCCGAGTAGATGTGCCAATATGAGTTTAATAAAGATCATGCTATAGTTCTGAGATTTTCTTTCTGAAATACTGGTTGGTTTCCACGATAAGCTCATAGTTGGCTCTCTTCAGTCTCTGGCTTATAGAAGACTGTGAAATAGCAAATCTTTTAGCAAGATCTTCCTGGGTAATATCCTGATTCATGATCATTTCATGAATGATTTCAGCCGTAGCCATAGTCCAGTTGTCAAAATCTTTTGATGACCATTTCAACAGAATATTAAGATCCCTGTCCACCGGGTCACTGGATGTTTTGATGGCAACGGTATGGCCGTCATTTTTAAGGTCATTAAGCAGTCTTCCGGAATGTACATAAGCTGTACCATTGGATTCTGTGATTTTCTCAGAAGAGAAACTTTCTTCACCAATACCGATGGCCATTCTTACATCTAAATTTTCCAGACTTTTAATAAGAGATTTTATGGCTAGAAACCGCCAGAAAACGTCATCAATATTGCATTTGAACTGGAATTCATCTCCTCTGTAGATTTCCCATGTGCCAGGAGCACTTCCCCATCTTTCGAGAAGATTTTTAAGTCTGGTAATCCAAACTTCAGTATCTGCATGCTGTGAATTTATAATATCACCGGTAATGACCGCTATCATACTGCAAATATAAGCATAATTACTTATAAATAAAAAATATAAGCAGAAACACTTATAGATATTGATTATTAGTGAATCTGCTTATATCGATTATATAGTAACCATAAGGTTTTTAAGCCTTTACCAAAAAATACAAAAATATGAAAATGTAAAAACCTGATAAAACTTTTTTCATTACGTTTACTTTAACTCTACATTTTTCACTTTATTTTTAAGTAAGAAGCTATTTCCTGCTATCCGCTCATACTCCTCGCGCCTTGGCGGCCATCCTAAGCTCAGCCGAAAGGCCTCTTCCTGCTGTGGGGTAACCGCTCCTATCAGGGCTAAAACAGTCATTGCGAGCAAAGCGAAGCAATCTCATCACCCCTATTAAAAAATAAAACCTCACAGATTTTAAAAATATGTGAGGTTTAGACTTGTTACTAAAAAAGCATGGTGATCCTACACCTGTTATCTTTTAATAAACTGATGTGCTTTCTCATCAAGTTGCAAGAAATACAATCCTGTAGGAATTCCCTGTACCGAAATACTTTTCTTATTTCTGAAAGGATCTTTCTCTGTGTAGATCACTTTTCCGGAAAGATCTATAATTCGGGCTGTTTTTATTTTTTCCGTTGTTCCGCTTACATAAAGATCATTGTAAACCGGGTTTGGATATATTGTAAATTCATTATTGGCAGTAATCAGTTCTGCAGTAGACAATGTGCCACCCAGATTCTGACAGTAATTAGCCGGATAAGAATCCCATTCACTCATATTAAATGTATCTGCAGGTTTATTGATGGTACTTTTTCTATATAAAGACACATTTCCATTATTATTGGTAGTATATTTTACACCAATGGCATCTATAGTAACCGTTTTATTATAAGCAAGCTCCACGTAGTTCTGTCCTGCAAACAGCATAGGATCAGAAGCTGTAACAAATCTTGCCTGATCATTGGTATAGCATGATAAAGCAGCTTTTGGATTCAAAATAACAAAAGTTTCATTATTTCCAACCTTACCTTCCAGCTCATAGGTATCACCACTATAAATAGCTCCTGAAGAATTGTTTTTAAACTGAATATTAATTCTGTAATTATTTAAATTAACCTCATGTCCGGTTTTATTAACGATTTCCAGAGCATTATTCTTAACGAAATCTGTATTGGTTCCTGATATATATTTTGTAATCATAAGATCCGAAGCAAATGAATCCAAAGCAATTGTTGAAGCTGTCACCGTATTACTGAACGGAGACTCCAGATATGCTTTATCAAAAGCCTTCACTGTAAAAGTATAAGTTGTTGAAGGGCTCAGGTGGTCTATGCTTATAGAAGTTCCTTTTGTAACAGCTACCGGTGTTGCTGAACCATTCACATAAACCCTGTATCCTAAAACATCGGTATCAGGAGAAGCCGTCCAGTTCAAATTGACAAAATAGGCATTCTGCTGCGTTGAAGCCAAGGATCCCGGAGCTGCCGGTGCAACGTTATCGGGCGTTTCAGACCAGATCATATCAATCCATTCAGGGTGGTCAATAAATGGATTTCTGTTTTTCTGTATGGTATAGATGGCGTTATTCCGGTCAATTTCTCTTTGCGAAACAGGATCTGCAGCACTCCATTGCTTCAGCATGACAACATATGGAAGATCAACGGCTCTTTCTTCGGTTCCGTCAAGCGGACACTGATCTGTAGCCGGTGTTATGTTTGCTGATGTAGTATAAGCGGTGTTAAATGACCCCAGTTTCCCCTCATATCTTACGGCAAAGTACAATAAAGTCCTTGCGATATCCCCTTTAAACTCATTTATAGGTTCGTAAACCCTTCCGGTATATGGATAGTTTGGAATTGCGGCATTGGATATCCTCGAAGTATTGGTAAAAATATAATGATTCGTATTATTTCCTATTCCATAAGGATAATTATTCCTTCGCTGGTTAATATAAGCATCAGCAGGAATAATAAAGTTCAGATCCGAATACATAGGATAATCACTGATAGATGAACTTGTACTGAATGTGCTTTGCGGCATCATATGTTCCCTGTTATAGCCCAAACCTTCTCCTCCTGCACCAGCTATTAATTGATCTGCTTTGTATTCATAAGCATCCGGTCCCGAAGGTATTTCCGAGTAGATATCCAGCATGTACTGAGTATTGGAAGCATCATGATCATAATATTTGTCAAGATCAGTTTGATTATAGAGCACCTTCAGATCGTCATAATGCCAGTTGATCATTTTATCCGAAATAATATCGTGAAGTTTCGACTTCAGAGCATATCCTGTCAATCCTGCTGTTCCATCATAATATCCGGCAGGTGCCTGCGCAGAAATAGAAGAGGAAATTAAAATGATAGGAAGTAAAATTTTTTTCATGCTTTAAAAATTGGGAACCAAAATAGTGAAATAAAAATCGTAAAAGACTGAATATTTTATTAAGAAAACATTAATTCTGAAATTATAAAAAATTGAAAATTAAACATATTATGGCTTAAATAGTATGAATGAAATAATTATTTTAGCATTCCATCAATTTGGTTATCTTTGGGCACTAACTATTATTATATGAATACAGAGACTATTGACAACATCAAAATGATAGCGGAGACGGCTAGAGAATTTGCAGAAAAGAACATCAGACCGAACATTATGGAGTGGGATGAAAGCCAGACTTTTCCAAAAGACTTATTCCACCAGTTAGGTGAGATGGGTTTTATGGGAATTGTTGTTCCTGAACAATATGGAGGTTCCGGTTTAGGTTATCATGAGTATGTTACTATTCTGGATGAAATTTCTCAGGTTGACCCATCTATCGGTCTTTCTGTAGCAGCACACAATTCACTTTGTACCAACCATATCTATGAATTTGGAAATGAAGAACAAAGACACAAATGGCTTCCTCAGCTGGCTTCCGGAAAAGTAATCGGAGCTTGGGGTCTTACAGAGCACAATACAGGTTCAGATTCAGGAGGGATGTCTACTACTGCTGTAAAAGATGGTGACGAATGGGTTATCAGCGGAGCTAAAAACTTTATCACTCACGCTATTTCAGGAGATATTGCAGTAGTAATGACAAGAACAGGAGAAATAGGTGCTAAAAACAACTCTACAGCTTTTGTTTTAGAAAAAGGAATGCCTGGGTTTACTTCCGGGAAAAAAGAAAATAAGTTAGGAATGCGTGCTTCAGAAACAGCTGAATTAATCTTTGATAGTGTACGTGTACCGGATTCCCACCGTTTAGGAGAAGTAGGTGAAGGTTTCAAGCAGGCTATGAAAGTATTGGATGGTGGTAGAATTTCTATCGCTGCACTAAGCTTAGGTACTGCAAGAGGAGCTTATAAAGCTGCTTTGAAATATGCAAAAGAAAGACATCAGTTCGGAAAGCCTATTTCAGATTTCCAGGCAATCAACTTTATGCTTGCAGATATGGCTACAGAAATTGATGCTGCTGAGCTTCTTATTCAGAGAGCTTCTACCCTGAAAAACGCAAAACAGAAAATGACAAAAGAAGGAGCTATGGCTAAACTATATGCTTCTGAAGCTTGTGTAAGAATTTCCAACAATGCAGTTCAGATTTTCGGAGGATACGGTTATACAAAAGACTTCCCGGCTGAAAAGTTCTATAGAGATTCTAAACTTTGCACAATTGGTGAAGGTACTTCTGAGATCCAGAGACTGGTAATTGGAAGAGATATTACAAAATAAATCTTTAAATCCCAATACAAATGATTAAACAGGCACTTTTAGGTGAATTTCTGCACGAAGCTGAAAACACCAGAAAAATTTTACAGGCAATCCCTGACAGCGCATTAGACTGGAAACCGTCTGAAAAAAACTGGACAACCGGACAGTTAGCCTCTCACATTGCTGAAGTATACAATTGGTACGAATCCACTTTCAATCAGGACACTTTTGATATGGGTGCGTATAAGTATGACAAAGGAGATATTTCCAAAGCGGAAAATATCCTAGCAAAATTTGAAGAAAATGTTGCCAACGCACAGAAAGTTCTTGAAAACTCGGATGAGAATACTTATTTCAATGAGTGGAAAATGGAAATGAACGGAAACGTACTTTTTCCGCCATCTCCAAGAATCCAGGTGGTAAGAGGCTTTCTTTATAATCATTTGTACCATCACAGAGGGGAATTAGTTGTTTATTTAAGATCAACCGGAAACAAAGTCCCTGGACTTTACGGCCCTACTGCTGATGATAAATTCTAAGTAAGGATTATATAAATATAGTAAGCTGTTTCAAAATGAAACAGCTTTTTTTGTAGACAGAATGTAGAATAGATGACAGCAATTATCAAAATTTAATTCACTAACATTCTTGCATATAATTAAATAATTAACAAATTTTATTGTCTCATTTTAATAAATTAATAAAGAAATATATCTATTTTATTTTTTTAAAAAATTAAAGCACATTTCATCATTTCATTTTTCTTTTATTAATAAGCTTTTTCAATTATATTCAATGTACTGCATAGTATTCTAAGTCAACATTCTAAATTTCTCTTAAAAAATTTTGTTTTTGATAATATATTTTTCGTTAGCTTTGATATTCCACAATCAAATTTAATATTTAATATGAAAAAACAATTAACGTTGATTGGAATGCTCCTTATTTCGGGTATTTCTTTCGCACAGACTGACCGTCTTTGGTCTGAAGGTTCCAGAAAAACTTCATCAGAGATTTTTGAAAACAAAACAGGCATCAGCAATCCTAAGGTTTACAACCTGGACATCAACGGATTGAAAAATGCTCTTGCAAAAGCTCCCAAAAGACTGGCTGTAGGCGAAAAATCAGAACTCATCATCTCTTTTCCAAATTCTGAAGGCAGAATGGAAAATTTTAAAGTGAGGGAGAATTCCAATTTTGCTCCTGAGTTGGCAGCAAAATATCCGGATATCAAATCCTATGTAGGACAAGGTCTGGATGATCCTAATTCCACAGTCTATTTCAGTGTTTCCCCACTAGGACTGTCATCAATGGAAATTTACGGTGATAAATCTGCGGTTTTCATTGAACCTTACACTAAAGATCTTTCTTCTTATGTAGTGTACAGAAAATCTGACAAAAAAGATGATCTTAACAAGTTTGAATGTACAGTAGTAGATGCTGCACAGAAAGGAGTTTCCAACTCTGCTCTTGCTGCAAGACCTAACGCTGATGATGCCAAACTGAGAACGTTCAGACTGGCACTGTCATGTACCGGAGAATACACTACTTATTTCGGGGGTACAAAAGCTCAGGCTTTAGCTGCAATGAACACCACAATGACCCGTGTAAACGGTGTTTTTGAAAAAGACTTCGCAGCAAGAATGGTTCTGATCACTAATAACGATGCTGTAATCTACACCAACGCATCTACAGACCCTTATTCTGCAGCTTCCGGAATGAGCAGCTGGAATTCTCAATTACAAAGCACTTTAACTTCTGTAATTGGTGAAGCCAACTATGATATCGGACACTTGTTCGGAGCTTCAGGAGGCGGTGGAAATGCAGGCTGTATCGGCTGTATCTGTACAAACGGATCAAAAGGAAGCGGATATACTTCCCCTGCAGATGCTATTCCTTCAGGAGATAATTTTGATATCGACTATGTGGCTCACGAAATGGGACACCAGTTCGGAGGAAATCATACATTCTCCATGAACAATGAAGGAACAGGTGTCAATATGGAACCAGGATCAGGATCAACAATCATGGGCTATGCGGGAATTACCAGCCAGGATATTCAACCGCATTCTGATGCGTTCTTCCACGCGATAAGTATTCAACAGATTACAAATAATATCAAAGCTAAAACTTGTTCTGTCAATACCAATACAGGAAATTCAATTCCTACAGCAAGCGCAGGCTTAGATTATACAATTCCAAAAGGAACTCCATTCGTACTGACGGGTACAGGAACGGATGCTGACGGAGATTCTCTAACTTACATCTGGGAACAAATGGACAATGCTTCTTCTTCACAAACAGGAGCAAGTTCAGCTGCCAGTGCAACAAAAGCTACAGGACCGAACTTCAGATCATGGACACCAACCACTTCTCCTGCAAGATACTTCCCAAGAATGGCTTCTGTATTAACAGGTGCAACCACTACAGCCGGGTCTGAAATCACAGTAGAAGCACTTTCTTCAGTGGCCAGAACATTAAACTTCAGATTTACCGTTCGTGATAACAAGGCAGGAGGTTCAGGAAATAATTCTGATGATGCCGTAATCACTGTTAACGGAACTGCGGGACCATTTAATATAACTTCTCAGAACTCAGCCACAACCTATGCCGGAGGAAGTTCTCAAACAATTACATGGAACGTGGCAGGAACTACAGCTAATGGTGTGAATGCAGCCAATGTAGATATCCTTTGGTCAACAGACAGTGGAAATACATGGACTACTCTATTGGCAGGAACACCAAATGACGGTTCACAGGCAGTTACTATTCCTAATTCTACTACCACTACAGGAAGAATTATGGTAAAAGGATCAAATCACATTTTCTTTGATGTAAACAATGCCAACATCTCTGTAAATGCAGGTTCCGGAACTCCTGATACCGTTGCTCCTACAGCTCCTACCCTTGCTGCTTCAGGAACTACTGCTACAACAACTAACCTTTCATGGTCAGGTGCTACTGATAATGTAGGGGTTACCGGATATGATGTATATCAAGGGGCTTCATTAATAGGTTCTACAGCTTCTACTACATATACCGTAACAGGACTTACTCCATCAACAACCTATTCTTTCTCTGTTAAAGCAAAAGATGCAGCAGGAAACGCATCTGTTTCCAGCAATACAGTAAGTGTTACCACTCTTGCAGGAGGAAGCGTTTCATATTGCTCTTCATCAGCATCTAACACAGCAGATGAAAGAATCGGAAATGTAACATTTGGATCTATTAATAATACTTCTACAGGAACAGCTGGTTACGAAAACTTCACTTCAGTTTCTACCAATGTAACAAGAGGAAGTGCTTATACGATCTCCGTTACTCCGGTTTGGACCTCTACAAAATATAGCGAAGCATATGCTGTTTATATTGATTACAACGGTGATGGAGACTTTACAGACAGTGGAGAATTAGCATGGACAAAAGCAGGATCTACAACAAGCCCAGTAACAGGATCTATCACAATTCCAGCTACAGCAACTGTTGGATCTACAAGAATGAGAGTAATGATGAAATACAGTTCAATACCTACTTCATCATGTGAAGCTTTCACGTATGGCCAGGTTGAAGATTACACTCTTAATATCGTTTCTTCAGGAAAAGGAGATCTTCAGAATACAAAAGATCTGATCACAGATATTAAGCTTTATCCAAACCCTGTAAGAGATGTACTTTATGTTTCCAATACAACTTCAGAAGACTATAAAATCTTCGATATGGGTGGAAAACTAATTGACTCAGGAAAACTTCAGAGAGGCTCTGTGAATGTAAGCAATCTAATTAAAGGTGCTTATATGCTTCAAATTGGAGAATCAACTAAAAGATTTATTAAAAATTAATAACTTTTAAAATTAAACGATGTGAAAAAAACTGCCCTTTACGGGGCAGTTTTATTTTTGCAAAATGTAAAATATTATATTAAATATTTTTATGAATGTAACTAATTTCATAAAAATATTTTATTTAAAATAAAATAACTAGTATTTGAGTTTTTTAATTTAAATTTATCGAACAATAATATTCTTTTGTTGTACCGTTTACCCAGTTTGTATTTAAGGGAGCTCCGAAGTCGTTTTTTGAACGTCTGATACAGTTGCTTCTCTCGACCCTATTTTGGCTGAATTGATCTTTCAACAATTTACTGCCAGAAAAAACTATTATTAAGGCAGATTCCGATCATTTTTTGAACGGAAAAACATTAATAATATTCATATCAACATTTCCACTTAAGATTTTTGTAAAGAATGATGTTTCAAAAAGGCAGCCCCTTCTAATACCTCTGATTTTTAAAATAATTTAAAATTTTTATATGAAACATTTATTTAAGTACCTCTTTTTTTTTACTATTGCTTCGTTCTCTATTGCCTGTAATTCAGATAGAGATGATGAAATAGACACCAATCCGGATGTCACAACCGTATTCTACAAAAATGCTGATGAACTGGCAACAACTTATGACCCCAACAATACGGCAAGCCAGCCTCTTAGAAACCAAGCCTATGATCTTTATAAAAGAGGAAAATGGAGCGAGCTGGAATCACTTTTTAAGGCTAATAATTTAAACGGCGGATGGCCGCCTGCAAACGGAGGCTACAATATCGTTGATGATGTTGCATTACAAGCTGGACAGAAATTTGACAGATACAGCGGTGCTGTAGGCAGTTATAACGGAACAGGTGTTCCTACTTTGGGAGGAAGTTTTACAAGTCCTATCATCAACGGATATACCTATACGTTTACCCAAAGAGCATTAAACCAGCCTGAAGACAAGTACGACTTCTATTATGAGATTGATGTCTTGAACAATTCAATGCAGTTTAAAACACAGACAGCAGACATTATTCCTTGGTTTAGCCAGGCGGGTAAAGGAAAGCAAACCATGTGGAAAATTCCGATTGACATCAACACTGGTTATCAGAAAACGTGGAATAAGCTAGCAGAAGAAGGCTATATAAAAGTTACCATCAAGAAAAGTCCAAGCGGAAAATATCCTAACTTAGTGGGCACAGTTATTCAGCCATAAATTCATTCAGATGTATTCAATATCAAACAAAATAAACATTACTAAAAAAGCTTCAGTTACAAAAAGCACTTTCATTAATGATGAAGCGCTTCCAGCAGCCATTACCACTTTTACCTGCTGTAATTGCGGTCATGAAAATACGGTTGAGATAAAGCCCTACGAATCAGGATTTCCAATCTTCCAGGTGTACAATGAAGACAAAATAATATCCAAAGATGAATTATTAAAACACGGAATCGTCAACGGAACTTCTCAAAGAATGATTCATTTTGGAGAATTGACTGTTAATGATCTGCCTACCTTATATTTTGGGACAGATTGTTCTTCCTGTCATTCAAAATACATCTGCGTATTCAGCTATGGAGAAAAACAGCCAGGACTAATGATATTGAGCATCTCCGGCGTTTGGAAATATGAATAACTAGAATCATTTTACTTAATATAATAAAAGTCTACAACCTTCAAGTTGTAGACTTTTTCTTAATTTAGCAAACAAACTAATTTGAACCGTGAAAAACTTCTATAAATGAAAAAAATAATCTTATTTCTTTTTACTCTATACTTTGGATCTTCATTTTCACAAAAAACACTCGCTAAATATCCGGAAGGTCAGTTTCCTTATAAAGGAGGTACCATCCAGTTATCCTCAGAAATGCAGGACTATTTTCTGAAAAGCGGATCTAAGCCATGTGATAAAAATGAAATGTATTTTGTAAGTATAAAGATTGATGAGAATGGCAAACCTGCTTTAATAAAGAAGAAAAGTGATGAAAGTATCATAGAGAAAAACAAATGCGCTTTTACTCTTGTGGTAAAATCTTTAGGAAGCCTGAAAAACTGGCAGCCTGCAGAACAAGACGGGAAAACAATTCCGGCTTATTTTGATTTTCTGTTTCAGCCGAAAGATTTTTTTGAAAATTACAAACCCGATTATGATATCATTAAAGCATATCAGTCTGCTGCTATTCCCGGTGGAATGAAAGCTTTTCGAAAAGATGTCCTTGAAAGCTTATATAATTATTTAGATTGGGAATCTTACAACCCTAAAGGAACATTTATTATATCTTTTGCAATAGATGAAAATGGAGACATCGTCAATGTAGATCTTGAACCCAAAGTAGAAAACAATAAAATTCTTCTTGAAGATGTAAAATTTGCACTAAAAAAAATAAAAGGAAAGTGGAGCCCTGCAAAAACTAAAGGGGTGCCAGTAAGTTCATGGTTTAGAATGCCTATAAACTTTAATTCACGGGAATAAAATAAAAACACTGGATAGTCTGCATTTTTGGGTTCCATATTTTACTCTTGTACATTTCACATTTTACAAATCCTTTTCTATCTTTGTGGGAAATAAAAAAATTCATGGATAAAATTGATAGTCTGAACCAAGTAGCAGAATTCCATACTACTTTCAAAGCCCCTATTTTAGATACTCCGCAAATTCCTTCTCCGGAAAGATGCAATCTGAGAGTAGAACTTTTACAGGAAGAATTGAACGAACTGAAACAGGCAATTGCTGATAATAATATTGTAGAAATTGCAGATGCATTGTGTGATCTTCAGTATGTTTTGAGTGGTGCTGTGCTGGAATTCGGACTTGGCAGCAAATTTGTAGAGCTATTCAACGAAGTTCAGCGTTCCAATATGTCGAAAGCGTGTGATAATGAAGAGCAGGCAAAGGAAACCGTTGAATTCTACAAAGAGAAGGAAGTAGAATCTTTTTATGAAAAGTCCGGAGAAAAATTTAACGTTTACAGACAGGCGGATCATAAAGTATTAAAAAACAAATACTACTCTCCTGCTGATTTAAAATCAATTATCGAGAAATAATTATGAAAAAATTTATTACCAATATTGTTGCCATTTCAAGCTTACTTTTAGCTGCACAACAGCTTAGCGCTCAAAAAGTAGTCGTAAACCGCGAGGTTGAAACTCAGAAAGACGGCAAAATGCTTTTAGGAAACCAACTGAAAGAGCAGTTTTTAAAAGCTCCTTATGCAGATTGGTATGTAAAGGAACATGATGAATATGCTCTTGACCAAAAAGCAGTCAGTGAATTGAAAAAAGAGAAAATCGGCACCTATGACATTATTGTTTTTATGGGAACATGGTGTGAAGACAGCCACAGAGATTTTCCAAGACTGATGAAAATATTGGAGGCCGTAAACTATCCGGAAAATAAATTAAACATTATTGCCGTAAACCGTAAGAAAGAATCTCCTACCGGGGATGAAAGTCTTTATAATCTTCAAAAAGTCCCTACCGTTATCCTGAAAAGATACGGAAAAGAGATTGGAAGAATTGTAGAAATGCCTACTACAGGCTATATTGAAAGAGATTTGGTTCAAATCCTTAAAAAGAACGATTCCTCTGTTATTAAAGAAATTTTTAAATAGATTTTGAGAAATTATAGAACAATCCTGTCTTTTGCAGCTGGTGCCGGCGCTATGGTGCTTCTGTTTTTTGGTCTGAAGTCCTGTCTGAACCTTGGAACTAAAACAGAACAGTCGGATTATTATATCCTGACCAATCAGATTTCCAAGATGAATAAGATGGTGGTGATAGAACAGAACACTTCCAGTATGCAGAAAACCAAAATGGGTTATGAAGTTTTCGGGAAAGAAGTTTCCAGCAACAGCATTATTACGTATACAAAGACCAATGCACAGGTTTCTTATGATCTTAATAAAATGAAGATCGAAGTGGATTCCATCAACAAAAAACTGGTTATTACAGAATTACCTGATGCTGAGATCAGAATTACACCAAGTGTTGAAATTCAATCTTTAGATGATTCATTCATAAACCGCATTTCGGAGAAAGATATTAAGAATGTCACTGCAAAGGCTAAAGAAACGGCAGAAAAATCAATTGATCAGAATCAGTTGAGAAATGAGGGCCGTAAACAGCTGATGGAAAACCTTAATAATGTTTTCGTTTTAGCGAAAGCACTGAATTATACCATTGAGGATAAAACGGGAAAAATTGGTATTCTGGGACTTTAGGATAAAATATTTCTGTTTGGCAGACCCTTTGAATGATATTATCCATATTGTTGAAATTTAAAATTCAAAGTCATGGATAAAAAAGGAAAAACCAACAAGAAAGAATCTGCCAACACCGCAGAAACCCAAAAGCAAAATCAGGATTTCCAGAATATTCCTGCAGCAGCAAAAAAGACCAATCCACCTGATATTGATAAAGAAGACATTCAGAAGTCTTCAAAAAACAAGTCAGGAAAAACGGATAATACGAAATAACGAAAAGAGCTGTTAAGGCTTATTGGTACTAAAAAACGAAAAGTTCCGTCTCATATGAGGCGGAACTTTTCTTTCTAACTATCTAATTGAACTTTTTTGTTTTCTATACAATCGTCGATTTTCCGATCTTGATATTTTCAAAATTGTAATATGATTTTTCAGAATATCTGATATGGTCGGCAATAAAGCTTCCCACTTCACTTGTTGAGTAATATTGTTTCGTATTAAGATCAATCGTGACATATTTGTTTTCAATAGCATGTTCTACAGATTGTCTTAATTTATCTGCTGCAGCCTTTAAATTAAGATGATCCAGCATCATGGCCACACTTAAAATAGAAGCAATAGGATTGGCAATTCCTTTCCCTTTGGCCTGAGGATAAGATCCATGGATAGGCTCAAATAAAGCATTTTCTTCCCCTACCGAAGCAGACGGCAGCAATCCGATAGACCCTCCAATTACACTTGCTTCATCAGAAATAATATCACCAAACATATTTTCAGTCAAAATCACATCAAAATGCTTAGGATTAAGAATCAGCTGCATAGCTGCGTTATCTACAAACATATAATCAAGCTGTACATCAGGATATTCCAGAGCTATTTCCTGGCACGTTTTTCTCCACAACCTTGAAGTATCCAGCACATTAGCTTTATCAATAAGGGTAAGCTTTTTCTTTCTTTTCTGAGCTTCCTGAAATGCCATGTGTGCAATCGGAATAATATCTTCACGGCTGTATTTACAAACATCATAGGCATAAGCGCCTTCCGGATCTGTAAATTTTTCACCAAAATAGATTCCGCTTACCAATTCTCGGAAAATCTGAATGTCAGCCCCTTCAATAATTTCCCTTTTGAGCGGACTTTTATCAATTAAAGAAGCATATGTTTTCAAAGGACGGATATTAGCAAACAATCCCAACTCTTTACGGAGTTTCAACAACCCTTGTTCCGGTCTTACTTTTGCTTCAGGATTATTATCAAAAACCGGATCGCCAATAGCTCCGAAAAGCACAGCATCAGATTCCTTACAGATTTTCAATGTCTCTTCAGGCAAAGGATTTCCTGTCTTGAAAATTGCTTCTGCACCGATTAATCCATAATCAAAATGGAATTTACATTGAAAAGCTTCAGCAATGACATCTAATATTTTAATGCTTTCACTGATAATTTCCGGACCAATCCCATCTCCGGGAAGAACCGCGATTTTAAAATAATTGTTGCTCATTTGTTTTTTGTGTCTTTAATTCAAAATTTGTGATGGTCTGTTTTCTGCTGATTAAAAAATCAATATCGTCATAGCCGTTCAACAGACATATTTTTTTATAAGAGTCTATCTCAAAAGTCTCCGTTGTATCTTTAAAGCTTACTGATTGCAATTCCACATCAATTGCAATCTCATTGTCAGGATTTTCATTGATTCCTTCTAAAATTTCTTTTAAAAACTCTTCAGAAACTTTTACCGGAAGAAGTCCGTTATTTAAAGCATTTCCTTTGAAAATATCAGCGAAATAACTGGAAATAATTACTTTAAACCCATAATCTGTCAAAGACCAGGCTGCGTGTTCACGGCTGCTTCCACACCCGAAATTATTTCCTGCAACCAAAATCTGGCCACTGAATTTAGGATTGTTTAAAACAAAATCCGGATTAGGTTCTCCTGTATGGATATTGAATCTCCAGTCTCTGAAAAGATTTTCTCCAAAACCTTTTCTGTCTATACTTTTCAGGAATCTTGCCGGAATAATCTGGTCTGTATCTATATTTTCTGCCGGCAATGGAACTGCGCGGGATTTTAAAATAACTAATTTTTGCATGTATTCTACATTGTTAGACTTTGAACCACAAAAGACACAAAAGTTTTTTTCACTTCAGTTTACTTAAGAAAGGATAAAAAGAACCTATATAAGAAATTCGCATAAGAATGAAAATCAAATATTTTCAAAAAAGCTTAAGTGCTCTTTTTATGCAAGCGAATGATAATTTCTTCTTACTTAAGTGTTACAACCTTTTGTGTCTTTGTGGTTCAAACATAATTTAAAATTACTTTTAGTTTAAACTTTCAAAAGCTGAAATTTTGCCTTCTATTGCGGCTTTCGCTGCAGTAAGAGGACTGGCAAGAATAGTTCTTGAACCCTGTCCCTGTCTGCCTTCAAAGTTTCTGTTGGAAGTGGAAACACAATATTCACCTTCCGGAATTTTATCATCATTCATGGCCAGACACGCCGAACATCCAGGCTGACGGATCTGAAATCCTGCATCGTTGAATATTTTATCCAATCCTTCCTCATAAATCTGTTTAACTACCTGTTGAGATCCGGGAACAATCAGAGCTTTTACCGCTTCTGATTTACTTTTCCCCTTAATATACTGGGCTGCAGAACGAAAATCCTCTATTCTAGCATTGGTACAGCTTCCTATGAAAACATAATTAACCTTGATGCTGTTCACTGTCTGTCCGGCTTCAAGTCCCATATATTGTAACGCTTTCTCTTCCGATTCGTTTTGAGGAGCCGGAATAACTTCACGGATTGAAATACCCATTCCCGGATTTGTACCATAAGTAATCATCGGATAGATATCTGCTGCGTCGAAACTGAGTTCTTTATCAAATGAAGCTCCTTCATCTGTTTTTAAGGTTTTCCAGTACTCTACTTTTCCCTCCCATTCTTCTCCTTCCGGAGCGAATTTTCTTCCCTGCACGTATTCAAAAGTGGTTTCATCCGGAGCAATCATACCGCCTCTGGCACCCATTTCAATACTCATATTACAAACGGTCATCCTTCCTTCCATTGACATATCTTCAAATACATTACCCGCGTATTCACAGAAATATCCCGTTCCTCCATCAGTTCCTATTTTTGAAATGATATAAAGAATCACATCTTTGGACTGAACATTTTCATTCAATTCGCCATTGACTGTAATCCTCATTGATTTTGGCTTGTTCAGTAATAAACATTGGCTGGCAAATACCTGAGCCACCTGACTGGTACCAATCCCAAAGGCAATAGAACCAAATGCTCCATGGGTAGACGTGTGGCTGTCACCACATACAATACTCATTCCCGGCTGGGTAATCCCTAATTCCGGAGCGATAATATGAACGATTCCCTGATATTGATGTCCCAATCCGAAAAGCTCAATATTGTTTTTCTTACAGTTTTCTGTAAGCTGTTCTACCTGATTTCTTGAAAGATCATCTTTAATGGGTTGTTCCTGATGTAAAGTAGGTACATTGTGATCCGCAGTAGCTACAATCTGCTCCGGCCTGAATACTTCCAGATTTCTGGATTCCAGTTCTGCAAAGGCCTGAGGACTGGTTACTTCATGGATAAGGTGCTTGTCTATATAAATAATCTGAGGTCCGTCAGGAATGGTTTCTACCACGTGAGCGTCCCATACTTTATCAAAAAGTGTTTTTTTACTGTTGTTCATTTTTACTTTTATCTTGATTTTAAAATCAAACCTATCCTATTTTTCTGCTGAAGGAATCCATCATCATGCTTAGGTCATCGTTGTCTATTTCTTTTTTAAGGTCAGCGATTTTCAAAAATTCCTTATACAGAAAATCAAGCTCATTCTTGGTAACCTCATAGCCGATATGCTTGAAACGGTAAGCCAATGCTGAGCGCCCGCTTCTGGCAGTAAGAATAATTGAAGAAGCATTCACTCCTACTTCTGCAGGGTCTATGATTTCATAAGTTTCCCTGTTTTTGATGACGCCATCCTGATGAATTCCTGAGCTGTGAGCAAAAGCATTGGCTCCTACAATAGCTTTATTGGGCTGTACAGACATTCCCATCAGTTCGGAAACCATTGTACTCATTTCATTCAGCATTCTGGAATTCACATTGGTATGCAGATTCAGATCTTTATGCTGTTTTAAAATCATGACGACTTCTTCCAATGCTGTATTGCCAGCTCTTTCTCCTAATCCGTTGATGGTACATTCAATCTGACGCGCTCCGTTGATAGCGCCGGCAATAGAATTGGCAGTAGCCAGTCCAAGATCATTGTGACAATGGCATGAAAGCACCGCTTTTTCAATTCCTTTTACATTTTCTCTCAGATACTTTATTTTCTGACCATATTCTTCCGGCAGGCAATATCCTGTGGTATCAGGAATATTCAAAACAGTGGCTCCTGCTTTGATTACTGCCTCACAAACCTTTGCCAGGTATTCATTGTCTGTTCTGCCTGCATCTTCAGCATAAAATTCTACATCCTCCACATAAGTTTTGGCATATTTTACGGCTTCCGCTGCTCTTTCAATAATATCTTCTCTTGTCGAGTTGAATTTATATTTAATGTGAGAATCGGAAGTTCCGATTCCGGTGTGTATTCTTGGTCTTTTTGCAAACTTCAGTGCTTCCGCTGCGGTATCAATATCTTTTTTATTTGCTCTTGTCAGCCCGCATACTTTAGCTTTTCTCACCAGTTTCGAAATTTCTGAAACAGATTCAAAATCTCCCGGACTGGAAATTGGGAATCCCGCTTCAATGACATCAATCCCTAACTCATCAAGCCTTTCAGCAATAATCAGTTTTTGTTCCGTGTTCAGTTTACATCCCGGAACCTGCTCCCCATCTCTCAGTGTTGTATCAAAAATTTCAATTTTTTCGGAATCCATAAGTGAAGTTTTTTACTTAATTTTGGTTCAAAACTACGGGTTGCTATATTTTTTCATTTTCACTTTTTTTGAAAATTACAATATTCAACAGTTGAAAAAACAATCGTATTCATTTATTAATCAGCATTTTAATTTATAAAAATTTACAATGGCAGAATTGCAGAAAGATTTTTTGTTTGTATTGGTAAAGTCATTGACCACCTCTGAAAAACGACAGTTCAAGTTATATGTGAACCGTCTCGGAATTAATGTAGATGCCAAATTTCTGCTGCTCTTTTCCGAAATGGATAAGATGAAGGAATATGATGAAAGTATAATTATTGAGAAAAAAATCTCTACCAAACAGCAGCTTTCCAATCTTAAAGCCCATCTTTATAAACAGATCCTCGTAAGTCTCCGTATGAACCCGAGTCATCAAAACTATAGAATTCAGCTTCGTGAGCAGCTCGATTTCGCCAATATTCTGTATCAAAAAGGACTTTACAAGCAGGCTCTGAAGATATTGGACAAAACCAAGCAGTCTGCATTGGAACTGGATGAAAAAAGTATTGCTTCTGAAATCATAGACCTTGAAAAAGTAATTGAATCACAATTCATTACCCGAAGTATTGAAGGCCGTGCTGAAGAGCTTATCAAGCAATCTCAGGAGATCAGCAAACAGAACCGCTACACCACAAAACTGTCTAATCTTTCTCTGAAATTATACAGTGAAATGCTTACCCACGGCTATGTAAAAAATGATGCAGACCGGCAGGAAGTAATGGATGTTTTTAATGCCCAGATTAAAAATATAAACCCTGAGAAGCTAAACTTCACAGAAAAACTTTGGTACTATAAAGCTCATGTCTGGAAAAACCAGCTTTTGCAGGATTATAAATACACCTTGAAATATGCTTATCAGTGGGTTGATCTTTTTCATAAAAAGCCTGAAATGATCTACAGCCACCCGGTTTGGTATATCAAAGGGAATACTTATCTGTTGAAAATCCTGTTTTTATATGGAAATATTGATATTCTGGAGGAGCATTTCGCGAATTTTAATAAAATGGTACATGCTGAAAATTTTATCCAGAATGAAAATCTTCAGTCCCTTATTTTTCTTACCCATTACAATACGCTGATGAATATTCACTTTGTAAAGGGGGAGTTTTTCACAGGAACCAAGCTTATTCCTGAAGTGGAATTAAAAATGGAAAAACTCAGAGAAAGAATAGATGAACACCATTTTATGATTCTCTATCTGAAAATGGCGGCCATGTTCTTCGGCAGTAAAATGTTTGACAAGTCTATTGAGTATTCTATGAGGATCATAGAATCTAAGGGAAATGTACAGGAAGATCTGCTGTTTCATACCAGGATTCTGATTTTAATGGCAAAATATGAGTCAGGCAATGATGAAGATTATGATGAATTTATCGCTTCTACTTTAAAGTTTGCCAAAAAAATGAAAAAGCCTGAAGAGTTTCATTTTGAAAGTATTCAGTTTTTTAAGAATCTTAATAATCAGGTATTGAATCAAAGGCAGAAAGCGTTTGAAAGTTTTGATAAAAAGCTGGAAACATATTCTAAAAATGAATATTACAGACGGTCGTTATTTTATATTGACATCCATGGATGGATTAAATCTAAAGTCCAGAATGTAGATGTCATCGAGATTATCAAGCAGAAAGCAAAGTATAAAAGAAAGCATTAAATAAAATCACACAAACCATTAATTTACAAAGTGTTGTCACGTTTAATTCATGTAAAATCAAACACCAGATCAGCTGTTTTCTTTTTAATATACTCTCTCACAGAGTTAGTATTAACAGGTCGCTTCTCTGGAGCTTTATTTTTATGAGGACTTCATCTTTTTTTCTATTAAAAGCAGATCCCGATGGGATCAAATCCAACTCCAATGGGAGTTAACTGTTAATAGGACGTATTTGTTTTAAAATTATAGCTCCAGAGAAGCGACCTGATAATTATGCTTTGATTCAACAGACAAGAAATGATTTTATTTATACATATTCTCTATAAAATTCAGTGCATTTTTATAGCTGATCTTTTCTACCAACTCAGTTGAAAACCGCTCTTCAATTTCTTTATTGACTGCCGGATATACCGAAGCGTTGGAATGTTCAGGAAAGAAAAAAGGATGACGGGATGTGTCCGGATGATCCTTCCAGTAAAAATAATCTGCACCATAGGCTATACTATCCTCTCCGCCAAGATCAAGTCCGTATTGAATATGCTCATAAAGTCTTTCAGGATGTTCAATATCAACATAATCTTTGATAAAATTCAGGCCAATCAATCCTTTTCTGTTGATCACTTCCTTCGCCAGTTCATCAGGGAGATTTCTATTGTTTTTATAAACAGTTCTGTAATTGGAATGGCTTGCAAGAATAGGAATTGAATAATTTCTCTGATCAATATAAGTGAAAATATCATAAGCCAGCTGATCACTTGTGTGAGCTAAATCAATGGCAATTTTCCGGTTAGAAATATAGTCGATCAGTACTTTACCATCGTCTTTCAAGCCTGCTGTAGCATTATTCCCGCCTCCAAAACGGTTTTCCAGATGATGCGTAATCCCGATATAAAAGACTTTTTCAGTATTTTCAATAATTGTCTCCAGGTTTTTAAATCCGGATTCCAGGCTTTGGTTTTCATCACAGAAAGCAGATGCATTTTCGATAGAAGCGATGACTCCTACCCGATTTTTATTTTCCGGATTGTTAAAATTATCATTGTTAAAAAGGAAAAAATTCTCGTTTTTGATAAGCTTTGAAAATAATTTGCTTTGTTCCAGTCCGTGAACCGTACTGTTTGCACCTGTTCCTGCATACATTGCCATCACCTGAAGCTTTACATTTCCATCCTGTAAATAAGGCAGCGAACAACCTATTTCTTTATCATCAAGCGCTGAATCTGATCTTAAAAGGTAATATAAAAGATCACAATGTAAATCGATGTTTATCCTGTTCATAGGGATTGTAATTTTTGAAATTAATATGTATTGGATTCTGATTGAATAGGGTCTATTGTATTTCAGAAATTTATAAAAGACAAGTACAATTTCTTGTCCTCATTTATTCTAACCTTTTATTATTGTATCAATATCCTGTATTCATCGGATTAAGATATTATTTTTAATCTTCTAAACTTATATTTTTATTCTTTTTGTAAGATTTAAAATTTCTATTGCTTTTTCTGTAATCTATTTAAAAACAAACCCGAGAAAACGACAAATTCCAGCCATACTAAGGCAATAAAAGTGACAGAATTATTTTCTGAGAACACTGCAATCTAAAGCATATGACTCCCAAACGTTAAAAATCTTTCTATTTTCGATATTAATTCTCATTCTAAATACAGATGGATATAGTATTTTATCTAAAAATTCCGTATTTTTGCCTCTTAAAATTTCTTAGTAAACAATGATAAAAATTACACTTCCAGACAATAGTGTCAAAGAATTCGAGGGAGCAGTGACTCCTCTAGATGTGGCAAAATCTATAAGCGAGGGATTGGCTAGAAACACCATTTCCGCAATTGTTAATGACAAACAAGTAGAAACAACCACACCTATAACCACGGATTCTACGGTACAGCTTTTGACCTGGAATGATGATCTTGGAAAGAAGGCTTTCTGGCACTCTTCTGCCCACCTTTTGGCGCAGGCTATCCTTGACTTTTATCCTAATGCTAAGTTGACGATTGGCCCTGCCATTGAAAGCGGATTCTATTATGACGTAGATTTCGGGGATGAAAGCTTATCTGAAAAAGATTTTGAAAAGATTGAAAAAAAGATCTTAGAAAACGCGAAGAAAGGTTCTACCTTCTCTCTTTACCCGGTTTCTAAAGAAGAGGCTTTAAAAACATATGCAGACAATCCTTACAAAGTGGAATTGATCTCTAATCTCAATGATGGAGAAATCACTTTTGTAACGCATGATAACTTCACAGACTTATGTCGTGGTGGTCACATTCCGAATACTGGAATCGTAAAAGCGGTTAAAATTTTAAATGCAGCAGGAGCGTATTGGAGAGGAAATGAAAAGAACCCTCAATTGACAAGAGTATATGGTATTTCTTTCCCTAAACAGAAAGACCTTACTGAATATCTTGAAAGATTAGAGGAAGCTAAAAGAAGAGACCACAGAAAATTAGGTAAAGAACTTGGAATTTTTGCATTCTCTGAAAAAGTAGGTGCCGGGTTGCCACTTTGGTTACCAAAAGGAACTGCTTTAAGAAGAAAGCTTGAAAATTTCCTTTCAGATGCTCAGAAAAAAGGAGGTTATGAGTTTGTAATGTCTCCACACATTGGGGCAAAAGAACTCTATGTAACTTCAGGACACTGGGATAAATATGGGGAAGACAGCTTCCAGCCGATCAAAACTCCGAATGAAGGAGAAGAATTCTTATTGAAGCCAATGAACTGTCCTCACCACTGTGAAATTTACAAGACTTCACAATGGAGCTACAGAGATTTGCCTAAGAGATATGCAGAATTCGGAACTGTTTACAGATATGAGCAAAGTGGAGAGCTTCACGGATTGACAAGAGTTCGTGGATTTACTCAGGATGATGCTCACCTTTTCTGTACTCCGGATCAGCTTTCTGAAGAATTTGAAAAAGTAATCGATTTAACTCTTTATGTTTTCAAATCTTTAGGGTTTGAAGATTTTGTAACTCAGGTATCATTAAGAGATCCTGAAAACAAACAAAAATATATCGGTTCTGATGAAAATTGGGAGAAAGCAGAAAGTGCCATCATCAATGCAGCTCAGAAGAAAGGATTAAAAACAGTTGTGGAATACGGCGAAGCGGCATTCTATGGACCTAAGCTTGACTTCATGGTGAAAGATGCTTTGGGAAGAAAATGGCAGCTGGGAACAATCCAGGTAGATTATAACCTTCCTGAAAGATTTGATCTTCATTATATCGGAAATGATAATGAAAAACACAGACCGGTAATGATCCACAGAGCACCATTTGGTTCTATGGAGCGTTTTATTGCTATTTTGTTGGAAAACACAGCAGGTGATTTCCCATTATGGTTAAGCCCGGAGCAGTTTATTATTCTACCGATCAGTGAAAAATATGTAGATTATTCAAAAAAAGTTTCACAATTTTTGGAAAATCACGATATTAGCGGTCAGATTGACGACAGAAACGAGAAGACAGGTAAAAAAATCCGTGATGCGGAATTGAATAAGATTCCTTTTATGCTTGTAGTAGGGGAAAATGAAGAAAATGAAGGCACGATTTCTGTAAGAAGACGTGGAGAAGGAGATCTTGGAGTGATGAAACTGGAGGATTTCGTTGCTTACTTTAAAAAAGAAGCAGCCATATAATTTAAAATTAAAAGATTGAAGGATTCAAAGGATTAATACCAGAACAGAATCTTTCAATTTTTAAATATTTAAATCAATTAAATTAAGTAATTAACCAATAAAATTATAATACAATAGCACAAAGATTTAACAACAGGGGCCCACAAAGACGTCCTGTACAGGAGGACTTACACTTGATCAACGATAAAATTCGTGTGAGAGAGCTTCGTTTGGTGGGCGATAACGTAGAGCCAGGAATTTATCCAATTGACAAAGCAAGACAGATTGCTGCTGAACAGGAATTGGATTTAGTAGTAATTTCTGATAAGGCCGAACCTTTTATTGCAAGAATATTAGAATACAAAAAATTCTTATATGAGCAAAAGAAAAAACAGAAGGAACTTAAAGCTAAGCAAGTAAAAGTGGTTGTAAAAGAGATCCGTTTCGGGCCTCAGACAGATGACCATGATTATGAATTCAAAAAGAAGCATGCTGAAAAATTCCTTGAAGAAGGTTCTAAGCTAAAAACCTACGTATTTTTTAAAGGACGTTCGATTATCTTTAAGGATCAGGGAGAAATTTTGCTTTTAAAACTTGCTCAGGAACTAGAGCACGTGGGTAAAGTAGACCAGCTTCCTAAACTTGAAGGAAAAAGGATGATTATGATGATGAGTCCTAAAAAACCAGCAAAATAATTAAGTCATTATTTTAATATAAAGAAACCTCAAAGCAATTTGAGGTTTTTTTATGCTAAAAATTTTAGAAAAGACTGTAAATGTAGCTGATCCATACTATTCTACCCATTGAATCAACGGCAAGATGCCTGTTATCCCTCAAAATTACCACAGTCATGCTCTGTAAAAAGTGGCAAAGCTTTTTCGGTGGTAAAGTATTTTGATATTCTTTTGTTTTTTAATTCCAGCTTTTTCCCTTCTATAACGAGTTCGTAAACGGGTGCTTTATCTATTTGCGTTACGATATAAGTTCTTTCCGGTGTTTTAAAAATGGTTTTGTTTCCTTCATTAGAGAATGAAAAATCACTAATTTCAAAGGTATCTTTTTCATCACAGACATTCGTCCATATTATTTTCTCTTTGGTTATGGATACACTTGTCAAATCGCATGAATAACAGTTTCCGGAGAATTCTATGCCATATTTCTCATACACATTTACACTTTTACTATTCAGGAGATCAATGGGAACAAGTTCTGAAAGCTCACCCGGTAGCTCTGATGTTGATGTATTATTTTTTTCCGGAGCAGGTGTAGAAACCGGAGCTGTTTTAGCATCTGTAGAAGCCACTTTTTCCACTTTTTTGTCTGTAGCGGGTGAACAGGAAGCTAGTAAAGCGGTCACAATTGAAAGGCTGATTATTACGTTTTTCATTTTTTATAAATAATTTTACAATACTTAGTTTATCGTTTGGTAAAATTGTCCAAATTCTCTCATTCAATATATCCCTGTTTTCAGCCATTTATTCCCTATACCAGGTAGTTTTGTTGGTATCTGTACTGAATACTGATACATTTACCAAAAAATATAAAATGAAAGCTTTAAATCAATTCTTCATCTCATCTATGATTGTTTTTGTGGGATGCAATCAGCAGAATAAAACAACAGAAACAAACAAAATAGAAACTGAAGTTAAGCAAAAAACGATAACACTGGCCGATTTCAAAAAAATAAAAGGGGTAGATAATGTACAGGATGTTCCATTTCAATTATTTACCAAGCTGGATTCTATACAATTTTTTGCGGCTCCGAATAAAGAAGCTGCTCATATGAAAATGGCTTATAATAAGTTTGATAATTATTACGGATTTGAAGAATTTGAGGACTTCTACTCTATTCATTATAGCATTAATAACAATATTTCGAACAGTATTGAAACGTTTGTCCTGAAGTCAGAATTCACTCCGGCATATGAACTTACTTTAAAAGGCGTAGATCTTTACGAGATCAGAAGCAGCACATTTAAGGAATCGAGTGATTTTAAGAACAAATCTTTTAAGAAATTTGGTACCATTGCTGAGATTTCAGAACAGGAATTTAAAGCCAGCTCAAAAAATCAAATTGGTGAAGCATTGGTAAAAAATCCGAATATACAACTGCAGGATGGCAACTGGGTATACATAGAAAATGGAAGAAAAGAAGTCATTACACAACATGAAAATATTTCTACAGAAACCGGGCCGCTTGCTAATGAATATGTGGGACAGTCACCTTTCTTAAACCTGGAGGTTTTCAAAGAAAATTCTGACGAAGTTGTAGATTCCTTCTATTCTTTTTACAGTATAAAAAACGCAGTGATGTTTGAGCTGGGTACAGAAGGCTATCCACAAATTCTTCCTACTAAAGGCTGGGTTACTTCTGTTTCATCCAATAATGATGTGGGGAGTAATTTTGTTATTTCTAAATATTTTCCACAAACAAAGAAGCAAGATAATCTTTTGTACGTGAATTTCACCAACTTCAAAATAGCAGATAATAAAAAGGCATTCTGGACTGATAATGATACTTTTTATGCAGAAGTCTATCCACTCAATTCAGCTTCAGCCAATGGTAAAAAGCAGAAAGCAGCTTATATAAAAATCCAGTTGAAAGCAAATCTGTTTTAGGAAAAATTTTTTAAGGGTAAAATTAATTTAAGTTTAGAATAAAAACCCCTGAAATCAGCCAGTGTTTATAGCTATAAAGTCCAATATCTTTGCGGTAATATTTAAAGAGATACAATGAAAAAATTAAGTTTGACCATCCTTTTTTGTTTATTAAGTTTTATAACCTTCGCACAATCACTGAAAGTAGTTATTAAACAGGACGGAAAGGTAATTCAACCTGTCAACGATGTTTATGACCTGAAAAAATCAACGTTCCAATTTGAAATTACATCTTCCAATCTGGAAGGGTTTCTAGTGGGGGCCACTACGAATAAAGATGTTTATGCAGGAGCTTTAGGCATTTTGAACACTGAGGTTGCATGGTTTCAGAATACGGGCATGGCGGAGGAATTGTATAATAAGGACAAAGAAATGTTTCTGATGGATTCTGCGCCATCATACTGGTATTATACCGATGCTAAAGATCATAGATTCGATAAAAATCCTAAAGGTAATGCAAAACAATGGACAGCTACCCGTACTATTACAAGGTTTTATGATATCATGGCAGATCAGCCTATTGATTTAAAGGATTTTAACGACAGGGTTTTCATATTAATGTATGAGCCTGTATATAATGACGAATATGATTTAGTAGGAAAAAAAAATCTGTTCCAGGCAGCTTTGAGATTCAAAGATTAATGAGTACACACCCGATTATTTGATTATATAAAAAAAGGTCTGCTTTTACGATGTAAGCAGGCCTTTTTGTTGGATGAATATTTTATTCGATCACCAAACCGTATTCTATAGCCAGTTTAATGGCGGAACTAAGATTAGAGGTTTGAAATTTCTCAATAAGATTTTTTCTGTGGCTTTCCACCGTGTGCGGGCTGATAAAGAGCTTTTCTGCCATTTGATTGGTTGTAAGTCCTTTTGCTGCTTCAGCTAAAATTTCTTTTTCTCTTCGTGTCAGTTTTGGAACATGATTTAATCCATCTGTTGATTTTTTCTCCAGAACGGACCTGGTTTGTGAGCATAAAAACCGGTTACCGGTATATACGGCAGTGATTCCTTCAAGGATTTCGGAAACTGAAGCATTTTTCTGAATATATCCTAAAGCGCCTTCCGCCAAAGAACTGTTAATAACAGGCAGTTCATTGTGAACGCTGAGGATGATAATCTGAAGGTTACTATACTTTTTCTTTAAAGGATTTATCAGTTCGATGCTGTTGACATCTACCAGATTGATGTCCAGCAGTAAAATATCAACGGCTTGTTTTGCCAGGCCTGCATTCATTTCTGAAACGTTTCTGAAACAATCTACAACATCTATGGTATCGCTGTTTCCTAAAATATTCTTCAAACCTTCTAAGAGAAGTGGATGATCATCTGTTATGGCTACTTTTATCATGTTTAATAAATAGGAATTTGAAGTTCTATACTGGTACCAATATTCAATTCGGAGGTGATATTCATTGTTCCTTTTAAAAATTGGACTCTTAATTCTATATTGTGAAACCCTGCTGTTTTTCTAACGTCCAGGTTGGTATGATCGAAACCTTTACCATTATCTTCTACCGTAAGGTTTAACAGATTTTCTTCTTCGCTCACCTGAACAATAATTTCTGAAGTATCGGCATGTTTTATCGCGTTATTCACCAATTCCTGAATGATTCTGTAGATAATCAGCTGCTTTTCCTGTGATATGGAATTACTGTAGTTAATAAATTCAGTATGGATCTCCAATGCACTATTGGAGATACGGGAAGCAAACTCCTGAATGGCTACCTCCAAACCGTATTTCGTTAATAAATCGGGCATTAAATTATGTGCTACCCTTCTTAACTCTTCTACAGCTCCATCAATCTGATCAATTGATTTTGAAATTCCTTCTTCTATATTTTCGGATTGATGAGGGTTTAAATAAGACAACTGATGCTTAGTTCCTGAGAGCAATCCTCCCAATCCGTCATGAAGATCACGGGCAAGACGGCCACGCTCCTGCTCCTGCCCTTCAAGCAATGCAGTAAGTGTGGAAATTTTGGAATTTTGTTTCTCTTTTTCCATGGCCAGGGCATGCAATTCGTCTCTTTGTTTCATAGACTTAGCACGCTGTTTATAGGCATAAAGCAATAAGAGAATCAGAACAATGAAAAAGATAATAAAGAAAATGTAGTACGTATTGATCTTCTCTTTGAATGCCAAGAGCTTTTTAAAGTTGTTAATATCATTATTCTTCTGCCGGGTTTCCAGTTTTGCTAAACGAAGCTGCTGTTCTTTTTTTTCCGATTCAAGTTCTGAAAATTTCAATCGCTCACGCTGGTTTTCTTCCACCAGCTTTAAGTTGTTGTAGACCTGTTCGCGCTGTGCACGCAAAATGTTAATCAACTTAATTTCCTGTGCTTTCTTGTCACTTTCCAGCTGCAACTTGATATATTTCTGTTCCTGTCGTTCTTTATCAAACTGTGATTCTAATCTTTTGGTAATATCCAGTTTTTCCTGATCGTAAACGCTTTTGTATTTATCTACATAACTTTTATAATAAGTCAGCGCTTCTTTGTAATTCCCCTGCTCTTCACTAATTCTGGATAAAGATTCAAGAATAGACAATTCAATATTATGATCTCGGACCGGACTTTTCCCAATTTCCATGGAGGCTTTTAGAAAATAAGATTTGGCTAAATTATAATTCTTATTCTGCAGCGCCAGTTCTGCCAGAATCCCAAATGAAGAAGCGATATGAATGGCATCACCGGTTTCCAGGCTCACTTTATTGGCCAGCTGAGCGTATTGCATCGCCTTATCACTGTCAAACTCGGTATATAAATTGGCTAAATTGATGGCTGCATAAGAAAGACTGCTTCTGTTGAGCATTCTGTCTTTATTTTTGTTGAAAGTCGCAATAGCCTGCAGATAATACTGCTCTGTTTTATTTCTCAGCTCCGTATTTGATTGATTTTGAATGTATTTTTGTTCATACACATACCCCATTCGCATATAGGCATCGAAGATAAGATTGGGATCATTTTGTTTGGATGCGAGGAACAGAAACTGCTTACTATATTTCTCTTCCAGCTGATATTCATTGAGGTTGGAATAAATAGTGGACAATTCTTTCGCTACGTTGCCAAATCTCCCGTACAGCGTGGAGGTTGTTGGTGAGTTTTCGTAATAGTCGATCGCTTTCAGATAAGCCGCAACAGCATCAGTTGTTTTGTTATTACGGGTCAGAATCCAGCCTTTTGCGTAATTAAAATAGCCTTTAGCCTCGTTACTATTGGTTTTTAAGCTATAGACCTTTGCCATGTCAAGACTTTTTGAAGACTCTGCTGTTTTATTATCCAACCGATAGTTCATGGCTTGTACAGCGTATAAAATCGTGGCATACTTTCCATCTGCCTGTTTTGATGCAATGGAAATATTGGTTTCTAAAACCTGATAAGACTTCGGTTTAAGGTTATGAAAAAATAAGGCAGTCGCGTATTTGGGAGCCAGATTGAGCTGTTCTGCTGTATTGTTTGATGCATGGCTGTATTCCTTTTCTAATTTACTTAAAACATCCTGCGCCTGAGCAAAAAACGGACAAACACATACAATAAATATAAATAATAACCTGTACATCAAACCCTTATCTCTATTAAAATTCATTCCATTAAAGAACGTAAATATAGGTAAATCACTGCTAATCTATCTTGAAACCATGCTTTTCAGCAAAAGATCTCCATTTCTGAAATTTCTTTTCATTTTTAAAAGTCGGATCTTCACCATAGTAATACACCAAACGTTGAGCTGCATATTCGTAGGCACTATAAGCATTGGCTTGTTCAAAATACTTGATGGCTTTCTTCAAATCTGCTTTTACTCCCATTCCGAGTTCGTAGATAATACCATAATAAATACCTGAATAAGACTGATCATAGTCTTTCTTTAAATACACCAAAAGGTTTTTATAATCTCTTAACTGATAATAGATTTCTGAGATTTTATCGTAATTATAATAGTATTTTTTCTCTGCTTTCTGATAAAAATCCAAAGCTTTATCATAATCCTGTAGTACATGTTCTCCAAAATAATACAGGTCACCTAAATTGGCAAGCGCCATTCCGTCACCCAGATCAGCGCTTTTCCCATAAGCCTGAATCGCCTTTTTGATATTAAAAGAATATCCTGTTCCGTTGTGATACAAAGCCCCAATATTGTTCCAGGCTACAGGATGATTTTTTTGTGCTGCTTTTTCGTAATATATAATTCCTTTTTGTAGATCAAACAATGATTCAATCTCAGGATCAGTGAGTAATATCCCTATTTCCACCAAGCTATCCAAGTCGTCTTTCTGAGCAGATAACTCAAACAAACGAAGCGCTTCGTGGTAATTTTGATTTTCTTTTGCGTCAAAAGCCATTTTTTTAATGATTCCAACCTCCATGAATTGTTCGGAGTTTTTACCTGCCTGGCTCTTCCAACGTTTATAAAAGGAAATAAAGTATTCTAAATCTTTCCCCCGGAATGAATACCGATCCAAATAAATAGCACCATATCCGGAAGCCTCTACCCGATGGATGCTTTTATCTTCATTCATTCTAAACATATTTTCACCCTGATATAGAAACAAAAGACCTTCTTCTGTTCTGTAATTCAAAGGATTGGAAATATAGTCGTACAATTCGGTTGACAGACCATTCTCAAAATCAAATAACTGACAACCTTCATTTTTTTGGACCGATAAAAATCCATTTTCCACATAATGGATCTGTTTAATTTCTGACTGGGGAGCGATTAACCAACGTTCATTGTCTGCATCAAAAAGTCCTGATCCGACTTGGGTTTCAAGGATAAAGACATTCGTTTTATACCCGACATTTGATTCTGCTTTTACTTTAATAATAGATTCATTTTCTAACAGAAACTGATGTTTTAAGGCGTGATAAATCTTCCAGTTTTTATCTTTACGAACAGCGAGAGTTTCAAAATTATCTATTAAAATCAGTTGATCCGCTTCGTCTATGATAAGACTGCCTTTTTCATCTATTAATTTTCCTTTCTTGTCAAATTTATTCGGTTTAATCCAGAAACAGGTACTTGTTTTTAAGATACTTCCTTCCAGAAAATCACCCAGATAGTTCCCTTCCCTTGTATAATATCTACGTTTGCCGGTTCCTTTTTGTTTGGTGAAAAATAGCTCAGGGAAATAATCATATTCATAAGGACTTTCGCTTTCAACAGGAATAATCAGTCCATTTTCATCGTTGTAAATCCCAAATTCCCCACCTTTTTCTACGCCTAAGAATCCATAGGCTACTCTTTCAACAGCATCATAATCGGGAGGAATCATCCATGTGTTTGAATAGATTTTTAAAATACCTGATTTTCCATTCACTTTTACTTCACCTAAAGGTTCCTGCATAAAATCGAATACATCAAAAGCATCTTCATATATGGGAGGAATCCATTCTTTTCCATCACTTTGCAGGTAACCGAATAAAGTATCTTTTTGAATCACAGATATACTGTAATTATAGTCTGCTTCAAAAATCTCATCATAAACAGCAGGAGCTAAAATACCTCCTTTTGCATCCTTCAGTCCAAATTTTCCGCCTTCTTCATATATAGAAGATGCGGCTTTTTTATAAGCAAGTTCCTCAAAATATCCCAACCCGTAATTAATCCAGTCGGTTTGTAAAATTTCGAGAAATGAAGAATACCCTGTCTGCGAGAATAAGGAATCCAACAACGAAAGATTCTGAGCTTCCACAGCCTTTTTATACAGCTTACTTTTCTGCTGAATTTCCACCAGCCATTCCTTTGCCTGTACCCTATGTTTTTCTTCGTTCATATTGAAAACATCCGTTGCATTCAATACGAAAGAGTCGTAAGGCAAGGCCTCCAGGAACTCAAACATTTTGTTGACAGGTTCGTAGTAAGCTTTTTTGTAATGCAGCTGATAAGTATCGGCCAGCAGATTGAAAAAGTAGCGTAACTGAACAATTCCCTGGTATTTATCAGAGAAAAATTCAACACCTTCCACTCTGATATCTTCTGCCAGCAGAGGATACAGCAATAATGGAATTTCATAGTTCCACTCGCCCAGATAGGTATCGAATGTCTGATTTGATTTTTGATCGTAATTGTATAAATAAATCCGGTGTGCCATTTGTTAAATTTTATCCCGTCGGAAAGCATTAAAACATTCCTGATTACAATAATTTTATTGAAATTAAATAACAGTAATTTGTAAAACTGTCTTCCAAAGAGCTTGTTATTAAGTATATTCGAAACAAATCACTGCTTTTTGCAGCTCTTTGTCATGAAATAAATACAATTGGTCTGCTGCTGTTTTTTGAAAATCGTATCCCTCCAGGCACGCAATATAGTCCATCAATATATTATCGGTTTTATAAGGTTTCTCCAAGAGGTTACATCCAGAATAGTTACATAATTCAAAAGGAAGTTGACTTGTATTGATTTCATCAAAGATCCCTCCTGTTTTTGCCTGAATTCTTTCATGTAAATATTCATTAGGCTCATCTGTTTCCAGATCCTGCACTGTCAATTTACGAAGCCGCTCTAGCCTTCTTATATCTTCTACCTCCAATCCCGGCCGATTAAAATCCCGGTCATAGAGCTTTCCATTTTTATTGAAGTATTCTTTTAATAATGAATACATGGCACTATTCATATTATATTCAATTTCATCCTCTGAATACTGATCGCTATAATTTGCCAGATCAATTTCTTTGGAAAAAGTAAAATAATTCCAGTCTGCGTCAAATTTATATTTGCCATCAATGACATCAAAACCAACCATATCTGCTTTTGTAAACCGGGTGTGGTATTGGGATGTAGAAGAACCAATTTGTCCGTCAAAAAGTTCTTTTACCGATACCATGTGCAGCCACGTATCATCCTGAGGATCTATAAGTTTTAGATTAATTGAACAAATCGGCAGAAAATATTTCTTATGATTTTCAATATCATCATAAAATACGTCTTCATATTCCGGAAAAATTTTTATTAAGTCGTTCATTTCTATTTTCTTATGAGTTGTAACTGCTTTCCTTTTTTCACAATATCAAAGGCCATGTCTTTTGCCGGTTTGAAAGTCTTTGTAGGAGCTTCACAGGTTCCTGTCTTGCGGATACTGTCAACTTCCATTTCTATTTGATCGGCCTGCGTAAAATAATATCTGCCATATACTTCTGTAAAGCAATCATTTCCACATTCCCAACTGTCATAACTTTCAAATTTTTCTTCATCTAAAAAGTTTACAGCATAAAAATTAAGAATTAATGTAGAATCTATTCTCTTTGACAGTTTATAAATTTTATCACCACCCGGAGCAATAAGTCCTCCACTATCAACAATCCAATGGGTATTTTTCAACTCATTCGGAAAATTCATTTTTTTTCTCTCGGGATTCTTGCAGCTGGTGAACAGTGCCAATATGATACTCAACAATATAAAAGTAAGAGTCTTATTCATGAGGCTATTCCATAGTTTTATACATATTCACTAAGCGTTTTGCTTCTGAACATCGGTTTCTTCTGCAAAATAATTTTATTTTGTCGAATAAAACAACAATCCGGACGGGATCAGCTATTACTTTTACAGCTTCTCCTTCACTCAATTTTATTTGGCTAGTGTTTTTACCCATACTTTTTTAGTGTTTGTTCGAAATAAGAATTTATCTTTTAATTGGGTGTGAAAAAGAAAGCTATAAAAGTTATAAATTAATGTTTATCTAAGGGAAAGACTGTCAACAGCTATCATCAAAACCATGAATTTTTAACCGTTTTATCTTTAGTAAACTTTTGAATCAAAGATAAAAATAGGGATTATAAAAAAACATCCCTGATACCAGTGGTTTTTTAATCATTTGCGCCTTTTTAGAAAACTCCTTAAAACACCTGAATTACAGCTTTTATAACAATATCATACAAAAATAAAATGCAGCTAAAGCAACTCCAATAGTTCCGGAGATGAGAAATAAGAGCATATAATACCGTCCGCTTTTATTTTCCTTTCTTATAGAATTAAATATAAAAGTGGTGAGCGTACATAAAAATCCTGTTCCGAAAAACACGATCAAAACAGCAAGAAACAATGCTCTTTCCAGGTGTAAGTCTGCAGATGATAACATATTTTGTAATTAAGAGATTAAAATTAGGGAGAATGGAAAAACACTGCAATCCCGATTATCAGCTATATTTTAAGGAAGCTAAACCATTAACAGAGATCTTTTGGCCCTTTTCAAATCATAGTATATAAGAATAACTGACCGTAAGAGGCTATAGAAAAGACAACCCCATTCGTATGCATTAAAAATTACTTTCATGTGTCACTTTTTTTTCGTAATTTTGCACACTATTATTCCTAATGTCTTTAGGAGTAACCAAAACAGATATTGATAACAAAAACAATAAAAAAGCAGAACAATGCCAAAATTAAAAACGAAATCAGGTGCTAAGAAACGTTTTGCTCTTACCGGTTCTGGTAAGATCAAAAGAAAAAACGCTTACAAAAGCCACATCTTAACTAAGAAAGAAACTAAGCAGAAGAGAAATCTTACTACTACTTCTTACGTAGCTAAAGTGGACGAGAAAAGCGTACAACGTCAATTAGCAATTAAGTAGTTTTTATAAATCTATATTCGGTTTATAAGAATTCAAAACAAATTCAACATTTTAACCCTGAAACGGTGCAAATAAGAGTAACATCAGTTGCCGCCCTTTTCAAAAAAACAATTTAAATTATGCCAAGATCAGTAAATGCCGTAGCTTCAAGAGCTCGCAGAAAGAAAATTTTTAAGCAAGCTAAAGGTTTTTTCGGTAGAAGAAAGAACGTTTGGACTGTAGCTAAAAACGCGGTAGAAAAAGCAATGCAATATGCTTACCGTGGTAGAAAAGAGAAAAAGAGAAACTTCAGAGCACTTTGGATCACTCGTATCAACGCGGGAACTAGAGAGCACGGAATGTCTTACTCTCAATTTATGGGAGCTCTTAAAAAGAACAACATCGAACTTAACAGAAAAGTTTTAGCAGATTTAGCAATGAATCACCCTGAAGCTTTCAAAGCTGTTGTAGATCAAGTAAAATAATGTAGAATAGATTTTGTTATCAATATAAAGTCCCGGGTTTTCCCGGGATTTTTTTGTTTTTATATCTTTCCTTTTCGTGTGTTTTCAGGGTGAAATCCAGTTTCAGATCTTTCAGATTTCAGGGCTATTTGATATATCATTAGTAACATTTACCTAGTTGGATAATGAATTGATAAAATTTTTAACATAAATATTTGAAATAACAGAAAAATATAAATAAATACAATTCATTTAATGAATACCAATCTAGCATAACAATAAACAATATAAAAAGATATATTATTGTTAAAAAAACAAACAATTACAGAGAATAAGACTTAATTATTGATAATAAATAATGATTTATTGCTATATTTACAATTCTTAAAATAAAGTATCAAAATGAAAAAAGCTGTAGTTTTTTTGCTGACTTCCATTGCAGTGCAAAATATTGGTGCACAGAGTTTTATTCAGGCTTATAAAAACCGGGCTGATATGGTCACGCAAGCCAATATCAATACCAACCTTCAGGAATTTGCCGGGTTTGGAATAAAAAAGACGGGAACAACAGCTAATAATAATGCGCTAGACTGGCTTAAAAACAAATATCTGTCTTATGGATATACAGCCAATGACTTTTCTGAAGATGCTTTCACCCACGGAGGCAATCCGTCAAAAAACCTGATTATCACTAAAACCGGAACTTTATATCCCAACAAATATGTCATTATCTGCGGGCATTACGACACCATCGTAGGACCTGGCGTAAGTGATAATGGCAGCGGAACTTCTATTATTCTTGAAGCAGCAAGAATTCTGAAAGATATCCCTACAGAGTATTCTATTAAGTTTATTCATTTTTCCGGGGAAGAGCAAGGCTTGGTGGGAAGTAATCATTATGTAAACAATGTAGCTTACCAAGGAGGTACAAAGGTTCTGGATATAAAACTTGTTTTAAATATTGACCAGGTAGGAGGCCTTATAGGAAATAATAACAATACCATCACTTGTGAAAGAGATACCGGAGGAATATCTTCCAATAACGCTGCATCTAATACCATAACACAGGAATTGATGACATGTACTACCCTTTACTCTCCTCTTCAGACGAATCTTTCTTATGCTTACAGCTCAGATTATATGCCTTTTGAAGCTAAAGGATATACGATTACCGGATTTTATGAAACGATCCTAAGTAATAATGAGCATACGGTAAGTGACACCTATGCCAATATTGACCCTGTGTATGTCTTCAATGTCGGAAAAGCAGCTGTGGGAGCACTACAGCATTTTGCCGTTGCCACAACATCGAATAATCTTTTAAACACCCATGAAGCTGCGGTACAGAAATCAGCAGAAGAAATCAGAATTTATCCTAATCCTGCGAAAGATCTTGTAACCGTAGAGTTTCAGCAAAAAGTAAAACAATTCAAAATTGAAGTAAACGACATGGCCGGAAACACTATTTTAACCCTTGAAAATCAGGAAAAAATAAATACTTCAGGTCTTAAAAACGGAGTTTATACATTTACCATCAAGACTGATAAGGGAAATACAACAAAGAAAATAATCATTAATAAATAATGTCAAGTTTAAAATACAGATGAAGGTTAATTTTATCAGTATTTCATGTATTACAATCATAAAAATGAAGAAAATCGCTACTTTTTTACTGGCTTCCATCGCCTTGCAAAGTCTTGGAGCTCAAAGTTTCATTCAGGCTTATCAGGACAGAGCGAATATGGTAACTCAGACCAATATTACGACTTACCTTCAGGAGTTCGCTAATTTAGGGGTCAAAAAAACAGGCACAACAGCAAACAATAACGCTCTTGAGTGGCTTAAAACAAAATATCTTTCCTATGGATATACAGCCAGTCAGATCGCAGAAGATCCTTTTACTGCAGGAAGTTATAATTCTAAAAATCTGGTGATTACAAAGACAGGAACAGTATATCCTAATAAATATGTTATCATTTGCGGGCATTTCGACAGCATTACCGGTTTGGGAGTTAATGATAACGGAAGCGGAACTTCTATTATCCTTGAAGCAGCCAGAATTCTGAAAGATATACCAACGGAATATTCTATAAAATTCATTCATTTTTCCGGAGAAGAACAAGGGCTTCTGGGAAGCAGCCACTATGCCAATACAGTAGCGTATCAAGGCGGTAACCGTGTTTTAGATATAAAACTGGTCTTTAACCTTGATCAGGTGGGCGGTGTAATGGGAAATAATAACAATACCGTTTACTGTGATGAAGATCAGGGAGGACTTCCATCCAATAATGCGGCTTCTGCAGTGGTGACCCAGGAACTGAGAAACTGTACAGCACTCTATTCTCCTCTTCTGACCGCTGTAGATCCGGCAGAAGACACGGATTATATCCCTTTTGAACAGAAAGGCGAAGTGATCACAGGGTTCTTTGAAAGGATCAGAAGTACATATCCGCATACGGTAAATGATACTTTTGCCAATACAGATCCCGTATACATTTATAATATAGGAAAAGCAGCTGTGGGAGCACTTCAGCATTTCGCAGTTGCTACAGGAACATTGGGAACGCATGAAGCTGTCGCAAAAAACACATTGGAAACTGTAAAAATCTACCCAAATCCAGTAAAGGATGTCATCAATATTGAGCTTCCCGATTTCGGAATCAAGAATTTCACTTTTGAGATTACTGATTTCCAGGGAAGATCTATTTTCAAGAGAACCAATGAAACAAAAATCAATGCTTCCGGATTGGAGAATGGTGCTTATCTTGGAATTTTAAAAGTCGGAGATCAGACTGTAGTAAGAAAAGTAATGATCGAAAAATAGTTCGCAATTCAATATCATTAAATTATAAAACCTTTGAAACTGTTCAGAGGTTTTTCTTTTTCTGTCAATCACCAATATTAAAGAATTTACAACATTCATACATCTTTCAATGCGAAATATATTGACAGCATAATAAAAATTTCATTTTATCTTAAAACATTAAACACTTCATTGTGATTTATTTACTACATTAGTGTTACCAAAATAATATTATATATGAAAAAATTTACCACAGTATTATGCACTGCATTGATGATGCAGAGTATCGGGGCTCAAAGTTTTATCCAGGCTTATAAAGACAGAGCGGATATGGTCACCCAAGCCAATATCACTACAAATCTTCAGGAGTTTAGTAATTTAGGTGTAAAAACTACAGGCTCAGCAGCAAACACCAATACACTGAATTGGATCAAAAACAAGTATATTTCGTACGGCTATACTGCCAGTCAGATAGAAGAAAGTCCTTTTACTTTTGGAAGTACCAGCTCAAAAAACTTAATCATTACCAAAACAGGAACGCTTTATCCTAACAAATATGTCATTATCTGCGGGCATTTCGATACCATCTACGGCCCGGGAGTGAATGATAACGGCAGCGGAACATCTATTATTCTTGAAGCCGCAAGAATTCTGAGAAATGTGCCTACTGAATATTCTATAAAGTTCATCCATTTTTCTGGTGAAGAGCAGGGATTAAAAGGAAGCAGCCATTATGTGAATAATGTGGTATATCAGGGAGGTGTACGTAAATTGGATATCAAACTTGTCTTCAATCTTGATCAGGTAGGAGGTGTGAAAGGAAATAATAACACAACCGTATATTGTGACGAAGACCAGGGAGGAGTTTCCAGCAACAATGCAGCTTCTGCAGTAGTCACTCAACAGTTGAGAAACTGTACAGCACTCTACTCTCCTCTTCTTACAGCGGTAGATCCGGCTGCTGATACGGATTATATTCCTTTTGAACAGAAAGGTGAAGTGATTACCGGATTTTTTGAAAGGATAAGAAGCAGCTATCCTCACAGCTCTAAAGACACCTTCACCAACATGGATCCTGTCTATGTATATAAGATTGGAAAAGCAACTGTAGGGGCATTACAGCATTTTGCAACGGCAACTACTACCATGAGCAAACCCGCTTCTAAAAACTCATTGGAAGCTGTAAAAATCTACCCTAACCCAGCCAGTAATATTCTCAATATTGAATTACCGGATGCTAAAGAAAGCAATTTCAGCTTTGAACTCAGCAATTCTATAGGAAGAACAATGCTTAAAGTAAATAATGAAAAGAAAATTAATGTTTCAGGGCTTCAGAACGGAGTGTATATTGGAGTTTTGAAAATAGGTGAAGAAACTCTTGTGAAGAATATTATGATTGAAAGATAAAATATCTCCATATTGATAGTAAAGAAAACAGCAGGAGGAACTCTCCTGCTGTTTTTATGAAAACCATTATTCAGGTCTTACCTTACTTTAAACAGTTATTTTGTAATGCTAATTCTTTAATTTTAGAAATTATCTCTTTATCATTAATAAACCCCTCTTTGATATCTGTTAATAATTCTTCCAGAGTTACTTTATAAAGCTCTGCATCATTATTTGATAAGAACTCTATTATCTCATCAAAAGCCCTATCATAATCTTTCAATTTACAAAAAGACAGATATTTTATTTGAGAAGCCAGTTCATTATGTTCATCATTTTGCAACAATTTATCAGCGATATCAATTGCCCAATCATATTCTTCCAAATGATACCAGCAATTTGCCATGAATAACAACCTGTAGCTTTCAGACTTTGAGGATAAACCATTTAATGTATTTAAAATAGTAAGTGAGGGCATGTATTGTCCACTATCCATCAAATCTTTAGCTTTTTGTAAAGGAGTCATGAGTTAAGAGATTGGTTTATTTTTTTTAATTAAAAAACATTATTTTCAAAGGTCTTATTTATTCCTGTCCTGAAGAATCTCCTCTATTTCTTCCAATGTAAATCCTTTTGCTTTCAATAAAATCAAAAAGTGATACAGCAGATCTGCAGCTTCATTTTTAAAAAGATCTTCGTTATTATCTTTTGCTTCTATCACCAATTCTACAGCTTCCTCTCCTACTTTTTGAGCCATTTTATTGATTCCTCTCTGGTATAATGAATAAGTATAAGAATCTTCTGTTTTGTTATCTATTCTCTGAGATATTTTCTCTTCCAGTTCATATAAAAATCCCTTAGTATTCTTTTCTCCGAAACAGCTGAAACTTCCTGTATGACAGACCACATTTTTAGGAACAACTTTAATTAATAGGGTATCCTGATCACAGTCTATATCAATGCTTTTTACCGTTAAAAAATTACCCGATTCTTCACCTTTTGTCCAGAGTCTGTTTTTGGAACGGCTGAAAAAAGTAACAATGCCTTCTTTTTTCGTTTTTTCAAAAGCCACTTCATTCATGTAACCCAGCATCAGTACCTGTAAAGTTCTGTTATCCTGGATAACTACAGGAACAAGGCCATTATCTTTATTAAAATCTATTTTCATCGTACTTCAATTTTTTGAGTTTTTAATTGTTGTTTCAAATCCGGAATCCCTATTTCATTAAAATGGAAAATACTGGCTGCCAGGCCTCCTGTAGCCTTTGTTTCATTAAATACTTGAACAAAATCATTTGCAGTGCCAGCACCTCCGGAAGCAATGACCGGAATACTGATATTTTCTGAAACCAACTTTGTAATACGAAGGTCAAAACCGTTTTTTGTGCCATCTCCATCCATCGAAGTCAGCAGAATTTCTCCTGCTCCCAGACGTTCTGCTTCTTTTGCCCATTCTACCGTAAGAAGTTCGGTTGCTTCCCTTCCTCCTTTGATATGAACCAGGTCTTTATCACCAACCTGTCTTGTATCAATCGCTACCACAACGCACTGGCTTCCGAATTCTTTGGCCAGATCGGAAATAAGCATGGGGTTTTTTACAGCCGAAGAATTGATGCTGATCTTGTCTGCACCGGCTTCCAAAAGCCTCCTAACATCTTCTATAGATGAAATTCCACCTCCTACCGTAAAAGGAATACTAAGTTCTTTTGCAATTTCTTTTACCAGCTCTATAAATGTTTTTCTATCCTCAATAGTAGCGGTAATATCAAGGAAGACAAGTTCATCAGCGCCTTCCTGCTCATACTTTTTAGCGAGAACTACCGGATCTCCTGCATTTTTAAGACCTTCAAAATTGACTCCTTTCACCGTAGCTCCGTCTTTTATATCAAGACATGGAATAATTCTTTTCTTAAGCATTTTCAATAAAGTTTTGAAGTTGTTGTAAGCTTATTTTTCCCTCGTAAATTGCTTTTCCGATGATTGTCCCTGCACAGCCGATATCTTTCATTTTATAGACATCAGCAATCCCTGAAATCCCTCCGCTTGCCACCAACTGAACTGAAGTTTTATATAAAATCTCAATATAAAGTCCAGTTGAAGGACCTTCCAGCATACCATCTTTTGCGATATCAGTACATATGGTGGTCTGTATTCCTTTTTCCTGATACTGAAGAATAAAATCAATGATGTCATTGTCACTTTCTTCCAGCCAGCCTGAAGTTTTAATCTTTCTGTTTTCACAGTCAGCTCCAAGAATAACTTTCTCAGTACCATACTTTTGTAACATTTCAAAACAGAATTCCGGGTTCTGAACTGCAATACTTCCTAAAGTGATCTGTTTTGCTCCGGAATTAAAGGCTGTTTCAATATCCTCCTGGGTTTTTAAGCCACCTCCAAAGTCGATATGCAGCGAAGTAGAATTAGCAATATTTTCCAGAACCTTTTGATTGACAATATGCTTTGATTTCGCCCCGTCAAGATCCACCAAATGAAGAAACTGAATACCAAAACTCTCAAATTCTTTTGCCACTTCTACAGGATCTTCATTGTATATTTTCTTTGTGTTGTAATCTCCTTTTGATAAACGGACACATTTCCCGTCAATAATATCAATAGCCGGAATTATTTTCATCATTATAAATTTATAAAGTTCTTAACTATCTGATTTCCTATAATTCCCGATTTTTCAGGGTGAAACTGCACCGCATAGAAATTATCTTTCTGTAATGATGCACTGAATGGCAGGATATAATCACAAACAGATGTTGTAAAGTCTGAAAGCTCACAATAATAGCTGTGAACAAAATAAACATCACTGCTCTTTTCAATTCCAGAAAACAGTGGTGAGGTCTGCCCTGAAACTGTATTCCAGCCCATATGCGGAACAATATCTTTTGCTGGAAATTTTCTGACATTGATATCAAAGATCCCCATCCCTTCCGTATTTCCTTCTTCATTCTCTTTGCACATCAGCTGCATTCCTAAACATATTCCTAAAACAGGCTGTGTAAGGCTCGGAATCAGGAGATCAAGTTCTCTTTCTTTCAACAGCTTCATTGTTGAGGAAGCTTCTCCAACTCCGGGAAAGATTACTTTATCAGCTTTTAAAATCCTTTCAGGGTCATCAGTAATCACAGAGTCAATATTGAGTCTGTTGAGGGCATTCTGAACAGAGTTTACATTTCCGCCGTTGTATTTTATTATGGCTATCATATTTATAAACTTCCTTTTGTAGAAGGCAGGCTGTAATTAGTATCTGATTGATTCACTGCCATTTTAACGGCTTTTGCAAAGGCTTTAAAGATAGATTCAATTTTGTGGTGCTCATTGTCTCCTTCCGCTTTGATATTCAGGTTGCATTTTGAAGCATCTGTAAAGGATTTAAAGAAGTGAAAAAACATTTCGGTAGGCATATCCCCAATCTTTTCTCTTTTAAACGGAGCATCCCATACTAACCAGGGTCTGCCGCCGAAATCAATAGCCACCTGAGAAAGACAGTCATCCATTGGAAGCAGGAAACCATATCGTTCGATCCCTTTTTTCTTTCCTAAAGCTTTTAAAACAGCTTCTCCCAGCACAATTCCTGTATCTTCTATCGTGTGGTGCTCATCTACGGCAAGATCTCCGTTTACTTTAACCGTAAGATCCATATTCCCGTGTCTCGCAATCTGGTCCAACATATGATCAAAAAAGTGAAGCCCTGTTGAAATATCTGAACGTCCGTTTCCATCAAGATTAACTTCAATTTTAATATCTGTTTCATTGGTTTTACGGGAGACTTCAGCCTTCCTCATTCCTGATTTTAAGAACTTATAAATCTCAGACCATTTTGTTGTAGACAGTTCAGCTTCATTATTAAAGTTTTGATTAAGATAAATAGCTTTAGACTTCATATTTTTAGCAAGTTGTATATCCGTAGCTCTATCACCAATTACATACGAATTTTCCAGATCATAGTTGCCATACATGTATTTTCCCAGCATTCCGATTCCTGGTTTTCTGGTAGGAAGATTTTCATATTCAAAGCTTTTATCTATTAAAATATCACTAAAAATAATCCCTTCGTTTTCAAATGCCTGTATCATTTTTTCATGAGGTTTTATGAAATCTTCTTCGGGAAAACTGCCCGTTCCCAGCCCATCCTGATTAGTTACCATCACCAATTCATAATCCAGCTCATTAACAATTTTTGAAAGATTTTGAAAAACTCCCGGATAAAACTCAAGCTTTTCCAGAGAATCTACCTGAAAATCTGTGGGTGGTTCAACAATCAGCGTTCCGTCGCGGTCTATAAAGAGTACTTTTTTCATATGTTTTTATAAATTATTTTTAACCATTAAGCTTTTTTAAGTGATTAAGGATTATTAAGTATATAGCTGAAGCTATTCATTCAGCTATATGTATTTATCTTTGATAAAACTTAAGTTTTCTTATCATCTTATTTTTCCTTAATGGTTTATATTTTAACAAGCTATTCTATATTCCTTTTAAAAGATTAATTAATTTTTCATTTTCTGCACGATTTCCTACATTGATTCTGATACATCCCGGAATGGCAGGATCTCTTCTGCTGGTTAAAATCTCTTCTTCAAGCATTTTTCCATACACATTGTCTACATTTTCCATTTTAATCAGGAAGAAATTGGCATCCGTTGAAAATACTTTAGAAATACACGTAATTCCTTCAAACTGTTGCTTCAGCCATGCTCTTTCTTCCAAAATACGGTTTACATTTTCCTGAAGTCTGTTTTCCTGATCCAGTGTATTTAAAATGAGTTCCTGGCTCAATATATTTACGTTATAAGGTGCTTTAACCGTATTGATCAGACTGGTAATTTCTTCGGATGAATAAGCCATTCCTACTCTCGCTCCAGCAATTCCCCACGCTTTAGAAAAAGTTTGCAAAACAATCAGATTGGGGTATTTATTCAAAAGCTCCAAACTTGACTTTTTCTCAGAAAATTCTATATAAGCTTCATCTACCACAACAATTCCGTTGAAATTCTGAAGATAAAATTCAATATCATCAATACTGTTTCCGGTAGGGTTATTGGGCGAGCATAAAAAGAAAATCTTCAATGAAGGATCTGCGGCCGTCTTTAAGAAATTGTCTTTTACGATTTCAAAATTTTCATCCAAATCTAGTTTCAAGACCTTATTTTCATTAATTGTTGCATAGAAACCATACATTGCAAAAGAAGGATTCATCATCAGAATGGCATCTTTTTTAGGCTCACAGAAAATTTTAATGATAAGGTCTATCAGCTCATCGCTTCCGTTTCCTATGGCAATCTGTGAGGGAGAAACATTTTTAAGTACCGCAAGCCTGCTTTTAAGCTTTTTCTGGGTAGAATCCGGGTAACGGTTGCATTCTCCGAAAGGACTTTCATTGGCATCCAGCATAACAGGAGCATTAAATTCATTGTGATCCCTGAAACTAATGTAGGGCTGTAATTGTAATATATTTTCTCTTACTAAAGTTTTGATACTATTATTTTTCATTGTATTGCTTTTCATTTTTTGAAATTAATTTTAAACCATTAAGATGAATTGAGTTATTAAGAATAGTGAAGAAAATATCTTCAGATCTTTATTAAGCAGTAAGCTGAATTCAAATGTATTTGAATCTTAACTTTACTTAAAGTCTTTATTTTCTTAATGGTTCAATTCTTTTTTGGGTAAACACAAAGGCGCAAAGTTTTTTATTCATACATTTTTTTTAGACGTAAGAAAATCTAAGATTTTCAGCAAAGGCATGAGTATTATTTTGCGTTTTCCAACGTTTATTATTTTAATCTTATGGATACTGCATTTTTGTGGGCAAACAGGCCTTCTGCTTCTGCCATGAGTTCTATTGTTTTTCCTAGATTCTGAAGACCTTCTTTTGAAAGCTGCTGAAATGTTATTTTCTTTACAAAGCTATCCAGCGATACGCCACTGTAATTTTTTGCATAAGCATTGGTAGGAAGCGTGTGATTGGTTCCGCTGGCATAATCTCCTGCACTTTCACAAGAATAGTTACCAAGGAAAACGGAACCTGCATTCTGAACCTCCGGAATATATTTTTCAAAATCATCAATGGCAAGAATAAGGTGTTCCGGAGCATAAAGATTACTGAATTCAAGGGCTTCTTCCAACGAATTCACTACAATAAAAGAGCTGTTTTCTAAAGCCTGACCTGCAAATTCATTTCTGGGTAAGTCTTTGATTTGCTGTTCAACAGCCTCTATCGTCTCTTTAAACACTTTAAGGTCTGTAGTAATAAAAACAACCTGGCTATCACTTCCGTGTTCTGCCTGTGAAAGAAGATCGGCTGCACAAAACTCAGGAACAGCCTGCTCATCAGCTATGATAAGAACTTCACTCGGACCTGCAGGCATATCGATGGCGACTCCGTAACGCTGAGCATATTCTTTGGCAGCTACAACAAACTGATTTCCCGGACCGAAAATTTTATACACCGCAGGAATACTCTCTGTACCTAAAGTCATAGCTGCTACAGCCTGAGCGCCGCCTGTTTTAAAGATTTTTGAAATTCCGCAAAGCTTTGCTGCATACAGAATCGCAGGATTAATATTTCCGTTTTTATCCGGTGGTGTACACAGAATGATTTCTTTACAACCCGCCAGGTTTGCAGGCACCGCCAGCATCAGTACTGTAGAAAATAAAGGAGCAGTTCCTCCGGGAATATAAATCCCTACTTTCTCTACAGCGCGGTTTTCGCGCCAGCAAATCACCCCTTTTGTCGTCTCTATTTTTTGAATATCCTGTTTTTGAGAAGCGTGAAATCTGGAAATATTTTCTTTTGCCTGCTGAATTGCCTGTTTCAATTCATCACTTATCTGTTTTTCAGCATCCTGAATTTCTGCATCAGATACTTTAATAGTTACCGTTTCTGCTTTATCAAACTTTCTGTTGAATTCTATTAAAGCTTTATCTCCGTTCGCTTCAACTTCTGCAAAAATCTCTGTGATCAAACCCGAAATTTCTTTCTGTTCAAGAACAGGACGTTTTACTAAATCTTTCCAGGTTTTTTTTGTAGGATATCTGTATATTTTCATTGTATTATTTTAAATTTAAATGCCTTTTTTAACTGTTAGGTTGTTAATTTATAGGGTTTTAAATGCTTTTTAAAAATACAAAGCGCAAAGTTTTTAATTCTTATACTTTTTTAAGGCGCTAGGAAATCTAAAATTTTCAGCAAATATGCGAGTATGGCTTTGTGACTTACAACAGCATTCAATTTTATCGCAGATAAAATCTTTGCGCCTTAAAGCAGTATCAAATTCATTTTCATTGCTCCCTTGCGTTAACCAACGTTCACCATTATCATTTTTCTAAATAACCATTTTATCAATCGGGATGATTAAAATATCCTGGGCTCCATTGTCTTTCAGTTCATCAATCACTTCCCAGAAGCGCTCTTCATCAATAACAGAATGAATACTGCTCCAGCCTTCTTCTGCCAATGGAATGACTGTAGGACTCTTTAATACGGGAAGAACTTCAGCGACTTTCTGGATTTTTTCGTTGGGAACATTCATCAGAATGTATTTTGAATTTTTTGCTTTTAAAACGGCTTCAATTCTGAATACGAATTTTTCAAGAATGGCTTCTTTTTCAGTTGACAACTGAGGCGTTTGAGCCAAAACAGCCTCCGATTTCAGCAAAGTAACGGTTTCTCTTAATCCGTTTTTAAATAAGGTACTTCCGGAGCTTACAATATCACATATTCCATCTGCCAGACCAATATTAGGGGCAATTTCCACAGAACCTGAAATAACGTGAATGTCTGATACAATTCCTTTTTTTTCTAAAAAGCTTTTGAGAGTATTAGGATAAGAGGTAGCAATTTTTTTACCCTGAAAATAAGAGATTTCGTCGGTCTCTACTTCTTTGGGAACAGCCAGTGAAACACGGCATTTTGAAAATCCAAGTTTCTGGATTGTGGTGATATTTTTACCTTTTTCAATCAGAAGATTTTCGCCAAGAATAGCAACATCTACCACTCCATCTTCCAGATATTGCGGGATGTCTGAATTCCGAAGATACATGATTTCCATCGGAAAGTTATCTACTGAAACTTTGAGTTGGTCTTTACCATTGTTGACAAAGATTCCGCAGTCTTTGAGAAGCTGTAGAGATTCTTCGTAAAGCCGGCCGCTTTTTTGGATTGCAATTTTTAATTTACTCATTTTGCCTTTTTTGGGGTCCGAGTAAATAAAAACTGATCTATTGAAATTTCTGAGGAGAATTCAGGAAACAAAAAAACCGTCTATTTACTCAGACGGTTTTAATTATTTTTTGATTTTAGCACAAACTTATATCAATCAATTCCGCCTAACAGAGATGATGATAGTAATGATGTAATGCTAAAAATACTGGTTTCATTGTATTGAATTATGATGCAAATGTAGGATTTATTTTTAAAATGCAAAGTTTTTTCAGATAATTTTTTGATAAAAATTCATCAGCTCTTTTGCAATGGGTTCGTCATTAAACTTCTGAACAAACTCGAAACCCTTTTCCTCACGGCGTTTTCTCTCGGATTCATTTTCCCAGAGAAATTTTAGTTTAGCCATGATATCAAGATCATTATCCGGATTCACATACACAGAGTCTTTTCCTCCGGCTTCCGGCAGACAACTGGTATTGCTGGTAACGACAACAGTTTTAGAAAAAAGCGCCTCAATCACAGGGATTCCAAAGCCTTCAAAGAAACTCGGATAGACAAAAATATCTGCCAGTTTATAAAGACAAGCCAGCTCGTCCATAGAAACTCCTTCAAGGAAGAGCACTTGCTTTTCCATTTTGTTTTTTTTCAGGAAACGTTCTATTTTCTGATAATATTTGGTCTTTCGTCCCACAACTACAAGAGGAATTTCCGTACCGTTGACTGCTTTTACAACATTCAAAAGATTTTTGCGCTCTTCGATGGTTCCAACATTAAGTATAAACCTTTCCGGAAGCTTAAATTTTTCTTTTACAACCTGCATCAGTTCCGGAGACTGCTGTTCTTTAAAAGCATGATGACATCCCTGATAAATAACTTCAATCTTTGTCTCAGGAACTTTTAAATACTGAATAATATCTCTTTTGGTCTGTTCTGAAATAGCGATGATTTTATCAGCCATATCAGCCGCTTTTTTAAATTTCCAGAAATGGATTTTCCTGTCAAAAAAAGAATAATACTGCGGATATCTTACAAAGATCAGATCATGAATGGTAACGACCTTTTTAATAGGTCTTGAATCCCATTTTAAAGGAAGTTCGCCAGATAATCCATGGAAAATATCAGCTTCTTGTTTTTGGGCATCTTTACCCATTTTCAACTGACGTGAAAAGTTCCCTTTTGAGGTTTCAATAAATTGAACATTAGGGCGTTCCAGAATACCTTTCCCTCTCTCCGATTTATTTTTGTTGAGTAACAGATATTCGTTATCCGGTTTGTATTCGGAGAGAATTCTTACAAGATCTCTTGAGTAATTTCCCAGACCTGAGGTATTGTGGAAAAACCGTTTTGCATCAAAGGCAATCTTCATCGTTGTATCTGTTTTTGGAATTCCTGGAATGTACCGAATGTATGTCCTTTTTGTTTTAGCCAGCCTACAAACGAATCAAATCTTTCTACCATATCTTTTCCTGAGTTTTTTACAGTAAATCCAGGAAGTTTAAAAGCTTCATCTTTGATTTCCTCAAATTCCCATGGATGGAAATAAATATTAAGATAATGGTCCTTTTTCAAGGTATCTGAAGCCAGCTTTTTATAGAAAGATAACGGAAAGTTGTGAAAACTCAGCCAAAACAAAGGAATTCTGAAGTTTGGTGATACAGAGGCCGGAACCTGGGTAACATTTCCTTTCTTAAAATAGGTTCTGGATACTTTTAAATTATTATATCTTCCCGGCAAAAACGTAGGGTTGATGGATGAATTGTATGAATACCCTGCTCTTTCTACTTCTTTTTCATCTACAGGCATCATTCTCGGCATTCTTAATCCTGTCACCTTTGTGGAAAATAGTTCTTCCAGTTTTTCTCTTGATTCCTTCAGGTGTTTGTTTTCAAATTCTGAATGAAACCATGTGTGAGAAGCCAGTTCATGGCCTTCATTTAATAACCTTTCAATAAGGTGTCTGCTGTTTTCTGCAAAAACTACTGTGGAAAAGAAAGTAGCTTTGGCATTATGTTTTTTAAGGATGTCAAGTATTCTCTCTAATCCTGTCTGTGAAATTGAAATCTGCTTTTCAAAGGGAATTTCACCCTTATATTCTAATGGCATATCAAATTCTTCAATATCAAAACTCAATAAAACCATTCTAAAATTTTTTGTTTTTAATAATATAATTAGGTCTTTCTTTCACCTGTTTAAATATTTTACCTAAATAAATCCCCATAATTCCGAGGATAATCAACTGAAGTCCTCCGAAGAAAACAATGGTCATAATCAATGATGCCCAACCAGAGATCTCCGTCTTTGCAATGAAAGAATGAACCACATAGGTGCCATATCCGATTACTGAAAGTGCTGAAAATAAAAACCCCAGATAAGCTGCCAAATACAATGGTTTTACACTGAAAGCTGTGATTCCCGTAAAGGCAAAAGTGAACATTTTCTTAAGATTGTAGCTGCTTTTTCCTGAAAGCCTTTCTGCTGCGGTAAAATCAATTCCTGTTTGTTTGAAACCCATCCAGCTTGTCAGTCCTCTGAGGAATAAATCATCTTCATTAAAGTTTCTCATCACTTCCACTGCCCTCGCATCCAGTAATCTGAAATCTGATCCGCCTCCTTTCGTCAAATTAACGTCTGACAGACTTGATAAAAGCTTGTAAAATATGTCTGATGTTTTTCTTTTAAAAAAGGATATCTCTTTAGGATAAGTTCTGAAAGTAAAAACTACATCATAACCTTCTTCCCATTTCTGAATCATTTCCGGAATAAGCTCTGGCGGATGCTGCAGGTCTCCGTCCATCGAAATAACTGCATTTCCCTGAGCGTTATCCATTCCTGCTTTTACAGCGGGCTGATGGCCAAAATTTCTCGAAAACTCAATGAATTTCACTTCATCATATTGGTTGGAAAGTTCTTCTAATTTTTGTTGTGTATTGTCTCTGCTGCCATCATTTACAAATATGATTTCAAAGTCGTAATTATGTAAGCCATCAAAAACTTCTTTAATTTTCTGATGGATCATAGCGACATTTCCTTCTTCGTTATAGGCGGGAATTACAATTGAAATTTTCTTCATATTTATTAATTCAGGCTGTAATTTTTCTCAAAATCTTTAGTCAGGAGTTCATAAGTTACTCTCAACCAGATCACAATACAAGGTACAGCTTTTAATGAATATTTGATGATATAGTTTTCTTTTACAAATTTCGGGAATAGATCGGAAGTGGAAAAACAAGTGAAAATAATAACAAAAACAAGCAATCCTATAATAAGTGGTGTTCTTTCTTTCTGAAGGAAAAACCATATCAGAACTCCTACAACCGCAATAATATAGGTTGGAGATTCTGAACTGGAGCTGAACAATACTAAAAATAATAAGGTTGAAGCCAGAATCATCAGTTGGAAAGCATAGTGTTTGTATTGCTTAATTCTGATATAAGGTAAAGCAAAAAGAGGTAATCCACCTGCTAAAAATATAAGGTTGGAAATGGAAGCATCTCCTAAAACTCTTCTTACAAAGCCCATCAGAGAGATATCCTGCATATTTCCCAATACCTGATTTTCACTGTTTTTTTCTACAATAGACTGAAACCAGTCTGAATAGCACTGAATCACAAATTGTGGGCTTGAATACGCCATCGGAAGTACGAAAAACAATACTGCAATGGCTATTCCTGAAAGAATAAATTTGACTTTATTTTTAATAAAGAAAAACTGCGTTAATCCTACTATTCCGTAGATTTTGACGAATATTCCTATTAAAATGGCTGTTACTGATTTTACTTCTTTTCTTTCGTAAATGTATACTGCAGATAGCAGCAAAAGCCCTGTAAGTGCTACATTGAACTGTAAACTTAAAGCCGCTGTAATGTATTCCTGAAGACAAAGCAATCCAAAAATAGCTTTCTTGCTATCTGAAAAAGGCAGTTTATAAATACCATAGATGAAGATAAAAGTATTGCCAATATTCCATAGTGAAATTCCCAGCCAATCCGGCATCATGGCAAACGGTGCAATCAATGCACTGAAAAATACGCCATAATGGTTTAAATCAAAATAAAGATCGGGATAATGGATAAATAAATTTTTCTGATGGATGGTATTAAAGAATACATTTTTAAAAATCAGATAGTTATTGATCGCATAATCTCCTCTCAGGTATTTGGAAATTGCTGTAACAACCGATATAATAAGATAAACCCCAAATATATATTTAGGGTTTAATAGTATTTTAAGGAATTTTTCTTTCAAGATTGTGGTATTAGCTTACAATATTAATCTTAAACTGCTACATTATTCTCTCTCAATGCATCATTCAGAGATGTTTTCTTGTCTGTAGATTCTTTTCTCTGACCAATGATCAATGCACATGGAACCTGATATTCTCCAGCCGGATATTGTTTCGTATAGCTTCCAGGAATTACTACTGAACGTGCAGGAACTCTTCCTTTGATTTCGATAGGGGTATCTCCTGTAACATCAATAATTTTTGTAGAAGCTGTCAATACTACGTTTGCACCCAATACTGCTTCTTTTTCTACATGAACTCCTTCTACAACGATACATCTTGAACCGATAAAGCAGTCATCTTCAATGATTACCGGAGCTGCCTGTAACGGCTCCAATACTCCACCGATACCTACACCACCACTCAGGTGAACATTTTTACCGATCTGTGCACAGCTTCCTACTGTAGCCCAAGTATCTACCATCGTTCCAGAGTCTACATAAGCTCCAATATTTACGTAAGATGGCATTAAAATAACTCCCGGAGCAATGTAAGCTCCTTCTCTTGCCACTGCATGTGGTACAACTCTCACCCCTTTTTCAGCATAGTTTCTTTTCAAAGGCATTTTATCATGAAATTCAAACGGACCTACTTCAATAGTTTCCATTTTTTGGATCGGAAAATACATTACTACAGCTTTTTTCACCCATTCATTTACCTGCCATCCGTTTTCTGTAGGTTCAGCAGTACGAAGTTCACCTTTATCAACTAAAGAAATAACCTCTCTGATCGCCTTCTGGCTGTCTTCATTTTGTAATAGTTCTCTATTATCCCAAATATTTTCAATAGTTTGTTGTAACGACATGTTTCTTATTTAAATTAGTTTGAAAAATTATACCGGCCAAAGATACAAAAAAGTTCAGCAAAACGGTTTTTAACGTTATGCTTTTAATAAAGGCTCAACATACGTTTAACCCTATTTTTATAGGTCAGGTAATTTTGTCCGTGTACTTTCATCAAATACTCCTCTTCAAGGCGTATCTGGATCTGCATCAAAATACTTCCGATCAAAAGGAAAGTCAGAGCAATGACAGTTGGGATAACAAGGAAAAAACCAACAAGGCTTACCGTCATTCCCAGAAATATAGGATTCCTGGAAAACCTGAACAGTCCACGAGTTACCAAGTCTGTTTTTGTTGTATTATCAATTCCGATCCGCCAGGAGTTTTTCATTTGAATCTGAGCTGTGATCACCCAAATTAAAGCCAGAATCATTAAAATAAATCCTGTAAATTGAATGGTAATATTCTCCAGAAAATTGATTTTAAAAGCAGAAGAAATATCGTTATAAAAAAATGAAAGAAGTATTACATACATAAACAGTGCGAATAAAACGATCTTAAAACACAGCCCTACAAGCCCATATGCAGAATCGTCCCTGGGCAGAACATTTGGGCTTTTACCAATCTGTTTTGCCACTTTGTAGCTGATACCTACAAAGGAAACAGCAAAGAAAAGTATGAAGTATAAAGGAATAAAGAATCTGATAAAATCTGCCATATGATAATAGTTTTGGACAAATTTCCTGAGTTTCGTGGTGCAATGCTATTGCAATTAACTGCAGAAAGATTACAATTACAAACATAAAAATTCTGTTCTTTTGGAGGGGAATAAATTTTTGACGGGATAGTTAAAGAATATCGTAAAACAATTTTAGGCTAAAGCCAGTTGATTGTTTGATCTTTTATTGAACGGGCTAAAGCCCGTTTCTATTGAATGCTTTATCTACTATTTTTGAGGATAATTACACCATTTTTAAATCTATTTAATCCAGAATAACGAACTCCATTGTTCTGGCAACATGTTTTTCCTGAATAATTCCCTGTGAATATGGGATATTGTGACCGGTATTGTATTTTGTTAAATACGCTTCATTAATTTCCTCAGTAAGATCATTGATATCTTGTGGGATGAGCGCTTTTATGGAATAAATAGTTTTACCACATTGGATCTCTCCTATCGGGTTTTCTAAAAATGTATTGTACCAGCTTCTTTCGGCGAGACCCCATGATCTTGCAAATACTCTGTTCTGGACAACAACCATCCAAATTTCCAGAAAGTCCGGTCTTTGAAGTCCTGCTTTTACTCCGATAATTGAATTGTTTTGAATGTAATCTAATGCACTGTCTTTATTCATTATATAAGTTTTTGGTAAAACTAGAATAAGAAAACAGGAATAAAAACTTTTTTATGTATGGGGTAAGAAATAGAATGCAGATGACTCTTTTTCTGATGTTGATGAATTTTAAAGCATCATTTTACCGAGCGCAGAATGGAGACATTCTTTATAACTTTTGGCCACGGTAATTTTCAATTCGCCGCATATGAGGTGATTGTCTTCAAAAGATTCTATATTGGTAAGATTGACAATGTATGAATTGTGAACCCGCATAAATTCTTCCGGAAGGGTTGCAATAAGGTCTTTAAGTGTTTTGTAGTAAATATATCTTTTATGGTCTACGGTATGAACTTCTACATAATTTCCGAGTCCCTTGATGACATTAATATCTTTAAAGAAAAGCTTAACCAGCTTTTTATCTGTTTTAATGAAGGCAAATGTCCGGTTCTCTATCATTTTAAAAGATATTTTTACAGAACTCTTTGGGCATGAAGGTATGCTTTATTCCAGTATTTTTCATTCAGAGATGAAATCATTACTCCTTTTGAGGTAGAAGCATGAATGAACTTTACTTCTCCATCTGGGCCAATATCATGGACGATGCCTACATGAGACACTCTGCTTCCTCCTGCTGTTGCAAAAAACAAAAGATCCCCAGGTTTTACGTCTCTGATATCAATATTTTTTCCAGCTTCAGCCTGGTCAGAAGATCTTCTTGGAAGGTTAAAATCATTTTCTTCAAATACTTTTACGGTAAACCCGGAACAGTCGAATCCTGATGATGTATTTCCTCCGAATTTATAGGGTGTTCCGATGTATTTTTCAGCATCTTTCAGAATATCATTAATTGATCTGGATACATTTCCGTCAAATTTTGAATCCAGTTTTCTAAGATTTTCAGATTTTGCAACTGTTTTCGTATTTGATTTTTTATTGCCGGAAACACTTTTCGATGATCCGCATGACACTACAAAAGCAGAAGCAATCAGTAAAACAGACCACTGCTTTATTCTTATTTTTTGTTCAAATAACCCCAATCCCATATTCGTCTGATTTATACTCGGTTAAGTAATTCTTCAACAAATATACATTTTATATTTTAATTATAATATAACTATACTACAACTATATTATAAATATATGTTAAAATTTTGATTTCAAGTATTTATTGGTATATTTGATCTCTATTTTGAATATATGGCAACATATGAAAGTCTCATCAAGATCACAGGGGCTGTAGGCGACCTTGTATTTTATACTCTGAACGGCAAAAATGTGGTTCGGAAGAAAAGCGGGTTCAATAAAGCGGCTTTTAAAAAGGATCCGTCGTATGAGAAAGTCCGGCAGAACAGTTCGGAATTCGGGCATTGCTCCAAAATTGGAAAGATTATAAGGAATACCCTGGAAGTCTATATCAGGAAAGCAGGTGATCCCCTCCTCTACCAGAAGTTTGCAAAGGTTATGACAACGATCAAAGACCTGGATATGATTTCCGGAAGGGGAAAACGAACGGTTGAAAATGGATTAAAGACTGAAGAAGGGAAAAAGCTTCTGAGAGAATTTCAGCTGGGTACTTTCCCTAATATTTCGGATTGTATCAGAATTGAGGATCAGATCCTCTATCAAAGTGAAGATTGTAGTGCTGATAAAGCCGTCATTATGACTATAAAATTAGATTCTGAAAATTACAGCACAGAATATGCTGAAGAAATAATCAGCTGGAATCAGCAACAGCCTTTTAAAAAATATTTTTCAGAAAATGATGTTCTCCTTTATTTTATGATCCTGAAGAATGATCACGATGAGATTACCCACATGGGATTTGTTTAAATAAAAAAGTCTGCAGTAGATTCTGCAGACTTTCTTGTTTTATTTTTTCTCTCCTTTCCAGGTTCCTGACTGTGCAGGTGTAGGAAGTGAGTTGGACCAGTTTCCGTTTCCTTTTTTTTCCGTCGTTAACGTTCCTTTGAAATCTCCTTGTGAAGGAAGTCCTACTCTTGCGTTAAGATCTCCTGTCTCACTTAAATTCCCGGAAATACTGTAGTTTTCATTATTAACATCGGAATGCATTGTTCCTACCACTTTACCACTCTCATCTACCACGAAGTTCCAAACTCCTTTATCATTTCCTTCATAAGAACCTGACCATGTTCCTACATAATCATAGATAGTATCATCATCAGAGCTGCAACCGATAAATAAAAACGCCATTAATAAAAGTAAAAAAAGTTTCTTCATAGTTTCAGTAGTTTTAACCTAAAATCCTGTTATTCTCAATGTACTTCCCTCCTAAAAATTCCGTCACAGAGAATAGTGCTTAATATTTATTATTTTTTTGTTCCGTGCAAATCTACTAATTTTTTCATTCAAATTATCTGAATTTTAATTAGCACCCAATATGTTTATTAAAAAACAACATATTTTGGCTAAAATACAAATATTTTTCAAACAAATACAAGGTGTATCAGCTTTGAGTTATTTAAAAAACGCTATCTGAAATTTGATATTATTTTATTCAATATCTGTTTACAATTACTTTATATTAGATTTCAGACGATTTCTACACCAGTTTTAAAGTTATTTCCTATATTCGTGAAAAATTTAACCTTTTCAAATAATAACATGAAAACAAAAACATTCTTTTTGGCAGCACTTGCTATTGGCGGGAGTTTAACAGCACAGGTTGGGATTAATACATCTACTCCTTCTCATACACTAGATGTCAATGGTCTGGTAAGAGTAAGAGGACTTTCAAATGCTGAAAAAAAAATTGTTGCTGCGGATGCACAAGGAGTTTTAACCCTTATATCTCCTGAAGAAATTTTTGCTCCGAAAGCTTTATTGAACACGTCTACTTCTTCCACTGAACAAAGGCTGACCATCTATGAAGGAAAATGCTTTCAACCTATTGATAACGCTTCTTCCTGCACCGTTTCTTTAAATCACTATACCTCCTGTTCCGGATTTACCAATCCTGTAGACACCCAAATTATTGTGGGACAGAGCATCAATACGGGTAACGGACAGTTTTTAGGAACCTGGACAGCCCGATATGTTGATAATAAAGGATTCAGTGGAACAACTGCTGTTGCCAACCAGGTTGCACCGGATTATCCAAGAATCTCCTACCCAACAGCTAATAATGTAAACTATTTAGGAAGCGGTAACTTCAATGGTCAATGTAATACAGATCTTGTAACAACGATTAACCAGACCACCGGAGATATAAAAGTAGAGTCTGTGAAACGAAACATGTTTGCACATCTTGTGTATCTCATCAACATTGCTCGTTCCAGATCTTTATAATAGTCGATATTTGATTTCAAAAGAGGCAGCTACAATTCAATTGTGGCTGTTTTTTTATCTAAGAATCAAACATTTCCATTTAGTTTAATAACTTTAACTTTCATGTTTTAATCAAAGACTTTAATAATTCTTGTTTTAAGCTGTAGATAATCATCCTATTTTTGTTTGAACGAAAACAGAATACATCACTTAAAAATCGTACTATTATACTATGAAACAGATACTGACTGAAGAAATTTTTTCCTCACCGCAATGGTTAAAAATAATCTGTTATTTTTTCGGACCTCTCTTAATTGTGACCGGATTTGGTCTTCTCATGCAGAAAGACCTTCCAAAGGAGATTATTTTTCTGGTACCTATACTTTTGCTGATTGCTGTGAGTATGTTAATGTATACCCGACTAAAATTAATTATTTCAAATACAAATATCCGATTTACTGGAGGTCTGAAACGGCATCAATTTCTCTGGACTGACATTACAGGAATAGATATGAAAATAGTTGGGAAATATCAAACTCCAGTCTGTACTGTATATTATGGCAAAAAATCACTGGAACTCCATAGAGGTTTTTATTTAAAAGGAAATTTCAATAGAATCTTATCATTGCTGGAAATGAAGACCGCACCGGAACTATTTACAGAACAATATCAAGCGATCCGTCGTCAATATCTTACTAACTGTCATGCAAACTAATCATTTACAACAAATTCTTATTTTCCATGAGAAAAGAGAAAGCTTCCTTCACTGTTTGCTCAGAATTTTTTGGATAAAAGCCTAGTTCATTTCTGGATTTAGATATATCAAAGTTCTGTTGTAATCCCGAAAACATTGCAATCTCTTTTGTAGTTAATAACGGAGGTTTTCCAGTTATTTTAGCTGAAAATTCCATTAACCCTGCAATTGCATATAGTATAAACTTAGGAACAGAGCCTGGTATTTTGATTTTCAATTCCGGATAAAGTTTCTGAGCCAATTTGGTCGTGTCAGTAATAGTCATGCATTTTTCATGAGCTAAAATATATCGTTCCCCTGAGCGCCCTTTTTGTGCAGCAAGATAGCATCCTTCGGCGACATCTTTTACATCTATCCAATTAAGTGTTATTTTGGTATCCATTGGAATTTGCTTATTTAAAATTAGCTTCAGTACACCATAAGAGACATTCAAAGGAAGAAATGCCTCACCACCTATCATCGCACCAGGCATTACGGATACCAGTTCTATTCCTAATTCTTTGGCAAGTTGAAAGGCCAGTTTTTCACCATCGTTTTTGGAATTATAATACATATCTCGGCGGTCTGGATTATACCCATTGTTTTCTTTAGTAGGGAGATTGGTGTAATCTAAAGCCGCAATAGAACTTACATAGACAATTCTTTTTACACCCGCTTCAGCAGCGGCTTGAATAGTATTCCGGGTTCCATTTATATTTACGTCGTAGATTTCCTTTTTAGGATCTTTTGCCCACAATTTGAATGAAGCTCCTACAGCATAAAACGTATGAACATCCTGAAGAGCCTTAATAAATGAAACTTTGTCCGTAATATCAGCCTGTACTACTTCGCAGTCTAAATCCTTGAAACATTCTCTATTTTTGATGTTGCGGACAGATGCCCGGACCTGAAATCCTTTATTGATGAGTAACCTTACAAGGTTGTTGCCCAAATGTCCATTGGCTCCTGACACCAATACTAAGTTTCTGCTTGTCATATCTTTTTGATTTTAAATGATACTGCAAAGTTCAGTGTTGCCCATTCAAAATCACTTCACAAATGTTACTTAACAATCTGTTTTCGGATACGGCTCAAACTTTTAGGATTCATCCCTAAAAAAGATGCAATATACTGCATAGGGACATTGTGTAAAATTTCAGGGTTTTGAGCCATCAGCTTTAAATAACGTTTTTCGGCAGTAAGCGTTGCCAGCTCCTTTGCACGTTTTTCATTGTAGGATAATGATTGCTGCAATATCAAAAAACTAAAGTCTTTAAATGCAGGACTTTGCTGCATAAGCAGATCAAGATCAGTCTTTGTAATTCGTAAAAGCTCACATTCAGTAATGCACTCCAGATTCTCATCAGATTTACTCTGATTGGCAAAGTTAGAATAAGAGGTAATGAAGCCGGGAGGACAGTTGATATGGGTGGTTATCTCATCTCCTCTATCATTATAATGGAAAAGCCGGACAAATCCAGAAACCACAAAATACAAGTACTGTGGTATTTTTTCTTCTTCCTCAATTACTCTATTTTTTAGATACGAGACAGGTTCGAAATATTGAGTACACAGCTCTCTGTCTGAATCTGAGAGCTTTACGTTTTTCGAAATAAGTTGGTACAGCTGATCATGCATAATATGACAAAAATAACAACTTCTACCTTAAAATCTCTTAACTTCTGTAATGGATAAGACTTCTCATCAAGATATAGTTCTGGTATTATTATTTTTTTATAGATGAACTAATTCAATTGCAGGAAATCCTTAATTGTTTTCAATACCCCAAAACTATCGTTAGTAGAAGCTTCAAAATTAGCGATCTGTTTCACATGAGGATGGGCATTTTTCATTGCATAGGAATATTTGGCATTCTTCAGCATTTCTATATCGTTCATATAATCTCCGAAAGCCATCGTGTTTTCAGAAGAAATTCCCAGAGACTTCTGGAGTATTTTCAGGGCATTTCCTTTATTGATATCTTTATTCATGACATCAAGCCAATGCGCTCCGGAAATAACAACTTCGAGGCCCAGGTCTTCAAATTTTTTAAGGGCAGGATAAAGATACTTTTCAGAACCATCAGGATGATAAACAGCAATTTTAAAGGCTGTATCATCAATCTTTTCCGTCAGATCATCTTTTTTCATATTTTGGGTATAGTACTTTGAGAAAAAATCCACGAACTGCTGATCATCGGTTTCATAATAAGCATATTTCTTAGCTGACAATACAGCTTTGGCTCCCGGTATTTCACGAACAGTCTTTATGATCTCCACAATATGTTCATACTCCAGAGTATCAGCAAAAAGTTCCTGATCTTTATAAACCACATAGCCACCATTTTCAGCAATAAAACCTATCTCACTCTCTATATCCCCGAAATAATGGGTAATTCCAGGCATCTGCCTTCCGCTTGCCGGTACAAATAAAATATTTCTTTTTTTCAGTTCTTTGTAAACATCCGAAAATTCAGGGCTCATTTCATGACTGGAATTCAGAAAAGTTCCGTCCATGTCAGTAACAATTAATTTAATATGCTCCATAATATAGGTCAGTGAACAAATAAAGGATAAAACTTAGATGTTCATTAATAGAAAATAATGTAATTGAATATAAAACAATACATATAACTTATTTAAATTCTTTTAAGGAATAAAAAGATCAATTAGCGTGATTCCATAAAGAAAACATCATCTTATATTTCTAGTGTTAAAGATAGATTATTAAAATTAAAAAATACTATTAAAACAGTTAATTCTATATTACGATATCTATATCAATCACAGAAAATAATTGTCTGATAGTTGTGATAAACTTTACAAATCATCCAGGTCAACTGCTTTGTTCAACTGTTTATAAAACAAATGGAATAGCTGCAATTTTTATGAGTTCTTTGAAAATTTTGTTCATTGGGAGATAAAAAAATCCTGCAAAAAATTAAATTTTGCAGGATTAATCAGCTTTTAGCGCATTTTGAAGATTTTTTCAAATACACCAAGTGGAGAATACGGGATTCGAACCCGTGACCTTTTGACTGCCAGTCAAACGCGCTAGCCAACTGCGCCAATCCCCCATGTCTTCTCTAATTGCGAAGCGGGTACAAAAGTAAGTATTTAAATGATATTTCCAACTATTTTGTAATTTTTATTGAACTAAAATTAAATAGAATGATGCGCAAAGACAATAAAAGCCACTATTAATCATCGAATAACGTCTCAATATCCCCTATATATCTGGTTTACCCCAAATTTTTTTTATGTAAATCCTCCCTATAAACCAAACAGTATTATGATCACAGTCATAGCTTAATGCATCTCCATTAATTAAATTTGAATTCCAGAAATTTATTTTCTGAAAACATACATTTTTTTGCCTCCTGATGTCCGGGAGGTTTTTCTTTTTAAGAAAATTCCTTTCTTAAACCAGCTTAAGTATATTCCAGTGTTCTCTTTATAACTTTGTCGCACAGAAATTAAGTACTGGAGATTCATTTTTTAACAATCTATTTTATACCACATGAAAAAAAAGGTTTTACATATAAACTGCCATCCACTTTTTAATGATAACACCCATGCAACGGTTCAGTTATCGGATTGTGGCTTGGAATTTTTATCCCAGATTGAAAAAATTGAAATCAATACTCTTAATTTGTACGACAGTACTGAGGCCATTATTCCCAGAATAGATGAAACATTGCTTTCTTTATGGAAAAAAAATAGTGAGACGCCCAATGAAGAGGAAACGGTTTTGCAAAAAGCACAGGAAAAACTATTGCAGCAGTGGATTGAGGCTGATTATATTCTCATATACTCTCCCCTGCACAACTTCAACATCACTTCAAAGTTCAAAGATCTTGTTGATAACATTCTTATTGCAGGGCGTACGTTTAAATACACTTCAAATGGTTCAGTAGGTTTATTGTCCGACGATAAAAAGATTATGTATGTGCAGTGCAGCGGAAGTGAATACAGCCGTGATTTCAGATATGTGAATGCAGATCATTCCACCCAATATGTCAGAACCATATTAAGTTTTATGGGAATAAACCAACTTCAGTTGATCCGTGTTGAAGGATTGGATTTAAGATCTAATCATAGACCAGCACTTATTGACAAAGGAAAAGCAGAACTACATAGCTGTTTACAGACGTATTTTAATCATTAATAAAAAAATTGTCATCACTGAGTACCTTATTAGTCTTTCCCCACTTAAAACTGGGGTTTTGCTTTTTTAGAAAAAAAATGTATTCTATAGAGAATACGGGATTCGAACCCGTGACCTTTTGACTGCCAGTAAAACGCGTTATAAAACAGCAAATGAATCCAATAAACACCAGCTGTAGGAGTATAAAAAAGGCCGGATAACCGACCTTTATGATTTAATGAACTTCCGGATCCCATGGCGCTTTAATAATAACGCTACAAGCAAAAATACAAGATTCCATTGAGCCAAATTCTCCAATATATCTGGTACCACAGTTACATGCAAAGCCTCCTCCAATTGTTTTTAAGGCATTTCTTGATAATTTTTTCATAATAAAAATTTTTGATTAGGCTGTAAAATTAAAGATGGACAAAATCCAAGGCAAGAAACAATTAGTAAGTGTGAATGGATAGACAATAAGTGTAATCAAATAACCAAAATCATAAAAACGTTGGAATTATTATTTGAATCTTGTAAAAGATGAACTATCAATATTTCAGCATGGAATAAAGATCATTTCATAAAGCATAAGTAAATACCCATAATAAAAAATCCCTCTTGATGAGGGATTGTATTTTAAAAATCTGGACATTCCATTGTATTTTCTCTCCAGTAGCATTGTGGTATCGGACTGTTAGGGCAATGCATTTCTCTTTGTCCCGGTAAACATACCTTTTGCCCCCCATTAATACTTCTTAATTTCTCCTTAGAAATTTTCTTTAAATTTTTCATGGTTTTGATTTTAGTTTAGGATCAAATATAAAAATTATTCCTAAATAAGAGATTTAACATAAAAAAAATAATCGTTATGGGTTTCCGTAACCAGAATACATTCTATAAAAGTAACTTAGAAATATGAAAGAATTTATTATAGACTGCTTATTATTTCAAAGTTCGGATTGGCTTGAAAAACTATTCGGAATCATCACTTGGCTATGTTCCCCAATAGGATGGATTGTTTTAGTTTATTATCTCTTTTTTAAGTAGCATCTACTCCACAGAAAACAGCGAGGAATAAAAAACTGGAGCCTTTGATCACATACAACCTGCCCATCGAAGAACAAAATATTTTGGGATTTCATTTTTACTTAATACGCGTAGAATACCGCTGTATATATAAAACTACAACACTGTGTATTTTTCATAAAATGGAGTTATCTTTATTCTCACAATAATTAAAGTAACTAAATCATTACATATCAAACAGGATATAGTCATGGTCCTGTACCATTTTTTAATTGTAAAGGTAATCCAGTCACCCTTTTCGATCAATTGGTACATCTTTTTCTTGAAATACCTCATAATATGTTCCTTCCTCTTTCCTTTTAATGAAAATAAGTCTTTCATAATCTTTGATAATCTTTAATAATTTTAGTTTAACAAGCTTTTATGTTATCCTTATTTCATGGTTAGTTTTATTATTCCAAATATAGTGAAATATGAGTTCTGACATTATGACTTAGATCATAAAACTTATGTTAAAATATATTAAATCCCTTCTGGCAGGGATTTTTTTATTCTAGATGGTCGTGAAGGAATTAAAAAAAGCAAGCAAAAAATGTGGTATTTTTTTTCCAAAAATTGCTGAATATGGTTTGCTTTTTGTTGTGCGTTTTATAAATTTTTTAAAAATAATTCATTATTAACTTATAAAATTTAAAGACATGATAATAAGTAAAGATTTATTATTAGCCTACGGTGCAAATTATGAAAGTTTTGAAGCGAATCAAACGATTTTTCATGAAGGAAATTTGCCAAAGTTTTATTATCAGATTATTAATGGTATTGTTGAACTAAACAATTATCACGAAGACGGCAAAGAATTTATTCAAAACATTTTGTATGACGGAGAAAGTTTTGGAGAATCTTTTCTCTTTGATGAAAAGGTATATCCTACCAATGCTACAGCTAAAACTACCTGTACTGTTCTTAAATTATCCAAAACGGATTTCTTCAGTTTACTGGAACAAAATCCGGAAGTTTCCTCCAAAATGTTTAAATGCCTGGCTGAGCGGCTATATTACAAATATGTGATGTTATTTAATGTTTCCTCACCGAATCCCTTAAATAAGCTCAAAACGGTAATGGATTATCTGAAGGGTAATAATGATAATAACAAATATTCATTCCAGATTCCCCTCACCAGACAGCAGTTAGCTAATTTAACGGGACTACGCGTGGAAACAGTTATCAGAACAATAAAAAAAATGCATAATGCACATTTAATAAAAGTTCAGAACAGGAAGATATTTTATTAAAAATCAGGAATTCAGTAATAACAGATAAAAATAATTTGAGAGGCACCCTGAAAAGGATGCCTCTAAACATATATTAAGACATTTGTGTATTGTTTTCAGTCAATTGCTGTTAGTCAAACAATGATAAAGCAGCAAGATTCCCATAATTAAAATTTATATTTTCAGAACCTGTTTATGAATCAATATCGCTATTGTTCTACGATCGTCAGAGAATTGTATGCTCCGCTTCCTGATATATCAAATTGGCTTATTGTACCGTCAAACGCTACTGTGATCCAGGTAAAAGGTCTTAACCGGTCTCCTTTGTTCAAATAAACACTTACGGTACATGCAGAACCTACTGCCACAGCATTGGGACTGGCTCCTGTATCAGAAGCATATCCATTATTTGTTTTTACCCTTTGAGTGATTGTACCTCCCTGATTTCTGACCTCCCAAATGGCTTCTGTCTGGTTATTTCCTCCAGTATTAACCTGGCTGGACTGCAGTGCAAAAGTAAAGGTCGCAAAATATACTCCGGTTCGGGGAGCAACAAACTCTCCTGTAGCCGGATCAAAATTGTTTGTAGGCACCCCTGAATCTGAGTCAAGTTTTTCTACCCAATTGGTTAAGTAGGACGACCTGCGCTGTACAATACCAGGTTTAGTTCCTATTTCTGAGGGTGTTGCACTTTCAAACAGATAGGTATCCTGGGTTACCTTATTGGCCATTACTACAATACGGGGTTTACCTTTAGGAAAAAAACTTACCCAGTTTATACCATCAGAAAATTCTAAATATCCTTTTACCCCAATGGCCGGACTTGCAACATACCGTAAAGCTCCTGCCCCAGCCTGGCTGGCCATTTTATCTGTATTGCCTATTGCCACTGAACCATTATTTCCACTGCGTAAATCTACAGCAACCCTGGGACTGGGAACCATTACTCCCAACCTTCCCGTATTGTCTATAACAACCTTCCCGGCATCGGTATTGATTTCAACGGGATTTGTAGGATTTCCTACTCCAAATCCTATTTGTGCACTCACATGAAGCACTCCCAGAAGCAGAAGAGTGAAGACTAAGGATATTTCTTTGATTTTATATGGCTGTATCATCATTTTATTTTTATAGCTCACTAATACTTAGATTATTTAATTTTCCATCATTTAAGGTATTCCTTGCAGAACCTAGATTATGTTTAACGCTGAATTTAATCGTATTACCTGTCTTCAGGTTGAAAATGGCGTTACAGTTTCCGCTTATAAAATTGCTTACTGCTCCTGCCTGAAACGCAGGATAAGAGTTTAATGTTTTGAATATGGGAATATTCTCAGTGCTCTGATTACTTTCTATTGCGGTTTCTATAAAAGTATTTTTAGGAATGTTTCCATTAGCTAGTGTAATATTAAAAGACACCAGATAAAATCCGTCGCGGGGAGCTGTAAAAGTACCATTGGAAGGATCAAAGTCCCCATTGGGAACAGCAGTACCTAAATCAACAGTCTCATTCCAGCCTGATATTGGAGTGGATGTATTATTTCCAATACTTTGCACAGAGGTCTTATTGGCATTCACAAGTGCTTTGGTTGGCGCTGTAAGAGGCAGGGCAATCCATTGCTCTCCATCTGAGTATTCTAAAAATCCACTTGTATTATAACGTATAGCACCGGCACCGGCCTCAACCGGTGTTTGTACACTTGTTCCCAGCCCTATAATTCCTTTATTATCTGCAGAACGAAGATCCAGCTTAGTAACAGGATTCAGCAGACCAATTCCCATGTTGCCTGTTGTGCTTACAACGATATCATTAGATAATTTCAATGCATCCGGGGTATTACCGTTGTCTTTTGCGGCATCTATATGTAAAGTCTGTGCAGGATTATGAGTAAAAATACCTACCTGCGCAACGAGATTACCTGAGGAAAAACATAAAATATAGGCAAGCAGTGTATAGAGTATATTTCTATTCTTTTTCATCATATTGATTTTTTTAATGTTCGATAATTGTTAAATTATTAAACCCATCATCCGGATTGGTGGGATCTGTAGAGTTACTTGTGACCCTGAGTGTAACAGCACCGCTCGAAATAAGATTATGCCAGAGCCTCGTCACTACTTTTGTACCTGCACTCAATGTAAGTGTAACCGTACTTGATCCCCCGGCTTGTGTAGACCGGGTTGCATTAGCATCATCAGAAGTACCTGTCATTGATTGCCCGAAGGTTTTATACACACTCGCCAGAACAGTGTTTGTTGTTGTATTGTAAAATTGTGATTCAACTCTGGAGCCGTCATTAATAACTACTCCATTAAAATTAAAGGTTAACAAAAAAGTATAGGTACCATCGCGGGGAGCTGTAAAAACTCCAAAATTGGCATCAAAACTATTGCTCATATCACGTACCACATTCCAGTTACCAATATTAGTTGCCGAGCCCTGTGTTATTGACTGGCTTGTAATTTTACGTGCCACTACAACCGCCTTCTGGGGAGCAACATAGGCCTTACTCCACACCGAACCATCTGATACTTCAATCTTTGCTCCTACAGGTGCGTTGATGACATCGTACCGTACAGCTCCTGCTCCTGCCGAAGCCGCACTCATTGTGGTGGTATTTAGGCCCAGAGCATTTTCCGGGCCTGCAGACCTCATATCAAGCTTTACTCTAGGTGCAAGAACTCCCAGCCCTAAAAAACCTGTAGTCTTATTGATAATAAAATCGTTTGCAGCCTGGGTAACTGTTGGCATTCCGGCAGCAGCATTATCTTGGGCACCATCTACATGTAAAATACCCTGAGGATTAGAGGTACCTATCCCTGTTTGGGCATCTACCGGAGAAAAAAAACCATGCATACCCCCCAGTATTACTATGATCATTTTTTTATTCATCTGTTTTATATTTTTAATTGAACTATTGAAGTTTGATCCATGACAGATCTTTTAAAAGGTTAAAAAATATTAGATCGGAAAAAGACTTTTCCATTTAGTAACAGTATTCCTGCTTAATTTAAAATGTCCGGCAAGTTGGGAATTGTTCAGCCGGTTCTTTTTCTGATATTCTAATATTTGATAAATCACGGATTCATTATAAGAGCGGTGTTTCTGGTTAAAAACACTGTTTTCTTTGGAACTGTTTCTGAAAAGAAGCTCATTAAGATCTATAATATCAAGTACCGATAAATCTGATTTATCTAATAAATGGCTGCATATCTCTTTTTTTTCAGGGAATTTTATATTGATTATATCATTAAAAATTTTTTTATAATCAGGCGTGTTCTTCATTTAATTAATCTTTCTTTTTTGATTGTGCATATTTGCTCACCCATTTGTACAAAGTAGATCTTGGAATTCTATACTCTTTTACAATTTGCATTTGTGTTTTACCTCCACTATCAATTTGATCCAAAATAAAGTCTACCATCTCTTTTGTATATATGTTTTTCCGGTATTGGGGAAGGGCGGTTTTCTTTTCAGAATCATTTGAAATTGCTTGAGGAGCATAAAGGATCAGATACTGAGAATAAAGCCTGAAAAAATCATATTCCAGCAGTGTACTTAGTTTCAATATGATTTCAGAATCCAGAGACTTTTCTGATAACATAGAATTCAATTCGTCTTCTGTACATTTCAGAAATTTACATATCCGGAGTACATTGATATTCCATTCTTCAATACGCAGCTTTATCAAAGATCCTATATGAATATTTTTAAGATCCAGAATCATTGCGGAAGATTTTTACAGTTATTTTTTTCATCATTCAGGTTTTTGTTTTAGAATTTTGTGTTTATATCAAAGGCTGTTTTATTGCACATTTATTTAAATTTAACTGATATATTTTTTTAAATCTTTATCACAGCATAAAGTATTCTTCAATCGCAAATGTAGATGATTGGCATACACCAAATGAGTGTGTGTAGTAAGAAATTCGGTTTATATTACATTCCCGAAACAGGCAAAATCCAGGGTTAAAATCACATAATAGAATAAAAAGAAATGACAATGTATGAAAACACCGATTAACACGGATAAAATTAATAATCAGACATTTATCTATAAAAACAGCCATATAAATTCCGAAATAATTACATTTAAATGAAAGATAATTACTTAAAATAACGCTAAAATTGCAAACAGAAAAAACAATTTAACTAGGATGAAAAACAACATTATTCTTTTGTTCGCCTGTATCATTTTCGGTTTTTACCACGCCCAAATAGATAACCGAACCATTACCAAACAAAGTATCAACAAGAAATTAGCATCCGCTAAAAATATATCTCTTGATCCTAAGAAAAAGATTCAGCTTTATTTACAGATATTACAAGATGCTAAAGACATTAATGACAGAGAATCTATCCTTACAAGCGTAAAGAACATAATGATGCTCTATCATAATATTGATGAAAATGAAAAGTCTATTGAATACTCTTATGAAGTAGAAAAGGCAGCCAAGGCAGCTGGCGATAACGAATCTATTGCTATGGCATATATTGAGAGAGGAACTGCTCTTTCAGCACTTGGTCTTTTTGATGAAAACTATAAAGAACTTCATAAGGCAGAATATTTCGTTAATAAACTTACCGATGAAAACAAAAAACACTTTAACAGGGCACATATTTACCAGGGTTTAACGGCCGGCTATTATATTCCTAAAAAAGCTCATCAGGACACTATTCTATTGTATTTCAAAAAAAGCCTGCAGGAAGCAGAAAAAATAAGTGATCTTGAAAATACCCGGCAGACAGATCAAAAGTATGACATGATCTCATATCTTTATATGAATATAGGAATGTATTATGCGATGATTTCAAATCCCAAACGACTGGATATTGCTGAAGAATACCTGCAAAAATCTTTAAACATCCTGAATCAAAGGAAATTTACTCAGATGAAAGTTGATAAAATTCCTATATTAAATTATCTGGGACACTTCTATTCGGAACAGGGTAAAAATACAGAAGCCATTGAGTATGCACAGGAAGTTTTACAATTAGAAAAGAGAACACATTCCCCTGCCAGCAGAGTAGCTGCATATGCTACTTTGACCAATTCTTTTGAAAGTCTTAAAAATAAAGATTCTACCATCAAATATATGGCTCTTTATTCAAACCTTAGCGATAGTTTAGCCCATTCAAACAAGATGTCTGCTGATAAAACTATTAAAAAAATAAATCTGCAAAAAGATAAAGTTCATCAGAATAATATCTTACAGTTCGCCGCCGTTTTTTTTATCATAGCCCTGGTTCTTGTTACAGGAGGATGGTGGTATTGGAAACGAAATCAAAATAAGCTTCATCAGCGATATGAAACAATTATTGAGAATCTGAAAAAAGAAGTACAGGTTACTGAAAAGCAATACACTGAAATCAAACCAGAAAATAAAGGACCAGAAAATAATCTAATCATCTCTGAAGAAACTACGACTCTGTTACTGAGTAAACTTTCAAAATTTGAAAAATCTGAAAAGTTCCTGAAAAAAGATCTGACACTAACCTCTTTATCCAATTCACTGGCTACCAACCCAAGATATCTGTCAGAGATTATCAAACAGTATAAAAATAAAAGCTTCAATAATTATATTAATGGGCTTCGGATTCAATTCATTACAAATAAGTTATATGATACTCCTATCTTCAGAGAATATAAAATAAGCTATCTGGCAGAAGCTTGCGGTTTCTCTTCAAGAGAAGTTTTTGCGGTTATATTTAAAAAAGAAACCGGGGTAAGTCCTTCCTATTTTATCAGTCAGCTGAAAAAAGAAAAAACAGCAGAGTGATGAATCTGTCAACAATTGTCTGAAAAATAGAGTATCTTCGTTAGAGACAGAAATTTTTATCAATCATGAAGTTAGAATTATATCAAATAGATGCATTTACTGAAAAAATTTTCCATGGAAATCCTGCCTGTGTTGTTCCTTTAAAAAACTGGTTACCCGATGAGTTACTTTTAAAAATTGCCCGCGAAAATGCCGTAGCCGAAACAGCTTTCTTTATCAACAATGGCAGTACTGTTCACCTGAGATGGTTTACGCCCGAAATAGAGATGGACTTATGTGGACATGCTACTCTTGCTACAGCGCACTGCCTCATCTCGATCTTAAACTATCAGAGTAATACAATCATTTTTGAAACTAAAAGCGGTGAGTTAACGGTTGAGGTTAAAGATGGTGTTTACTATATGAATTTTCCTTCAAGAATGCCTGAAGCAGCTGCTCTTCCGGACAGCATATCCGAAGCACTCAATATACAGCCCAAAGAAGTTTTCAAATCAAGAGATTATATTCTGCTCTATGATTCTGAGGACGACATCAAAAATATCAAAATTGAAAGATCTGTTTTTGACCTTATCAATCTGGATCCTGGCGGTCTTGTTGTAACGGCAGCCGGTACAGACAGTGATTTTGTCTCAAGATATTTTACTCCGCAGTCCTCTATTCTCGAAGATCCTGTAACCGGTTCTGCCCACTGCTCGCTCATTCCGTTCTGGTCTTCAAGATTAGGAAAAGATACACTTTTTGCCCGCCAGCTGTCTGAAAGAGGTGGACAGCTGTATTGCGAAAATAAAAATGAAAGAGTTATCGTTGCGGGTAAAGGTAAAACCTATTCTATGGGACATTTATGGATAGAATAATATTATCCCTATCCAACTGAATAGTCAAACAACTCGTTCTAGAGAAGGATATATTGAAATGACAGCAAAAAAGGCATTAATCATCCTTGGTTAGTGCCTTTCCTGTAAAAATTTGGTTATCCAAAAGAATGCAGGCAAAAAACAGATCTGACATCCCAATAAAAATTTTTTATTAAATATGAACGAAATTAAACTAGATTAATTTCAGAGAACTCAAACTGTCCTACATTTGCTAAAGAATTAAGACAACAAAAAATTATTATACAAATTAATCATTAACATTAAAAATTTAAAACTATGAGCACACTTACATTAAAAGACGGAACTGAAATTTTTTACAAAGACCAAGGACAAGGACCAGTATTAATGTTTCACCATGGATGGCCATTATCATCTGACGATTGGGATGCACAGGTTATCTTTTTCTTACAGAGAGGCTACAGAGTAATTTCTCATGACAGAAGAGGCCACGGCCGTTCAAGCCAGAATATCTATAACCATACCATTGAACAATATGCTTCTGATGCTGCGGAACTTGTAGAATTTCTTGATTTGAAAGATGTTGTTCATATAGGACACTCTACAGGTGGTGGAGAAGTGATCCGATATGTACATAAATATGCTAACGGCAGAGCAAAAAAAGCTGTATTAATCAGCGCTGTTCCTCCGGTTATGGTAAAAAGTGAAAACAATCCTGACGGAGTTCCAATGGAAGTTTTTGATGGTATCAGAGAGCAGACTTTGAACAACAGAAACCAGTTTTATTTTGATCTGACGTTTCCTTTCTACGGTTACAACAGAGAAGGTGCAAATATCAAAGACGGAATTCAGAGAAACTGGTGGAGACAAGGAATGATGGGTGGAATTGTTGCTCACTATGACGGTATTAAAGCATTTTCTGAAACTGATTTTACAGAAGATTTGAAAGCAGTTGATATTCCTGTTTTGGTATTACATGGAGAGGATGATCAGATTGTTCCAATCGAAAATTCTGCTATAAAATCAGCGAAGTTATTAAAGAACGGTAAACTGATTACTTACCCAGGTTTCCCTCACGGAATGCCAACTACAGAACATGAAACGATCAACAAAGATCTTTTGGAATTTATCCAGTCTTAACAGAAGACAGCTATTATAAAGAAAGGTGGATTATTGCAGTCCACCTTTTGTTTTTGATAGAACAGTAAATAAAAAAGCTCCAATTAAGGAGCTTGATTTTTAACAGAACTATTTATAATACTTTTACAGTCATTTTAATAAATCTCACACTGGGAATGCATAGCAGGCCGTCAGTGTAAAGGTGAACAGCTGTTATTTGCTTTCCTTGGGAAGTTAATTGGTCTATCTTAGCTTTAAAACCATGATAAACTGTATTGGCTGCATCATTTGTCATAGGAACGCTGTTGCTTCCAAACATATCTCCATATATTTGCGCATTATCTCCGTCCTGACCTATTGTATAATCTTGAATATAACTATAATTCACACTTGAGTTATTAAAATCATTCATGGCATTGTATCCAATATAAATCTCAGTGAGACTGGTAAAAGGCCCGCCATATCCCCAAATATGTTTTGCAACAAACTCTGAAAGCCTGAGTTGATTTCTTCCATACAATGGTGCTAAATCACGATAAAGCACTTCATAAGAACTTATGTAAGGATAGTTAGGATTTACATTAATAGGATTTTGGAAATTTGATGATCCATTACATTTTAATGTGATGTTTTCACCTACCAAAAGACTGGCTCCAGATTTAGCCTTCTGTAAAGTAATTTGTTTTGAGTTTGATTCTGTATTTGCCGAAGTTTCTAATTCTTCGCCGGTTGTACAAGAAAACAATAATACACTACTTGCGATAAGTAATAGTTTTTTCATAGTTATTTAGTTTATTCACCAAATGTAGAGAAATAAGTTAATAACAAATCAGCACTCATCTTACATTAACACTTCATTACCAAACAGGAAATATTTTTTCTTCTATCGAGCTTTTTCCCATTATTACTTACGATAATCAAATTCAAATCCTTTATTCTCCATAAAATCATTATTTAATAGACAAAGCGCTGAAATCTTTGATTTCAGCGCTTTGTCTATTAAAAATAAAGCTTTTTACGTTTCAGATAATTGATAAGCTCTTTCGGTCGGTCCGTCTGAATAACGTTGACCCCTTTAGTTATATACCAATCATAAACATCCGCATTTTCCAGGACCAGATCATCATTATTTCCGGCGTTATGGTGTGGCCACAATGAATTGACCCAGATTTTGACCTTTTTTTCTCTTAAAGATTTAAAATCAATCAGATCCTTTTCCGTTGTTCCTACTGTAAATTCAAAGCCGTAGATTTTATAGTTTCTGATATAATCTGAGATTTTTTTAAGATCTTCACTTTTGCCTAACTGAATAATCGGCATATAGTGAATCTCATTTTTAATATCGCCGTATTTCTGATTGAATTCAGGGTAAGATTCGTGGCCTTTAAACAAAATCTGATCAAGCATATTTCGTTTTTTTACCAAAGGATATACCTGTTTGATGTAATCAAAACCTTTATCCAGATTCAGAAGAATTTTTCCGTCTGAGATTTCCAGAATTTCCTGTAATGTGGGAACTTTCATTTGCGTTTCCACTCCCAGACCGTCTCTCAGATGGAGTTTTTTGATTTCGTCCAGTGTAAAATCAGACGGCTTTCCTTTTCCTGTTGTCGTCCTGTCAATGGTATTGTCGTGCATCAGGATCAAGACACTGTCTTTGGTCATGGCAAGATCTATTTCAGCCATATCCACTCCTTTTTCAATTGCTTTTTTTACTGCCCATACTGAGTTTTCCGGAGCTTCTCTCCAATCCCCACGGTGGGCAACCACCATTACTTTATCATCAGGAAAATCAGAAAGTGAAATTTTCTTTTGTTGCGCAATGAACAGTGAAGAAAAAGAAAAAAGGAATACTTGTAATAATTTATTGTTTAGCATAATTTCAAATGTTTAATTAATATCCGGGATTTTGTTTAATGGCAGGGTCTGTATTGATCTGTCCCTGTGGAACCGGCATCAGAAGATGATGAGGTTTGATCTGTGCAGTACTGTAACCTGCATTATTAGTAAAATGAGCAGTCATCACAGAAATAGCCTTTCCGGTTCTTAAAAGGTCAAACCAACGGTGGCCCTCTCCTACAAATTCAAGTCTCCTTTCACGATCAATTTCATTAAGCAGAAGATCTTTTGTTGAAAGGTTTACGGGAGCAATTCCTGCTCTGGTTTTAATTTTATTCAGATATAAATTGGCATTAGCAATGTCATTCTGCTCTGCAAAACACTCTGCCATCATCAGGAAAACATCGGCTAATCTCAGCACCACAAAATTGCTTCCTCCATCTGCAATGGTATTGGATGTTTTCACCAATTTCTTACTGAAAGGAATTCCGTTTGAAGTAAGACCAATATAGGCAGAACGTCTGGTATCTCCGGCTGAATAAAGATTGTAGACTTCTTTGGTGGGAAGATTGTGTCCTTTCGCTCCCGAAACCGATCCGGAAGGGCTGAACATTTGAAATGCCGTACTTCCTTCCGAATTTCCATTCAACCCGGAAGTAAACTGTACATCAAAAACAATTTCAGCATTATTTTCATTGGTGACATCAAAAATTTTATTGACGTCAGGCAAAAGCTGGTAGCCTAAAGATTCAACCTGATTTAAATAAGTCAATGATTCACCAAATTTCTTTTGTGTCAGAAGCACTTTTCCCATAATTCCCAATGCCGCTCCTTTAGTCACTCTTCCCTTTTGCGAGGTCGTTGCCGGTAAAAGATCAATAGCTTCTTTCAAATCCTTTTCTATGGCAGAATACACCTCTGCAACAGGAGTTCTTGCCTGTCCGAAATAATCGTTAACATTTGTAGTTTCTTTTAAAACCAATGGAACATCACCATAAATTCTTACGAGGTTAAAATACATCAATGCGCGAAGAAATTTCATTTCGCCAATTCTTGTATTCTTCAGAGCATCAGTCATATCAGGAATTTTTCCAATTCTGGTAAGAATAATATTAGCCTGCTGAATACCGATATAATGATCCTTCCATGCACTTGCAATAAGACTGTTATTAGGCTGAATCGTGAAAAAATCCATTTCACCATATGTAAAAGAATCATTGGCAGGAACCTCATCATAGGTGTTATCTGAAGGCAATTCTCCGAAAGCCGGCATTGCCAGCTGATATTGTCCCGTGTATTGAAGAGCGCTGTACACTGAGATGATACCCTGCTCAATTTCAGAGGAATTGGTATAAAATTGTGATGATACTTTCTGCGCTTCAGGGTTCACATCCAAAAGATCAGACGAGCATGAGCACATCACCGAAATACTGAATATTGTAATGAATATTTTTTTCATGATTTTAAAATTTAAGGTTAAAGCCCATAGAATAAATTTTAGCGACCGGATAGTAAGCCTGATCAAATCCCTGTGTAAGAACATTATCTGAAGTGGCATCGATATTCATTCCCTTGTATTTTGACAGGGTGAAAAGATTGTTTCCTACCAGATAGATCTGTGCGTTTTCTATCCCGATATTTCGAAGCATAGATTTAGGGAAATTAAAAGCCACACGAAGCGATCTTAATCTTACATAATCTGCATTTTTAAAGTATAAATTTGAAGTTCTGGCCTCTTTTCTGTTGTTGGAAAAGTTCATATTCGGCATCCCAAAAAAACCATCAGGATTTGTTACTGCATTATAACGGTTATCAAAATAGTATTGAGAAGCCATTCCGAACCCTTCTCCTGATTCTAAAGTGGTGACCGCATCAGCATTATAGATTTTCTTACCAATTTCGCTGTACAATGAAAAGCTTAATTCAAAAAGTCCATACCTGAAGTTATTATTGAAACCGAGAATGTATTTCGGAACACCGCTTCCAAAACTTCTTTTATCGTTGGTATCAATTTTTCCGTCACCATTCAGATCTTCCATAATATAATCTCCTACCATTGTTCCGGTAATGTGTGGCGAATTGTTGATCTGTTCCTGAGTTTTATAGATTCCAAGGATATTATAGCCATACATTTCACCAATTGAACCTCCTACTTTGGTTACAGAGAAGTTATTTTCTCCTGTGATAATCTGGTTCTGCCCGTTGGCCAATGCTAACACTTCATTTTTATTAGTTGAAAAATTAAAGCTTCCCGAATACGTAAAATCTTTAGCGATAGTAAACGTTTTTGACGCAATCTGTAATTCAAATCCTGAATTTTTGATCTTACCAATATTTTGAAGTGAAGTACTGAATCCGGATTGCTGCGGAACAGGAACATCCAATAACAAACCGTCTCTGTTCAGGATATAATAATCTGCAGAAATGTTCAGTATATTCTTAAACAAAGAAAAATCAATTCCGAAATTGTTTGATCTGGACTTTTCCCAGGAAATATTCGGGTTGGGAGCGGTTGCCGTTGTGTAACCAGGTATTAAAGTTCCACCAAAATTATAATTATCCGGATTCATCAATGAAAGTGCCCCAAAATTAGGAATCTGATTATTTCCGTTGCTTCCCAGACTGTATCTGAGTTTTAAATCCGTTACGAAATTGTTTTCAGGAAAGAAATTTTCATTACTGACGGTCCAGCCTGCAGAAAAAGCATAGAAATTTCCCCACTTAGAGTTTTTCCCGAAACGCGAAGAACCATCTCTACGATAGGAAGCCATCAGGTTATATTTATTGTCAAACGTGTAATTAACTCTGGTAAAATAAGACATCAGCCGCCATTTGTACTGTGTCAATGTATTTTTAAATGAAGTTCCGCCTGCAATATTTCGGATGCTGTTATCTGGAAATGCAGTGGCTTCGGTTAAAAGCTGTGTATTATCTTCCTGCTGGAAAGACTGTCCGGCAATGGCATCCACCCGGTGAGAACCCCATTTCTGATCAAATGAAAGTAAGTTTTCAATTAAATAATTTTTGCGGATATATTCTGTTCTGTTGGCAAAAGTCACATCCGGAGCTGCCGCTCTGTACGCTCCCACGGTAGAAGGATCGAAGAAATTATATTCGTAATTTGAATAATCTCCGCCTACAGACAATCTGTATTTCAGACCTTTCAGCAATTCAAGCTCGGTGAAAATATTCCCGAATGTTTTAAATAATGTATACTTTCTGTTGGTCATTTCCTGAACAGCAACCGGATTTTCTACCAAAGCTCCGTCCGTTGCTGTATTTCCCAAAATCTGCTGAGAAATGGCAAGGCTTCCGTCATCATTATAAGGTTTAAAAAAAGGATACATTGCCGTAGCCATCTGCAAAGGATTGTAACTTCTTGAATTTTCTGCAGCATTGATTGTCCCCGTTGCATAAGACGGTGTCATGGTTACACCCACTTTCCATTTATCTGTAAGTTCAGTTGAAAGGTTGATACTGGTTGAAAATTTTTCGTAATCTGTCCCGATGACCAGTCCTTTTTGGTTAAAATAGCTTATGGTAAAAGCGTATTTGCTCTTATCGCTTCCTCCGGTAACATTCAGTGAAGTCTGACTGATAGGTGCTGGTTTCATAACAGTATTCAACCAGTCGGTATCTGTTAATCCCGGCTGCTTTGCAAGATAAGGAGCCAAATAATCGGGAATTAATTCTCTTAAAGAAGCACCTTTGCTAATTCTTGTGGCATTATTATCGGAAATACTTCTGTTACTACCTTTAGAAAGATAATTATTGTCTCTGGCTTCCTTCAGAAAAGTGGCCATATCATAAGCGTTGACCAGTTTCACATTATCACTTCTCATCTGCATTCCGTAATAGGAATCGAAAGAAACTGCCATTCTCCCCTTTTTCCCCTGCTTTGTTTCAATGATAATTACTCCGTTTGCTCCTCTGGAACCGTAGATTGCGGCAGAGGCAGCATCCTTTAAGATATCAATTTTGGCAATGGAATTAGGATCAATAGCATTCAGGTTAGAACCTTCAGTTAATGGAAGCCCGTCTACGACGATCAAAGGATTGGACCCTGCTGTCAACGTCCCGATACCTCTTACTCTTATTGATGGTGAACCTCCCGGCGTTGCATTAGCCTGAGTAATCTGAACTCCGGTTGCTTTTCCTGCAATAATATCTCCAAAATTACTGGAAGCCACTCCTTTCATCTGCTTCTCGTCAATGGAAGAAATAGAACCTGAATTGTTTTTCTTACTCTGCTTCCCATACCCGACCAAAACAACCTCATCAATATTTTTTTCTCTTGATTTTACCGTGTCTTTAATTGAATTTACATACTCTGCAGACTGTTGAGCATTGGTTCTCTGAATTTTTGCCATCGCTCTTGCATTGAGACGAACGGTTACCGTTTTCTGATCTACATTAAAATCCAGACCGACATTTTTCTTCAGATAGTCTAAAGATGCTGATAATGACTGATAGTTCATCTGAGATTCATCCACCTGGATATCTTTCAGATCTGAAACCGAATAAAAGAATTTTACGCCATGCTCTTTTGAAAGTTTTTCAAAGATTTTAATCAAAGGCGTTTTCCGCTGAATAACGGACTGTTGAAAACATTTGTTAGCCTCTGCGTAGGTAAACTGTGGCGCACACAAAAGACCCAACAACATCATGCTAATTGTTGTTTTTTTCATAGCTTTGCTGAAATTAGTTGTTATTTGACTGATTTATTTTCAATGCATCGGTAACCCCAATTACTGGTGCATTATTTTTCTAAAATGATATGATTTGCTGATTGTTTTCCTGCAGTAAGATTAAATGGAAACCCTATTGTTTTAATAACTTTATCCAGATCTCCGGTGATGTCTCCATTTATCACATTCTCTTTGTAATGCTGAGGATATGTTATGGAAACATTGTAAGTCTTCTCCAGTTGAGAAATGGCCTGCCCAAATTTCATTTCATTAAAATCAAATGTTCTTACAACATCCTGATCGTAGAAATGTTTCTCGGTTCCGTCTTTGTCAGCAAGCCAGGTTTCTTTGGGCAGAAGAAATGTTGTATTCCCTTTGAAATCAATTTTTACTTTTCCTTCCTTCAGATAGACTTTCTTATCTGTGGATCTCTGATCAAGCAAAAACTGAGTTCCCAACACTTTTACTTTAAATCCATTGGCATCAATGATAAACGGCAGCGCTTTATTTTTAGCAACACTGAAAAAAGCTTTCCCTTTAAAGGAGACATTTCTGGTTTTCTTTCCGAAATCATCTGTCAGCATCAATTCACTTTCTGGTTGCAGGATAATAATACTTCCGTCCGGCAAGGTGAATTCCTTTTGCATCGTTTCCGTTCTGAAAACCATTTGCTGATGAGATGAAGAGCTTAGAGCATTTTCAGTAAAGAACAGAGTCATCACGGTAAATAAGGGCAAAAGAACAGCCGCAGCCCACAAAAACCTTTTTGTATGGTTTCTGAATCTGATTTTATTCTCAAGCCCATTCCAGATTCGCTGATCTGCCGAATCTTTCATTTTCCGGTTTTCTTCTTTAACTGATTTCCATTGATTGTCGAAATCCATACGCTCCTTTTTGATCTTTATTAGAGAATACGCAGGAAGTGTAGAATCGTCAACCTCTATTTTTTTGATTTAACGATTTGTTCATATTGGTTGCTATTGGGTTAAAGTTAAAATTGATTTTATTTAAGATAATTATATACAATTTTACATTAATCCTGCTATCTTATTATGATGACTCTGTCATTCTGAATGTAACGCAGTGAAATGAAGAATCCAGGCTGTATATGAGATTCTTCCTTCGTCAGAAATCGAAGATTCGACGTAATCAATGACAATTTTACACCCGTTTAGAAAGAGATTTGAAGTGAAGTTTGTTATCAATATAAACGAAAGTTAAAAGAAAAAACTCAAGTTGGATCTCAGAAACTTCAGTACCTTATTAACATGCTTCTCAACAGCTGTTTTGGAAATATCATTTTCCTGAGCGATGGTAAAAAGACTGAGATTCTGGATTTTATTTTGGATGAAAAATTCACGGCTTCTTTCGGGAACCTGCTCCAGAAGATTTTCTATTTTTTTGAGCTGATCTTCCTGCTGTAGCTGTTTTTCGATTTCAGCACTTTCTTCATCCTGATTTTCCGGAAAGTTTTCAAGAGGAACGAAGATCATTTTTCTTTTACGGTAGAAATTGGAGATTTCCTGTTTGGCAGATTTAAAAATAAGTGCTTCAATTTCTGAAGGTGAGTTGGTTTTGGATAAGTACTTCCAGACATGCATAAAAATATCCTGAACAATTTCTTCAATATCTTCTTCTTCCGAAAGGTATTTGGCCACAAAAAAATACACCCTGTGCTTGTAACCGGAATATATTTCTTTAAAATGATCCATCCTTTAATACGTCTTTGAACTCAAAACTGATGGTACAAAAGTATCTAAAAGCTATCGTAATCACATTAAATTTATATTAAGTTTAAATTCTCAGCAATAACTATTCTCCGGATTTTCACAGAAATATTTTCCGCCTATTTTTCAGAAAGAAAAGTTTAAATCATCCGCTGAAGGCCTGAAATTGGAATGCATTGCTGCCGTAAAATAATCACAGAATACCTGATAAACTGCAGAATTGGTATCTGTTGCCCTGATTCCCAGCTGTATATAAACAGTAAGGATCTGATGGGATAATTGCTTGGTTAATTCTGTTCCATAAGTATGAATCTCATTCTGTTGATCATCAGAAATCTCTTTGTGATCGCTGAGTATATTTTCTATGTCTCTGGCAATACTTAATACTTTTCTTAAATGCTTTTCAACAGACTCTGCAAAACTTTTGAAACTGATCTCAGGACGAATAAGTTCTGCTTCTTCAATAAAATGAGAAGCCGTTCCCAGATAATTCACCAAAAGTGTCAAATCTGCAAAAACCCGAAACGGAATGCTGTCCAGAATATCATCCGTGAAAAAATGATCGTAAACAAAACTGTAATCTTCGCTTACTATAAGATTTTTAAGGGTAAAGGAATAGGTCCCGCTGGCTTTCATTCCCATAGATCTCCAGTTGGGGATAATTTCAGCCTGCTCTTTAGGAACTATGAATGAGCGGATGATTTCATTTCCATTGTTATCAATTATTGGTTTACCGTTTTCTGTAATCCTGGCATTCAGCGTAAAATGGGTCAGATGGGGAGCTCCGGTTGCGAAATTCCATAATCCATTGATGATATAGGTATTATCATTTTGCTTTTCCGCAGTTCCGCCAACCATTCCGCTTCCTCCAAAACAAATGTTAGAATTGGTAAACAGTAATTCAGCAATTTCAGGTTTTATATTTCTGGAAAAGTAATTGGCTCCGGCACACAATGTCAGCATCCAGCCAAAGCTTCCATCGGTTTCGGCCCAGCCAAATAATGCTTTAAGTCCTTCTTCAAAACGATAACCCAAGCCACCATATTTTTTCGGTACCCAGATCTTAAGCCATCCTTCTTCATGTATATGTTGGATCACCTTATCAGAAACTATAGAAGCACCCTGAAGGTCTTGTCTGATGTCTTTAGTACTCAGCATTCGCTTTGGTTTTAATAATTTTTTGCCATTCGATATATCCTGAGATCGCCACTAAAAATAAGAATGACGTTAAAACAGCATACAGATATAATTCTTTATGAATCATTAAAGGGATTGAAATGATATTGCTGACATTGAGGATCACCCAATTTTCAATTTTCCGTCTTGCCATCAGCCACATCCCTGCCCAGGCAAAAGCACTTACCAGAGAATCCCAAACCGGGACATCCGAATCGGTAAAATGCGTCAGAAAAGACCAGAATAAGATAAAGGTTCCCAAAACAATTCCTCCGGTAATCCATTTTTCGGTAGTTGAGGTAACAGAAATTTCCATTTCAGATTTTTGTTTCCCGAATTTCCAATACATCCATCCGTAGATGCTCATGACCAGATAATAAAGATTTAAGGTAAACTCAGCATAAAGCTTGGAAGTAAGCATCACATACAGCGTAAGCAGAATACCTGCAATCCCGAAAAGATAATTATTGACATTGTTTTTACGGGCCAGTAAGACCTGAATGACTGAAAATAAGACTCCAAACCATTCCGGTAAGGTAATTTGTTTTAAAATGTCCTGCATCATATTAATTGTTAGAAATCAAATGATGAGATGATAAGTAAGCAATCCCTACGCCGGCATTATCCGGATCAGGTGTGGAAATATATTCCTGGGTATCATCTCAGCCAGCGTTATCTGTAGCACCCCATTGTTGGGCAAAGGTGCAGCTTTTTTACGGAAAAATAAAATGCATCCTGCTTTTTATTGGGATTACGAATATTTTTTATATTTGTCAGATACACTATAGAAACGATAACCATGAACTTCTTCAAAAAATTTTTTTCAAAAAATCCAGATACAACTGGTCAGCAGCAGTCTGAAAGTCCAGGAATAGACGGAATATATACAGATGAATATTTCAGGAACAGATATACTGAAGATGAGCTTTTGTCAGAGGATGTTCTGGTTGACGGTTCATTCAGAATGTTAAGCAGCTTTTTTATCGATAATAAAGTAACACTGGCTATAGAGAACCCTGTCTACCACCCTAACAATATAGACAAGGCCGTTACTACAGAACCAGGATTTTATCAGTATTGTAAATCATTTGATCAGGAAGACAAACAGATTGGACTGATGCTAACGATAGCATTTTCATACTATATGATCCATGAATTTGGATTTAAACTGTACAGAGATAAAACTCCGGAATTTCCTTTACGATTCATGACCTTAAAATATGACAATAACGGAGGTGTTATTTCTTTATATCCTTTCGAATATTCATTGAAAGTCTTAAACGGAGAAGCTTTATTCAGCGATCTTCTGGAAAGAATTAAAAGTAATCTAGGAAATCTCCCAAGCGCGGAGGATTTACTAACTAATTTTAAACAGAACCTGTCTCAGGAATAAATTAACCTCATTCTTTATGAACTAGCCGGAATGTAAGATTTATACGTTCTTTCATAGAAGTTACAGATTTAGCGATCCGGTGTTCCCAGTTTTCCTGCAGATCTCCTTTCATAATCAGTAATGAGCCATGAGGAAGAGGCAGGCTGTATTTACTCTGATGATGATCTTTTTTCCGGAAATCAAAATTTCTGGTTTGTCCTAAACTTAAAGAAGCAATTACCGGGCGTTTTCCATATCTGCTTTCCTTATCACGATGCCAGGCAACAGAATCATTCTGATTTCTGTAGAGATTAAGCAATACGGAATTGAATTTATATTTAAACTCTTTTTCTATCCTTTGTTTTAAAGAAAACAGCTCAGGAGTCCAGAGATTATTCTCCACTTCAACATCTCCCAATGGGTAAGCCGTTTTCTGATCACCATACCAAGCTGTTAGGCGTGGTGTCAAAACCGTTTTATCATACATTTTCTGGGTCCGTTGTTTCCAGGGAGCTGTTTCAAGCAGATGATCTTTAAGGTTATCAGCTTCTTCCTGATTCAGGAAATGTTCTCTGTATTCCAGAAGGTCTTTTGGAAATTCATATAAATCTTCTGAGTCGAATAAACTGAGTTGGGTCATTTTTTCACATTTTTAAAATAGCAGAAAATCTTATGTTATCTGACGAAATGAAACTGATACAAATAATATCTGCAAAAATATTAAAAATGATACAAATCAAATCAAAAATAATTGAAATCATTCAGTAAAAGACAGGCAATGATGAAGTTTATAGGAATCGCATAATTATTTTATTCATTTAAATACATTTCCAGTTTATAATAATTCACTTTTATAACAAATTGTAAATTAAATATCTGAAATAATTAATACACTCAAAAAAATGAATAATAATGCATTACAAGCACACAGTAGGAAGTCACTTCGTGAAGATTTAATACTTAATTCAAAAATAATTATCCATCTTTGCAGCCTTAAATTCAAAAACGCTAGTTTATTTCATGAGCATTATTTTTAAAAAGCGACTAATTATAGCGCTTGTATTACCTACGGCCGCCCTTTATTACGGGCAGAGTACGAAGGATTCTTTAGAGAAATCAAAATCTATTGATGAGGTGATGTTGGTAGGTAGAAACCTTTCCCAAACAGCCAAAGAAAGAAAAACTCCTGTTGCAGTTTCCACCATCAAGGCAGCGGAAATTCAGGAGAAGTTAGGAAACAGAGAATTTCCTGAGATTATGAAGTCTACCCCATCCGTGTACGTTACCAAAGTGGGCGGAGGTTTTGGAGACAGCAGAATCAATATGAGAGGTTTCGATGGGGCTAACATTGCAGTGATCATCAACGGACAGCCGGTGAATGACATGCAGGGAGGAACTGTATACTGGTCTAACTGGACCGGGTTGGCAGACATTGCGAGCAACATCCAGATTCAGAGAGGTTTGGGAGCTTCTAAATTTGTAGTTCCTTCTGTAGGAGGAACGATCAATATTGTGACCAAAGCTACAGATTCTGAGCAGAAAGCAATGATCAAAGGAGAAGTGGGTAACGATAACTACTCCAGAATATCTGCGATGTACTCTTCCGGCTTAAAAAACAAATGGGGAACAACCGTATTGCTTTCCCGCTGGCAAGGTGACGGCTACATCAACGGAACGAAAGGAGAAGGTTATTCATGGTTTTTCTCAACAGGGTTTAAGCCCAATGAAAAGCATGCGTTTAATTTAATTGCAACCGGAGCACCACAGGTACATGATACGAGAAGGTCTTCAGCAACCGGAGCGAATGTGGCTACTCTACAGCAATTTGATACGTATGGAAGAAGATACAACCCTCAGACAGGGATGTTGAATGGTTCTCAGTTCAATCTGGCTCCTAACTTCTATCATAAGCCTATTGCATCATTGAACTGGGACTGGACGATGAATGATAACCTGAAACTATCTACCGTTCTTTATGGTTCATGGGGACGTGGCGGCGGTGGTACCGGATTGAACGGTTCTATCAAAAACGGCAGCGGACAAACCATGAATTTTATGAATTACGGTGCAGGCGGTGACGGTACTATCAACTGGGATATGATTTACCGCTATAACAGAGGGGGTATTGTAACAGATTATAACGGAAACACTTTCCAGAAATCAACCTTTACTGCACCTGCAGGCTCTCCTACTGATTATAACGGACAATATGTGGCTACACTGAACGGTACCAATGGTATCGTAAGAAAACAGAGTATCAATGCTCATGACTGGTATGGAGTAATCGCAGATCTTAATTACAAAAAAAATAACTGGACCTTTAACGGAGGTATTGATCTTAAAACTTACAAAGGAGCACTTTACGATATTGTGACTGACATGTTGGGATCTGATGCATTATTTGTTTCCAGTACGGCAAACGCTCCAAAAGGTTATTATATCAACAGTACCGTAAAACCGGAACCTCTTACTAAACTTAAGGATGCTCAAAAGGTATCTATACACAACGAAGGTCTGGTAAAATGGGCAGGTTTATATGGAATGGTTGAATACAGCTCTGAAAAACTAAGTGCATCCGTTCAGGGATCAGTTTCTGAACAGTACTACAAAAGAAGAGACTATATGCTGTATACTCCAGGAAACCAGGAAACAAAATGGTACCACAAAACGGGTTATATTGTAAAAGGAGGTGCCAACTATAATATAGATGAGCATCATAATGTATTTTTCAATACAGGAGTTATTTCAAGGCAGCCATTATTCAATGCTCTGTTCCCTTCAAACCAAAATATCTATAACGATGCAAAGAATGAAAGAATCTTCTCTGTGGAGTTAGGATATGGTTTCAAATCCCGTTATGTAGATGTAAATATCAATGCCTACAGAACGCAGTGGGATGACAGATTTATTTCAAGAACCTTTAATGCAGGAGCTGCAGACGTAGCCAACTTCTCACAATTACAGCTTGGAAATGCTTATTTCTACAACGCACTGAACGTTGGACAGATACACCAGGGTGTTGAACTGGAAGCGAAGGCAAGACCATTTGCTAACCTTAGACTGAGAGGGATGTTATCATTGGGGAACTGGAAGTACAAAGGAAATGCAAATTTCAATATTCTTGATGTTCAAAACAATCAGGAGGTGGCAGGAGCTACAGGAGTTATCAATATCAAAGATCTAAAGGTGGGAGATGCTGCACAAACTACAGCAAGCCTTGGAGTTGATTATAACATTACCAAAGCTTTCAGTATTGATGCCAACTGGGAATATTATGACAAGCTATATGCGCAGTTTAACCCAATCAACTTCCTTACTGAAGCAGCAAGAGAAAAAGGAATTGTAAAACTGCCAAGTTATAATTTATTTGACGTAGGTGCTTCTTACAAATTCACACTTGATGCGAAAAAGTCTTTAACATTGAGAGCGAATGTGTACAACTTATTCAACAAATATTATATTTCTGAATTAAGCTCCAATATTTTCGCAGGGGACAAAATTGCCAGCGGCCCAAATGCCGGAAAAACTTACCAGGAAACCGGAAGAGTTTATCAGGGTATTGCTGATGGTAACACAGGATTCCTTGGTTTTGGAAGAACGTGGTCTGTTGCAGCGACTTTAAGATTCTAATACAGCATCATTTCAATAATGAATTAAAAGAACCCGCCAATTCTGGCGGGTTCTTTTATATTATATAGCTATTTTAAAGAAATAAATAATACATTAGACAAGAAAAATAATCAAAATCATTTAACTCTTTTCAATTGGGTATGGATCAGGAAACGACGAATTATATTATCAACTATTTCAGTGAATTGATGACGAAACATGAAAAGTTAGCCCTAAAACATCAAATTTCTTCTTTCAAGAGTAATGAAAATCCAAAATTCAGAAAGATAATGATAGAAAAGAACTGGATAAGTTCTGATCCTAAAATCACCAATCTATTAGAAAATGGATATGAAGTTTTTAAACAAAACATTATAACTCGGATAATGACTGAAACTCCTGAAAAAGTTTTTTTCAATAATTGTCCGAAATGCAACAAACTTGCCCGTACTCCATATGCAAAACAATGTAGATATTGTGGAAATAGCTGGCATCATTTAATTGTTGCTCAGTTTAAGCTCAATGATACTATCCAAATTACAGGAAGACCGTTTTTCTTACTAGGACAAATTACAGAGGGCGAAATTAATGAAGGGCAACGAATAGATTTAAGGCCTTTAGGGCTGAATAAAAAACCAGTAATTAACTCCATTGAATTTGCCCTGAAACGCAAAGATGGAAAAGCCTGGGAAGATATTGCTCTTGCCACCAATGAATTAACTGAAGAAGACAAAGAATATTTAAAAAATATAATGCCTACCAGAAATCCGGTTGATATCATGATAGAATAAAAGAGTTTTACTGATTGGGTACAACTCTTTCATAGGTATTATTTTATTTCGAATTCTTCGCCTGAAATGCCCTCTGATAAAAAGACTGGCTTGCAATTTTCTCCTCGGCTTCATCAATAGCTGCCAGCAGATTATTATTGTTATCGGTAATATCTCCCAGAATCTGGGACATCAGTTGCCAAACCGGTTTCATTTTCTCAATGAGTTCTTTTCCTTTTGAAGTCAGGATAAATAATCTTTTCCGTTCGTCCTGTTTATCTTTTTCCCATTGTATCAACTCCAGTTTTTCGAGTTCTTTGAGCAGGGTTATGGTAGATGGATGGGTGTACCCGATCTCATTAGCAATTTCGACAACGCTTGCGATCTCTTTTTTATAAATGGTAAAGATCACCGGAAACCATTTAAGCTCAAAATCGATTCCGAATGCTTTATAGATAAGCGCTCCATCTTTTCTCAATTGTTCACTGAGACGATGAAGTCTCGTTGATATAGCAAGAATCCCTGCTTCGTTGATCACATTCATATTCAGTCAATATTTAAATGGTAAAAAATATTATCAGCGCTCATCAAAGGGAATTTTACAGGAAGATTTCCTTTTTCAATCTTTACGAACTGATTCCTTTCGTAGAAACGCTGTGCTGCTTTCAGTACCGTTATGGTTCCCAAATATAAATCATCAATTTCGTTTTCGCGGCAGAAAGAAATTAAAACTTCCAATAGTTCCTGGGCAATATTCAGTTCTTTGCCTCTGAATTCTTTTTTAACAAACATTTTTCTGATTGCTCCTGCCCTTTCATCAAACTTAACCAGTGCAATGGAACCTACCAGTTCACCATCCACGAAAGCTCCCCAAAAGTTACCTCCTGCTTCCGTATAAAAACTTTCAATCTGTAAAAGATCAGGCTGATCTTTTATTGTAATCGGAATATTAAACTCTTTCTGTTGAATGGTCAAAATCAAATCAATGGCCTGCTCCGAATAAGAATTTCCTATGGGTTGTATTTCTAGTTTCATAGTGTCTGCATTTTAAAGTATAAAACTACGTAGTTAAATACATATATACAAATTGATTTTACCTATTAAATAGTTTTAGCATGATCAATAATTACATGCAATAACCTTTAAACATCTATCTATATGAAAAAACGTATGCCATTACTGACATACGTTTTTATGATATTAGATTACAAAATACGCTTACTTCCAGCCTCCGCCTAAAGCCTGATAAAGCTCTACAGCAGCTTTCATTTTACTGTATCTTGCATTTGAGATGTTCAACTCTGCATTCAATGAATTTACGCTTGCATTTAATACTTCAAGATAGTTGGCCATACCGTAGTTCACCAATTCCTGAGAATAGTCAACCGATTTTTTATAGGCATCCAGTTCTTTTTGTTTTAATTCAATAAATGAATCCTGTACAGAGAAGACTCTGATGGCATCCGAAACTTCTTTTCCAGCAGTAAGAACTGTTTTTCTGAAGTTTAAATAAGCCGTTTCCTGATTGGCAAGACTTACATCATAGTTGGTCTTGATCTGTCTTTTATTTAGAATCGGCTGAGCCAGGCCTGCTACTACATTCGCAAATAATGAATTTACACTGAATAAGTGATCAATATCCACAGACTGAAGTCCTCCGCTTCCTGTCAATTTTAAAGTTGGGTAAAACTGAGCTTTGGCAGAATTTGTCAGTTCAAAAGCATTCATTAAGCTGTATTCTGCTCTCATTACATCCGGACGGTTAGCCAACAGCTGAGTTGGGTATCCCAATTTTAAATCAATCGGAAGGTTCTGTCCTTCTAATGTAGATCTTTCAATAGAATGAGAAGGTTCTCCCATTAAAAGACTCATGGTATTTTCAAGAAGCTGGATCTGTGTATCAATATCAATCAGTAATGATTTCGCATTGAACACAAGAGCCTCACTCTGCTGTACCGCAACTTCTGTAACTGTTCCTGAAATTTTTAAAGCCTTTGTAGCTTCCAGGTTTTTCTCTCTTACCGCAATGGTTTCTGTAATAATCCTCTTCTGCGCATCAAAAGTTAACAATTGATAGTAAGCAGAAGCGATGGAAGATACCAGACTGCTTTTTACCGCCTTATGAGCAGCAACAGTTCCTAAATAGGTAGCCAGCTGTGCTTTTTCCTGTGCTCTTAATTTCCCCCAGATATCTGCTTCCCATCCAATACTCGCCGTAATGTCAAACTGGTTTACATAACGTCTTTCTCCAATGATCTGCCCAAACTGGGTGTTGATAGACTGGGTCTGAAAGGTATAGTTGGGCCCAATAGAAAGTGTCGGCTGATAAGCAGCTTTGCTTTGTTTAAGATATGCTTCTGCAGAATTAATGCTCTCTAAAGCGATTCTGATATCAAGGTTGTTTGCCAGTGCTTTAGAAATATGCCCCTGCAATATTGGATCTGTAAATATCTCTTTCCATGAAATATCTGCGATACTGGTACTGTCAGAAGGAAGCATATCCGTACGGAAAAGCTTTTCGTCCACAACGTTCTTCGGTCTTTCATATTCTTTTCTTGCCATACAAGATGAAATGGCCCCGAGTATGAAAACTGAAAAAGTGATTCCTTTTATGATGTTTAATAAACTCTTCATTATGTAAAATTAGAAGTTAGAAATAAGAGGTTGGAAGCTGGATGAATGACTAGCTTCCACTACCTCAAATTTTTAATTTTATTCTGCTAAATTGATCTCTTCTTTTTTGATAGGTTTAATTTTTTCCTGCAGTGTTTCAAAGATCACATACAGAACCGGAATTACAAATAATCCCAAAATAGTTCCTATCAATAGCCCGATTGCCGCACCCGTAGCAATAGATCTGTTACCTACTGCACCAATTCCACTTGCCAGCACTAACGGTAATAAACCGAAGATAAAGGCGAATGATGTCATTAGAATAGGTCTTACTCTGGCTTTCGCTGCATTGATGGCCGACATTACAATGGTTTCACCATGATGTCTTCTCTGAACAGCAAATTCAACAATAAGGATCGCATTTTTCGCCAATAATCCCACGAGCATGATCAGGGCAATCTGGAAGTAAATATTATTTTCCAATCCCATAATCTTCTGTCCGAAATAGGCTCCCATTACCCCAAGAGGAAGAGAAATAATAACGATCAGCGGAAGAATATAACTCTCATACTGTGCAGAAAGAATGAAGTAAACGAAGATCAAACTTAGCCCGAAAATCAAAAGCGTCTGAGATCCTGAATTTAATTCTTCTCTGGTCAACCCTGTAAATTCTACTGCATAGTTTTGATTCAGAGTTTCATTAGCTACCTGCTGTACCGCTGCAATTGCATCCCCGGAACTGTATCCGTCTGAGTTTGCTCCTGTCACCTTCACTGAAGTAAACAGGTTATAACGGCTAACAGATTGTGGTCCGTATGCTTTTGTCAATGTTACAAACTGTGAAATCGGAGACATGATGCCTGATCCTGTTCTGACATAAAGCTGGTTCAGGTTTTCGATATTTTTTCTGTTTTCAGGAAGAGCCTGAACCATCACTCTGAACTGTTTTCCATACTTGGTAAAGTCGGCAGTATAAATACCACCAATATATCCCTGCATGGTAGACAGAATGTCATTTACAGAAACTCCAAGCTGTTTGCTCAAAGGAACATTAATCTCCATCTGATACTGAGGATATTTAGTATTGAATGAAGTCTGCGCAAACTGAATTTCCGGTCTCTCCATCAGCTTACCGATAAATTCATTGGTTTTATTATCCAGATCAGCATATTCTCCCCCTGACTTATCCAGTAATACCATTTCAAAACCTGCACTGTTACCAAATCCAGGTACACTTGGCGGTTGGAAGAATACAACTTTAGCATCAGGAACAGCTCCTACAATTCCAAATAATTTTTTGGTGATATCTTCAGAAGTCTGTCCGTCTTTTTTTCTTTCTTCAAATGGTTTTAGCTTAACAAAGGCAAGACCGTTGTTACTTCCGTTTCCGGATAAGAACCCTCTTCCCGTAGAAATCGTTACATTCTGCACTCCCGGAACTTTCAATGCTTTAGCCTGAAGTGTTTTCAATGCGTTGTAAGTTCTTTCCATAGAAGCTCCCGGAGGAAGCTGAACATCGGTAAAGATAATCCCTCTGTCTTCTGTAGGTACAAATCCTTTTTTCATACTGCTGCTTGCCCAGAATAAGATACCTCCGGTAACAGCAAAAATAATCAGGGTTACCCATTTATGTCTTAACAGGAATACAAATCCTCTTCCGTAACGTTCAGTAGTTGTTTTAAAAGCGATATTAAACTTATAGAAAAACTTCTGTAACAGATTTAAATTTTTATACTCTTTATGATGCTCTGCGTGAGGTTTTAGGAATAATGAACATAAAACCGGACTCAGCGTTAATGCATTAATAGCAGAAATGATAATTGCTATAATCAGCGTAATACCAAACTGCTGGTAGAATACCCCTGTAGGTCCTGTAATGAACGTTACCGGGATAAATACTGCTGCCATTACCAAAGTAATAGAGATAATAGCCCCTGTAATCTCATCCATTGCTTCTACCGTTGCTTTTTTAGCATCTGAAATACCATGTTCCATCTTCGCGTGAACGGCCTCGACGACGACGATGGCGTCATCCACTACAATACCAATCGCCAGCACCAATGCAAATAAGGTTAAGAGGTTTAATGAATATCCGAAAAGATTCAGGAAGAAGAACGCCCCTACAATAGATACCGGAACCGCGATGGCCGGAATCAGGGTAGATCTGAAATCCTGTAGGAAAATATATACTACAATAAATACCAGAATGAAGGCTTCAATCAGGGTGTGTACTACCTTTTCAATAGAAGCTTCCAGGAATTCGTTGGTATCAAAGTTGAAAGTATATTTTACGCCTTTTGGAAAAGTTCCCTCGGCTGATTTCAGATAGGCTTTGATATTTTTAATAATCTCCTGTGCGTTGGATCCCGGAGTCTGGAAGATCCCCATACTGATGGAAGGATTGTTTCCGTTTTCCCCGATTCCTGTGTAAGACTGACCTGCCAGTTCTACCTTAGCAACGTCTTTCAGCATCAGGTTTTGTCCGTTTGCAAGAGATTTGATGATAATATTATCGTATTGTTCTTTATCGTTGAATTTACCTACGTATTTGATGATATATTCAAAAGAACTACCGCTGTTCTGACCAATAGAACCTGCTGCTGCTTCTCTACTCTGCTCATTGATGGCATTGGTAACATCGGTAGGAGTTACGCTGTAGGCAGCCATTTTTGCAGGATCCAGCCAGATTCTCATCGAGTAATTTTTACCACCGAAAACGTTGGCATCCCCTACACCATTTACCCTTTTCAGGTTTGGAATAATATTAATATTCAAAAAGTTCTGAAGGTATACGTCATCAAGATCTTTATTTTCAGAATAGAAAGACATATACATCAGGGCACTGGTTTGCTGCTTCTGGGTTACAACCCCTGAACGGGTTACTTCAGACGGCAAAAGAGGTGTCGCTCTGGCCACACGGTTCTGTACGTTTACCGCTGCAATATCCGGATCTATTCCTTGTTTGAAGAAAACCTGGATCTGAGCAGAACCGTCGTTTCCGGCACTGGAAGTGATATAATCCATACCTTCCACCCCGTTGATCTGTTCTTCCAAAGGCACTACTACACTTTTCATCACCGTCTCAGCATTGGCTCCCGTATAGTTTGCGGAAACACTTACCGTAGGCGGTGCAATATCCGGATACTGCGTAACCGGTAACGAGATCAGTCCCAACACACCGAGAATCACAATCAAGATTGAGATTACAGTAGATAAAACCGGTCTGTTAATAAAGTTTTTTATCATTAGAATTTCGGTTTTATTGATTGAACAAGACTATCCATTTTGATTGGTTTCGGTTTTACTGCTGTTCCCGGTTTCAAACCTCCGATACCAGCTGCAATAACTTTTTCACCTTTATTAACTCCAGATTTGATAAGCGCTAAATTGTCAATTCTGTCAATCACATTTACAACAACGTTTCTGGCAGTATCTCCTTTTTCTACTTTATATACGTAAACAATACCTTGCTGTTCATAGGTCGCACTTTCAGGAACTACAAGAACATTATCATATTGCTGAGGGAATCTGATGGTTCCGCTATTACCATTACTTAATAATTTCTGAGCATTCGAGAAAGCAACTCTGAACTGAATAGTCCCTGTTGTAGGATCAATCTGACCGGTAATGGCTTCAATTTTTCCTTTTTCAGGATAAAGACTTCCATTAGCCAGCTGAAGCTCAACCATTGGTAAGTTTTTGATTTTCTCAGGCATAGAAGCTCCCGGAGATTTTTCAAGAAAATCAAAATATTCTTTTTCATTCATTGCAAAGTAAGCAAAGATCTCAGAAGTATCAGAAATCGTTGTCAGAGCTGTCTGATCAGACGGTCCTACCAAACTTCCTACTTTTAACGGCAGTCTTCCGATCACCCCTGAAATAGGAGCACGAATGATAGAATATTCGATATTGGCTTCTACTCCTTTATAATTGGCTTGTGCCTGTCTTTTGGAAGCATTGGCCTGCTGTAACTGAGCCTGGGCCTGAGCCAGCTGAGCCTGAGCAGTCTGTAGCTGTACATTACTGATGATGTTTTTCTGAACCAGAGGTTTTAGTTTGTTTACTTCAACCTGAGCAGCATTTACAGAAGCCTGAGCAGCTGCAATACTGGATTCAGCAGCACCGATTCCTGCTTTGGAAGCGGCCGCATTTTCGTTCAGAATATTGGTTTCCAAACGGAACAAAGGCTGTCCTTTTGTAACATATTGTCCTTCATCTACCAATACCTGGGTAATATATCCCTGTATTTTTGCACGTACATCATTGTTTACCCTACCCTGGATGGTAGCCGGAAACATCTGATAACCCACTATATTTTTTGACTCCACGGAAATAACAGGATACGGCTTGGCACCATCCTGTTTCGGAGCTTCTTTTTTGCAGGCAGTCAGTGAAAGCGCTGCAATGGAAAGTATAACTAGCTTATTATTCATTTTATAGTTTATTAAGAGATTCCTGAATATTTTCTATGTTTTTGTTTAAGAGTGCTTTGTAAACTTCTATTCTTTCATTGTATCCATCGTCTTTACTTTTTTTAAAATTGTTTAAATCATCTAATAGTTTCATTTCGTCCTGCATTTTCTGGACAATTTTCTCGAATCGTATTTTTTTGTATTCATCATTGATGAAAAAATACCGCTTCCGCTCATCCATTTTGTTATGATCAACAATAAGCTGAGCATTTAACAATAATGAAATACTGGTAGAAACGGAGCTTTTGCTCGCGGAGAGCACTTCAACAAATTCGTCAAAAGTAATTCCTACTTTCTCATAGTCAAAAAGAAGGTAGGAATAGATTTTCGATGCTAAAGGGGGTAAGCTGAACACGGTGCCATAAAATCTTACGGCATCCTGAAAAATTTTCTCATCAATTTCTATACTCTGGTGCATATATAAAAATTTGAACAAAAGTAAAAATTAGTTCAGAACCAAACGAACAAACCCGATAGAGTTTATAAATACAGGCCGGTTTAAAAATTCAATGAAAGATGATTTAACTTTTTACTTAAATTATAATCTTCTCAAAAGCTTTTCTCATGCCGTCTCTTAAAAGAACCTCTCCACAATAGGAATACCCTCTTCCTTCAAGGATTTTCAACATGGCAATATTATCATGGTTGGTATCTACTTTAATACTTTGAATGTCATGGGATTTGGTGAATTCTTCGATATGATCAAAAAATTTCTTCACCATTCCCTGTCCTGCAAATTTTTCATCTACAGCCACTCTATGAACGACTACGAATTCCCCATCACTCAGCCAAGCTCCTTCAATGGTGCTGTACGCTGGCTCATCATTCAGAATCAAAGCTCCATATACTGCAATTTCTCCGTCTACGGTCAAAACATGTCCGAAACCTTTAGCAATATCACTTTCTACAGTCCCCAAATTAGGATATCCGTTCTGCCATTGGGTACTTCCGTCTTGTCTTCTTCTTTCAATAGATTGCTGGATAATTTCCCAAATCCTGTTTCTGTCTTCAATTTGCGATTGTCTTAGTTTGATCTCCGGGTTCATGTGTAACATTTGATTTAAAAATTAAAAGATTGAATGATTAAAAAATTAGAATAACTAATAATTGCAAGAATAATTTTTTAATGGTTTGTAGTTAATTAAAAAACCGAAAATTAATTAAGATTAATTTTCGGTTCGAAGTAGTAAAATTTAAAATTATGAAATTGTTTATTGATTTTCACTTTGTTGAAGGTAAGCATCAATAATTTCAAATGCTTTTTTTTCTTCTTCCAGATCTACCATTACCTTCAGCGAAGTTGCTGTTGGGGTTGTGGTAAACGTAAGATAGTTATTTTCAACAGTATTTGTAATTTGCGCATCATCCAATTTAGACTTAACCAACTGAATTTCTGAAGGGTTATCACTTTCATAAACTGATACTCTCGTACTTCTTTCCATATTCTAATTGTTTGAGTATCTAAATATACGATGTTTTTTTTTAAATTACAAATCCCGGGTTTTAAATTTTATTAATATTGCTTTCAATTTTGTCTAGTGCAAGTTGAATTTCTTCCTTTGTCACATTCAAATGAGGTCTGAAACGAAGAGACTGATCTCCACATGGAAGAATGATTAATCCATCATTGAAAAGCTCATTCATCAGGTGATTTCTCTGTTCTGCGGATGGCAGATCAACAGCACACATCAGGCCTCTTCCTCTTGCATTTGAAATTTTTTCAGGATATTTTTCAGCAAGGGCTTTCAGGCTTTCCAATAAGAAATCGCCAACTACTCTTGCATTCTCCACAAGGTTTTCTTTTTCGATCACTTCCATTACCAGCTGGAAACGAAGCATATCAATAAAGTTTCCTCCAAATGTAGAATTGATTCTTGAGCTTTCTCTGAAAACGTTATTCGGAACTTCATCAAACTTTTCTTTATTGGCCAAAACACCACAAACCTGTGCTTTTTTACCGAAAGAAATGATGTCTGGTTTTGCTGTAAAGTGCTGGAATGCCCACATTTTCCCTGTAATGGCAATACCTGTCTGAACTTCATCAAAAATAAGTAAGATTTCGTTGTCATCACAGATTCTTCTTAATCCCAACAGGAATTCGTCTCTGAAATGGTTGTCACCTCCTTCTGCCTGAATAGGTTCTATGATGATACATGCCACTTTATCAAGGTGCATCAGAATAGCCTCTTCAATCTGAAGTAAAGCAAGATTTTCATTTTTGATTGTTTCTTCAAGGTTTTCTTCTGTAATCGGGAACTTTAATTTTGGATTTAAAATTCTCGGCCAGTTGAACATTGGGAAATATTGGTACTTTCTTGGGTCAGAAGTATTGGTTAAGCTCAAGGTATAACCGCTTCTTCCATGGAAAGCCTGTTTGAAGTGGATACAGATTCCAGCTTCTGTTTCTATTCCTTTTGCAAAGTTTTTACGGGTTTTCCAGTCGAAACATGCTTTCATTGCATTTTCAACCCCCATAGTTCCGCCTTCGATAAAGAAAGCATATTGTAATTCTTCAGGAATAACTACTCTTTCAAATACTTCAAGGAAATGAGCATATTCTTCCGAGTACACGTCAGCCAAAGTAGGTTTGTTCACAGCCATTCTTCCCAACCATTCTGATCTTTCTAAAAGATAAGGGTGATTGTATCCGATGGATGCTGATGCGAACATAGAAAACATATCCAGATATTCTCTGTCTGTAAGTTTATCATAAAGCCATGATCCGTGTGATCTTTCAATATCCATCACAAAATCGAAACCGTCTGCCAACACATGTTTTCCTACAGTTTCTTTTACTTTATTTGCTTTTATATCTAATGTCTGTTCCATAATAAATTTGTAGTGTGATTTAATAAGTGAATGATCAAATGACTCAAAGAATGAAGCATTTGATCATTCAGGTTATTATTTTTTTTGTTTTTTGAATGCTTTAAGTAAAGCTTTTATAAATCGAATTTAATGCCTTGTGCCAAAGGAAGTTGAGCAGTATAATTGATAGTATTGGTTTGTCTTCTCATATAGTACTTCCAAGCATCAGATCCAGACTCTCTTCCTCCTCCGGTTTCTTTTTCACCACCGAAAGCTCCACCAATTTCAGCACCCGAAGTTCCGATATTTACGTTGGCAATACCACAGTCTGAACCTGCATGAGAAAGGAATAATTCTGCTTCTCTTAAGTTCTGGGTCATAATCGCTGAAGATAGTCCTTGTGGAACATCATTCTGAATAGCGATAGCTTCTTCCAGTGTTTTATATTTAATCAGATATAGGATCGGTGCAAATGTTTCATGCTGAACGATCTCATAAGAGTTTTTCACTTCTGCAACACATGGCTTCACGTAGCATCCGGATTCGTACTCTTTTCCGGTTAAAACTCCGCCTTCAACAACGAATTTCCCACCTTCTTTTTTACATTTCTTGATGGCTTCTTCGTATTGGTTTACAGCATCAGTATCAATCAGAGGACCTACATGGTTGTTCTCATCCAATGGATTTCCGATTTTCAGCTGCCCGTAAGCTTTTGTTAATCTTGTTTTCACTTCATTGTAAACACTTTCATGGATAATCAGTCTTCTTGTTGAAGTACATCTCTGACCTGCAGTTCCTACCGCTCCGAAAACAGCTCCAATGATAGACATATCAATATCAGCTTCTTTTGTAATGATAATTGCGTTATTTCCGCCTAATTCAAGGATAGATTTCCCGAATCTTTCTGCCACTTTAGAAGAAACCATTCTTCCTACTCTTGTAGATCCTGTGAAAGAAACAAGGGCAACTCTTTTATCATCTACTAATTTCTGTCCGATTTCGTGGTCTGATACCAATACACTTGAAAGTCCTTCAGGAAGATTATTTTCCTTTATAACCTCCATCATGATATTCTGGCATGCGATAGCACAAAGTGGTGTTTTTTCAGATGGCTTCCAGATGGTAACGTTACCACAGATCCAAGCCAATGCTGTATTCCAAGACCAAACAGCTACCGGGAAGTTGAATGCAGTAATGATTCCTACAACTCCCAGCGGATGGTATTGCTCATACATTCTGTGACCAGGTCTTTCAGAGTGCATAGTGTACCCCTGAAGCTGTCTTGAAAGTCCTACAGCGAAGTCGCAGATGTCAATCATCTCCTGAACTTCTCCAAGCCCTTCCTGTAATGATTTACCCATTTCGTAAGAAACAAGTTTACCAAGATCATCTTTATATTCTCTTAATTTTAAGCCCAGCTGTCTTACGATCTCTCCTCTTTTGGGAGCCGGGATCAGTCTGAATTCCTGAAATGCCTTTTGAGCAGTTTCAATTACTTTGTCATAATCACTTTCTCCGGAAGTTTTTACTTTAGCGATCAACTTTCCGTCCACAGGAGAAATGCTTTCTATCACCTTTCCTGAAGCGAAATATTTCCCGCCTGTTGAGGTACCTTTGTTCTCTTCTTTAATACCTAAATTTTTCAGCGTTTTTTCGATTCCGAAATCCTTTACTTTTTTTGACATAAAATCTTACTTTTCGTTCTCTCTAAAGATAAAAATATTATGTGAACCTCAAAACTTTAATTTTTAATGTGTTTTTTATTTGGACTAATTATAAACATGCTTATCTTTGCAGGGTAATCATTTTGATAATCACCAATGGAAAATTCACAAGAAAATAACTCAAAGCTTAAGAAGTGGTTCAAGCGTGTGGGATGGGCAGGACTTGCTTTCTTTACCATTAAAGGCTTGATTTGGCTCGTCATATTCTACGTTGGAGCAGATAGTCTTCAAAGTTGTATAAAATAAAAAAAGCAGAGAAATTTTCTCTGCTTTCTTTTTGGTATAAGGTTAATTGAATTGTTATTTATTTATTGAAAAGCTAAAAAAAGAATCCTTTTTTATATTTTCTGTAATTTAAAAAAGAGAAGAAGTACGATCTCCTGACTGCTATATTCCCTGAAAAGAGCGTTTATAACCCCTCACTTCATCTTTTTTAAACTACTCTTTCTTCTTCCTCCCTGCGTTGACCAGACCCTGATGCAAAAGGTATTCTATCTGTCCGTTCACACTTCTGAAGTCATCATTGGCCCACTTTTCAAGGAGTTTATAAGTAGACTCATCTATCCTTATTACAAAAGATTTTTTGCTTTTGTTTTCTGAAGAGTTCTGAGCTTTTTCTGATTTCATTTTCTAAAATTCTCTAACATTATTTCTGACTATTGTAGTGCAAAAAATATCTGCAGTACAATCTACTTGTTAATTTTTCACTTCTTAATTGTAAAGTGTTCCCGCATTTAATATCGGTGTGGCTGCTTTTTCTCCGCAAAGAACTACCATTAAATTGCTCACCATTGCCGCTTTTCTTTCATCATCAAGCTCAACGATATTGTCTTCTGAAAGCTTTTTCAACGCAAGGTCCACCATTCCTACAGCTCCTTCCACAATCTTGGTTCTTGCCGCTACAATAGCTGTTGCCTGCTGTCTCTGAAGCATAGCGCCTGCAATTTCCGAAGCATAAGCCAAATGCGAAATCCTTGCCTCCTGAATCACAATTCCTGCTTTTGAAAGACGGTCTGTAAGTTCCTGCTCCAAGATAGAATTGATTTTATCCCCACCTTCTCTCAGAGTAATAGGAGCATGATCATCTTCTAAATTATCATAAGGAAAGCTCATGGCCAAATGACGTACCGCTGCTTCACTCTGCATTTTTACAAAATCAGAATAGCGTTCTACATCAAAAGCGGCTTTATAAGTATCTCCTACTTTCCATACGATGACCACCGCAATTTCAATAGGATTTCCCATTTTATCGTTTACCTTCAAAGTCTGTCCCTGTAAATTCTCAGAACGTAAAGATATCTTCTGCGATGAATACAAAGGATTGATGAAGAATAATCCGTTCTCTTTTACACTTCCTACATATTTTCCAAAAAAGTTCAGCACTCTTGAATGGTTGGGCTGAATGATCATTAAGCCTTTTAAGAAAAAGCACGAAAGAAGAAAGCAAAGCATGGCAATAACCACATAGGCTATACTTTGATCCACACCACTAACAAAAAAATAAACTGCTGCCACAAACAAGGCAAGGCAGATGACCAATGTAATATAACCTGACATGGGTTTTAATGTTTTTTCCATAATTGAATTTTAATTTGATATTATTTTGATATCATAAAGATGGTAATAAATTTTGAATTATGAATTATAAATTATGAATTTTTTACGGGCTCGTGATTCGAGGTGTTTAACTAAACGCAAAGTTCACGAAGTTAATTTATTATTAGTGCTTTACTTTTGTTAGCAAAGGCACTTCGTTTAGCTAAGGACACTATTTCATTTTGCTGAGTGAAATGCCTTTGCAAACAATCAATTAACACCATAAAGATCATTGCAAACCTTTTGTGATTAAAAACTTCCAATAGTATAAATCATTAGCAAAAAAAATCCCGGAAGATAAATTCCGGGATTTTAATTGATATGTTCAATCTTTTATTTCTTCGTTAAGGCTTTAAACTTGAAATAAGAAACAGCTGATAAAAGAATCATTGTTCCTATTCCGATGTATACCCAAGCCGGTACTGGCACAGGATCTCCTGCTGCATAGGAGTGAAGTCCGCTTAAGTAATAGTTTACCCCAAAATAAGTCATTACCATTGAGCAGAATGCAAACATTGTTGCGATGTGGAATGCCCATCTGCTTCTCAATCCTGGTACCAATCTCATGTGTAATACAAAGGCATATACCATGATGGAAATGAAGGCCCAAGTTTCTTTCGGGTCCCAGCTCCAGTATCTTCCCCATGATTCGTTTGCCCAGATTCCTCCTAAGAAGTTTCCTACCGTCAGAGCAAACAATCCGATAGTTAATGACATTTCAGAAACGATTACCAATTCCTTTAATGTAGTATCGTGGTGAATTTTATAAGTTTCTTTATTAGATATAATATAGAATACCAATGAGATTACAGCAATAATCATCGACAAGGCAAAGAACCCGTAACTGGATGTAATAATGGCTACGTGAACAATTAACCAATAAGACTTCAGTACCGGAACCAGCGGTGTGATCTGAGGATCAAGAGCAGAACCTCCGTGTGCAAATCCCATCATAATAACTGCCACCATGAATCCGGCTGCAGGAATTAATGCATTGGAATTTCTATATAAAAATAAACCTGCTGTAATACCTACCCAAGAGATGAAGATAATGGCTTCATATCCGTTACTCCATGGGGCATGTCCTGAGATATACCATCTTGCAACAAGCCCTAAGAAATGGCAAAGATATCCTACTAAACCAACCGCGATGATTACTTTAATGATTTTATTTAAAACTTTATTGGATTTAAACAGCTCAACAAATCCTAAGATTAAAAGAAGTCCTCCGATAAGAGTATAGAAAATCAATAATTTAAAGTTAATATCTGCTTTATTCATGAAAACCTCAAGATCAACTTTAGATTTTGCAGGAACTACTGCCTTACCCCATTTCTGCTGGTATTCTGAAAGCTTTGCCAGCTCTGTATCTGCTTTGCTCCAGTCTCCGGTTTTCTGTGCGGTAAGCGCTTCAGCAAAATAAGGACCCATCACCTGCTGAGACTCCATATCCGGTTCGAATTTTTGATCTAACCATGAATGCCATGTGTGGTTGGCATCATTTTTCACAGGAACAATTCTCATAAACTGACCGCTGAAGAACTCATTGAAGATCTGTACTCTTTCGTTTACAGCAATTACTTCTTTATCATAGTTCGTTTGTTCAGCTGGTTTTTTACGGAATGCAGTATTGTAATCATGCTCTAAAATATAGGTTAGATTACCATTGGCATCTGCCGGGAAAAGGTTCATCAATGAAGTATACCCTTCTTCATCTGCCTTTGTTTTATTTTTCAGTTCATCACCTCCTTTCGTTCCTACCTTGATCATAGGAACCATAGTCCAGCTTGGAGTATCTGTATTGATTGAAAGGAACCATTGGTTGGCAGTCAGATACTTTCCGTCTGTTCCTTTGAATTTATCTTTCTTGTATAGTTTTCTTAAAACATCCAATGCTTCAGTATTGATAGGAACAATTCTTCCTTCAAAACTTTGCACCAAAAGGTATCCGAATTTTTCGGCATGCTCTTCACTGATTTTGTTTCTTGCAATGATCTCATCCGGCGAAATAGATCTCATTTTCCCCATTGGTGTAGCCAGAGAGTTCTGCTTTGGAGCAGCGCCATCAAGCGGCTGGACAGATGGAGCCGGAGCGTGGGTATGATTGTCACCTTCCACATGAATGTGTTCTCTGCTTCCGTCCGTAGTTCCGTGAGTTTCAATTTTCTGTGCGTTTAAACCTAAGCTCAGGAACACTAAAAGTATTGCTGCTGCTTTTGTTTTCTTTTTGTTTGCATCAATCAGCATTTTATTTAATTTCCAGAAGTGAGTTCCTTTCCAGAAGAAGATCACAAACATTCCAAAGAATAAAAGTCCATATCCGATATAAGAAATCAAAGTTCCCCAATAGTCGTGGTTTACAGAAAGAACTGTTCCCATTCTGTCCGGATCAAAACTTGACTGGAAAAAACGGTAACCTTTATGGTTAAGAACATGGTTCATATAGATTTTATAAGGAGTTTCTTTGCCTTCGTCAATGATTTTCACATGGCTTTCATAAGCACTTGGAGATGAACTTCCAGGATAGGTTTCCATCACGAAGTCATCTAATTTCAAGGCAAAAGGAGTATTATATACTTTAGGCCCGAATCCAACCATGATGTTTAATCCGTCCATAGTAACCTGTTTGTATGCATTAGGATTCCCTTTTTCCACAGAAAGGTCTACCAATTGCTTTGTTTTTGGACCCTGAAGCTCAACCTGAAGCATATCCGGAACATTAGCATCTTTCTTTCTGTCTCCTTCAATTGCCATCAGTCTTCCTTTTTTAAGACCTTCAGGTACTACAAGTTTCAGTTCGTTGATGGTATATAAACTTCTTAATGCCAAAGGCTGGAATTCATTTTTCACTGTACTTCCCGTTGCCTGAGTAGCCATGGTCATATAGCTTGCATCTACAGGAGTTTTAATGAATAACTTTCCTCCTTCATTTTTGAATTCAACCGCTCCTTCAATAGCTCTGTTGAACGTCACCAAAGTTCCGTTGATCGATTTTGTTTCGCCCGGTTTGATGTAAATATTCTGTCTTCCAGTATTTCCGGTAGATACCAAATGAAGATATTCTGCACCGTTTGGCTCAGCTACAAGGCTGTCTTTTTTTCTCTGAATGTATTCCTTGGCAAACACTTTCACTTCTTTTCCGTGGAAGTCATAAGTTGCTTTGAAATCTTTGTTCAAAGGTGACATCAGATAAGGAACGTCCTGATAATTAAGAACATCACCTTTTTCTTCAATCTGAATTTTAAAGAAATTTTTATCCGTTACAATTTCGTTGGATGTTTCACCTTCTCTGATGTGCATAGTTCCTTCAAAACTGATGTATCTTGTGATGGCACCACCGATAAAAATAAAAATAAAGGCAAGGTGAAAAACAAGAACCGGCCATTTCTCCCTTCTCCATAATCTATATCTTCCGATATTTCCTATGAAATTAAGAATGAGCAGGACCATGATCAGTTCGAACCACTTGGCCTCATAAATTAATGCTTTTGCTGTAGGAGTTCCGTAGTCGTTTTCTAAGAACGTTGCATATGCCATCGCAAATGCGTACACCAGCAACAATACAGCCATTGTCCTGGTTGAGATAAGAATATCTTGGAGCTTCTTCATGATTTATTGTACTTGACATGCAAAAATAAGCATGATAAACCATAAAGAGCTTAAAAAAAGCTGTTTTTTGTCACTTTGGCCTCTGTTTTGCTTATTTTGAAAGATTCTTAATAAGCCTGGAAAGATTAAGGAAAATTCAATTTTAAAAATCGCTTCAATCCAGATTCATAATACCTATATCAGTGATTGAATTCTTCTATTTAAAAACACAACATTAGCAAATAAACAGCTGATTTTCAATAAATAAACTTCAATTATATTACCCGAGAAAAGAAAAAGAACAATAAACCATTTTCTACAATGATATTTTCTTTCTGATTTTACTTAAAAATTCATGGGTAATCCCCAAATATGAAGCAACCTGCTGCTGGGTAAGTTTCTGTTCCAGTCCCGGATATTTTCCAAGAAATTCAAGATAGCGTTTATCTGCCGTTTTACCCGTTAATGAAAGTATTCTTCTCTGCAATGCTACTGAAGACTTTTGGTTCATGATCCTGAAAAGTTTTTCTATCTGAGGCATGGTCTCATACAAAAGCTCTTTGTCTTTTTTGGAAATCATCAATACATCGCTGTCTTCAAGGGCTTCAATATTCAGAATACTCGGAACATTATTGATCAGACTGTCGATATCTGTGATCCACCATCCTTCTATCGCAAAATATAAAGTCTGTTCAAATCCGTTTTCATTCAGATAATAGATTTTGAAACAGCCATTCAGAACAAATCCTTCAAAAAGACAATAATCTCCTTTTTTGAGAACAACCTCTTTCTTTTTAAACTTTTTGTATTCAAATGGCTTTACAAACTGTTTAAAATCCTCCTGCGAAAGGAGTATATATTGACTAATATTTTTAAGAAGTAAATCGGACATTGTTTTATTTAAGCAAAATAAAGGTATCAAATTATTGATACCTTTACAAAACTATGTTATGTTAAGTTATTTTCCGTTTAAAAAAGCATTGGCACTCGCTATTTGGGCATAAAGATTTCCAAGAGCAGATATTCCCGCCAAAAAAGACCTTTGAACCTCCGCAGCTTTCACCACTTCCCCATTAAGCTCCCTGTTTCTGGTGGCTGTAGCATCTCCGATAATTGTATTATGAAAACCGTAGTCGAAAGCGGCTCTGGTAGTTGCTTCTACACATACATCCGTCATCATTCCTGTAATTACCAGATTTTTGATTTTCTTTAACTGAAGATAGTCCATGAGATCCGTTTCTCTAAAGCTGTTGGGAAAATGCTTGGTGATTATTTTTTCATCCTCTTTAGGTAAAACCAACTGATTAATCTTGGCTCCATCCGTATCCGGAAGAAAAAAAGTGGCTCCTTCATTCGTTGAGATATGCTTGATATGAACGATAGTCAGATTATTTTTTCTGAAATATTCTAAAATCCTCTTGGTATTTTCTCCAGCCTGCTCAGCCTTTTCCAATGTCATTTTTCCTCCGGGGAAATAATCATTTTGTACGTCGATAATTAATAATGCGGTGTTTTCCATTTTTTGTTTTTGTGCGTTCATTGTAATCAGTGAAATAAATATCAGACCTAAAGTCAGAATAGTTTTGAATGTGTTTTCCATGTGTGAAATTTTCTGAGACAAAATTATAGTTGTTTTAAATCCTGACCTTTGAACTAGTTCAAAAAACACCCCTGATCTTAAATAATATCAATCATAATTTTTAATATTATTATTTTTTTCATTTCTCTATATTTAGATCAGAAATTTTATTATCTTTTTTAAAGAAATGTAAATATGGATTAGTTAATATTATTTAACAGCATCAGATTTGCATAAACAAAAAAAATAGCCCTATTTTTATTTTATAATTGCGAACAATATTTTTTAATCAAATTTTAAATAATCGTTGTAAAAAGCGGGATTTCCAAAATATTTTTTGGAGAAAAAAGATTCTTTTAGTGTTGAAAAAACATTAAATTTGCGACATTGATATTATGGATAAAAAGACACAAAAAAAACAGACTGAATCGCCTGAAGCAGGCAAAATTTTATCTAAGCCGCGTATTTTTTCCGGGCTTACTTTTATACTTTTATCGGTTGTTCTTGCATTCTCATTCATTTCTTATTTAATGAACTGGAAAGCAGACCAAAGCCAGGCAGGAACAATGCTGGACAAGAGTATAAAATCTTCCAATATCTTTGGCAAGGCTGGTGATTGGCTGGGGAATATTTTCATTTTCGAAAGTATTGGTATTGCTTCATTCATCATTGCATTTTTATTTCTTGTAGTTGGCACACTGATTCTTAAGAAGAAAATCTTCAAACCATGGAAAACCTTCGGGCACTCTTTATTCTTTATCTGCTGGCTTCCTATTTTTATGGGAGCACTTACGAAAGGGCAAGGTGTTTTAGGAGGAGTGTATGGATATCAGGTTATGGATTACCTTAATTCTATTATTGGAACGGTAGGCCTATGGACTGTATTAGTGTCAAGCATTCTTTTATATTTTATTCTTGAATTTAATCTTCGTCCAAGTTCTATCAAAGCAAAGCTGGATAAGATCAATGAAAATACTATTGGAAAAGTAAAATCTATGATTCCTGATTCTGATGATGATTTCGAGGCAGATGAGGAGTTGAAAGAAGAAGCTGAAGAAACAGCTGCATCCCGGGTTACGGTAAGTGATGTTACCAATAGCACTTCCAATAATTCAATCAATACTGTGAGAGAACCAGAACCTGTAAGCATTCCAAAAGGATTTCCAGAAGTTCCGGTTTCAACCGATATAGAAACTATTACGACTCCTAACCACACTTCTTTTGAAGCGGAGCCGGTAAGTTTAAATCTTTCTGCAAAACCCATTGTTCCGGTTTCTACTCCGGAAGAAGCATTTGATATCAGACCATCTGCTCCATCTTCCGCTGTAAACACTGCACCGGCACAGGAAAATATTAAATTCAATATAGAAGTAGCTCCTGTAATTGACATTCTGGACGATTCTGAGAAGCAATCACAGGAACTTGTAGAAAAACACGGTTTGTATGATCATAAGCTGGATCTGGCTAAATTCCAAATGCCGCCTGTAGAATTGCTGAAGGACTATGGCAGTGAAGAAATTTCCATCAATAAAGAAGAATTAGAAGAAAATAAAAATAAGATCGTTGGACTTCTGAAAAACTTCAACGTCGGAATTGCAGAGATCAAGGCAACAATTGGTCCTACTGTTACATTATATGAAATTGTACCGGAAGCAGGAATCCGAGTAGCTGCTATTAAAAAACTGCAGGATGATATCGCATTGAACCTTTCCGCTTTAGGAATAAGGATTATTGCTCCAATGCCTGGAAAAGGAACAATTGGTATTGAAGTACCAAGAAAAAATCCTACAATGGTTTCTATGCGCTCTGTAATTGCTTCTCAGAAATTCCAGAATACAGATATGGATCTTCCCGTGGTTTTCGGAAAAACGATCTCTAATGAAATTTTCATGGCCGATCTTTCAAAGATGCCTCACTTATTGATGGCCGGAGCAACAGGTCAGGGTAAATCTGTAGGGATTAATGCCATTCTTACTTCCCTTCTTTACAAAAAACATCCAAGCGAGCTGAAGTTTGTGATGGTAGACCCTAAAAAAGTTGAACTTTCATTATATTCAAAAATTGAAAGACATTATTTAGCGAAACTGCCGGATGCAGAAGAAGCAATCATTACAGATACCAATAAAGTAATCAATACCCTGAACTCTCTGTGTATTGAGATGGATACCCGATATGACCTTCTTAAAAATGCTTTCTGTAAAAACTTAAAAGAATACAATAAGAAATTTGCAGAAAGAAAGTTAAACCCTGAAAACGGTCACCGCTTCTTACCTTACATCGTATTGGTAGTAGACGAGTTTGCAGATTTGATCATGACAGCTGGAAAAGAGGTTGAATTACCAATTGCCAGATTGGCACAGCTTGCCAGAGCTGTAGGTATCCACCTTATTGTAGCAACACAGAGACCGTCTGTAAACGTAATTACAGGGATGATCAAGGCCAACTTCCCTGCGAGAGCAGCCTTCAGAGTAATCTCCAGTGTAGACTCCAGAACCATTCTTGATTCTCCGGGAGCAGACCAGCTGATTGGTAAAGGAGATATGCTTTATTTCAACGGAAATGAGATCCTGAGACTTCAGTGTGCTTTCGTAGATACACCAGAAGTGGAAAGACTTGCTGAATTTATCGGAGAACAGAAAGGATATGCTTCTGCATTCTTACTTCCTGAATATGTTTCTGAAGACTCTACAAGTACAGTAGGTGCTTTTGACCCGAACGAAAAAGATGCTCTTTTTGAAGATGCAGCCAGAATTATTGTTTCCACTCAGCAGGGATCTACCTCAATGCTTCAGAGACAATTGAAACTGGGCTATAACAGAGCAGGAAGAATTATGGATCAGCTTGAAGCCAGCGGTATTGTTGGAGGCTTTAACGGAGCTAAAGCAAGAGAGGTTCTGATCAGCGATCTTCATTCTTTGGAACAGTTTTTGGAAGATCTGCGTAGTTAAGGGAAAAATCGAATGATTTAACCTTTCCAAATTAAAAATGTCTAAAGATTATTAAATAAAAAAATGAAAAATATTATTTCAAAAGTTATATTAGGAAGTTTTGTTGTAAGTGCAGTAGGTATGGCCAATGCTCAGAAGATTGATGCTAAGGCTAAGAAGATATTGGATGATATTACAGCCAACTACAATTCTAAAAAGAATTCTTACTTCAAATTTTCTTTTGGAAGCGGCCTTAACGGGCAGGTTACGAAAACAGAACCGGGTATTTATTACGTTGCGGGAGAAAAATACAAACTGAAGATTATGGATACAGAACAGATCTTCGACGGAAGCAAGATTTACAATATCAATGCAGATGATATGGAAGTAACAGTCGCTAAGCCCAACGGAAGCGGTACCATGTTCTCCCCTATCAACTACCTTACGACTTACAGAAACGATTATAATGTAACTTATAATGGTAAAAAGATGGTCAATGGTGTGAATGCTGATTTTATTAAACTTACTCCGGTAAAAGCAAATGGAATACAGTTCGTATATATTTTTGTAGATTCTGCGAAAAAGCAAATGGTAAAACTGGAACAACACGGAAACAACAAAGATGTGGCAGTAATTGCGATAAAAGAATACAAAGAAAATCAGCAGCTGGATCCTAATATGTTTGTTTTTGACAAAAATAAGTTTAAAAATTACGTAATTACAGAACTTTAAAAAGCTGAAAGTGAATTGGCAAATACGCAAATTTGCTTTTTAAGTTAAAAAATTAACAAAATATAAAAAGCCACAAGTAAACTTTGTGGCTTTTTGATTAATTTTGGCGCATGGTAAAAATACTAGACCGATATATCATAAAAACCTTCTTTGGACCGTTTTTCTTTATATTCAGCGTATTGTTTTTCATTTTTATTGTAAACATTATCTGGGTTCAGCTAGGGCAATTTATGGGAAAAGGATTAAGCTACTGGCAAATCCTTAAACTTCTTTTTTATCTTGGAGTAAACGTTATAAGCATGGTTCTCCCACTGACAATCCTCCTCGCGAGTATTATGTCATTCGGGGAATTTGGAGAACGCTATGAACTTGCTGCAATGAAAGCGGCAGGAATTCCTTTGACCAGGGTAATGACTCCTCTGCTTGGAATTTCAACAGCCCTTGCGATTATGTTGTTTTTCTTCTCCAATAATATTATCCCTGATTTTCAGAAAAAAGCCAAGAACATGCTTTTCAATATTGCCCAGACAAAACCGGCAATCAACTTTACTCCAGGACAGTTTATTGATCAGATTCCCGGGTATATGGTAAAGTTTGATAAAATATATGGGGAAAACGGAGAAAATATTGAAGGGGTTTTTGTACATAAAAAAGCCAATGCTTATGAAAATCAACAATCTGTTGTAGCAGAAAAAGGAAAGTTTGTTCCGGCAGCTAATAAAAATTTCCTGAAACTTGTACTCTATAATGGATATGTCTTTGAAGATGCCTTTGCCGGAAAAGGCGATAATGTAAGACAGAAACAGCCCGATCAGGCTATTAAATTTGATACATTGGTTTCCCACTTTGACATCAGTGAAATCATTAATAAAGCAATCGAAAAAGAGCAGATCACGGATGACTACCGTTTTCAGACCTATAATCAACTTGACGGAACGATTAACAAAAACAAAAAAGACAATAAGCAGTTCTTTGACAATATCGGTTCCGAGGTTCTTAACCAGACCAATTCCGTTGTAACTTATATGGATAAGGGCAACAAGCATAAAGTAGCTCCAAAAACACAGATCAAACTGGATACGGTAAAAGGAGACAAAAAGCTGGAAATCATTTACAACTCTTACAACAGGCTGGATAATCTGAAGTCTACACTGGAGTCTAAAAAGAATGAATACAGTTCCAATGTAAAATATTTCAGCAAGGTTGTCATTTATCAGCAAAGGATTGTAGCGTATTCGGTGACCTGTATTATCTTCTTCCTGATTGGAGCAAGTTTAGGTTCTATCATCAGAAAAGGAGGAATGGGACTTCCTGTAATCATCGCCATTGTGATTTTCATTATCTTTTATGTAATGAATGTTGGGGTAGAAAACATGTCCTGGAGCGGGAAAATGAATCCTTATCTTGCAGCGTGGCTTCCTAACCTGATCCTTCTTCCTTTTGGAGTTTGGATGACGTATAAAGCCCTTACAGATTCGCAATTATTTGATGCTGAAAAATACAAAGCATTATTCAAGCCTATCACCAAAAGGTTTACAAAAAGTAAAGAACATCAGAGATATCAATAATTCTGGTATCAGTAATAAAAGTAAAAAGCTCCGATTTTTTTCGGAGCTTTTTTGTTGAGTTATTTTGGATATAAAAAATTATATTTGCCGAAGTTAAAAAACAATACCATGAAAAAATTACTACTTATTGGCCTATTCGGTCTTGTTTCGCTGAACACCTATGCCCAGGAACAGGATGAAAACGGAACCTACAACGGTGAAAAATACGGATACATTATTGATAAAAGCGGAAAAAAAACTGAAGGTGTCGTTCATTTGCATGGAGGATACTCCAGCCCATGGCAAAATCAGTTAAAAGTAAAATTTGCAGCCATTGCAGATATTGATAAAGTAAAAAACAAGATCAAGTTTAAAACGTATGACACAGACGATATCAAAGAATATATGCTGTATGAAGGTGATACTCCAAGAATTTTTAAATCAGTTAAATATTCGAATATGAGAGAAGCCCTCAACAGTTCAGAAAGCACAACAGGTTTGGCAGCCGGGTTTAAAGCGATCAATAATCTTTCAAGAACAGATCAGTTTGCAGAAGTGGTAACGGAGGGAAAAATTACGGTTTATAAACTGTATGGCTATCCGACAGCTTTTTCAGCAAACAGTACCCAAGCCATCACTTACGCAGAAACAGAAAGATTAAAAGAAAATCCCAATTATATCTTTTCTAAAAAAGGCGGAAAAGTGGAAGAACTGACTCCGGCAAAAGCAAAAATAATCCTTGCAGACTGCCCGTATGTAAAAGCAAAAATTACTAAAGGAGAATATGGTTCTCTTAAAAATGAAGAGAAGAAAAGAACCGGTCTTGGGAAGTTCATTAGAGATGAAATCAGCAATTCAACAGTAGACAAACTTTCAATTATCAATGAAGTGATTTATGATTACAATGAAAATTGCAAATAAAAAGTAAGGCTTTCAATTGAAGGCCTTTTTTGTACCATTATTTTGTATTTTTATCCAGCCACCAAACTATTTATCTTATGAAAATCCTATTTCTCACAGCAGGTTTATTTCTTGTTTTTTCATGTAAAAATGATAAGGCAGTTCATAAAAAACCTGCTTCAATAGACAGTTCTTTCGAAAAAAAGGATTCAGCACAGACTAACATGGCAGCGGATCCCATTGATCAGATAAAAAAAGAATATGCTGCTCTTCAGATTCAATTGGAGACTAGAAAACTAAGTCAATCAAAGTTTATTTATGATTGTAATGATGAACCTTCAGGTGAAGTCACTTTTCATTCAGACAAAAATGAGATCAAAGTGATAGAGCATTTTTATGCAGAACACAGTCATTTCTCCGGATCTGAAAAATATTTTATAAAAGATGGAAAGCCTTTCTTTATATTCAGACAGGAAACCGTATGGAATTTTGATGGTGGTACTCCGGAAAAACCTATTACTAAAGATGATATTACAGAAACCCGTATTTATCTTCAGCATGGCAAACCCCTGAAATGCCTTGAAAAGAAATACAGTATAAAATCTGATCAAAAAGAAAAAACAGCAGATAATATTCCAAGTAAAGAAGTGCAGTGTAATGCCGATAAATTGCTTACCAACTATCAATCTCTGTTACAGCATAGAGATCAGAAAGGACAAATCAAATGTCTGTAAAAGCAAAAGAGGTTTCCAATAGAAACCTCTTTTTATATTTTAAAACTAAAAATTATGCTTTATAATTTCAGCTTTTTCATGCTCAGTTTAAAACTTGTAAACAAAGGCATTAATGTTCATTCCTGCCCCTACAGAAGCAAATAATATCACATCATCCTTCTGGATTTTATGATGTTCCAGTTCGTCATTTAAAATCATAGTCAGCAAAGACGGAATGGTAGCCACACTGCTGTTTCCCAGTTTATGAATAACCATCGGCATTATATTTTCAGGAACCGGTGTATTATACAATTGGTAAAACCTGTTAACAATAGCCTCATCCATTTTTTCATTAGCCTGATGAATAATAATTTTATTCAATTGACTGATAGAATACCCACTGCTGTCCAGACATTTTTTCATGGCATCAGGAACATTTATTAAGGCAAACTCATAAATTTTTCGCCCATCCATTTTGATATATTTTGTATCCGGGCATTTCTCATTATTGTACGATTTCCCAAAATACAGATAATCTTTCTCCTCAAAAGTATAGGAAGCTGACAAATGAGCCTTTATTCCGGAGTCATCATCGTTGTTCACTTCCAGCACAGCCGCTCCTGCTCCATCAGCATAGATCATACTGTCCCTGTCATGAATATCCACTACACGGGAAAGAGTTTCCCCGCCAATCACCAAGCATCGTTTGGCAATACCGGCTTTAATAAATGCATTAGCCTGTATCACTCCTTCAATCCAGCCAGGGCATCCAAAAAGAACATCGTACGCCACACAGAAGTTATTTCTGATTCCTAACAAATGCTTTACCCTTGCCGCAAGACTGGGAACCGCATCGGATTGAATTGTTCCAAAACGAACATCTCCAAAATTATGGGCAAAAATAATATAGTCTAATGTTTCAGGATCTATTCCTGCATTTTCAATGGCAGCCTTAGCTGCAATAAATCCAAGATCTGAAGTAACCTCTGTACTATGAGCATATCTTCTTTCTTCAATGCCCGTAATTTTTTTTAATTTATCTGTAATAGATGTATTATTTTCTTTTAATAATATCCCCTTTTCATTAAGAAAAATATGCTTATCAAAAAATAGATTGGTTATCATTTCAGATGGTATGTAGTTGCCTACACCAATAATCTTCGTCATCACTTTTAAAATGTTTAATTTCCTGTTTTAAGTTAAGTCTGCAGGAATAATTCTATAAATATAATGAATTAACGCAAATACTCATCAATATATTATGGAATGAGACCTCTTTACGATAAAGTTCTAAACAAAAAAACCAAATACATAGTTTAAAAGCAACAGAACAAGCTTATCTAAAAGAAAAAAAAGAGGCTTTCCATCGAAAACCTCTTTATTATTTTTCAAAAAACCTAAATTATACTTTCATAATTTCAGCTTCTTTTGTCTTAAGATGCTCATCGCAAAGCTTTACATATTTGTCTGTATAGGTCTGGATTTCTTCTTCCACTCCTTTTACAACATCTTCAGAAACTCCGTCCAGTTTTTTAAGTTCTTTCAAACCATCCTGTCTTGCGTTTCTTACAGTTACTTTAGTATTCTCAGCTTCTACTTTAGCCTGTTTTGCAAGCTCTCTTCTTCTTTCTTCTGTCAAAGGCGGAACATTAAGGATGATGTTTTCCCCATTGTTAGAAGGTGCAAAGCCTAAGTTTGAATTGATGATCGCTTTTTCAATCGCATTGATTGCCGTTCTGTCCCAAGGTTGAATAGAGATTGTCATTGCATCCGGAACAGAAACATTTGCCACCTGGTTGATAGGAGTCATTGCTCCATAATATTCTACCATTACATCCTGAACCATTGATGTAGAAGCACGTCCTGCTCTAATTCTTTGAAATGCGTGATCCAGGTGCTTTACAGCTGCATCCATGTCTTGTTTTACAGATTCTAATATAAGATCTAATTCTTCCATTATTATATTAAAGTTTGATAAATTACACATCTATTAATTAATCTGAATATCAATCAGTTAAAATTTACAAATCCTGTAAACATCAGTGTTATTTCACTGTTTAAAACTATTTTTTGCTATTCAGTGCTGCAAAAATAATAATTGTTTTTGAATAATAGGTATTTCACAGATGTATTTTGCGTACTTGTCCTTGCTTTGAAAAAAAGAAGATGGTTTTTAATGATCTTAATTGATGAATTTCAGGTACAAATACCTATAGAATATTTTGGTTATTTCTACTTACCGGTATACCATTTTTAATGGTTTATTTTACTTTATCATTTTAATGAAGTTCTCAATAAAGATTATAATATCACACAAAAGAGAATTTTATGTAAAATAATTCATAATCATTTTATCAACTAATTTTAAACCAATCACATTATGACAAATCCATCTTTAGATGCCTATCAACAAGTATTTGGTATGGCAGGTCTTGCAAACCGTGCGGGAGGCTACAACGGCCTAGGTATCCAATTGCAATTACAGCTTCAGTATGACTTATCTTTTTATTTTAACAATGTTCCTCCTGTTAAAATAATGGGCCAGGAAACGCCTTCAACAGCTGACCCTTCAGTTTTGCCGGTATTAGGAAGCTGGGATCTTGTCTGGGGACCTGCCCTGATTGAAGAAAAAGATGAAAAGGGTTTTCCTACAGGAGTTGCTGATAATGCATTATATGTAGCTAAATGTGATGCTCTCGCATTTCCGGGAGGTCCTACACTGCCTGCTTACGTTGTGGCTATTGCAGCAACTAATCCTTCATCACTTTACGATTGGGAAACAGAAGATTTCTCAGTTTCAGAAGTGGTGAACTGGACGACTTATAATCCTTCCAATTTCGTTCCAACAGCTTATAATGGTACAGACCCTTATATTTCAAAAGGTACAGCTACCGGTGTAAGTATCCTTCTCGGACTTGAAAGCCCTCATTCTGCAGCTTCCCCGAATACGACACTGCAGCAGTTTCTTGCAGGCTTACATCCGGAACCCGGTACAGCTATTATATTTTGCGGACACAGTCTTGCAGGAGCATTATCACCTACTCTTGCCCTTTATCTGAAAGAAAATAAAGATCTGAATGCTTTCGGTGTAACGCTTGTATATCCTACCGCCGGACCAACTCCTGGTGAGGCAGCATTTGCCAGTCTGTTCAACAGTAAATTTCCACCGTTGCCACCAGGATGGCAGCAACAATCAGGAACTTACCAAAGCTGGAATACCATGCACTGGAATGATTTGGACGTAGTGCCTCATGCTTGGCCGGTATCAGAACTGGAAAAAATTGCAACAATATATGGTCAGGCTCCTACACATATGACGGCCGGCATATTAAATGCTTTACAGAAGATGGCTATTGATGATTCTTCAAAATCAGGAGCCAGCTATACAAGAATACAAAACCAATCGCTTCCAGGTCAGCTGCAACACTCAAGCAGTTCCTCAATTAGCATCAAAACACCTCCTGAAACTTTGCAAGACTATATGCTTCAGTTATCAGTACAACATGTGGGCATGTATAATGGTATTCCCGCGACAAAGTCTGATCCTCAGGTAACCGGTCTTATTTTACAACAGCCATTACCCAAACCTGACGTTGTGAAACTGGTACCGGGAGTAACTGCGGTGACCGAACTTGAGATGATCATGAAAATAATAAATCAGATCATTGAATGGGTTTTCTCCCATTACACGTTGGTTGAAAAGGAAAATGCCACGCAAAATGTTGAGGCAGATCAATAAATATTAAAACCAATATAAAACAAAAACACCTGCCACAATAATCATGGCAGGTGTTCTTATATTTTTTAGTTCTAGGATTGATTATAAATTAACCAAAGTACCTACATTCTCTCCGTCTACAATTTTTGACAGGTTACCATCTTTATTCATATCGAATACAATAATTGGCAATTTGTTTTCGTGGCTCAAGGTAAAGGCAGTCATATCCATTACCTTAAGGTTTTTTTCAAATACTTCATCAAAAGATAATGAATTGTATTTTACAGCATCAGCATTTTTTTCAGGATCGCTGTCATAGATTCCGTCTACTCTTGTTCCTTTTAAGATCACATCAGCTCCAATTTCGATTGCTCTTAGAGTAGCCGCTGTATCTGTAGTAAAATAAGGGTTTCCTGTACCTGCTCCGAAGATTACGACTCTTCCTTTTTCAAGGTGTCTTACAGCTCTTCTTTTGATGAAAGGTTCAGCTACTTTATCCATTTCGATAGCAGATTGAAGTCTTGTTTTGATTCCTGCATCTTCCAATGCTCCCTGCAATGCCATACCATTGATTACAGTTGCCAGCATTCCCATATAGTCTCCCTGCACTCTATCCATACCTTTTGCAGCTCCTGCAACACCACGGAAAATATTTCCTCCTCCAATGACGATCGCTACTTCACAGCCTTTTTCGACTACTCTCTTAATCTCAACGGCATATTCCTGCAGTCTTTCGGTATCAATACCATATTGCCTGTTTCCCATTAAGGCCTCACCGCTTAGTTTCAGAAGGATTCTTTTATATTTCATCTTTTATTTTTAGTAACTTTTTATTAGTATGGGTTTCCCCTGAATTTGATTTTGCAAATATAATCATTAAAGATATTGATGAAAGAAAAATATTTAAGTAGAAATAATGTAAGAAATATTTTGAAAAGTACGAAAAAGGATTATTTTTGCATTAATTATAAATTGAGTTGAAGAAAATTATCATTTTTTCATTATTTCTATCAGGAATTGTTTCTTATGCGCAAACAGGAACAAATGTTTATCCGTTCTTAAATGTACCTGTATCTGCAAGACAGGCTGCTTTGGGTGGCGATGCAATTTCGATAAGAGATTATGATGTTTCCTTTGCTATTGCAAACCCTGCCCTGTTAAATAGAGATTCTGACAAACAGCTTTCTGTAAACGCAACAGCTTATCTTGCCGATTCAAAATACGGAACTATTGCTTATGCCAAAGACTTTGAGAATGGCCATATGGCTACCATCAACGCCAGGTATATGAGCTATGGAAGTACACCGAGAACGGACGAAAGCGGTTTCGAAAACGGAGAATTCAAGGCTTCGGATGTAGCCATTGGCGCAGGTTATGCCTACCAATTTGAAGAAGACTGGACGATTGGTGGAGGGCTTAATTTCGTTACCTCAAAAATTGACAACTATACTTCTTCCGCAATTTCAGGAACAGCGGGAGTTACCTATCATAATAAAAAGAACAAAGAAGTAGTTTCTCTTGTGATGAGAAATTTTGGTTTTCAGCTGAAGTCATTCAATGGAACAAGAGAGAATCTTCCTTTCAGAATTGATCTTGGGTATACCAAAATAATCAAGAACTTCCCTCTTGCAATTACTATTACAGCGCATGATCTTCAGAAATTTGATATTTCTTCAGAATATAACCTGGACGGACAGAAAGTGAATGCCGGCAGAAAAATAGCAGATCACTTTTCATTGGGAGCTGAATTGTTTCCGGAAAAAAACTTCAACATCCGATTGGGATATAATGTAAAAAGAGGAAATGAGCTGGCAGTTGCAGATCAAAGAAACTTCTCCGGACTTTCTGCAGGATTTGGAGTAAAAGTTTCCAGATTCCGCATAGATTATGCTCATGTAAGATATCACAACTCTTCCAATGTCAATCAGATAGGAATTTCCATGGACCTTTCCAGCCACAGAGGAGAGTAATCTTTTCGGCTGAAATTTTCTTAATTATTCTGAAATTTTCTTACTTCCTCTTGATTTTTAAGAAAAAATCTTGAAATTTGCAGTATGAAAAAACCTGTAATTGCTATCGATGGGTACTCGTCTACCGGAAAAAGTTCTATCTCTAAAATCATTGCAGATAAACTGGGACTTATTCATATGGACACAGGAGCTCTTTACCGAGGAGTTACCTGGTATGCATTGCAGCATTGTCTGGACGAAAATGGAGGAATTGATCTGAATACATTATTCTCTTCCTTAGACCAGATCCGCCTTGAGTTTAAAAACAACGACGGAACACTTATCCTTTTTCTTAATGACACGGATATCTCCAAAGAAATCCGTACTAATATAGTATCTGACAATGTGAGCCTTGTTGCCAAACAAAAAGAAGTAAGAGACTTTTTGCTTCAGTCACAGCGCACTTTGGCAGAAAAAGGAGGTGTCATTATGGACGGACGTGACATTGGGACAGTAGTTCTGCCAAATGCGGACTATAAATTCTTTCTTACTGCCAGTATTGATGAAAGAACCAGCAGAAGGTTCCTGGAACTGCAAGGTATGGGAATTGAAGCAGATAAAGAGCAGGTAAAGCAGAACCTTATAGAGCGTGATAAGATTGACAGCGAGCGCGAAATAGCCCCTTTGAAGCAGGCTGAAGACGCTATCGTTATTGATAACTCAGAATTGACCAAAGAAGAAACTATTGAACTTATTTTATCTCACATCGAAAAGATTTAACAATTTTTAATAGGCCTCAAGCCCCCTTTGGTATACAAATTGTAAGTTTTATTACTGTAAAAACTAATCTATTATTAATTATTAAAAAACTTAAAATGTCTAGAAAAGGAAATAATACAGCAGGTATATTGGCAGGACTTCTTGCAGGTGCTGCGGCAGGTGTAATCTTAGGAATGCTTTATGCACCGGAAGAAGGTAAAGAAACCAGAAAAAAAATAAAGGATAAGGCAAATGATCTTAAAGATCAGGCTAAAAATAAATACGGAGAGGTTTCTGAAAAAGTAAAAGACCAATATGGCAATATTTCTTCTACTTTCAAAGAAACTGCAAACAGCGTAGCACATACTGTGAAAGACGGATATGACAAATATAAAGATCAAATTGTTTCTAAAACTGCAGATTTGGCAAAAGATGTAGAAGCAGAACTGAATGATCTGAAAAAATAAGTAATTTATCTTTTTTAAGTAAATTACAGAAAGGAACTTTTGTGCAAAAGTTCCTTTTTTTGTAACTTTAAAAAAAAACAATGATAGAAACTATTAAAGAATACGCCTCCAAGAGAATAGATCTTCTGAAAATTGAAGCGACTGAAAAGTCGTCCCTTTCTGCCGGGCTCATTACTTACTTTGTAGTACTGCTTGTTGCTTTTGCTTTTTTTATTATCCTTTTCAATTTTGGAATCGCTTTCCTTATTGGAAAAGCACTGGATAATTACTCTTACGGATTCTTAATTGTTGCTGCATTCTATGCACTGGTAATGGCATTTGTTGTTGCCTTCAAAACGAAGATCGTAAATGCTGTTGCAGATCAGGTTATTAAATTTTTAAATCATTAAACTATGGGCAGAAAATACGAGAGCATAGAAGAATTAAGAAGAAAGAAAAAACTGCTTCAAGGTGAAATAAATGATCTGGAGAATCTTCTTACCTTCAAAAACACAAAGGAAAGCCTAAGTGCATTTACCAATGGATTAAGCGACCAATATCTTCAGGAAAAGATAGATGAAGACGGTGATGAAAAAGTGGTTCTGAGAAAGGACGTCATTGCCAAACAGCTTACCTCAGAAGTAAAAGATCTACTGATTAACAAAAATACAGCTGTAGGAATTGCAAGCTCCGCTTTCAAAGGAGGGAATATTACGGACAGCCTTGTTAAACTAGGGGTTACCGCTATCGTAGGAAACTACGCCAAAAAGAATATGAAAAGCTCCAACTGGAAGAAAAAACTGATTGGTGCGGCATTAATCTACCTCGCTCCTATAGCGTTGAAGTATGTCAGAAAAAAGATGGAAGTATATCAGAAAAATAAAAGTGTTTCCAGCATGGAACAATTGATATAAGGAATTAGGGCTTAGGATTTAGAAAATAATGTTATATTTTCACTCCCTAAGCCCTAATTTCTAAGTTTTATTTTGAAAATAACTGTCCTAAAATAATCCCGGCAGCCATGGATACATTCAGACTTTCTGTAGACTGGGATTTTCCAAATCTCGGGATGCTGATACTTTTTTGTAAAAGTTTTTCAGTTTCTGGTCTCATTCCATTTCCTTCATTTCCTAAGATCAGATTGATCTTTTCAGGTTTTTCAAATGTATAAATGTTCTCCCCTTCCATATCCGTTCCGATATTTACATTTTCTGTTGCAGAAAGATATTCCACAAGATCAGTATACACAACATTAACTCTGGTAAAAGAACCCATAGTAGCCTGAATCACTTTCGGATTGTAGACATCTACGGTATCTTCACTGCAGATAATCTGTTCTATTCCGAACCAGTCTGCCAGCCGTATAATGGTTCCTAAATTTCCTGGATCCTGTATTCCATCCAAAACCAGCTGTATATTCTTATCCGCCCATTTTTCTTCCTCAGCAAGATAACATACCGCTACGGAATCTTTTGGTGTTTTAAGAAAACTAATTTTTTTTAATTCATTTTCAGAGATATGAGTAACAGGAATATCAGTACGGTCCAATTTTTGTGGATCGGTTGATAATATTTCTTTAACTTTAAAGTTAGAATTAAAAAGTTCACAAATGATTTTATTACCTTCAACCAAAAACAAATTGTATTTTTGTCTGAACTTCTTTTTATCTAAAGACTGTAAAATTTTTATTGTATGAGCTGTAAGCATTATAAGAATTCTCCTCAAAAATATTATAAAATTATCTCATTTGCAACATTTGTTGGTCTCCTTTATGCTTGTAGTACAACAAAAAAAGTTCCTGAAGGCGAATATCTGCTTACCAAGAACACATTAGGGTTCGAGGATAAGAAAGAATTTTTCGATGAGGAACTCAAAGATTATATTCAGCAAAAGCCTAATAAAAAGCAATTTCTTTTCATGCCATTAAGTCTTCTTCTGTACAATATGGCTGACACGAAATACGATACGATACTTAATGAATATATGACCTATCCCGGAGAGATGAGAAATCAGAAACTGAGAGACTCTTTATTCCTTAAATATAATATGAAAAGCAGTGTTGGAAAAAGCCTGCTGTTCGATCGTTTATTGCATAACTGGGGAACACCGCCAGTGATTCTTGATCAGACCAGAAGTGAAAAAAGTGCTGAATCTATTAAAAAAAGACTTACTTACAGAGGATACTGGGATGCGGATGTAACGTTTAAACATACCCTGGATTCCGCTGCTAAAAAAGCCGCTGTTAATTATTCCATTAAGCATAATGACCCTACCCGAATCAAGGATTATTTTTATAATATTCCGGATCAGGGGATCAAAGGTTACTACAACTATAATTTGAACAGAAGTCTTATAAGATCCGGACAGATTCTTGATCAGACTGTTCTTGAAAGAGAAGTCACCCGAATTACTGATCTGATGAGAGAGTTTGGGTTCTATAGATTCAATGCCTCCAATGATGAGGTTTATTTTGTAGCTGACTCTCTCAAAAGCAGAAAACAGGTTCCTTTGACACTGGAAATTCACAAAGATTCTCTGGATACTCCATATAAAATCTCAACTTTCGGAAATATAGATGTTGCGATTGTTGATGAACCGGGTGATTACCCTAAAAACACCAAAAAAGACAGCTTAAGGAGAATAAGATTTCATACGATGAATGATAAATATAAACTTTCATCCATATGGAGAGCTATTATTCCGGACAGTAAAAAAGTTTTCGACCAGACTAAACTTGACGTAACGAAGAGAAACCTTTTGGCGATGAACAATTTCAGCATCGTTAAGGCAAGAGATTCCCTGAGACAAGGAGGAATGGCATCACCTAACGACAGTATTGTTGATGTTTTATATGTACTGAAACCTCTTCCAAAGTATGAATTTAAACTGGGAACAGATATCAATTACTCTCAGCTCTTAAATCTCGGTATCTCTCCTTCTGTAGACCTTACTACCCGTAATGTTTTCAGGGGGGCAGAAAACCTTTCCACGAGTCTTTCAGGAACATTTGGATCTATCAGAAGTACAAAGGATATTGATAAAAGAGTTGCCGCCTATGAAATATCAGCTCAGGCATCTTTGAATTTCCCAAGGCTTTTGCTTCCATTTAATTATTATAAATTTATCCCTAAACGATATACGCCTACTTCATCTATTCTGTTGGGGGCGTCCATACAGAACAACATCGGTTTGGGAAGAATTATTTTTAATACAGGACTGAATTATCAGGCAAGTGTTAATGATCAGGTATACCATAAGCTTACTTTATTCAATACTCAGGTCAGTTTAACCAAAAATAAAGATGCTTATTACGACTACTTTGTCAATGACAGAAGAGTAAAAGATGAAGTTTTCGGGAATTATTTTATGTTTAACCCGCAAACTGCACAAACTGGTCAGGATTATAAAGATGGAAAACTAAGCGTAGATGAAGTTTCTAAAGAAATTATCGAGAACGATGCTTACCGTGGAAGTCTGAATCAGCAGGGAACAGATCTTTTAACGGCATTTACCGGAACATTGGTCAACAAAGACAGACAAACGCAGGATGTTCTTATTTCTTCCATGATCTATAACTTTGTATACAGTGAAATTGGGAAAAAGGAATATCCAAACGCATTTTATTTTAATGGGAAAGTTGAGCTTGCAGGAAACATTTTAAGCTTATTCAATAAAAAAGATAACGACGGAGGTGTTGTTACCGGTCCTCAAAAAACCATTTTCGGACTGCCATATGCACAGTTTATAAAATTTGATATTGATGCCAGAAAATATTTCAAATTCAATGGAAACCAGACATTAGTACTTCGCCAGTTTATCGGGGTTGGAATACCGTATGGAAATTCTCAGGATATGCCAATCATCAAATCATATTTCAATGGAGGTTCCAACGATATCAGAGCATGGGTAGCATTTGGAGGATTAGGTCCTGCAGATTCTCAAGTGGATGAAAGAGTACGTACTTATATGACAGACAATTTAAAGCTTACCACCAATATTGAATACCGAATTCCGTTCAATAAAACCTATGAGGGTGCTTTATTTACAGATATAGGAAATACATGGAGTCTTCGTAACTATAATGACGGATATGGAGATGAATTTAAATTTAATAAGTTCCTGAAGCAGGTAGGTATCGGAAGTGGATTTGGATTAAGATTGAATATCGCGTATGTAACGGCCAGAATTGACCTTGCTTACAAGATCTATGACCCGAATAAACCTGATGGAGACCGATGGAGATTCAAATATTTCCAGCCTTTTAAACCCACTGTTAATATCGCGTTCGGATATCCTTTCTAATCCGGAGAAACGCCTAAAATAAAATAGACTACAGCAATCACACGGGCGAGGATTTCCCTCGTCTGGTTTCTGTAGAAGCTTTCAGATTTTGTGACATCCTGAGCATCAAATCCCAAAGCATTCATATCATTGTTTCTTGCAAAAAACAAAGCCCGCAGGTTGTGATATCCCTGAGATACAATGATGACATTTTTCTTTTTATAAACATCCTTACAACGGAGAATACTTTTATAGGTATTGAAACCTTTCGGGTCTTCCATAATAATATCTTCCGGAACACCTTCCAGATAAACCAGATAATTTTTCATTGCTCTCGGTTCATTGTACCCTGTACTCTTCTCCCCGCTCACTATAATTTTCTTGATTTTCCCATGGTGGTAAAGAAGAGCTACAGCATCCATTCTTTTCGTAAAATAGGGATTAGATTTTCCGGATCTCATTTTCGGAGATGTCCCCAGGACCAATGCTACCTCTCTTGGTGGAATTTTTGAGATTTTGGTATAGGTTCTCCCGTTGGTAAGCCCGAAAACCCACACATTACAGAAACATATCATCAGAATTCCCAATTCCAATGATATAAAACCCAGGTTAAATATGTTCCTAATGACTCTCAACTAAGATCAAAGTTAAGCTTTATTTTTTTACTTTTCACAATAGACATGCAAGCCAATATATGCCCCTGCTCTTCTTCTCTTTCAGTAAGATACTCATTCTCCAGCAGTTCCACTTCTCCTTCTTCTAAAGAACATTCACAGCTTCCGCAGATTCCAGACTTGCATGAATAAGGAACCGGAAACTTCTGAATCAGAAGCTGCTGCAGGATTTTGTCCTTGTTATCAGGAAGATGAGTTGTATATTTTTTTCCAAGCATGGTAAATTCAACCTCTATATCTTCAATCAGAGGAAATTCTTTTTCTACAGGATAAATATCATCATTAAATTCCTCAAAAAGTTCAAAATGGATGTTCTTTTTCGGAATTCCGTGATGATAACAGGCATTGGCCAGTGTCTTGATCATTTCTCCTTTTCCGCAGATCAGCACTTCGTCCACCGCATCCCAGATCGTAGATTCTTCATCGGTATCATCCAAATGGAGAATCTGATTGATGATAAGATTTAATTTCTTGGCATCCAATCTGCCATAAAAAAACTGATCTCCTGTTTTCTCCTGTGAGAAGAAATAAAATATCTGAAGTCTGTCACCACATGTTCTGGCAAGATTATCCAATTGATCACGGTATACCAGGTCTTCTGAACTTTTATTTCCAAAAAATAAAAATAACCGGGTTCTGGGTTCTGTATGAAGAATATTCTTAAAGTGGCTCAAAATCGGGGTAATTCCAATACCGGCAGCAAAGGCTACAATGGTTCTGAACTCACTTGGCTTAGAAACCAATGTAAATCTTCCTGCAGGTTCACTCACCCATAGAATATCATCCGCATCATAGTTTTGAAATAACTGGGAAGCAGCACCTTCAGGGGAATTCATCTTTATTCCTAAACATATTTTTCCCTCATAAGGTGCCGAAGTCATTGAGTAATCATTAATAACCTCTTTACCATATGCCTGAAATTTTATACTGACGAACTGCCCGGCTTCAAACCTGAAATTTTCTTTTAAATTCTCAGGAATATCAAACTCCAGAGAAAAAGTATTTTTGGTCAGCTCTTCCTTTTTCGCTATTTTTAACGGATGAAACTGTATCAGTTTTCCTTTATAGATTTGTTGTTCCATAACTTCAATTCAAAAATAGATAAAAAATAATTTATGAAGAAGATAATTTTATCCACGTTACTCCTTACTGCATTGTACAGCTGTAAAAAAGAAGGCCAGAAAACTGAAAATACTGCAGCTGCAGATTCTCTTTCTGTAACCCAACCAACAGGTGCTGAAGAAAGTACGTATGTTCCCAAAGAACTTTCTCCTGAAAATGTAAGTCAATATTTAGCAAAAAACAATGATACTTTATATGTCACCAACTTTTTTGCAACCTGGTGCGGCCCATGCATGAGAGAAATTCCAAGTTTTAAAAGTAAAATGGATGAACTGAAGGGTAAACCTGTAAAATTTACTTTCATAAACCTTGACGATAAAGCTGATTGGGCTGGTGCTGTAAAGAATTTTGCAACAGAAAATAAGCTGGGAAAAAATGTTATCTTACTTGATGGACAAAAACTAGATCAGAATTTCTTCGCTTCCAATTTCAAACAATGGGACGGAGGCTCTATTCCTTTTACTTTCATGAGAAAAGGAGATAAAACCGATGAATATCTGGGAATGATGACGGAAGATGTATTAAATTCAAAAATCGATTCTTTCTTAAAATAAAATAGACTGAACTCTTTCTAAATCATGTCAAAAAGATTTAAAATCCTGTGTTTGCTATTTATGATTGCCATTATTATGAGTGCTGTCATCAATCTGAACACAGGGTTTTTAAGTTTAAGCTTCCAGGATTTCTTTCTGGATTCTGCTCATAACCAAATTGCCGAAATCCGCATCAACCGTGTTTTGGTAATGATGCTGGCCGGAATTTCAATTCCTACTTCAGGTTTTCTGATGCAGGAATATTTTCAAAACCCGCTGGCAGGACCTGATATATTGGGAATCACTTCGGTTGCCAGCCTGTCTGTCGCCTTTTATATTTTCTTTTCCCACAATATTTTACTTCCTGAGTTTTTACAGAACAGTTTTCTCAGTTTATCAGCTATTGGAGGAAGCTTGCTCTTAATGCTGATATTGTTGTCGATGTCTAATAGATTTCAGGACAAATCTTATCTCATTATTTTTGGGTTTCTTGTATCTGCTTTTGCCGGGGCAATTGTATCACTGCTTCAGTTTTATGCAGAGAATCAAAGCTTGAAAAACTATATATTATGGTCTTTCGGAGCCAATAATATGGTGACCAGAAACCAGATTTATGTGTTGCTTGTTTTGGTTTTAATTGGAGTATTGATCTGTTTTAGAGCTATAAAACCACTTATTGGAAATTCTCTTGGGAATTCCTATGCACAAAGTTTAGGAGTAAATCTGAAACAGCTGAAACTTTTAATAATAGTTGCCTCCTCTCTCCTTTCAGCTTCTGTTACTGCATTTCTAGGACCTATTCTCTTTATAGGAATTATTGTCCCTCACTTCTGCAGACTTGTCTATAATCCATCCAAATTATGGCAGCAATGGATTCTTAATATGTTTCTGGGAATGCTGATCATGCTGCTTTTCTCGGTTATTGCAGAAAAAACTCAGATTCCTCTGAATGTAATAAGCTCTGTATTTGGAATTCCCGTGATTCTGATGATGCTTTTGAAACAGAATAAGGTGTAGTTTTTATGTTGGATAAACGCAAGGATTTTTTATACTAACGCTTATTTTAAGGTGCAAGAAAATCAAAGATTTTCAGCAAGCGTCAAGTATATGATTCTATGGCTTTAAATATTCAGTATTCAATTTTATCGTAGATAAAATCTTTGCGCCTTTGCGTTTACCCAATAGCATACCTAAATAAATTATTGCACCTACATTCCCGTACTTTTACCTAACAATTCATATATTTAAGTTCAATAAGACACAACAAATGACAGAAAATGAACTATCAAAAATTGTTTTTGAAACAGGATTAAAAATTCATAGAAAACTTGGAGCAGGTTTATTTGAACATGCATATGAAGAATGTATGTACTATGAATTAACAAAAGCTGGATTTTTAGTAGAAAAACAAAAGTTTCTTCCCATCATTTATGAAGATTTGAAAATAGACAATGCCTTTAAACTTGATCTGATGGTTGAAAGCAAAGTAATTCTGGAAGTAAAAACAGTTGAATATATATCACCTACTCATAAAGCACAGCTTTTAACTTATTTAAAAATGGCAAATTGTAAATTGGGGTTATTACTCAATTTTCAATCTGATGTTTTCAAAAATGGTGTAACAAGGATTGTAAATAACCTGTAAAGAAAAAATATAAAAATTTTGACAAAGTCAGATTCCTTGCGCCTTAAAACCTTATTTTTGTAAAACATTCTGCGCTTCTGCGTATAATCAAATCAAGTATGCACCTACAGATCAAACAGGCAAATATCGGCTACAATACAACTTTAATTTCCAATGCCAATGCGGACTTGAAGCTTGGTGATGTATGCCTGCTGATTGGTAATAATGGGGTTGGGAAAACAACGCTGATCAAATCTATTCTGCATCAGCTGCCTTTACTGAATGGGGAAATTTCTATGAACGGGAAAAATGTAAAAAGTCTTTCTGTAAAAGAAATTGCGGAGAATATTGCTATTGTTTTTTCAAAGTCTGTTATTCCGCAGCATTATACGGTTGAGGATCTTATTTCTTTGGGGAAATACATCTACTACCCTTTTTATTTTGAGTTAAAAAAAGAAGACCGTGAAGAAGTGGCCCACATCATTGAAGAACTGGATTTAAATCAATACCGATATACCCTTTTGAAAAATCTGTCAGACGGAAACCTTCAGAAAGCTTTTATCGGACGGGCGATAACCCAAAATTCCCCGATCATCATTCTGGATGAACCAACTACTCATCTGGACGAAAAAAACAAAATCATTATTCTTAAAACTTTGAGAAAACTGGCTAAAGAACAGAATAAATTGATCCTGTTTTCTTCTCATGATTGGAGGCTAGCCAAAGAGTTTGCAGATAAAATATGGTATGTAAAGGACAATCATCTGTATTCTGGAATTGTTGAGGACATTCTTCTTCAGCATGAGGAGCTCACCAATGCATCATTATTTCAAATTAATGAGACTTTTATTCCGCCTTTCATCTCGGCACCCCAGTTTCACAAGGAAATGCTGTATTCTCTGCTTCAAAAAAACTTTCCAAAAGACCTATCTGCCTTTAATTTTGACTTTCAGAATGCTTTTTGGGTAATTACTAAAGATTCCTCTACTTACCAATGTGAATCTTTTGAAGAAATCATTGATTTGATTACAAACATTCATTAATACTAGATTTTCTTTGATCAATTCACATACTATGCATGCATAGTATTATGCTAATCATACAATTTAATCTATTTATTCTCAGGTTATTAACAAAATTTAACGTTAATAAATACTATGCATGCATAATATTTACTAAATTTGGGTAAAACCATTGGCGCAAAAATGATGGATAATAATAAGGAAAAAATAGAAAACGTAGATTTAATTTTAAAGCAGACCTGGTTGGCTGTTTCTAAAATGTACACAGAATTAGCCCAGGAACATGATTCCACAGCGGTACAGGCGCTTACTCTTCTTAAAATTGATCCCAAAGAAGGAACCCGAAGTACCAATCTTGGTCCTAAGATGGCTATTGAACCCACTTCATTAACGAGAATCATCAAACTTCTGGAAGATAACGGATATATCTATAAGGAAAAGACAACCACTGATAAAAGAGAGGTTATCATTAAGCTTACAGATAAAGGACTAAACTCCAGAAACATGTCAAAGGAAGTCGTTGTCAACTTCAACAAGAAGGTGATGGAAAAAATTGCTCCCGAAAAGCTGGATGCTTTTAAAGATGTGATGACTGAAATCATGAAAATAGCAAACGAATTATTAAACAACAGAAAATAAATTATGATGAAACCTCCGGGTGGCATATAATCTTATAAAAATAAAAATTTACATATGAAAAGAAGAATCAAACATGTAACGGTTCTTGGTTCAGGAATTATGGGAAGCGGTATCGCGGCTCACTTCGCCAACATCGGTGTTGAAGTATCACTCTTGGATATTGTTCCTTTTGAACTTACTGAAGCTGAACAGAAAAAAGGTTTGACCAAAGATGATAAGGTAGTAAGAAACAGAATTGCTTCCGAAAACTTTGAAAAACTTAAAAAAGCAAGTCCTGCACTTCTTTATTCACCAAAGTTTGCAGACAGAATTAAAATCGGAAACTTCGATGATGATCTTCCGAAAATAAAAAATACAGACTGGATCATTGAAGTGGTAGTAGAAAGACTTGACATTAAGAAGTCTGTATACGAAAAGATTGAACAGTTCAGAAAACCGGGAACATTAATTTCTTCTAATACATCCGGGATTCCTATTCATTTCCTGACAGAAGGAAGAAGCGAAGATTTCAAAAAGTACTTCGCAGGAACACACTTCTTCAATCCTGTAAGATATCTTCCTCTTTTAGAAATTATCCCTACTAACGATACAGCTCCTGAGATCATCGATTTCTATATGAACTACGGGGCGAAATTCCTAGGTAAAACTACCGTTTTAGCCAAAGACACTCCAGCTTTCATCGCCAACAGAATCGGTGTATTCTCTATGATGGATCTTCTTCACAATGTACAGAAATTAGGACTTACTGTTTCTGATGTTGATAAATTAACTGGTCCGGTAATAGGACGTCCAAAATCTGCTACGTTCAGAACAGCTGATGTTGTAGGTCTTGACACTTTGGTAATGGTAGCCAACGGCGTTCGCCAGAGCGGTGCTGAAGCTAATGATTTCAATGATGTTTTTGCGCTTCCAGGTTATATCCAGAAAATGATGGATAATAAATGGCTAGGTTCAAAAACAGAACAAGGTTTCTATAAAAAAGTGAAAAATGCAGAAGGAAAATCTGAAATTCACGGATTAAACCTTGACACTTTAGAGTATGAACTTCAAGGAAAATCTTCATTCCCTACCTTAGAATTAACAAAAGCGATTGACAAACCAATTGACAGATTCAAAGTTCTGATCGGAGGTAAGGATAAAGCTGGTGAATTATACAGAAAATCGTTAGGAGCATTATTCGCTTACGTTTCACATAAAGTTCCTGAAATCTCTGACGAGGTTTATAAAATTGACGATGCCATGAGAGCAGGTTTCGGATGGGAAAACGGACCATTTGAAATCTGGGATGCCGTAGGGGTTGCCAAAGGTATAGAACTGGCAAAAGATGCAGGATACGAAGTTTCTGACTGGGTGAAAAATGTAGAAACTTTTTATAAAGTTAATGATGAAGGGCAAAGTATTTACGTTGATAAAAATTCAGGAGAATACAATAAAATCCCAGGTCAGGATGCATTCATCATCTTAGATAATATCAGAAAAAACAAAACACTTTGGAGTAATTCTGGTGCTTCTATTGAAGATTTAGGAGACGGAATTATCAACTTCGAGATCCGTTCAAAAATGAACTCTCTTGGAGGTGAAGTTCTTGATGGATTAAACAGAGCAATTGATTTAGCAGAAAAAGAATATGATGGATTAGTTGTAGGAAACCAGGGAACTAATTTCTCTGTAGGAGCAAACCTTGCTATGATCCTTATGATGGCTATCGAGCAGGATTGGGATGATTTGAATATGGCGATCGCTTACTTCCAGAAATCAATGATGAGAGTACGCTACTCCTCTATTCCTGTAGTTGTTGCTCCTCACGGAATGACTCTGGGTGGAGGATGCGAAATGACAATGCATGCCGACCGAGTGGTTGCAGCAGCAGAAACATACATTGGACTAGTAGAAACTGGTGTAGGTGTAATTCCTGGCGGAGGTGGTACTAAAGAACTGACTTTAAGAACTTCCAGAGAATTCCATAATGATGATGTTAAAAACAACAGACTTCGTGATGCTTTCATGAATATTGCAATGGGTAAAGTAGCAACTTCTGCGTATGAAGCTTATGACATGGGAATCCTTGAAAAAGGAAAAGACATTGTTTCCGTAAGCAAAAACAGACAAATTGCTGAAGCTAAAAAAGTAGCAAAACTATTAGCAGAACAAGGCTATACTCAGCCAATCGAGCAAAAAGTAAAAGTTCTTGGTAAAGATGCATTAGGAATGTTCTACGTAGGAACAGACCAAATGCTAACCGGAAACTTCATCTCTGCACACGACAAGAAAATTGCAGATAAACTAGCCAACGTAATGGTAGGTGGAAATCTGTCTGAACCAACAGTCGTTACAGAACAATATCTATTGAATCTTGAAAGAGAAACCTTCCTTCAGCTTTGTGGAGAAAGAAAAACTCTGGAAAGAATCCAATACATGTTACAGAACGGAAAACCTCTAAGAAACTAGCGGAAGCTCCGTAGGAGCGAACTGTTAATAGATGAATAATTTAAAAATTGGAGAGCCTCGTAGAGGCGGCCTGTTAATTTATGGCAAATACATACACTCAGATTTATATTCAAATTGTTTTCGCTGTAAAAGGAAGACAAAATCTGATTTCAAAAGAAAACAGAGAAGAATTACATCAGTTTATTACAGGTATTGTGTCCAATAGAAACCAAAAGTTATTCGCAGTTTTTGCAATGCCAGACCATGTACATATTCTCGTAAGTATGAATCCGACCCTTTCGGTTTCAGATTTAGTAAGAGATATTAAAGCGGGTTCTTCAAAATTCATCAATGAAAAAGGGTGGATCAATGGAAAATTCAATTGGCAGGAAGGCTACGGAGCTTTTTCATATTCTAAAAGCAGTGTGGATTCTGTTGTAAAATATATTTTAAATCAGGAAGAACATCATAAAAAGAAAACTTTTAGAGAAGAATATCTGGATTTTATGTCAAAATTTGAAATAGAATATGATCCAAAATATTTATTTGAATGGGTTAGCGATTAACAGGTCGCTCCTACGGAGCTCTACAAAGAAAGCATAAACAAATATTATGAACAGTTTACCTCTACGAGGCAAAAAAGTCTAAAAATAATTTAATTAAAACAAAATGAAAACAGCATATATAGTAAAAGGTTTCAGAACTGCCGTTGGAAAAGCTCCAAAAGGAAGTTTAAGATTTACAAGACCTGATGTCATGGCGGCTACCGTTATTGAAAAATTAATGGCAGAGCTCCCACAATTAGATAAAAACAGAATTGATGACCTTATCGTAGGAAATGCAATGCCGGAAGCTGAACAAGGGCTGAACGTTGCACGTCTGATCTCTTTGATGGGATTAAATACCGATAAAGTTCCGGGGGTAACCGTCAACAGATACTGTGCTTCTGGAAGTGAGGCCATTGCTATTGCTTCTGCAAAAATTCAGGCTGGTATGGCAGATTGTATCATCGCGGGTGGTACTGAATCTATGTCATACATTCCGATGGGAGGTTACAAACCGGTTCCTGAAACGGATATCGCAAAAACAAACCCTGATTACTATTGGGGAATGGGTTACACGGCTGAAGAAGTTGCAAAACAATATAATATTACGAGAGAAGAGCAGGATCAGTTTGCTTTTGAATCTCATATGAAAGCTTTAAAAGCTAATCAGGAAGGAAAATTTGCCAACCAGATTGTTCCGATTCCTGTAGAATATAACTTCCTGGATGAAAATCAGAAAATGCAGACTAAAAAGTTTGATTTTTCAATAGATGAAGGTCCAAGAGCTGATACTTCTTTAGCTGGTTTAGCAAAATTAAGACCTGTATTTGCCAACGGAGGAAGCGTAACAGCCGGAAACTCTTCTCAAATGAGTGACGGAGCTGCTTTTGTAATGGTAATGAGTGAGGAAATGGTAAAAGAATTAGGTTTGGAGCCTGAAGCAAGATTAGTTGCTTATGCAGCAGCCGGATTAGAGCCAAGAATCATGGGAATGGGACCTATTTATGCTATTCCAAAAGCTTTAAAACAAGCAGGTTTAGAATTAAAAGATATTGAATTAATCGAATTAAACGAAGCATTCGCATCACAATCTGTTGCCATTAAGAAAGAATTAGGCTTAAATCCTGATATTCTAAATGTAAACGGAGGAGCCATCGCATTGGGTCACCCTCTTGGATGTACAGGAACGAAATTAACAGTTCAGCTTCTTGACGAAATGAGAAAGCGCGGAAACAAATACGGAATGGTTTCTATGTGCGTTGGAACAGGCCAAGGCGCAGCTTCAATCTTTGAATTATTATAATTAAAAAACAAAAATAATGAGTGATACACTTAATAAAACATTAAAAGGCGGTGAGTTTTTAATTAAACAAATTCCAGCTAATGAAATTTTCTCTTTGGAAGAACTTTCTGAAGAACAAAAAATGCTTCGTGATTCTGCTAAAGAATTTATAGACAGAGAAGTAATTCCACAACATGACCGTTTTGAGAAAAAGGATTATGCATTGACTGAAGAAACAATGCGTAAATTAGGAGAAATGGGATTATTAGGAATCACTGTTCCTGAAGAATATGGCGGTTTGGGAATGGGATTTGTGAGTACAATGTTAGCTTGCGATTATGTTTCCGGAGGAAATGGTTCATTAGCTACGGCTTATGGAGCACATACGGGAATCGGAACTCTTCCGACTCTACTTTACGGGAATGAAGAATTGAAAAAGAAATACCTTCCGGATTTAGCTACAGGAACAAAATTCGGTGCCTATTGCTTGACTGAGCCGGATGCAGGATCTGATGCCAATTCAGGGAAAACAAGAGCAAAATTGTCTGAAGACGGAAAACATTACATCATCAATGGACAAAAAATGTGGATTTCCAATGCAGGTTTTGCAGATACTTTCACATTATTTGCAAAAATTGATGATGATAAAAACATTACAGGTTTTGTGATCAACCGTTCAGAATTAGAAAATCCAAACAGTTTAACATTTGGTGAAGAAGAACATAAATTAGGTATTCGTTCCTCTTCCACCCGTCAGGTTTTCTTCAATGATATGAAAATTCCTGTTGAAAATATGTTAGGTGAAAGAAACAACGGTTTCAAAATCGCTTTGAATGCATTAAATGTTGGTAGAATTAAATTAGCTGCAGCAAACCTTGACGGACAAAGAAGAATTTTAAACCATTCTATTCAGTATTCAAATGAAAGAAAGCAATTTGGTGTTTCTATTTCTACTTTCGGAGCAATCAGAAAGAAAATTGCAGAAATGTCAACCGGAGTTTTTGTGAGTGAAGCTGGTTCTTACCGTTTAGCAAAAAATGTTGAAGATAAAATTGCAGACTTAGTTGCTGGCGGAATGGATCATCAACAAGCTGAATTAAAAGGTGTTGAAGAATTTGCAGTAGAAGCTTCTATCCTTAAAGTTTTCGTTTCTGACCTTACTCAAAATACAGCTGATGAAGGAATCCAGATTTATGGAGGAATGGGATTCTCAGAAGATACACCTATGGAATCTGCATGGAGAGATGCCAGAATTGGTAGAATTTATGAAGGTACCAACGAAATCAATAGATTATTGGCTGTAGGAATGCTTATTAAGAGAGCAATGAAAGGTGAATTAGATCTTTTATCTCCTGCAATGGCAATCAGCAAAGAATTGATGGGTATCCCTTCATTTGAAGTTCCAGATTATTCAGAATTCATGAGTGAAGAAAAAGCTATTATCGCAAATCTTAAGAAAGTATTCCTGATGGTTTCCGGAGCTGCACTTCAGAAATTCATGATGGATATTGAAAAACAGCAGCATTTATTATTAAACGCTTCTGAAATCCTTAACCAAATCTATATGGCAGAATCTGCAGTATTAAGAGCAGAGAAACACTTCTCTCCTGAATCTGTAGAAGCAGCTATGGCTCAGCTTAATCTTTACAAAGCGGTTGAGAAAATCATCTCTGCTGCTAAAGAAGGAATCGTTTCTTTCGCTGAAGGAGATGAACAGAGAATGATGCTTTCAGGATTAAGAAGATTCACAAAATATACCAATCATCCGAATGTAGTAGCTTTAACTGAAAAAGTTGCGGCTCACTATATCGAGAAAGGAGCTTATTAGTCTTTAATAACATAAATTTGATTCAAAACGCCTCATTACGGGGCGTTTTTTATATATTTAATGTAATAATCTTTATTTTTTATTGATGAATTTAAAATTATATGTTTTTATTGTATTTCTGATTCCCGGAATTATTTTTTCACAACGAAAGCCCAATGATACCCTTAGAGGCAGCAGCCTAATGGAAGATCCGATTATAAACAAAATAGTATATGCCTACCAAAACAAACCTGAGAAACCTAAAAAAATAGTTAACAGTGAACGGACCGCCTTTTGTGGAACAGAGCTGATGAAGGAATTTGAGGAAGAAACATGTATTACAACAAGGATGATTCTTAATGATTATCCTTTTTTAATAAATGAAATTAAGAAGCTTGTCAATCACTATCCGAATTATATAAGATCAGATATATTTTGGATAGACAGAAAAAAAGAAAGGAATGATAAAAGCTTACGGAGTTACAGGGAAGAAACATTAAAAAAATGGGAATCAAAAGGCAATCACTCCTATTTTTCAATTCTCATTATTTCTGATAAAACCAATAACAGTCATGAGGCTACAACCCTTACAATCAGATTTTCCGGGAAAACAATCACAAAACACTACAGATTATTACTGAAGGATCAATAATTTTTGCTAATTTTATTATAACTAAAAACCATAAAGCGCGAAACATAATATGAAGACATTATTTCCTCTACTCCTTTTATCTGCTTCTCTGACGGCACAAAAAAAGGAAAACTTAATTCCTATTCCAAAAACAGATACCGTAAAAATTGTCAGCAAAGGGAAATTCCCCGGAAACTTTGCGCTGAAATCAAATCAGTCCCGGATAGGACTTTATAAAATGTTGATTAAGAAACCTAACGATACTACGGCTTATCTGGCTTTGAAAGAATCCTCAAAGGACTATTCACAATACAAAATTTTAAACGCGATTACTCCTGACAAATTCCAGATAAGTCCAAAGAAGCTTTTACCATCTAAATAATACAACACAAATTCAAAAAAACGATAAACATGGGAAAATTTATTATCTCTAAAAGAACAAACGGAGACTTTCAGTTTAACCTCAAAGCAGGAAACGGACAGGTAATTTTAACCAGCCAGGGTTACAGCACAAAACCATCCTGCGAAAACGGAATCGGATCTGTAAAGACCTATTCACAGGAAGATTCAAAATTTGAAAGAAATACAGCCAATGACGGCAGATGTTATTTCAATCTTAAAGCAGGAAACGGACAGATCATAGGAACCAGCCAGATGTATGAATCTGACAACGGCATGGAAAACGGAATAGAGTCTGTAAAGAACAATGCTCCGCATGCTCACGTAGAGAATGAGGCAAGTCTTTAAAATGAATTGAAATAATCTTAATAAAAATGTCTTATTTTTTTAAGGCATTTTTTATTTTTGTATTCTATTTTTCATTAGAAATGACAAAAGAAGAATTACTGAATAGAGCAATCAAAATTGCTGACAAAGCCCATAAAGGACAAACCGATAAATACCATGCTCCATACATAGCCCACGTGATGCGCGTGATGGAATATGGCAAAACACTGGACGAAAAAATCGTTGGAGTACTGCATGATGTCGTAGAAGACCATCCGGTGGAATTCAGTCTGGATTATTTAAGGTCTGAGGGGTTTCCTGAATATATCATTTTCGCCATCAGCTGTCTTACCAAATTTGATCCGGAAGAAGATTACGATGATTTCATTAAAAGAACAGAAAGATCTCTGCTCTCGGTTGCCGTAAAACTGAATGACCTTCGGGACAATATGGATCTTAGAAGAGTAAACAGAGAACTTACGCCTAAGGATATTAAAAGATTCAATAAATATCTGAAAGCGTACCGTTATCTGATAGAGAAGTATTAATAAAAAATACATGACTAATAACCTTCCTGAAATTTCATCAGCTTATCAATCCAAGCTGGTCTCTGCTATTGTATCTATTTCAGTTTTTTTCCTGATCTATCTGATACTTATACTCGCCTCACTCCTGATGATATTCTTATTAGGATATGGGGCTATAAAACTGTTAAGTATTTCTCTCAATTACTTTACCGTTTTTGGTGCAGCAGGATTGCTAAGTGTTGGAGTTTTTGTATTTATATTTCTTGTTAAATTTATTTTTAAAAAGACACATTACAGCACCCGTCACCTGATAGAAGTCAACAGATCACACCAGCCTGAGCTGTTTGCCATTATTGATGAAATTGTAGCTGAAATCAAAGTAAAAGCTCCACAAAAAGTTTTTCTTTCACCTGATGTGAATGCTATTAAAAGCAGAAGAACCCTTTAAACAAAAGACCAGGGAACTTCTTGAAAATTCAGCTTATAAGGAAGCCTTAACTGATGAAGATAAAAATCTTTTACAGGAATTTATAGATTCTGAATATATTTACTTCAACAAAGACAAATATCTTGAGCATGAGGTAGGTGCTATATCTTTGCTGATTGAAAAATACCGGGCATTACTCAATGATCACTATCTTAATTCTAAGCTGGATTTATTAAATTTTCAGTCAAGTTTACGTAAGAATTAATCTGCACCTGGGAAATCGTAGGTCTTCGTGTGATGATCCGTCCCATCGATGTTGATGTTTAACGCAAGGTAAATGAAATGTAAATTTTTGTTCCCTTTCGCTTCAAATTCACGCTGCCAAAGATATCCGCTCACGATTCCAAAGTAATCATCAATCTGATACCCAAAACCACCATAAACTCTGTTTCTGGCAAAGCTAGGTTTCATAGGGCTTACAAAGAAAATTTCGTCATACGCATTAGCGAAGACAGTACCTTTCTTTATTGTTTTGGAATTTAAAGGGACACTTACATTCAGGCGGTATCTGTAACGCATTCTCTGGGAAGTAAGATCTGTTTTAGGCTCATAGAACCAGCTTTTTTCAACACGAAAACGGTTTTCAAATTTTACGATGCCTTTTTTAATATCAATGACATCCTGAAGCCATACTCTGAATTCCTCTCTGCTTAAACTGTGCTCTTTATAGTTGACATATCTTCCCAATCCTACGAAAGGCTTGTGATTTTTGGTAAGATTATATCCTAAGCCTCCTTTTATCTCATAATAATCAGGATAGGTATAGTCTTCATTACCACGCATCTGTCCTTCTGCATAAAGGAAAAATTTTGGATGAAACTTATAGGTCAGAGTCACTGCATTGAAGCTGGAAATATGTTCCTGTGCTTTAAAAAAAGAAATTCCAAGTAGTAAACCTAGGCCTATAAGACGTTTCATAAAAAATTTTTGCAAATGTATATTTTTTAACAATTTGTTAATATTAACTTTCATTAATATTAAATTAACACCTACTTAATATTAATTGTGTAAGAAAAACCAATGTGGAACCACCTTTGTGGCATTGCCACCCCAAATGCTTCCGTATAATTTGTATTGGTAATATTATTAACCAAAACGTAAACTGAGTAGTCTTTTTTAGCAAAACTCAGCTTTTCATCAACAAGATTATAAGTTCCCAGATTTACTCTTTCATTGTAACGGTAAACAAGCTCATTGGTGAAGTTTTTCAGGAATTTCACTTCTAATTTGGAAATAAACTGGTGTCTCAGGTTGTCCAGAATATATCTTGAAACCAAACCGTTTTTTTCTTCATATTTACTGTCGATATACGTATACCCAACTGTGTATTTCAGCCAGTCTAACGGCCTATGACTCCACTCTGCTTCAATCCCTTTCGTTTTGATGTCTCCTACATTCTCGGCAAACCAAATTTTGTCTTTAAGGTCATTTTTAACCCAGTCAATAGAATTGCTGGAGTTCCTTAAAAACCCGCTTATTTTAGCTAAAATTCTGTTATTTTGATATTGATATCCTACCTCGGATGAAAGCGCATTTTCAGGCTGTAAATTCGGATTTCCCTGTTCTGTTCCGCTGACATAATAAAGTTCAGTAAAGGTTGGTATACGATGTACTTTTGCGATATTTCCGTAGATTTTACTATTGGGATTAAAGTTATAGCCGACATCCAAACCAGGATAAAAGAAATTTCCTTCTTTAGAATAGTTGGCCCATGAAATTCCCGGACTGATGTTCAGTTTTTTATCCAGTAATGAAAAATGGTGCTCAAAGAAAACCTGAGATACAAAGCGGTTTCTATCTCCCAGATTACTGCTCACTAAAAATTCTTTTCTCAATTCTACTCCAATTCCGGTGGTTCCCAATCCCCATTGATAGCTAGAATTTACCTCACCACCTACATTATTTCCAATATGCATATTTCTGTAAAAATCAGGATTCCATCTGTCATAAAGATACATATCCTGTCCTCTTCTCCAGTATACATTTGAATTAAGCTTTAGTTTCCCAAAAGTCTGCTGATGGGCTACACTTACAATAGAAGCCTGTGTTTCCTCATATTGTTTTGTTGCAGCACTGGAAGCATAAAAACCGTTGGCTCCGAATTTCTTTTCCGAAAAACCGGCCTGTACCCTTACGTCTCCGTTTTTGATATTCAGCTTTCCCTGATAAAATACATTTCTGATCTCATAATCAGTATTGAACATATATCCTTCTGAAGAAGCAGAATTGGCCTGAAGGGAGTTGGTAAACTTTTCATTTCCTATCTGCGCGTTGAATCCAAGGCCATACGTACTGAAATCTCCCCCATCTGCACTGATCTTAACTTTCTTTCCGGGAACTGTTTTAGTAATAATGTTGATAACACCGGCATAAGCATTCTGCCCAAAACGTCTGGCAGCCGGCCCTTTTATGATTTCTATCCTTTCTACGTCATCCAGGTCAACCGGGATATTCATATTGTTATGCCCGGTCTGGGAGTCATTCATCCTGATTCCGTTCAGAAGCAGAAGAACCTGCTCAAAAGAACTGCCCCGGAAGCCGATATCACTCTGTACCCCATTGGCTCCTCTCCTTCTGATATCCATTCCTGGTACCTGCTGAAGAATTTCATCTATACTTCTAGCCGGAGAATTTGCAATATCTTCTCTGCTGATAACGCTGATATTCTGGTTGGCACTTTTATAAGGTGTAGAGATAAATTTTCCCTGAAATTCAATGCTTTCAATATCTGTTGTCTTCTCCTGTGCATTTACCCAAAGTAAAGATCCCAGAAAAAAAGCACTTCCTATCTTTTTGATCATAATCGTTCCGTAGTTTTTCTTTTATAACAGATTCCAAAAGTAAGGGAGTTCACCAAGACAGACAAATGATAGTTGTCATAAAAAAAGATGCAGCGGAATGCTGCATCTTTGTGAGGGATTAATTCTATCTTTTCTTCATTAAATGTGTAACCAGATCTCTGAATAATTTTCTCATTTCTTATTACATATTTAAGGGTACAATTTTAAATAATTTTAAAACACAAAACAATAGTTCAGCAAAAAAAATATAACATAATTTATAAAACTTTATAAAATACTGTAAAATAAACGGTAAAACAGGAATAAATCACAAAACCACCTTCATTTTACCATTTTTCCATGATTATATTTCATTTTTTATCCCCCTGATTTACCATTTATGATAATAATTTTTAACAATAATATATGCATAAAATTTTCACTAAAAATTCGTAATTTTGTGGGTCTTAATTTTACGATGAAAGTATTCTTTTTCAAAGCTAATTTTTGAGGAAAATATTTAAAAGTTCAATTGATGACAGCCTTGGAATATTCTGTGGCAAAACACCATTATACTGGCAGCCTTAATGCTGTACAGTTACTTTTATGAATAAACAAAATATGGCTAATACAACAGAAATAGACATAAAAAAACAGATTTTTGTTAAGAATGCACATCTTAACAATCTGAAACATATAGACGTCCTGATCCCGAAGAATAAACTGATTGTTATTACAGGAGTTTCAGGAAGCGGTAAGTCATCTCTGGCCTTTGATACTATTTATGCTGAAGGGCAGAGAAGATATGTTGAAAGTTTAAGTTCCTATGCGCGTCAGTTTTTGGGGAAATTAGAAAAACCAAAAGTAGATGACATTAAAGGACTTGCGCCGTCTATTGCAATCCAGCAGAAAGTTATTTCTTCCAATCCGCGTTCTACGGTAGGAACATCTACGGAGATCTATGATTATATGAAGCTTCTTTTTGCCAGAATCGGGAAAACCTTTTCTCCTGTTTCGGGAGAAGAAGTAAAAAAAGATTCGGTTTCTGACGTGGTAGATTTTATCAAAGCTTCCAAAAAAGATACTTCTTTTTTATTGACTGCTCCTTTAGAATATGATACTGACAATTTCAAAGAAACACTGAATATTTTAAAGCTAGCGGGTTTCACAAGACTTGAAATCAATGGAAACTTAGCCGGAATCGAAGACCTGGAAAGCTTTGGATTTGCTCCTGAAAAAGGAATGACGATCAATCTTGTCATTGACCGCTTTTCCTATGAAGAAGACGAAAGCTTTTTACAAAGACTTGCGGATTCTATTCAGATGGCATTTTATGAAGGACGCGGCTATTGCTCATTAAAAAATACAGATACTGAAAAAGTAAAAGAATTCTCCAATAAGTTTGAACTTGACGGAATGGAATTTCTTGAACCGAATGTTCATTTTTTCAGCTTTAATAACCCATATGGAGCATGTCCTGCATGTGAAGGATATGGAAAAGTAATCGGAATAGACGAAGATCTTGTAATTCCCAATAAGACATTATCCATCTACGAAGATGCTGTTGTCAGCTGGAGAGGTGAAACCATGAGTGAATGGAAAAAAGATTTCATCAAAAAAGCAGGAGACTTCCCTATTCATAAACCTTATCACCAATTAACAAAAGAACAGAAAAACTTCCTTTGGAAAGGTGACGGAAAAAGTAGTTTTCCATCCATCAATAATTTCTTCAAAATGCTTGAAGAAAACTTATATAAAATCCAGTACAGAGTAATGCTTTCACGCTACAGAGGAAAAACCCTTTGTCCTACGTGTGAAGGATTGAGACTTCGTGAAGAAACCAGCTGGGTAAAAGTGGACGGACATAATATCCAGTCGATGATAGAACTTCCTTTGGATGAACTGGCTCCGGTAATCAATGGGTTACAGCTTTCAGATCATGACAAAGAGGTTGCCAAAAGGCTTATCTATGAAATCACAACCCGTCTTGAATTTTTATTAAAAGTAGGATTAGGCTATTTAACATTAAACAGGACTTCCAATACGCTTTCAGGAGGGGAAAGTCAGAGAATCAACTTAGCAACAAGCTTAGGAAGTTCTTTGGTAGGTTCTATTTATATCCTGGATGAACCTTCTATTGGTCTTCACTCCAAAGACACGGAAAACCTGATTGAAGTATTGAAAAATCTTCGTGACCTTGGAAACACCGTAATTGTGGTAGAACACGATGAAGATGTAATGAGAGCCGCAGATTATATTATTGATATTGGTCCGGAAGCGGGTTATCTTGGTGGTGAACTGGTATTTGCCGGAGATTATAAAGATCTGAAAAAAGCAAATACTCTCACTTCAGAATATCTTACCGGAAGACTGGAAATTGAAGTTCCGAAGAAACGAAGAAAAGGAAAAGAATGGATTCATATCAAAGGAGCTCGTCAGAACAACCTTAAAAATATAGATGTAGATGTTCCACTGGAAAGCCTCGTTGTCATTTCCGGGGTTTCAGGAAGTGGAAAATCTACTTTGATGAAAGAAATTCTTACGAATGACATTCAGATCCAACTTGGAATGGGAGGTAAAAAAGGAGACTATGATTCTGTAGAATTCCCGAAAAAACTAATCAAAAATATTGAACTTATTGATCAGAATCCGATTGGAAAATCATCCCGTTCAAATCCGGTAACTTATCTGAAAGCTTATGACGACATCCGTGATCTTTTTGCCAAGCAGAAAGTAGCAAAAATGATGGGTTACAAGCCTAAACATTTCTCTTTTAACGTAGATGGCGGAAGATGTGATGAATGTAAAGGAGAAGGTGTTATCAACGTTTCTATGCAGTTTATGGCTGATATCGAGCTTGAATGCGAGGTTTGTAAAGGAACACGATTCAAAAACGAGATTCTTGAGGTGAAATTTGATGAGAAAAACATCTCGGATATTCTTCATATGACCGTAAATGAAGCGCTGGAATTCTTTAAAGATAATAATGAAGAGAAGATTGTAACAAAACTGAGACCTCTTCAGGAAGTCGGTTTAGGATATCTGCAGCTTGGACAAAGCTCTTCTACCCTTTCCGGTGGTGAGGCACAGCGTGTAAAACTGGCTTCATTCCTTGTAAAAGGAGTAACAACGGATAAAACTTTATTTATCTTTGATGAACCTTCTACAGGACTACACTTCCATGATATTCAGAAGCTGTTGAAATCACTGCAGGCATTGATTGATCTTGGACATTCAGTGATTGTTATTGAGCACCAGCCTGATATCATCAAATGTGCCGATTATATCATCGATATCGGTCCGGAAGCAGGAAAACATGGTGGTGAAGTTGTATTTGCAGGAACTCCTGAAGATCTGATAAAAAATAAAAAATCTTATACCGCAAAATACATCAAGGAAAAACTTGAACAATAAAATTAAAAGCGACTGTTTTAAAAATAGTCGCTTTTTTTATGTCAATTTAAAATAGTAACTGAGAAGATTTTGGCTCCTATTTTTAAGATAGATTCTTTACCTTTATAGTATCATTTCAAAATTATTTTTATGCCCTGGAATCCCGAATTATATGATCAGTACAAAGATGTACGGTACAAACCCTTTTACGATTTAGCAGCATTAATCAAGCCTGAAAACAATATAAAAGCCATCGACTTAGGCTGTGGTACCGGAGAGCAAACCTCCATTTTAACCGAAAAACTGACAGGTTCTACATTTTTAGGAATTGATTCATCGGCAGAAATGCTTGAAAAATCGAAGAAATATGAAAATGAAAACCTACATTTTAAACTTCAGAGCATTGAAGATGCTGTACAGTCAGAACAACAATGGGATCTTGTTTTCAGTAATGCAGCTCTGCAATGGGCGGACGATCATGAAACTTTATTTCCTAAGATCATTGGACTGCTATCTCCTGAAGGGCAGCTCGCCATTCAAATGCCCGTTCAGAAAGAAAATGTTCTCAATCAGATTCTGACAGCAATGGCAAATGAAGAACCTTATGCATCGCAGTTGAATCATTTCAACCGTGATTCACCAGTACTTTCAATGGATGATTATGCTCAGATTTTGTTTGATAACGGAATTCAGGATATAGAAATATATCAGAAAGTTTATCCCATTATTGCGGATGATCATGAGGCTTTATATGAATTTATTTCAGGAACAGCCTTATTACCTTATCTGGAACTTCTGGAAGGAAATCAAAAAGAAAGTTTCATTACCGAATTTAAATCCCGAATAGCACAAAGGTTTACAAAATATCCGGCCATCTATGCTTTTAAGCGGATACTTATGTATGGCCGTAAAAAATAAAGATATTTAAAACAGAATCAGCCACAGAACATTGTGGCTGATTCTTCATTACATTAATATATTCTGATTTTTTATTCTTTCAGATTATACAAAAACGGACTTTTCCTTAGGTATTCAACATCATCAATTTGAGAAACTAAGAATGTTGAAAGATCTGAAGCGCTGATATTTTCCCCTAGGCAGTCAGTAAGATTTGTTTCAGTTTCATAACTTTCTTCTGTGAGGTGAATCAATGGTAATCTTACCAAAGTCCAGTCCAGATTGCTTTCCATAAGAAGTTCGTACTCTTTTTGCTTATCAGCCGTCGTTTCAGGATAGTTCTGGTACATCCAGTCTGTAGCCATTTTTACGTTTTCGTTTTTTTGATCAGATAATGTATTCACACTCAAACCTGTGGTTACAATATAGCGACTGATCCCGTAATGATTCATCGCTTTGATGATATTTTTCACCGCATCACTGAATATAGATCTCTCTCCTTTTGGCTGGCCTAGCGTGCTTATTACAATACCAGTCCCTTCAATCAGTGTACGGACAGCTGTGTCATCTCTTACATCTCCTTTTACCAACTCAATAAAGGAATTTTGAATGGTGAAATTTTCAGGATGTCTTACTAAAAGTTTAAGGGAATATCCTTTTTTCAAAAGGTTTTGTACCAGATATTGACCGGATTTTCCTGTTCCGCCGATTACGGCAATTTTATAGGTATTCATAATGATTTTTTTATATTAAATATCAATAGCCAATTCTAAGCTAATGACATTGATAGGGGCAAATGACGTATTGTCTTTGCTTAGTTTTATATGATAGAGGTATTGGGTTCAGAAATTGAACCTAGATTTTCAGGTTTCAGAATGACTCCTGAATCAGTAATATGTATTACGAGATTTTAATGAACTAAAGTTACATTTTTTTCGACATTAAAAAATCAAAAAATTTATGATTTTGACAACACTTATTAAAAGAGAAAGTTTATAACTTTGATAACATCCTTATTGTCAACAACTTTCAAATCACCACTTTTACACCAATATAATATATAGATATGGAACCATTTACTATTAACATTCCCGAATCGGTGATAGCCGACCTCAAAAACCGCATCCAAAACACCAGATGGCCCGAAGAACCTGAAGGCTCTGGCTGGAACTACGGCACCAACGAAACTTATCTGAAAGAACTTACCAACTACTGGGTAAACGATTACAACTGGAAGATGCATGAACAGCAGCTAAATCAACATCCACAGTATACAACCCGCATAGACGGAATCCTGATTCATTTTCAATACATCAGAGGAAAAGGCTCCAACCCCAAACCTTTGATTCTTACCCATGGCTGGCCGGACAGTTATTACCGTTTTCATAAAATTATTCCTTTGCTTACCGAAGGCGAACAGAGTTTTGATCTGATTATCCCTTCTATTCCGGGATTTGGCTTTTCTGATAAAACGGCGGTCAACAGTGCAAAAGTCGCCGATCTTTGGAAAAAACTGATGACTGAAGTGCTTGGATATGAAAAATTCTGTGCTGCCGGAGGTGATATAGGTATGGGAGTAGTAAAAGCATTGATTTCAAAATACCCTGATGTAATGGAAGCGGTTCATCTTACAGACGTTGGATACCCAACCGGCCAGGAAGATCCTGCAACAATGAGTGAAGATGAAAAACAATTCGCACAGTTTGTCCAGCACTGGTGGTATAGTGAAGGAGCTTATGCAATGGTACAGTCTACCAAGCCCCAGTCTCTTGCTTACGGGCTAAACGACTCTCCTATCGGGCTTGCAGGCTGGATCATAAGCTTTATCAACGCCGGATCTCCACCAGAGCTAATAGAAACTGCATTTGGAGGAAGGGATGAGATGCTCACCAATATTATGATTTACTGGGTAACTCAGACGATAGGATCTTCTGCCAGAATGTACAAAGAAGACGCTGCAGCTTTATGGAGCGGAACTCACGTTCATCAAAAGAGCAATGTCCCTGCCGGAGTACTCGTATTTCCCCGTGAAGCTCAGTTTCCCAAAGAATGGGCAGAACGTTTCGTGAATGTAACCAGCTTTAAAAAGATGAGTGAAGGTGGTCATTTTGCCGCATTGGAATTACCTCATATATTTGCAGATGAACTAAGATCATTCTTTTATTCTGTCAAATAAAAACAATCCATGAAGTACTCCTTTTCTATTCTTTTGGCCATTCGTCTTTTTATAACCAGCTGTACTTTACAAAATAAAAACACTGAAAGTCATGATTACGAAGTAAAACTGGATACTTTAACCTTTTTTGATCAAAGCAGAAACCGTAAGATTCCTGTCGCCTTTTATGAGCCGAAAACTGATAAAAAGATTTCTAACCAACAGATTATTATCTTCAATCATGGATATGGTTTCAATAAAGGCGGAGATTACTTTGTGTATTCTTATTTAACGGAAAAACTGGCTTCAAAAGGTTATTTTACAGTAAGCATTCAACATGAACTGACGACAGACAATCCTTTGCCAACAGAAGGAAATTTACAATTGGTGAGAAGACCTTTCTGGCAAAGTGGTTCGGATAACATTCTGTTTGTACTTCATGAACTTAAAAAAGTAAAACCGGAACTTGATTATAAACATCTGACATTAATAGGTCACTCCAATGGTGGTGATATGGCAGCGTTATTCGGCAATCAGCATCCTAATCTGGTGTATAAACTGATCACAATGGACAACCGGAGAATGCTCCTGCCGAGAACTTCTGTTCCTAAAATTTATACTTTACGTTCTAACGATTATCCGGCTGATGAAGGAGTACTTCCCAATGAAGCAGAACAAAAGAAGTATTCTATAACGGTACAATCAACCTCCATCAATCATGGTCATATGGACAATAAAGGCAGTGATGAAGAGAAAAAAATCTTAAATGATTTTGTTTTAAAATACCTTTCTGAACAGTAATTGTAAGAAATCATAGGTAAGTCTATAATATGTTAATCCTTCTAAACCATTACTAAAATTTGTTAACAAGGTATAAATTTGTTGACAAGTTCTTTATTTTAGCCCAAATTAATAACTATGAAAAAATTGACCTACACTATGATAGCAGCATTTCTGTTCTGCTCAGTGGAAGCTCAAATACAAAATGCAGGGTTTGAAAACATGACAGATGGATTACCCAATCACTGGAATATTAAAAAAACGGATTTATACGAAGGAAAGGTAGATTATACACAATACTTCGGAGGAAAAGCCTCAATGCAGTTGACAGGAAAGACTAATGACACCAAAAATTTCCAATCTTTTTCCCAAAAAGTTCCTCTTGACATTCAGCAATTAGAGAAAATAGAAATCAGTGCTTATGTAAAATCTGAAAATACCAATGGAATAATCAATCTATGGACCCAAGTAAAAGATGAAAATGGCCGGATGATTGATTTCGGAAATTCAGAATCACAGCAAAAGTCTATTGCTGTGAATAAAGGCTGGACAAAATATTCTTTAATTTTCACTGTTGATAAAAATGTAAAAAGCCTGCTTCTTGGAGGGGTGTTTACAGGAAACGGAACCGTTTGGTTTGATCATTTTGAGCTCAATAAAATTGCGTTTTCAAAAGAGGAGCCTTCTAAAATTTCTATAAAATATATTCAGGAGTTTAAAGATATTGTGAAAAAGAATTCTATAGTTTCAGATAAATTAGACTGGCAAAATATTGAAACAAATCTGGGCTATCTTTCAAAAGGGATGAAAACCGTTAATGATACTGATACTGCTTTAAATTATATCATCAAAAACCTGAGAGAGGCAGGCGATAATCATTCTTTCATTGATGGCAAAGAACGTACTGAGAAGCAAAAAATTGCTAATACTAATGATGCAAAGCCTGATTCCAGACTGATCGATCAGAACATCGGGTATGTTTCAGTGCCGGGTTTTGCTTCTTTAAATACAGAAGTTGGGGATACTTTTGCCTTACAGATTCACAATATGATTAAAAAACTGGATTCCGGAAATGCGATTAAAGGCTGGATAGTAGACCTAAGAACTAACACCGGAGGAAATATGCACCCTATGATCAGTGGACTTGGTAGTCTGATCGGTGAAGGAACATTGGGCTATTTTGTTTACAATGGTAAAAAGAGTCCATGGATCTATAAAAACAGAAAATTTGGTCCGCATAAAATTAAAGAACCTTATGAGCTTAAGAGCGGTCAGTCAAAAATAGCGGTACTAATTGGCCCAAGTACAGCAAGCTCCGGAGAAGCCACTACCATTGCTTTTATTGGGAAAAACAATGTAAAATTATTTGGTCAGCCTTCAGCAGGATATACTTCAGCAAACAGACCTTATACGTTAAGTGACGGTAAAAGCCTTGCTTTGGCTACTTCTTACGAAATGGACCGTAACGGAAAAGTCTATTATGGAAAGATAGATCCGGAAATTCCGGTAGAACCCAAAGAGGAACAGGATATGGATATTGAGGCAGCAAAAGTCTGGATTTTAAACTAACGACAGACTTATCCACAATAAATTGTGGATAACTTGTGAATTTTAACATTAAATTCATATTTCGTATTAAAATTATTACTACATTTACTATGTAATAAAAATCGAAGTGGAAACTTTATTTGCTTTTCTTACTACTATTGAAATTGCAATTAAATTTGAAATAAAAATTTAAGCACAGCATTGTCGGCTGTGCTTTTTATTGTTGTCTAATTAAAAAAATGAGATGTATTTATCTACTGGATCTGCCCCTAAAGGGCAGATTCTTTTACCCATATACCTTTTAAATAAAGCTTTCTGAAGATTATTCGACTCAGTTAAAATCTGGAAAAATATGTATACTGCTTACATTTTTTACGCAAAGGTTTAATTATTTAAATTTTATATTCTAAAGGCAGCAAAGATGTAATCAACTTCGTTGTGCTTCATAAGCAAACTTACGGCTTAGAGAAGCAAGAAACGCTTCATTTAGAACAGGCCTCATAGTTCAATGGATAGAATAAAAGTTTCCTAAACTTTAGATTCAGGTTCGATCCCTGATGGGGCTACCAGACAGGGATAAGCTGTTTTCTTATCATTTTTTTTATTATTTACATCACCTAATCTATTGGTTACAAGAGATATACTTCTTAATACAGAGTTTACTCTGGTAGTTCGATATTCAATTCCTGTAAATTCAAGATTTTCCGGATATATCGAACTAATTATTTTTCTTTTTGCTTCTACACTACTTGATTGGTATAATAATGATAAGTTAGATATTACTGATAGAGCCTTGTTTAAGCGATCATCAACTTTTTCTGGTTTACGAGTCGCAACTAAACAAGAATGAAGTTCATTTTCAAGAATTTCAATTTTTTGTTTAGACTGTGCTTTAATAATCATGTAATCGTCATCTTCAATTTTTTCCGCTAATAATTTTTCTCGTGCAAAAGCTATCTTAGCATTGTAAGTTTCTATTTCAGAAATTATTCTTTTTCTTCTATCGCCAGTTTTGTTATTATACTTTTTATAGGCTGTTAGTAGAATATTTTGTAAGATTTTTTGAACTGAAGGAAGAAACTCATATTTCTTTAATTCCTCTACAAAAAGATTATTGGTAAGTTCAGCACTTTGCCTAAATCCACAAGATGATTTACAATGATAGTAATAATATACTTTCTGACTTCCCTTTGAACCGCTGGCAGTTAAATTTTTTCCACATTTCGGACAAATCAAAAAACCTCTCAATGGAAAAACATCCGCAGAACTAAATTTTATATACTTTCGGGTTTTTCTTTTATTACCTTCTAAAATGAGCTGAACTTTATAAAATAGTGTCTCACTTATAAGAGGAGCATGTAAAGATTTTACATAGTGAGCTTCTTCATCCCGGTATTTCTTTATAAATATTTTACCACAATACACTGGATTTCTTATCGCAACATGAAAAGCTTGATTACTCAAAATTTTTACTCCCTTTTCTGAAAGCTGTCGTCGTATAGTTTCAGGAGCTTCAATTCCTTTTGCTATTTCATTGAATAAATAACGTATTATTGAAGCTTCAGGTTCTTTAGGCTCAATAAACTTATATTTGCCATCCTCAGTAATTTTGTTAATGTATCCGAAAGGAGCACTAGCCATCCATCTTCCTTCCTTTTTAGCTCTTCGCATACCATAAAATGTGTTCAGTGCTCTTCTGTCATTTTCTACTTCTGGTGCAGCAAGATAGATGGCTAACATCATTTTATTTTCTGGTATGAAAAGATCCAATGGCTGTTCTATAGCCTGGACTTCTACTCCCAGTTTTTTAAGAATACTTATCATTTGATATGCATCACCTGCATTCCTGCTAAAGCGGTCCCATTTAGTAAATAAAACTTTATCAATCTTAGATTTTTTTTTCTTTAGATAAATTAAAAGCTCATTCCATCCTGGACGATTAAAATTTTTTGCTGAATGATCTTCAAAAATAAGACTATCAATTTTAAGATTATTAGTTTCACAATACCTTTTTAAGCGTTCTTCCTGATCACGTTGAGAGTAACCTCTATCTGCCTGCTCATCAGTTGATACACGAATATATAAAGCAACATTACTCATAATAATTAGTTTAAAAATTTTCACCTAAAGATATCGAAAAGTATTTACAAGGTTTGTAATCAACTTAATAGTAAAAACAAGATTTATTAAAGGAGTTAGTCGACTAGTATTATTTCAAAATTAAATTTTTCACTAGTTACAAGACCGGCAATTAAATATAAAAATACTAAAATCTTTTTCGCTTCTTCCACAGTAACGTACACACCATCAGTTTTAAGAAGCTCAATTGTTTCTTCAGTTGTCATTGTACTTATTTGTAATTTTTCCATATTCACACTTTTGTTTTGGAACATAAAATTGAATACATAATTTAGAGAAGATATCGTTATGAAAGTAAAAGCATCTGTTTGGCAGTAAATGACTTATCTTCCTATACTTGAAAGTTTCCAAGTGTCTTCAAAATGTATTTGATGGCAGTCTGTTGCATTTAATTGACTACAGTTTTTTTTATCCAAAACATCTAATTTTTGTACATTTGAGACTATGAAAGAACAGCACCTGGAGCCAAAGCAAGAACTTTATCATTCAATTGCTAAAATTATTGCAGATTCAAAATCAAGCCTTTACAGAACTACTAACACCATATTGTTAAAGATGTACTGGGAAATAGGTAAACTCATTGTCCAGGATGAGCAAAATGGTGAAAAACGTGCTGGTTATGGAAAATATTTACTTAAAAATTTAGCAAACCAGCTATCTCTTGAGTTCGGCAAGGGGTTCAATGAAAGAAACCTGAGCAATATGAGGGCATTCTTTAGCTCTTTCCCAATTTGGAACGCAGTGCGTACCGAATTGAGTTGGACTCATTACAGGATTATAAGCAGAATTGATAACCCGAATCATAGAATTCAGTATATTGATCATTCCATTGAAGGAAATTGGAATACCAGAACATTGCAACGAAATATTGACAGCCAGTACTTGGGCAGATTATTAAAATTTCCAGAGAATAATGATGGGAAAGAAGTTTCATCTTTCATAAAAGATCCATACATATTTGAATTTCTAGGATTACCAAATGATACCTCACAAACAGAAACTCAAATAGAATCAGCACTCATCTCTCACCTTCAACAATTCCTGATGGAGTTAGGGAAAGGTTTTGCATTTGTTGCAAGGCAACAGCACATTGTTACCGATACCTCCGACTTCTTTATAGATCTTGTCTTTTATAATTACTATCTTAAGTGTTTCGTACTTGTCGATTTAAAAACACATAAATTAACGCACGAAGCTATTGGGCAGATGGATATGTACGTTAGGATGTATAATGATCTTAAAAAAGGTGATGATGACAATCCAACTATTGGCATCATTCTATGTACGGAAAAAGATGAAACAGTGGTAAAATATTCTGTTATGTCTGAAAATGAAAAATTGTTCGCAAGTAAATACAGAACATATCTCCCCGATGAGAAAGAATTAAAGCAGCTTATCGAAGCAGATCGATTAAAACTTGAACTGGATAACCTCAGCTAAATAAAACAAGTATATAACAAAGCTAAGCCTTTCAGATTATATTGGAAAATCAGTAAAATTTGATTGTGCTGAAAAAACTACATAGCTAATCACTTATACTTAGTGATTGTAAATCATGTCCAAATAACTCCCACCTTAGATCTTATATTGCAACACCTTAGTTTTATAATAAGACTTTATATTCATTAATCCTACTGGATTTTTATTGAAAGTTCTAACATTTCCAAAAATAACCGGTAAAAAGGCAGCTAAGCTATTGTTGCCAGCCATCGCTTATGCAGCCAAAAGACTACGGCATAAACGGCTTCCTCCCTGAAGGTACCCTCCAATTATTCCGTTTCCTTTTGGCTTTTTTCATTGTCAGCACTTCATATCTGCTTTCTTTTTTCCGGTTTTTCTTTTGAAAAATATTAAACAAACCCTAAAAGGTTTGTAGGGACAAAGAAGGATAAAAGATAAGAACAAATCACAAATATAAGTACGGGAAATTCAAGTCTCTGCCGTACAAGAGCAATCACATGGATTTTAATATTGTCAATGAAATAAAATTAAGTTATTCACGAAAAGGTAATTCAGAGAAATTAATAAGCTGTTCACGTGATGCTGTTGATGTATTCCGTCAATACTTTGATATTGATGAAATAGATTATAGGGAATCATTTTTTGCTTTGTATTTAAATCAGGCAAACAAAGTTTTAGGGATAAAGAAAATATCTGAATCAGGTATTTCTTCAACAATAGTCGATGTAAGAATTATTATGCAGGCCGCGCTATTATGCAATGCATCTGCCGTAATCTTAGCACATAATCACCCGTCAGGAAATTTAAAACCTTCAGCGGAAGATCAAAAAATTACTCAGAATATTAAAAATGCCTCAGAATTTTTAAATATTAAATTGCTGGATCATTGTATTTTGACCTCAACTGATTACTTGTCATTTGCTGATGAAGGGCATTTTTGAATCAAAAATTATCACTACCTAACATAAGCGACAATAATGAATTGTCGCTTATATCAATTCGGCGAAAAGACAATTCCTTCTTTGAGCGGGAACGTCTTTTCGCAAATTATGAGTAACCCTATTGAAAAAAAATAGCTTATATGAATTTTCTCAAAAAGATTACAGTTAAAATAGTAGGTTATTATTTATAACCTACTATTTTAAAAGCAAAAGGCTATTTCTGATGAAATAGCCTGAAATTTAAATGATAGCTTTTTTATAAAGTCCCTCACTTTGAGGATTAAATTGGAAACTGAACATTTGTTTATTATCCACATTATCTGAAATCCAAATATCAAAACTTTGGGAAACTGTAGATTTAGAAGTATAATACAACCTGAATTCCTTTTCAGTTAACGGATAGAAATCATTAGGAACAAAAGATGGATCGTTAAATAAACGAAGACTTCCCTGCCCTTCGTACTGAAAATATCGTATTGAATAAGTGGTTCCTGTATAATTTCCATTTGGAATAATACGACATCTGATTTCTACAGTTTCACCTTTAGCAACGTATTTCTGAACAGGCATCACTTCTACCTCAAAAGGAAAATTTTGTTGAATTTCTAAATCATCTTTTTCACATGATTGTACAAGTAATCCGACCATAACTGCTATGATGAAAAATTTAAAGTGTATTCCTTTTTTATTATTAATTATATTTTTCATTTTAAATATTTTAAAAATTATATCTTATTCCAACCCCGAACAGAGATTGAAACTGAGCCATTTGACTATTTTTCAAAAACCGAAGTTGCCCGTTGACCAAAAAAACAAAGTGATCCGTCAGATAACTTTCAAAGGAAAGCTTACCATTTGCTCCATAAATAAAGTTATCTGTTGCTGTTAACAATGAACCGTCATATAGCAATTCATTACCTCTATTAAGCCGTTCATAACCTGCAAGAGCTCCGATTCCAAGATTAAGATTGACACTGCGCATGAAGTCTCCCCATATATAAAAACTGTAACCATCGCCCAGGAGGAAAGTATCTATCGGAATATTATAGTTGGTGTATTCATAATACTTTATGCTATATTCTGCCAATGCAAAAAAGTAATTACCATTCCTTAGGTAAGAAACAAGCCCCGCACTTAGCGCATAATTTTGCTTTTCAGGAGATTTTGGAAATACTGAATAAGAAAATTCAACACCTGTTTGTCCAGGGATCATTTGTTGAGCAAATGTTTTGCTGTTCAATGCAATCGTTAAGATGACTGCTAAAAATATTTTGTTCATCTTACTTCGTTTTTATTGTTAAACTGTTTATCAATCTTGCACGAATCAGATCTGAATTTTCAAGCTGTACCTTCTGATGTCTTCCCCCGTTCTTCTCCAGAATTTCAATTTCCAACACCTGATCTTTTAAAAGAGTAAACTGATCCAGCAGGAAAACACCTTTTATGTTTGAATGATCAACTGCTGTCATTTGCGGGAAATAGGTACGTACCTTTTCTAATACCCTATCCTGAACAACGGTTCGTTTTAAATTCTTCTTGTCAACAATTTTAAAGTTGACCCATTCAATACTATACGCCACATTACTTTGATTCTCAATTTGCAATGTGAAATAAAATTTGCTTTCATTAACGTGGAGTGCCCTGACTGAAAACTCAATTCCATAACTTTTTGAAACAATATGTTTAGTAGTTCTGTTGCTTTTCTCGTAGAGATTTTCCATAATAAGCCCAGTCAGAGTAGTTGAGCTTCCTTTAAGGTCCTCAAATAATACATCAGTAGTATATTGCCGTTCAATACCCCTTTGAAGCTTTAATAAATCATAGCTGAGTATTTCTGGATAAGAACTGTAAGACACATCAAAATTGTAAAATTTTCCATCTTCAGTAATGACCGAAAAATTGGTTTCCTCTTCAAAATCTCTCACAACCGATTTAATTCGGAGAACATTTCCGATAGGCTCTGCCTTATTAGCAACTAACAGTTCACTCCCCAGATCAACATATCGTATAGGTGATGGAAAAATCACGTGGCTCGTTTTACTGTAGGTGACCTGCATTTTGAAAGGTTCCAATTTTCCCTGTTCCAAGGAAATATAAGTTGTCACAGAATCCTGACCAAATATTTTGCTTGCCAACAGAAGTAATAGCATAATGAGAATATAATGGCTCTTTTGTGTATTCATTTTTTAATTTTTTGATTAGTTATTTTGGGGTAAGAGTAATACCTGATGGCCCGCTTTTACAGTGACTTTCAATTGTCTGACTCTTTTTTGAAAATAGCCCGACAATCCCTGTACGACTCCCCTGCTCAGATCAGCTGCAATCTGTTGTCCTGCTGATTGGGTCATCATAATACTAGTACCGGAAGTCTGGCTCATATTAGCTACAATATCACTTACCGCATTTTGTTCAGGTGAATACGGAACATATAAACCCAATTGTCCGTCATTGTCACGAACATTGATTTCTACAGGATAGACATTACCTTGATATCGAATGGAGGATATTTTTAACTGAAGCCGTCCGCCCTGAAATTTACTTTTGGCAATCAGCAAACTCCCTTCTGGGATTTCAGTTCGTCCGAGTTGCATCGCTTCTGAAAGCCTTATGGATACTATGCTTTCGTTTACCAAAGTTTTAGTTTCATTGACCACACCTCTTATTGCGTTTTTTGTTTGAACTGAGTTCTCTGAATCATTTTGACTGTCATAAAATCTATTCTGATTTAAACCTGCAATAAAGGCACTATCTGATGGTTCTCTGTACAATGAAGAAACAATAGTGGGATGTGCTGCTTTTGCTGAAGTCAATTTAATCTTCTTTTCAGTTGGTATTTCCACCTCTTCTTTTGGTGCCGGCTCTTCCTGTTTTGAAGTCGTTGGAAGGTACTTAGCTGCCATCTGATATGATTTTTCCATCAGTTCTAGCTGGTCGTTTATTCCTAAGCCAACGGGAGCAGCATTATTCTGCATCGCTTCATTCTTTAATCTTGAAATTTCTTTCCTCATATTATTGACTTCCTGATCATCCCGACTGTAAAATGAGCTCAAGGTCTGTTGGGAATTGCGATAGCTGTTCAGAGCATTCTGATCTGATTGCTGAAGAATACTCGTTCTAGCCGTCACACTTGATGGATTTTTATTAGAATTTGAATCGCTTTGGTCATTCCAATAATCGGATAAGGTGGTTACAGCATTTCTTTTCTCTTCGTTCTTTTGCTCTAACAACTGCTGCTCATAAGCCTTTTGCTTATCAGACTGCAACTGACCATCTTTTGCCTGCGGAATGGCTGCATTAAAACCACTCTCTTCAATAACGGTATTGTTGGATTTTGGTTTAAAAATGAGGTAAAGGCATGACGCACACACGGCAGCCATCAAAAAATAGATGATGGGTTTCTTCAGTCTTTCCCATTGAGCTTTGGGAGGGTCACTCACTCCGTTGGAATTTAGTGAGAGATCATTTTCTGTCACTTTAATTTTCTCTGAACTTTTCATATTCTATTTTTTAATGAGTGATTCTACTGTGTCATTCTGTTCAGAATCTTTTTCGATAGATTTCTTAGAAATACCATCAATATGATTGATAGACATGACATTACTTCTTTGACTTGTAGAAATGAAAACACTGATAATGACAATAATTGTCAGCAAAACATAACTGCCAAAGAAAACCTTGGTCAGGAATTTTTGTCGCTCTACTGGAAGAACTTTCCAATGATTTTCAACCTTTACAACATAATTTTCGATTTTATCTCTTAGTTTTTTCATTACTTTTCTTTTAGCGTTCAAAAGTTTCGACATCTCTATTTTCAAGCACGTTGAATTTTTCAATGGTAAATCCCTGCGGATTGTTGTCAGACCGTACAGAATTAACCAATGAACAATTGGTAACTAAATTCCTTATGGTAAGATTACTGGATCTGATTATAAACTGTCTTGCGTACGTCTTTACGTCATATGGGTAACTATCAAAGTTGGCAACAACACTGTCCACCTCAACTCTTTGCTGGATATTACCTGAAATAATTCTGTTATAGTAGCCTTTCTCCTGAAGATCTTTATAGTAGTTAAATGCAGATTGATCGGCCAAATTAAACGCTCTTTTTACATTACTTTCAATAGCATTCTTATCAGGTGCTATCGTAAAGAACAATTCATGAAATCGTCTCACATGCTCTCTTGCTTCCACAGGTCTGTTCATCGACATATCTTGTGATAAAGCCACCATTAAAGATTTGCCATTATCCAAGACATATATTTTCTGACGCTGCTGCTCGGCAAACTGATAGGATTTAAAGACAACTACACCTACCACTCCAAAACACAACACGGCAAAAACAAACGTAAACAAGCGGATCTGCCTGAAGCTGCTCTCAATATTTCTTAAAGTTTTAAATTCCATACCACTACATTTTTTTATTTTAATAATCTTCCCGAAATATTTCCTGTTGCTGAACCTACTGCTGCTCCTGCAACATTGCCTGATTTCGTGGCAGTTTGATTTACATTACGTATGAAATTGCCTGCTCCTCCAGCCTGAATTACCCAACCAGTCACCGTTGGCACCGTAAAATAACCTATGATCCCAATCACCATATAGATGATGTAAACGGTATTTGAGGTATCAGGAATAAAGGTTGGATCTGCGAGCATTTCGATATCCCGTTCCAAGATCAAGGTTTGTATCTTGGCAAGAATGGCACTGAAAATATCAGCAACAGGCAGCCATAGGTAAACACTGATATATCTTGTCAGCCATTGACTTAAAGTGGTCTGAAATCCATCCCAAACTGAAATCGCGAATGCTACTGGTCCCAAGATTGAAAGCACTATCAGAAAGAATGTCCTTATCGTATCAATAACCAAGGCTGCCGATTGAAACAATATTTCAAGAAACTCCCGGAAACCATCTCTGATATCTTTTTTGATGGCAAACATTTCTCGTTCAATATACATTCCGGACATCGTGACCAAATCCGATGGCGACCATCCTAGCTCTTCCAGCTTTTTATCAAATTCTTCATTTGAAATAAGGTAAGCCATCTCCGGATTCCTGAGCATCGCTTCTCGTTCTAAAAGATCCTTTTTCTGCTGCAGTTCATTCATATCCAACACTTGATTTTCCAGCATTGAGTGGCTTCCCTTAACAATCGGACTCATTACCCCATTAAGACTTCCTAAAACCAATGTCGAAAAAAACATAATGCATATGCCTATGGCAAAAGGTCTCAGCATGGGAAACAAATCAATAGGTTCTACACGGCTCAATGACTGCCAGACTTTTAGTGCTACATAGAATAAAGCTCCCAATCCCGCAACACCTTTGGCTACTGCCGCCATATCAGCGCACATCGGCATCATTTCCTCATAAACGGAACGAAGTACTTCGTGTAAGTTGCTCGGTTCCATCTTACCAGTATTTTTGATTAGAGGTTCCGTAAAGATCTAACACCCTTTGGGTGTTGTTCTGTTTTTTTGCTCTGAGATAACTAACCGAAATATTCTTATTGGTATAGTATCGTACCAGATTATGATACGCTTTGACCTCTTTATAGACTCTGTCAACAACATCCATCCTTTCTTTATCATTCAGAGAAAGACCGTTAGAAGTGATGATCTCTTTGAGTTCTTTCAATAGCTCCGTACTCTCGGTAAGAAGCGCAGAATAACCATTGGCAATAGAAGCTAATTCTTGCGCATTGAAGTTGGGATCACTCAGCATTTTACCGAAATTATTCACATACATCTCAGAAACATCACCTACCAAAAGAACAGTCTGCTGAACCTTTCTGGCATCTTTGACCAGATTATTAATGGCTTTCAGCTGGTCATAATACTCCTTACCCTGTTCATATACTTTCTTAACTTCATTGAAGTTCTTAACAACGTTAGATACCGTTGATGAAGTCTGCACGATTTCATTGGCTGAGTTTAAAATTCCCGAAGCCAGGTTTGCGGGATCTGTTACGACAAATTGTGCTTTTGTATAGGTCACGGCAGCAAAAAATGCTACCATTAAGGTTTTAATGATTAAGTTTTTCATTGTTTTTAAATTTTTAAATGATTTAATTTTCTTTTGTATTCGATTTGATTCTCTTAAGAGAAATCCTCTTGATGGCATGTTCGACATTGCCTTCAAGTTCTGATGCAAGATTCATCACTTCCAATTTTTCCGTTTCTTCTGTAGTATAGGCCAGATATTCTTCGGTAGATACTTCGGTCGCGTAGACCGCAGAGTGCGTTCCGCCTAATCCAATCCAAACTTCTTTGTAAAGCCTTCGAGGGTCATTATTCATATTGATAGAAAGCACCTGAGCTTTTTCTTTATCGGTTAGTCCCAGCATTGCCTGAATATCATCAAACTTGTTCATGTACTTCCTTTGGTCAAGAAGAATCTTACAATCCGAATTGTTGATGATACTTTCCTTAACAATCGGTGACTGGATAATATCATCGACTTCCTGAGTCACCACAATGGCTTCTCCGAAAAATTTTCTTACCGTCTTGAAAAGGTATTTGATGTACTCTGCCATACCTTCTTTGGCAATGGCTTTCCAGGCTTCTTCGATGAGGATGAGTTTTCTGATTCCTTTTAATCTTCGCATCTTATTGATGAAGACTTCCATTATGATAATGGTCACAATAGGGAACAGAATTTTATGATCTTTAATCGCATCAATTTCAAAGACTATAAAACGCTTGGATAACAAGTCCAGTTGCTTCTCTGAATTGAGCAGATAGTCATACTCCCCTCCTCTGTAGTAAGGTTCCAACACATTGAGAAAGTTAGCAATATCAAAGTCTTTTTCCCTGACTTTCTTCTGCTCCAGTACCTTCTGGTAATCTTCTTTGACATACTCATAGAATCTATTGAAAGAAGGATGCTGGTCATTAGATTTTATCACTTCAATGTATCCACTTACAGCATTGGACAGGGCCACTTCCTCTGAACGGGTTGGTGGTTCATCATCTCTTTTCCATAGTGTCAGAATCAAGGTTTTGATACTCTCCCTTTTTTCAATGTCAAAGATTCCGTCATCGGTATAGAAAGGATTGAAAGCAATAGGATTGTCTTCTGTATAAGTGAAATACACACCATCCTCTCCTCTGGTTTTACCTTTAATGAGTTCACATAATCCCTGGTAGGAATTTCCGGTATCTACAATAAGGACATGCGCTCCCTGCTCATAATACTGTCGTACCATATGGTTCGTAAAGAAGGATTTACCACTTCCGGAAGGTCCAAGAATAAACTTATTTCTATTGGTGATAATCCCCTGCTTCATCGGCAGATCTGAAATATCCAGATGAATCGGCTTTCCCGTTAGACGGTCAGCCATCTTAATCCCAAATGGTGACGGTGAATCCTGATAATTGGTTTCCCATGTGAAAAAACATAAAGCAGGTTCGATGAATGTGTAGAAGCTTTCTTCACTTGGAAAATCTGCTGCATTGCCCGGAATTCCTGCCCAATATAATGTTGCTGTATCTGTCGTATTATGACGAGGTTTACATTCCATTAAAGCCAAAGCACTTCCAGTATCATTCTTTAACTGCTTTAACTCCGCAGGATTATCAGACCATGACATCACATTGAAATGAGCACGAATGGATTGCAGACTAAAAGAATGTGCTTCATTCAGATACTTCTCGATCCATGCTTTATTGATTTGATTTGCTCTACTGTATCTCGCCAGTGAATGCATATTCCTTGCAGATTTTTCAAACTGACGAAGGTTCTCATCACTGTTGTCAATGAACAGATACTGGTTATAAATGTGATTGCAACTGAGCAGAAGACCCACGGGAGAAGCAAATGATAGAAGACAGTCACTGCGGTCGGTGCTTAACTTCTCATAACGGCTGTGTGATGAAACAGTGCCGGGCAGATCTTCTGTATCCGATAAGGTGTGCATGCTAATACGATTGTTACCGATTCGCATTTCTTCAGATCCTAACTTGATATCCTGCAATGATGGATGGGTTTCACGGGATAGGGTCAGATATTGCTCCAGTAGTCCTGACCTTTCGGAAGTTCCGGATATCTCATCTTCTGTTATCCTTTCCAGATGGATATAACCACTGTCATTCATTATCCGCTCCAGCTGGTCAACAGATTCAAGAAAGCGATTGATGACTTCTTTGTCCTTAATCTCTTTTGGAATCAGCTTGCCTTTGCATAGAGATGAAAAGTTACTCTGCATCCGCATTCTCTCCTTACTGGTTTTTGTTATAAAGAGATAGCAGTAATGATTTAAAAAGGGTCTCTCATTGAAATGTCTTTCAAAAGACTTGGAAAGAAAACTCTGATCTTCTCTTGAAAGATCAGGATTGTAGTTTTCTTTAATAAACCAATCCTGCTTATGAACCACAGTAAAATCTGGGAGTGTTTTAATGGCCTTGAACCAAGTGGAATGCATGGCTTCATATTCAGTGGAAGCAACGGTAAACAGCTCAGGGAGTCTAACCTTAAAGCAAATCGTAACATCAGCATCCTTTGAAATGATACAATCATTTTCGATAGCCAGCAATGGAAATTTACTTTCCAAAGTGGCTGCTTTGGAAGAATTTCTCATAGGTCTATTCTTTTACGGTTAGTTTTCAAATACCTGTAAATACTCTTTCGACTGATGATATATTTTGGATGCTTCTTGCCTGCGCCTAATTTCATCAGACCGTGCTCACCGTATTTTCTATTCAGTGTAAAGGTTTGCCATATAAGAAGTCCACTGCTTACACCTCCGAGAATTAAACACAGGTACGTATTAACTCCAGCCATATACATAATCATTAAGGATATGAGTATTCCTAACAAACCGCCTGAAAAAATAAAAAGGTATTGCGCTTTAAGTCCCTTAAATTCTACCGTCCTCCCTATTCCTTTATTGATATGATAACTATTCATAATCATCATTTTAAAGGAAGAATGAACGAAGGATTGTTGCGGCAACAATTAAGAAGATACATGCTCCGAACCAGCTGGCAGCCGTCTTACTGGTGTCAGGATCACCACTGCTGAACTTATTGTAAACTTTAACGCCTCCAATGAGTCCGACGACTGCACCTATGGCGTAAATTAATTGGGTAGCGGGTTCAAAATAAGAAGTGACCATCTGCGTAGCCTCGTTGATCCCGGCACTGCCATTGCCTTGTGAAAAAGCATACGGAGCAACCAAAATTGCCAGTATTGCATAGATCAGTTTTTTTCTCTGTTTTTCCATTTTGTAAACATTTTTTTGTTAATGAGAACTGCACTCTGCAGGACTCAGTAGCAAATGTGCTTTGGAAAAACAGACTTATCGGGAAATGTCAGCAGTGGGAAGTGAATGGCTTTTAGTGGCACCTAAATAGTAATATGACCACTTCTACTAAAATTAATTTTTGAACTTCAAAAAATTAATCGTAATATTGCGATAAATTATTTTACAAAATTATGGGAGCGACCAAAACCGACCATTTTACAGATGAACAAAATAAAATTGCTATAATAGCAAAAGCATTAGGGCATCCCGCAAGAATTGCGATTATTGAATATCTTTTGAAGGTAAATACCTGTATCTGTGGTGATATTGTTAATGAATTGCCATTAGCGCAGGCAACGGTTTCTCAACATTTAAAAGAATTAAAGAATGCAGGTCTTATAAAAGGTAACATTGAAGGAACTGCGATTTGCTACTGTATTGATGAAAGTACTTTTGCAATACTAAAAGATTATTTTTCAAATATAATTCTGACGACTACAAATCAGAAATGCTGTTAAGGCATTTTTTTTAAATACATATATCGCAATATTGCATTTAACCAATAAATAAAAATTTATGAAACTATCTGAAATTAAAGAAATCTTACCCACACTGGATAATGTTGAATTTCAATTAGAAAATGGAACATTTGTTCCTGAGCATTTTCATGTAACAGAAGTAGGAACTATAACAAAACATTTTATCGATTGTGGCGGAACAATCAGAAATGAAAAAGTAGTAAACTTTCAATTGTGGAATGCTGATGATTTTGAACATCGTCTAAAACCCGCAAAACTTTTAAATATTATTAAGCTATCAGAAGAAAAACTTGGTATTGAAGATGACGAAATTGAAGTTGAATATCAAAATACTACAATAGGCAAATTTGATTTGGAATTTAATGGGAAAAATTTTGTTCTTAAAAATAAAACAACAGCGTGCTTAGCTCAGGATGCTTGCGGAATTCCAGCTGAAAAACAAAAAGTAAACTTATCTGAACTTTCTAATAATCAAACCTCTTGTTGCACTCCAAATTCTGGGTGCTGCTAAATTCAAATAAAATTATGTATTCAAAACTATTAAAAACAATAGAGTTATTGAAAAATCAGGAAATCAGCGAAGATAGAAAAGCTACTTTAGCTCCATTAGTTGATTTTATTCAAAAAAGGGTTGAAGAACAAAAAGAAGTAACCATTAACTTTATTTGTACCCATAATTCAAGAAGAAGCCATTTGTCACAAGTTTGGGCACAGGTTGCAAGTGTTTATTATAATTTGTCGAATGTAATTTGTTATTCAGGAGGCACGGAAGAAACAGCTATGTTTCCCAAAGTTGTAGAGACTTTGCAAGAACAGGGGCTTTTTATCAATAAAATTTCTGATACAGAAAATCCTGTATACACTATCAAGTATGATGAAGATAAACACCCAATTATTGGTTTTTCTAAGAGATATGACAGTTCATTTAATCCTACTAGTGGCTTTGTTGCGATTATGACCTGTTCTCAGGCAGATGGAGGATGTCCTTTTATTGCAGGGGCAGATAAACGCATTCCAATAACGTTTGAAGACCCTAAAATTTCAGATAATACGCCCGAACAAACGGCGGTTTACAATGAAAGAAGTTTGCAGATTGGTGCAGAAATGTTCTATGTTTTTTCTCAGATAAAAAAATAAGAATTGATTAAACAAATGTAAATGCAACCAAAATTAAAATTTCTTGATAGATTCCTCACTTTATGGATATTCTTGGCTATGTTTTTAGGGATAGGTTTAGGATACTTCTTTCCCAGTATTTCTAATATTACCAATTCCTTGTCCATCGGAACAACAAATATTCCATTGGCAATTGGCTTAATCATTATGATGTACCCACCGTTAGCAAAGGTTGATTATTCATTGTTGCCTAAAGTTTTTCAAGACAAAAAGACAATTGGAATTTCTTTGTTACTGAATTGGATTATCGGTCCGGTTTTAATGTTTTTATTAGCAATTATTTTCCTGAGAGATGAACCTAATTATATGATTGGTTTAATTCTTATTGGTTTAGCCAGATGTATTGCAATGGTACTTGTGTGGAATGATTTAGCAAAAGGTAATCGTGAGTATGGAGCATTGTTGGTAGCCTTGAACAGTATATTTCAGGTATTAAGTTATAGTTTTCTGGTTTGGCTTTTTATCAATGTTTTACCGGCAAAGCTTGGTTTGGCTAATTTTAATGTGACTGTATTAATGACAGACGTTACTGAAAGTGTTTTGATATATCTAGGGATTCCTTTTCTAGCAGGCTTTTTGAGCCGTTACTTATTAATCAAATCGAAAGGTTTGGAATGGTACAATAGAAAATTTATTCCTACTATATCTCCACTGACTTTATATGCGCTTTTATTTACGATTGTACTTATGTTTAGTCTTAAAGGAGATAAGATTTTAGAATTACCATCAGATGTGGTAAAAATAGCTATACCATTAATGATATACTTCGTGCTAATGTTCTTTGTGAGTTTCTCTATCAACAAATCGCTTGGTGTTCCTTATGATAAAAATGCTTCGATAGCTTTTACAGCAACAGGAAGTAATTTTGAATTGGCGATTGCTGTAGCGATTGCAGTGTTCGGAATCCAATCTCAACAGGCATTTGTCGGCGTAATCGGGCCTTTGGTAGAAGTACCAGTTTTAATATTGCTTGTTAGAATAAGTTTATGGCTAAAGAAAATGGTTTATACTTAATACGACCATTAATATAGAAAAAAGGGAGTTCGTCTATACAAACTCCCCTATATCGAAACCATCTACAGAATTATTATGCTTAGAAGTAACGGCCTTGTCATTATTTGAAATACTCTCGTTTAACAAACTGGCAATTCTTTTTGAAGCATCTCCTAAAGAGTTCTCTAACAGATCAAAAAGCTCGGTTCCCTGAATTTTTTGAATTATATTTACTGCTTGTCGTTCTAAGTCAGGCTTCAGCACGTCCTGTTGAAGCAGCTCACCCGCAGTACTCAATTCCTGGAAGGTAACCCCTGTAGCAAACCCGCTTTCAATAGTAGAGCTCTCATATTTCCAATCTTCATTCTCCTGCTCCCATTCATCATTTTTAACTAGGATATCATCCAGATTTTTAGTCTGACCCATAGTATCAAATTCAGCTTCTCTGGTTTCTGATTCAAAAATATATTCTGCTTGTAAAGTAGATTCATTTTGTCTCTCATTCGTATCGATTGGCGATGCTTGTCTTTCTCTTTGTTTTGTATCTCCAATAATAGATGGTAGATTCTTAGTTTTAGTAACATTATCTTTTCCACGGATATTGATTGAAAATTTTTTGTCTACAAGAACTAAAACAAGAATGATTAATAAACCGATGATGATTATTTGTTCCATAAGATGATAGATTAAAAGATTGGACGGTATTTGTTATTGAAATCATCAGTAATCTCCTTTTCAAACATTTCAAAATGATAAGCCAGAATATTATCCAGATAAGCATAAAGAGGAATCTGGTCATCAGCGATGATTTGAATAATGCGTGAGAGGCGTTCGTGATATTCAGGACGGATATAAATACTTTTATCCCCACGCTTAGTCATTGTATGATGCTTAAGAAACTGCTCCATATAACTTACATCATTACTTTTCTGAATCTTCAACTTATTTTTTGTTGCAGCTTTCTCTTTTTTGGGGTCTGCATTTTTTACAGGAACTTCTTTCTTGGGACTTCCTGCCATAATGGACATCAGATATTGCTCATCGATACTGTGATCTTGATTGTTATTATTATCGTAATCCATACTTTTATAGTTTTACAATTCTTAAAAATTCTTTTATAAATTGATCCAGCCTGCATTGTGCTAGCAGCTTAGGATCTGCAGGCAGTAAAGTTGATCGGAAAACAGCCTTTGTAATGGTCTCCCCTTCTTTTCGAAATCTTTTACTATCTGTAATGGTTGTTTCCATAAGCGGAAGCCCTAAATCCAAAATCACTTTACTGTAATTTTTGTAAAGTAATGTCCGCTCTCTTCCATCCACCTGATTCCAGAAAAGATGGATATCCCGGATTTCTGTTTGCGTTTCTTTCATTAATACATTGGTTAGAACATTCGTGAAACTTAGCGTACTTTCCAATACGAGACGATCTGCAGTAATAGGAGAAAAAATATAATGGACATTCGTCAACGTTTTTAAAATACCAACAGTATTCACAGTTCCCGGCAGATCTAAAAAAACAATGTCAGGAGTTATTTCCGAGCCATCAACATACATATCTATTTCTTGTAAAACCTGATCAGTTTTACTTTGAAAAATAGGATAAGCTTTTTTATTAATACTCGTAAATTGTTTGTGAGCCATCTTTTTTAAAATTTCATTCTGCATCACCATTTTTAAATCCCGCTCTCTCATCTGGAGTAAACTGTACTGAGGAAAGTCACAATCAAAGACAGCAATCTGATATCCCATTCGATAATGAAGGATACTTGCCATTAATGTTGTAAACGTGCTTTTTCCTACACCTCCCTTTTGAGTGGAAAAAGCAATAATTGTGGGTTGTTTTTTTGTTTTCATTATATTGAATTTTAGTTAATCCAAAGTTGAAAGGCTGATGGACAGCAGGCCTTCAAACCATCATAAACTCAAGCATGATACTTAGCCCTCACGAATGTTAGCTATGATCCGTGAAAGCTGTATTGGCTTCCAGCATTGATTAATCAATCTCATCCATCTTGCACTCCTGATAGATTGAATTTCTGACTTCTATCTGTCAAAAATGATATCACGAAAGCTGACAGTCTAGAAGGCAAGAAGGCAGGATTTCCAGAGTTATAGAATTCTATCGGATTTGCAGTTAGTCCTGACCTCAATCTGATGCAAATGAAAAATATTTCTGTTTCAGTGCTTTTATAATGGTAGTTCTTGGCAGCCCACTTCCTTCTTTGGCTTTGTTTACTATTCCGTTTCTCTAATTGAATGTGATTTACTTTGCTTTAGAAGATTGAGGAGTTTTTTGAAATGGTAGTGTCTGAATAGTATAATGTTATAAATCTATTCAATTCAAGATATTTCCTTTCACCCGAAAGGGGCAAGTTATGTTTTGAGTGCCTCATAACTTTTTTCGTGCCTCAAAACAACTTGCCCTGGCTGGGGCTTTAAAAACCACTCCGAAGTCGTGATTTTCTTAAAATTAAATTAGAGAATATGGAAACGAATAGAAACAATAAAGGAGGGCGTAAGCCTAAGCTGAACCCAAGCAAAAACAGATATGTATTTCGATTGACAGATGAAGAAAATGTTGGTTTTCTAAAATTATTTGAAGCTTCAGGCATGAGCAACAAAGCCAAATTTATTACAACAATTTTGCTTCAGAGAGAATTAAAAATTATAAAAGTGGATGTTTCAACGATGGATTATCATACTCAACTCACTAAATTCTTTTACCAGTTTCAGTCGATTGGAAACAATTATAATCAGATTGTAAAAATTTTATATCGAAACTTTACTGAGAAAAAAGCTTCTCTCTATCTCTTTAAACTGGAAAATCATACTAAAAATCTAGCTGTAATCTGTAAACAGGTGATAGAACTTACGAAAGAATTTGAACAAAACCATATTCAAAAAACTACTGATAAATGATCGCAAAAATTGGAAAAGGTGAAAATCTTTGGGGTGCGCTTACCTACAATCAGCAAAAAGTGGACAACGAAAATGGAACGGTTTTATACACTAATAAGATTCCTGATTTGTGGGATCGACCTTATTCGGTTAAATTTTTTCATCAGTATTTTGAACCCTACTTGATTGCCAATAACAAAACTGAAAAACCGGTAAGACATATTTCCCTTAATCCTGACCCTAACGATCAGGTTGATGACAAAGATTATAGAGAAATGGCTCAACAATATATGGAGGAAATGGGGTATGGCAACCAACCCTATGTCGTTTTTAAACATACGGATATCGACAGAACTCACATCCATATCGTCACCACTTGTGTACAAATCGATGGGAAGAAAATATCAGATCGCTATGATCACCCGCGATCAATGGAAGCCTGCAGAAAACTGGAAAAACAATATAACCTGAAAGTCGCTGGTGAGAACAGAAATTTAAATCAAAGCTCTATTTTTAAAACTGTAGATTATACTAAAGGAAGTATCAAAACACAATTATCATCCGTAATAAGGCATATCCCTAAAACCTATGGCTTTCAAAGTATGGGTGCTTATAACGCTTTGCTCTCTCAATTTAATATTTCCAGTGAAGAGGTTAGCGGAGAACTGCATGGAAAGATGAGAAAGGGAATCGTCTATTTTGCTACGGATGAAAATGGAAAGAAAGTAAGTAATCCTTTTAAATCATCCCTTTTTGGTAAGCATGCAGGAGTAGAAAATATTCAGGTGCTCATTGAGAAATCTAAAGTGAAAATAAAAAATGATCCTTCAAAACATCTTCTTAAAAGAACAGTAGAAACTGCACTCAGCACGAGTAAATCGGAAGCTTCTTTTAAGTCTCAACTATTGGAGCAGGGAGTTGCTACAGTTATTAGAAAAAATAATCAGGGAAGAATATATGGAATTACATTCATAGATCATAACTCAAAATTAGTCTGGAATGGCTCACAGCTGAGTAAAGAACTATCTGCCAACTCATTCAATACACTGTGGAATGAGTTAGAAATTAAGAGTGAAACAAAATATAATCATAATGATCACTTTAATTTTTCTGAGGAAGTATGCACAGAACAATTTCTTACGGCTAGCATAAGCGGAGTTTTTGACGGATTCTTTTCCAGCTTATTGTCTTCAGATACAAATACGGATCAGGAGGAACAAGTTTTTGCATTTCAAATGAAAAAGAAACAGAGAAAAAAGAAAAAAAACAATCGTTAGAATATAGTAAAGCTACAATCTAAGAGCTTTACTATATTTTTCAACTATTTCCAATGTTTTTCAACGAACTTTATTAATTCATCTCTCATAACAATTTTGCTGGCTTCAGGCAGGCGAATTAATTCTTCAACTTTTTGAAAACTACCCTTTTTTTCTAAATTATGCTTTTTCAAAAATGCATTACAAAAATCTTTGACTTCATAAAGTTCTTTCTTATTTACCCTATCCCTATCTTTCTTTCCTATGTACTTAGGATCATCACTTGCAGTGGTTGTCTTCTCGTAATCATCATACAGTAAATCATCTTCTGTAAATTCTGCCATATTATTTTAGTTTTAAATTGTTGTAAATTTAGTACCTAGTATATTATTTCTTTTACGGGAAAACGTAAAAAATAAATATCGAAGAAAATAAATGCTATCAAGCTCCACATACTGCCATTTTTTTTGATAAGATCATACATCTAATATTTTCAACCTGTTAATTTAAACTATTTGAAATGCAGGGTGAAGACGATTTAAGAGGACTTGCCAAAATCATGGCGTTTATGCGAGCGGTAAGCATTATTCTAGTACTAATGCACCTCTATTGGTTTTGTTACGGATTTTTTGCAAAGCAACAATGGACACTGGAACTCATCAATAAAATACTTTATAATTTTAATAAGACAGCAGGCCTTTTTTCTCTACCTATTTATTCTAAGCTATTCGCAATAGTTTTACTGGCTTTGAGTTGCCTCGGAACAAAGGGAGTCAAAAATGAAAAGATTACTTGGAAAAAAATTAGTATTGTTTTTTCTATAGGTTTTGTACTATTCTTTTTAAACGCAATTCTCTTACAATCTGCCAGCAGTTTTACTCCTATACTTTATATTCTATTTACTGGATTCGGATACATTCTTCTGATGCAGGCAGGGGTTTGGATAAGCCGTCTTCTGAAGCATAACTTAATGAGGGATGTTTTTAACAGTGAGAATGAAAGTTTTCAGCAGGAAACTAAATTACTCTATAATGAATACTCAGTTAATCTTCCCACAAAATTCTATTATCAGGGAAACTGGCATCAGGGATGGATTAATGTAGTCAATCCATTTCGTGCGACCATTGTTTTAGGAACACCAGGTTCAGGAAAATCCTTTGCCGTGGTAAATAACTATATCAGACAACATATTGAAAAAGGATTTTCCATGTATATTTATGATTTTAAATTCGATGATTTGTCTACTATTGCTTACAACCATCTTCTCAATCATTCTGATGCGTATACCGTAAAGCCGAAATTCTATATCATCAACTTTGACGACCCAAGAAAAAGTCATCGATGTAATCCTTTAAATCCCGATTTTATGACGGATATATCTGATGCATATGAAGCTGCCTACACCATTATGTTAAACCTGAACAGAAGCTGGATACAAAAACAGGGCGATTTCTTTGTTGAGAGCCCTATCATACTGCTAGCTGCCATCATATGGTTTCTTAAGATATATAAGAACGGTAAATACTGCACTTTTCCACACGCTATTGAACTGCTTAACAAAAAATATGAAGAGGTCTTTACGATATTAACTTCTTATTCTGAATTAGAGAACTACCTATCTCCTTTTATGGATGCATGGCAAGGGGGCGCCCAGGATCAATTGCAGGGGCAAATCGCTTCCGCAAAGATTCCTTTGTCAAGAATGATCTCACCACAATTGTATTGGGTAATGACCGGAGACGATTTTTCTTTGGATATCAATAACCCCAATGAGCCTAAAATTCTTTGTGTTGGAAATAATCCTGATCGTCAGAATATTTATTCTGCTGCTCTTGGGTTGTACAATTCGAGAATTGTTAAGTTAATTAATAAAAAAGGACAGTTGAAGAGTTCAGTGATTATTGATGAGTTGCCTACTATTTATTTCAGAGGCCTGGATAATTTAATTGCTACTGCCAGAAGTAATAAAGTTTCCGTATGTCTTGGATTCCAGGATTTTTCTCAGTTGACAAGAGACTATGGAGATAAGGAAAGTAAAGTCATTCAGAATACGGTCGGCAATATTTTCAGCGGTCAGGTGGTTGGGGAAACAGCAAAAACGTTATCTGACCGTTTTGGAAAAATACTGCAAAAAAGACAGAGTATATCCATCAATAAGAATGATACGTCCACCTCTATTTCTACCCAATTGGACAGTTTGATACCTGCTTCGAAGATTTCTACCCTGACCCAGGGATTTTTTGTTGGTGCTGTATCTGATAACTTTGATGAAAGGATTCAGCAGAAGATTTTTCATTCCGAGATTGTTGTAGACAATGTTAAGCTTTCTCAAGAAACGAAAAGCTATCAGCAGATACCACCGATCCGATCCTTTATTGATCAAGACGGGAATGATTCTATGACCAGACAGATTCAGGATAATTACAGAGAAATTAAGTCAGATATTCTCAATATCATCAAAGATGAAATGGCTCGAATAAAAAATGATCCTGATTTGCAACATTTATTGAAATCGGATTAAAGAATGAAACCTCAAATACCATACGATTTGAGGTTTCCATTTGTATGTATGTATGTATGTATGTTACTCAGCATCGCTGTTCATAAAATATTGATTCAAATTGTCACTCACCAATTGAAGGAATTTGGTTGGTCCCTGTTTTCGGTTACGGATTTCAAAGATGGTTTTATGAAAGTTACCTAAATCGCAATCCAATGACTTTTCTGTAAATTTTATCACTTCGCTTAACTCTATATTACCACCGTTAAAGCAACGCATCTGGTAAAGCGCATAAATAAGTTCTATAAGACCAACCTTTGACCCCGACCAGCTCAAAGGAGAAAATACTTTTGCCGTAAAGTTATCATTCGAATTTTCAATTTGCTTTTTTAAATACTGATCGAATTGCTCATTAGAAATAAATCTGGCGATCATATGATCGTGGGAAGTTGTAAAACTCGGATCATAATTATAAAATCCGGATGATAGCTTCATTTTTAGGTCGTAGGAATTGCGAACAAATATTTTATGATCAAGATAGGTTGCTTCCCGTTTATAGTAACTGTAAAATTCAGAATGCTCCAAATAAAAGTCTTTCAATTTTTCCTGTTCTGCTTCATAATATTTTTTTAAAGTCTTATTTCCGGCAGCCGGTTTATGAGATTCAATATCCAGTACTGCGGAATAATAAATAAATTTTGCAATAAACTGCGGTTTCAGTTTTTTAAAAAAGAATACTTCTTCAGCAATATGATCAAAATGATGGTTGGAAACCAAAAGTTTTAATTTCCTTATCGACTCATCAATAATAAGTAATGCCTTTTCTGAAATTTTGATCAGATCATTTCCGTCAGCATTGACTTCGTTAATCTTTAGGTCCAGATCCTCCAATAACTTCGAAGTTCTTTTAAAAATAGTTTTTGTTACCATGTCCTTTTTTAAGGAATTTACAAAAATTACCTAAAGCACGACTTAATCAACTAATACCCAGCTCCTTTTTCCGATTCTTTATATAATCAGTAGGTCTGATCCCATTGATATCAAAGAACAGATTTGAAAAGTTCTGGCGTGCCGCTATACCACATTCATCAGCCAGAGCCTCGATAGTATAATTTAAATATTTACTGTTGGTATTAAGTAGGTTCGTGATATAATTAATTCTCAGTTCAGCCATGTATTTATTAAAATTAATCCCTTTTTGTTCATTAATATAAACCGAAAGATAATGGGAATTGGTTCCCAGCTTTAAAGCAATACTTTTCTGCGTAATCCCTTTCTTTTTGAAATGTTGCTCCTGCTCAAACTTCTCAAGCTTTTCTTTTATTTCTAAAGCCATTTCCGGGGTAAGAGAAGTCTTTCTTACAGGCAGTTCTATCATTTCTTCACTTAAAATATCATTCCTATTATATCTTCCTTCAGCAATTCTCTTTTGAAGAAGCTGATATTGTTTTTTTATCTTTTGATCTCTTCGATACCGGACAACAAAAAAACCAAGAACTACACTTCCTGAAGCAATAAGTATCTGAGCCAATACTATTTTTTTAGTACTGGATCTCTCGATTTCTTCTTTTGCATCCATCAGTGTACGTCGGTCAAAATCTTTATGAAGTTTCAAAGATAAATAGGGAAAATCTTTACTGATTAAACTGTCAGCTTTTAAAAGCTCATTGGTATAGTACAGTTGCTTTTCGAGGTCTCTATCTTTATAATGATCGATAAGATAGTGATAACTCTTATAAACCTCTGGAAGTATAAAATCATGTTTATTGAAAATAGAGTCTATTTTGTTATAACATCCTACAGCCCTATTTATATTATCCTGTGCTTCATACGTTTTACCCAGATAATAATATACTACAGAAGCCCAGGCAAAATCATTTCTCTTTAGAATATTGGGTAAAGATCTTTGCAAGTGATCTTGAGCACCAACATAATCTTTATGATGAAATCTGGAAATTCCGATGCATTTTAGGAAATAGCTTTTTTCAAGTACAAAATCATTATTATTGGCAGTTAGCCGATAACCTAAATTGCTTAAACTATCACTCTTGGCAAAATGATGCAGATATCTGTTGAGGACAGTCAATTGATGTAAGCAGTTGAGATACGCCTTCTCATAGTTAAACTGTTCATTTTCATGATGGTTTTCATTCAGCTTTGACCTGTAAAATGAAGTACATTCAAGAAAATGCTTCATAGCGTCATCATAATAGCCCAAATGACTTTTTACAATTCCTAAATGATAAAGGACTTTATACCTATGGTACTCATCTTTTGAGCCTTTTGAATGCGTATAGGCTTTAATGTATTCATTTAAAGCCAGCTTAAATTTTTTTTGATAAAAATAATAGATGATTCCCTTGCTTAAATATTCTTTACTGATGTCATCTTGGCTTCCATGCTGTAAACTGACAGTAAGCGCACTGTCAGCATACTTCATCTTGTTTTTATAATCAAACTGTCTCGCATCTCTATACCCTTGAATCAGCTTTGAAAAATTATTTTCGTTTTTTGCTTTCTCAATGTACAGTTTTACATAGGGCATTGCATGAATGTCTTCTATTGCCATTTTTTCATAAGGCTTTCTAATTTCACTGAAAGTTTTTTCCTCTTTCTTTTGTGAAAAGAAAAATTGTGAAAAAACAGGAAATAAGATGAGAAAGTAATAAAACTTTTTCATAGACTGATATTTAGAACCTCACCATCTCAAAAATAAACATTTATGTTTTAAATAAATCAAATTTCAATGAATTAAATAACAGAAAGACAAAAATCCTGTAAAATATGCAAATACAGCCACTTGAACTCTGATATTCGCATGTATTAATTTTAAAATTGAGACGTAACAATTTTAAAATAGAGCCATATAACAGTTTTTTTTAGCTCATAAGCCGGATAATTTTGACATCAGAATTCTAATATAATCCGGCCGGGATAACCCAATTAAAATTATCAAAATGAAAAAGTTTATCCCATTTTTTAGCATAATCATCGCAGCAGTTTGTCTACAAAACTGCACCCCTCGAGATGAAGATATGATTTCAAATAGTGAATATATTGAAAAATCAGAGCCCACAATAAATGGCTTAGTAATGAAACAGGATTCTGCTAAATCCATAGAAGTCATTGAAGATCCTGGAACAAAAGATCCTCCTGTCAGAGACGGTGATAATTGGCGGCTTACTCAGGATTAAAAACAAAAAATATGATTCCCCATACCTCCATATCAGTTGTTACAGGCTTACCATGTCCAAAGAGTGGCATCTGGGAAAGTATGGGGAATTTCAAAACAACTGTAACTCTCTTTAAGGGTGAACCGATGCCTGAATATTGCGGATGGAAAATCAAATGGAGACTGGTTCAGGTCTGTTAAACCCAATAATGACAACAAAGCATGAAAAATTTTTCCAACATATTCCCTACTATTGTAAGTTACTTTTTTATTGTATTATTTGTGTACGCGAGTGTAAGTAAACTTTTTGAATTTGAAAGATTTCAGATTCAATTAGCACAATCACCACTTCTCAGTGCTTATGCAGGTTTTGTTTCTTACAGCGTCATTATAATAGAATGGATTGCTTCCATCTTACTGTTGGTACCCATCTGCAGACGATCAGGCTTATACCTCTCACTTTTTTTAATGTCAGCATTTACAGCCTATATTTTCATCATTCTCAACTATAGTGACTTTGTTCCCTGTTCCTGTGGAGGAATTCTCGAAAAACTGGGCTGGATTGAACATTTAGTTTTTAATGTAATATGTGTATTACTTATAATTATTGCCTTATTCTTAATGGAAAAGAAGATTCCTGTCCGAAAATCAAAAACTACTATAACGGTATCAACATCAATCGTACTGAGCATTATTTTAATCATAGGTATGTTTCTTTCTTCGGAGCATGTCATTAAAAAAGAAAATAATTTTACAAGGCGGTTTATAAAGCATCCTGTCATCGAGCATCAATCTGTACATTTGGACAATGGTTTCTATTATTTTGCTGGGTTTAATGATCATAACATTTATCTGTCTAACCAGAAATATCCCCAACAGCTCCTCACAATGGACTCTTCAATGCAAAGAAAAGCTGTTGTCTCTGCCCGAATAGAAACAGATCATCCTTATAAAAATATCAGGCAAATAGTAGCGGACAATCATTTTTATATTTATGACGGGTCGGTACCTATCTTATTTAAAGGTAAACTTGGGACCGAATCTACTACAAGAATAAGTTACAAAGACGCTTATTTTAATGATCTCAAGGTCATTGACTCTTCCCGTTTTGCCATTAGGACACAGATACGTCCAAGCAATCATCTGGTTCTGGGATTACTTTATATTGACAGTCCTGAGAAATTACAATTAAAAACAACTGTTTTAAAGAAACAGACCGATGGTCTGTTTGACGTCGACGGAAGCATGGCCTACGAATCGCATACGAAAAAACTGTTATATACCTATACTTACAGAAATCAGGCAATTGTCATGAACAGCAGTATGCAGGTGCAAAAATTTCTAAAAACTATTGATACCGTAAAAACTGTCCAGATTAAAACAACGAAACTTTCTGACGGCACTTACAAGATGAAAGCACCGGCACTAAAGGTCAATATCAGATCCGTGGTGTACAAAAATTTACTTTTCGTTCAATCCAACCTGATGGGCAGACACGAATCGAGAAAAGCCTGGAAAAAATCAGATGTATTGGATGTTTACGAAATTGATTCCCAAAGTTATGTAGGCAGCATCTATATTTTCAAGAAAGATGATCATACACTCAATGATATCATTGTAACCGAAAAATATCTGTATACCATCCATAATAATGAACTCACCCAATATAAAATGACAAAAGCATTATCTCAATATATTAAATCGGGGAAGCCGAAAACCGATCAACAGAGTAGGCAGCACTAAATATTTCATTCTATGAAAAAAATCCTTTTCCCTGCTTTACTAGTGGTACTAGGAACAGGAACAGCATTTGCCACTAAGATGGCAAATCAGACGAACAAAGCTATTGTACCGGGATACGTAATGGTTCCGGATGGTAATGGAAATTTCACTTGTGAGCAAGCAGGTAAAAACTGTAGTGACATTCCGACAGGACCGATCTGTGAACTGTCTGACGGCACCCAGCTGAAAGAACAGGTTTCAGAAACTTTCTGCGATAATGTTCTAAGAGAAATTCCACAGTAAAAGAAGAGGATGCCTTACAGGGCATCCTTTTTCATTTCTTTATCAATCCAGGGAATATCTTTTTTATCTTTCAAAAAGTAATCCCACCATTCCAGGATTCTCAAATGCAGATCTATGCTCTCCGCACTGTTTTTTGCCAGGTCATGATCCTGATTTTTATAATACAGTACTACCGCCTTTTTTTGATTTCGCAGCAAACCCGTATACAATTCTTCGGTATGAGTATAAGGAACGTTTCCGTCTTTCAGTCCTGTCCAGAGAAGGATCGGCTTATTAACTTTCTCTACATTGGCAATAGGGCTGTTATCATAGTAAAGCATTTTATTCTTAGAAAACGGCACCTTCATATCAAACTGTCCGTTTTCAAAGCGGGGGTAATTGGGAAGCTTTCTTTCCTGACTGAAGGAAAAATAAAATTTAACAAGATCGGTAACGGCTGCTCCTGATATATAGGCCGCAAAACGATGGGAACGGGTCGATATAAAACTGGTGCCGAACCCGCCAAAGGAATGCCCCATCAGTCCTACTCTATTGCTGTCAATATTGGCATATCCTTTTAGGGCATCCAATCCTGAGTGCACACAATCCAACGTAGCGAACCCAGGTCCCCGGCTATCCAAAACCACATCGGGAAGAAAAACAAAATAGCCATTATCAATGAGTGACCGGATATTAATTCCTATTCCCGAAAAATAAGGATAGGGATATACCGATGCACTTTTATTCTGAACTTCATAGATCGACAAAATCAGGGGATATTTCTTTCGGGCATCAAAGTTAAGGGGATAATACAATACACCTTTGATTTGTACTCCCAAACTATTCTTGTATGAAAGTATTTCCTGCCTGGCCATAGTGATCTCATGATCATGCCTATTGCTTTGATACACTTCTTTCTTATGACCGCTATGATATTGATAAATTGCCTGAGGACTGTTAAAATTCTCTTCCAGACTGAAAACCGCCTGGCTCAGGAGATTTATTTTGAAATCACTTACCCTATTTTTAGTAGACGGAAGAAGTACATTTACTTTATCCCGAAACCACTGAACATATGATGTTTCATTGTTGTTTTGATCATACTGCTCAAGGATAATAGGCTTCTTGGCATTAATGCTGCGGATTCTAAAATCTGCGCCTAACGTTCCGTAGATCACATCTTCTTTGACATTGAGAATAGCAACTTTTTTATTCGCTGTTAAGGGCAGTTGTTCCAGATTTTTCGTCCGTACATTAAACCTGTATATTCCATTCTCGCTCTCAAAAAAAACATAATGATTGTCATCACTAAAAGTTGGCCTCCCAATATGAGGGTTTTCAATCGTTATTTTTCCGGATAATAAAGTATTATACAGAATCCATCGCTTTTCTTCTTCACTGAATCCTACTACATATTTACCCTGTCGGCTAACTACAAGGTTGGAGATCTGAGAGAGTATCTTTTTTGAAGTTTTACTATAGCGGTCATACAAATAAATGTCAAACCAAGAAACAGAACTGATGTAGGCATTCCTTTCCTTTCTGTCAAAGGTCAGAAAATATCGTTCATGATCCATAGCAGCCATAAACGCAAAACCAGTATCTACCTTTTGAGACTGCTCTGACTTTACATCATACACCCAATACTCATGATACTGCTCTCCCATTCTATAAAGCCATAAATCGGGATCGATACCATATTTTACTTCCGGCTGGGCGGTAGGAGCAGGTTTTGGACGACTATTAAAATCCAGAAAAAAAGCAAGTCCGTTTTTGATCTCACGCACCTCAATATAATCAGACTTAATAAAACCATTGCCAACTCTTGAAACTTTGAGTGAGTTGGTATCAAGTAATACAAGCTGTAATCCATCAGAAGATTTCTCCTGCTCTGTAACTGCCAGATATTTCTGTGAGGGTGCGAGCATGATTTTTTTTATAATCTGTTCAGAGGTATATACTTTATTAAATTCTTTGGATTGCAAAGACCAAACCGATGAGAGATTGCTTCGGATAACTATTACATATAATTTATTCTGTTTATTACTAACCAACTGTGTCACATCAGACACTGAGGCAACAAGTTTGTTTTTGCTGTCAAATACTTCCAGAAAACGGTTTTTGTACCATACAGCATAATATCCCAGAGCGGGCAGTATTTCTATTTTGCTAACTTCCTTAAAATCTTTCTTATCTCCGTTTCGAAGATTGATAAGTTGTGCCTTGCCACTACCCAGCCAGAAAAAATGATTATCCTTCAAAAAGTAGCTTTCAGAAACTCCAGTTAAAACAGCTTTGACAGTTTGCTGTTTGTCAGCAGTGGCAATAATGGTGGTATCTGTATTTTTCTTGTAAATCTTTGAAAAAGAAACCCATCGCTTATCATCTGATACTTTTAAATGAGCAATAGTATAAAATGCAGCATATCTCTGTTGTATAGAATCAATATTATATTGTCCCAACAGTCCTTGGCTGCACATACAAATAATCATTATGCATAACAGCGCTTTGATTTTAATAGCCTTCATTTTGAGGTTTTAAATTGGGATTTAACAAAATATCCTGCTGGGGAATTGGCCATAGTTTATGAAAAGACTTCCAGTTAGGCTTTCCCTGTATAGATATATCCAGCTTTCCGACTCTTTTCAAATCGAAGAAACGATGTCCCATCTCTGTAAAAAACTCTCGCCGGTTTTCCAATATGATCTCACTGAGTGCTTCTTCTTTTGATAAAGGCAATGCTAATGGTGCTATTCCTGCCCTCTGTCTGGTTTTATTGAGGTAAAAAAGGGCTTCATCTATTTTATTTTGCTGAACCAAAGTCTCGGCTAAAAGAAGATATACTTCTTCCAGCCGGGCAATAATTGAATACTCCGTTGTATTCCCTGTCCTGTTTTTATATTTCTCAGCTCTGTACCAGGTTGTTCCGTTAAAAGTTACCGATGCCATCCAGTATTGTTTTCTGAGATCTGCGGGATAAAATGTATTGACAAGGCCAGTACTGAGAGCGGTCATTGAAGGTGCTGAGTTGTTAAAATAATAGATTCCGGACTCTTTGGTGCCGTCACCGGAATTTTTAGGTTTCAGCTGCCAGAGAATATGCGAACCGGATTTGTTAAAGACCTTGGTAATATCATTCTGAAACTGGTACATCGGACTTTGAATAATGCCCTTTAACAGAAACTCAGCCTCTCCCCATCTTCCCTCCAGCAAATAGACTTTAGTCAATAGCAGTTCCGCCATTTTACGGTTAGGAAAAATCCTCTCCGTATTTCTGTAGTTGTCCTGAAGCAGGCTGATGGATTCTTTAAGATCTTCACTCAGATGTATAAGCACCTGTGCCTTATCAGTTTTTGAAATCGACTGATTAACCTGATAATCGGTAGTTGTCGGATAAGGAATATCTCCATATACCTGCTGAAGGTATAACAGAAGCATGGATCTGACCATTAATGCCTCTCCTTTGATTCGGTTGCGGTCTGCCTGGGAAATAGACTTTGACTTTTCAATGCCTTCCAGTATGGCATTGGCCACATAGATCTGCTTATATGAAGTTGACCAGTCTGTATAAATACTGACATTGGAATCGTTCTGAAGGTTTTGGGATATCTCCGGTAGTCCATTGGTTGCCGTAGTGGAATAAAAATCCAAATCATCAGTGTAAAGCCCTAATAGTCTGCCCGATTGATCTCCTGCAAACGGCGAGTTGTCGCGCAGTCCTGAATATAATCCAGCCAAGGCAGCATCTGCCGTCTGTACATCTACAAATACCTGATCTGAAGCAATCTGATTGGAAGGCACTTCTACTTCAATCAGTTTTTCACAGGAACTCATATTGTTTAGTATTAAAAATCCTGTTATGATATAGAATTGTTTATAAAGTTTCATTGTACTGGTTTTAAAAGTTAATCTGCATGCCGAAAGAATACGTTTTTAGAGGCGGCAGAAATCCTAAAGATGAAAACTCCGGATCCAGCCCGAAATACTTGGTCCAGGTATAGAGGTTCTGGCCCTGAAAATAGATCTTAGCTTCTCTGATGAGCTTCCCCTGCAGAGGAATCCGATAGCTGAGCTGAATATTTTTCAACCGAATGAATGACCCATCGGACACGGTGGCATCACTCATCTGAAATAAACTGTGCAGGGGTGATGCGGTAGCATGATACGGCATATACAATCCATTCGGATTGTCGGGTGACCAGACATTCAAGGCCTCTACAGGAAGGTTCCGCATCAGTCCGGGGGAAGACATCTGATAATTAAAATTGCGGCTCTGCTGTTTGACAAACTGGACAAGAAGTGACAGCGACCAATTTTTATAGCTGAAATTATTGCTCCAACCCCCGAAAAACTCTACGCCTATATTCTTAATAATCTGCCTGTCATCAGGGGAACTGATCCTGCCGTCACCATTGTAATCCGAAAAGATATACTGACCGTTCTGAGGATTGATACCTTCCAGATGATACAATTTTATAATATTAACGGATTGCCCAATTGCATAAGAGTTGGCATAGGTAGAGCCTTCCAGTCCCGGGAACGACAGAAGCTTATTCTTCGGAATGCTTAGATTGGCAGATGTTTCCCATTTAAAAGCTCCCGTAAACGGACGGCCCGCGATCTCAAATTCCCACCCCGTATTTTGAATGGTGGCATCCAGATTGGCCAGCACTGAAGTAAACCCCGTTACCGATGGAAGCTGATAGCCTACCAGTTGATTCGATGAACGGTTGCGGTAATGGGATGCCGTAACATGAAATCTGTCCTTAAAGAATCCCATTTCGAGTGCGGCTTCTAATTTGACGGTTTTCTCCCAGCTGAAATTAGGATTGAAAAGTTTGGAAGGAACCAGTCCTGTTACATTATTATATCCTAAGGTAGAAGTGATAAACGTATCGTTATACTGGTAGTTCCCAATATTATCAGTTCCGGATGAGCCATAACTTCCTCTCAGCTTTCCAAAGGAGAGCCAGGACAGTTCTTTCATAAAGCTTTCGTTGGAGAACAGCCAGGCCGCTCCCACCGCCCCGAAGTTCGCAAACTTACGGTTGGTTCCAAAGCGGCTGCTTCCGTCTCTTCTGCCCGTAATATTAATGATATAGCGATGGTCAAACTGATAATTAAGTCTTCCGAAGACGGCTGTATACTTATATTCTGTTTTGGTCTGGTCCGAGATCAGTTTTGTGGTAGCTGCGGCAATATTTTCAATAAATGCATTACTGGTAAAACCATATCCCTGTATGGCACCCTGAGTATTCAGATCACTCTGATAGGTACCTCCGGCCAGGACATCCACCTGATGGCTATCTTTTTTAAAGCTCCAGTTCAATTGCGGTTCCAAAGTGTAGGACATTCTGCTTTTATTGCTTTGTAACGCCCTGGAATTGGCAGGCCCTATCCCTAATGATGGGTTATAGATCGTACTGGGCTGCAATGACAGTTCATCAAAGGTCTGGTAACTGATTCCTCCATTGAGTCTGACCTGTACATTTTTCATAAGTTCGTAATCCGCCGTGAAGTTATTCATGAACTGCACATTGTTGTTGGAATAAGTACTGTTATAGGCAGCCAAAGGATTATCAAAAGTATAGTTCTGCCAGTTGATATTTCCTCCTGAATCGTACAGAGCGGGAGCATTGGGAGCCAGAAACAAAGCGCTGCTGGTATTGTCCAGACTGATTACATTATGTTCCAGCTTTGAAAAGAGTGTTGACATGGTAAAGTTCAGACGGTTGTCTGCGGAGCGGTGTGACAGGTTACCCAGTAAGGTATTGGTTTTATACCTGAAATCTTTGGCAAAGACCGTAGTCTGCTCATTGTGTCCGTAACTTACCAGAAAAGAGGTCCTCTCCCCGCCTCCCGATAAAGACAGCTGGACATTGGAAGTTACAGAGGTATTGCCGAGAAGTGTTTTGAACCAATCCGTATAACGGGACTGGTCCCATGTTCCGTTGATATCATAAGCAGTGGCCGGATATACGGTAATTCCATCATTCGCATAGGCCTGTCTGCGCATTCCCAGATATTGCTCCGTATTCATCATGGTAAGATTGGAAAGGCTGTTGCTTAAAGCATAGGATGTATTAACGGAAAGTCCTAAAGATCCTTTCCTGGCCCGTTTAGTCGTTACCAGTACCACGCCGTTGGCTCCTCTTGAACCATAGATAGCCGTGGCATCTGCATCTTTTAAAACCTCGATGCTTTCGATATCATTAGGGCTGATATTGCTTAAAGGATTTAGGTTGGCATCTGACAAAATATTGGCACCATAAGTAGCAGTCATTCCGCTTCCCACGGGGACACCATCTACTATATATAAGGGCTGGCTGCCATCGATTTCACTGTTGGCATAAGTTCTCAGACTGTTGCGCCCTCGGATCTGGATGCTGTAGCCACCACCCGGAACTCCTGAATTCTGGGTGATATTTACTCCTGCCATTCTTCCCTGTACGGTTGATAAGACATTGGAGACAGGCTGGTTTTCTATATCTTTTGCTGAAACTTTGGCGATACTACCGGTTCTTTCTTTGTCTTTAACCTTGTAGTAGCCAGCGTTGAGAATAACTTCTTCGATTCCCTTTACTTTTTGTTCTAAGCTGATATTAACGACCGTCTGATTAGTGAGTCTGAATTTTTCTTCAGCATAATCAGGATGTCTGAACAATAGGATGGAATTTTCTGCTGAAACCTGTAATGTATAGGTTCCGTTGTTGCCAGTCATTGTTACCTGATCACTACCCTCTTGGGAGATTACGACTCCTGAAAGAGGTTTACCTGATGAGGTTACGGTACCGGAAATGTTGCGTGTCTGGGCTTTTACAGTAATGCTTACAGTTGTAAACATGAGCCCAAAGAAAATGCCTCCTATATGGTAATAGGAATTTTTCATAGATTTGTAAAGGTTTTTAATTTAATTAATAACTTAACCATGCTCTTTCCCGTTGGTCTGCAAACTCTATGGGAAGGGGCTTTTTTCTTTCTTCTGATTTTAAGTTGAGTAGTTTTTTTGATTCATTTTTTAGATAAAGACTTTCCTGATGCCCTTTGGTATGAAAAAGGACTGGTGAGGTTCTGCAATCAGTGACCTTTAGGGCACCGGAAAGAATTTAATATGAATGAAATCTGTGTCCCGTGTAAGCTTAAAAAGCCACAATAGGCTGTACCCTCCTATTGTATCGTGCACTCTGATACTTATGTTGTAAGCGGGCTTAGATTTTAATGTAGAGATAAAGCGAACAGCATGAAATAAAATGGCATGGGAACTCTACATTATCCGAGCAGAGGCACTGGTATACCCATAACAACAGATAAGAGAGCCCACGCCTAGGTCGTGAGCTTCAAGCCTATCATCTCGTTGTTATTTGAAAATTACCAGTTTTCTGCTTCGAGATTCTAAGCAATAGCTTCTAATATTTCGTTGAAGTATCGCAAAGTTACATTATCTGTAACTTATCTTACAAATATAATAAAAAAACAATAGAAGACATATATATCTTCATGAAAAGTATTTAAAAGATCAAAATTTACTACATGTATAAATGGCAGGTAGAAGATTTAAAGTTTCAAATTGGTAAATTAATTCAAGTCTATAGATTAAGGAGAGAATTATCCCAATTCCAGTTAGGATTGGAATTAAATATTTCTAAAGATCATGTAGGTAGAATTGAGAGAGGATTGACAAATCCAACAATTGAAAATATCGTAAAACTTAGCAACTTTTTAGACATTGATATATTTTCTCTTTTCACAAAATTGGACGCAAAAGAATTGAAAAAAATAGAATTAGAAATTGATCGTTTACAAAAAGAGTTTAAGAATAAAAATAAGAGAAAATCCTAAATTAAAATTTAGGATTTGTATTTACTTATCAATTTCTTTGTAGTATCAGTTTAAAACTGGTGAACTTATTTCTAAATTATTTAACCTGTTTTTTCAAAACTTGACTCTCGTATTCATGAAATTTTACGGTTTCTCTTATTTTGTTATCATTATCGTTCGCAATAGATAAAACTGTAAATATGGTTTTCTTAGCTATTTTTTTGATCTAGATTTAGACATAACCTAAATTAAATTGTAGTATTTCTTTAAGCTTTCCTTTAACATATCTACTAATTGTAGAGTATCATCAAATCTTAACTGCTTAATGCTTGTTAAGTTAAACCCCACTTTATCATCTTTAAATTTTGGATCATTGCTTTTTATTATAATGAAATTCTCTTGATTTAATCCTTTTGCTTGATTTAACCCCATCATATAACCCAATTCATGATAAACATTACCATTATGTTTAGAAATATCAACTATCAACAATCCAGACTCTTCTATCTTCTTCAAAATCTCATCATTGATATCATATGAATATCCTGCTTCAAATTTATCTATTCGCAATTCTCGCAGTTTAATTTCTAAATCATATGTGTTATTGATCTCTTCAGTTGCTTTTTTAATTGCATCATAATGAGATTTTGTTTCGTTAGAAAATGCCATCGAAACAAATATTTCTTTCTTCTTAGCTTCGGCAATATTTGAATAAATATCAATTAACGATTTTGGATTGATCCCCTTAAGATTATAAATTTGGTTATTCTTCACCCAATTGATAAACAATTTAACATTTGCAGCTCTTGATATTTGTAGATAAACGCATGCTATGGTAATTTCGAAACCATCTAAATTTTTCAACAGTTCATCATTACCAAAGATCTGATTAATTTTACTAAAACTTTCTTTCAGGTTCTTGATACTTTTCTCTGATTTTGAAATTTCTTTTTTCTCAAGTAGCAGATTAACTAATCCAATCGTAAATGTTCGAGGATTTTTCACAAACAATTCTCCCAAATTTGGATATACGTCTTTTATGTTTTCAGGTAAATCTTTATAGATTTTTCTAGTCGCAAAATACTCCCAACCAAATTTGTCTCTTAAATATTGATCTTGAAAATTATATTCATCATCAATAATTACTTTTAAATTTTCTTCCGATGTTAGAGGAATTGTTTTTGTATTGATGTTGTGAAATACAACCTTATCAAATTTTTGATTTGAGTTATTTTCAACTTTTTTACTATTTCCATCTTGATCAAATTCTTCTTGAATTAATACATCATTTAAAATAATGCAAAATGGACAAATCATCTCTTTCACTTTACCGCTGGTTGCAACTTCAGCCGCCTTTAACCTATGGTTACCATCTATACGATGAAATGGATGTTTCCCTTTTTTGATTAAATCAGCTAGATAATCATCATCTAATAGTAGCTCAACGAGATCCAATGAATCTTTGTTACGTACATCATTAACTGATGTATACTTTTGTTTCTTTATTTTTAAAGAAAACCTATCAATGTTTGAAGTAAATTTTGAAGTTAATTCCAATTCAGCAACTGCACCAAGTCTTGAGTCTTTCGGTTTGAGACTAGTTAAATCCTTTCTAAGTTTGAGACTTAAAATTACTTCTGGAAAAAATAAAAATTCCTCATTATCTAAAAATGTAGCGATCTCTTGCTGTTGTGCATATATTGGGTTTCTCTGATAGCTGTAATCTGCAATAGATATCCTTGCTAGCTCTTTAATTGGAGCAAAGCCCCTAATACAAATTTGGCTACTTAATGATCTATCTAAAATTCCTCGGATTATCATTTGTTTAATTTGGTTTAGTTTTGTTATCCTAATATAATTTGTTCTACTTCTTGTTTTGCTTTTTCTAAAATTGAATTTGCCTCTTGTCGTAATTTTCTTGATTTGGAACGGATTTCTACAATAAAATCTGCAATCTTTATCTGTTTGTTTAAATCAATATTTCCATTTGAATCAATGGGAAGAACAATATTCTGATTTAAATATGCTGACATTATCAAATTGCGGATCCCATTGGTTTGACTCTGCATAGCTTCTGTCAATTTGATATTATAAACTGTTTTTAAAAATGAAAATAAATAATTTGAATTTACTACTGTTTCATCGACGGTAATTTTATGAATAAAATTACTAAAAGCTAAGGCTCCTTTATCTAGATAATCATTAGTTATTAAAGCAATTCTACCGACTGGTTGATCTGGACTTCCTCCTGACTTCTCAATTAACAAATCTCCTTCTTTAATATTTAGTTTAGATAATTTTTCCTCCTTTATTAGTCTATATTTTACCCTAGAATTATCAAGAGTTAAATTATAATCATTATTAAACTCTGTTGCCCTTATTACCAAACATTTTTTATAACCTTCTATATCAATTCCTTCATTTTCAATCCCCCAATCACCTGCAACACTTTCTACCAAAATATCTTTCAGTCTTTTAGTTGTAAACTTTGTTCTATCTATATTTTTGATTGCTTGTTTTAAATCTGTGGTTGTTCTATCATACAATTTAGGATCAAATCTACCGCCAGATATATCACTAAACATAGTCGTAAAAATACGAGCTTCTAAACTGCTATTTTTTACAGGTAAAGTAATGCCTAACTCATTTAACAAATAACTATCTATACTTGCTAATAAGTCTTTGGCTTCAACTTCTTTGGCTTGTTTTTGAGTGTAAGCACTATTATAAATGTCTACAATTTGTTGTTGGATTTCTTTTGAAGGAATAGGAACTTTTAGATCACTTATATTTTTTAATATAATCCTTTTTAATGCCGATCCACCCATAGATCGCTTTATTAAATGGATAACAATATTACTTTTTAAGATATACTCCAAATATTGAGGTAAAACCTTATCTGGTTTAGGGGTCAAAATTGCGAGAGATGATAATACTACAAAATTATTTTCTTTAACTAAATGCGTCTTACCTATCGTGCCATCTTTAGAAAATAAGATATCATTAATACTAGGTTGGCAGCCATTTTTCACTAATTGTGAAAAATCTTTATCAGAAATTTTCAAACAATTTATCAAATCAATTTCGCCATCATCATTTAAATCTTTTACAGTAATATAATTTTTAGTATAAATAAAATTACTTTCTGGCGAATGATGTGATCCATCAGTAACCTTTGATAATACTTTGCTTAATTTAATGAATTTACTAGTAGTTGAATTTTCTAATTTCTTAATCAATTCAACAAAGAAAGGTGTATAAAAATTAGAGTCAATCACATTCTCCAATTTAGAGCGTTTTATCAAAAAAACTTTCTTTGTATCTAGTGATTCTTCCAATTTATACTGTTCCATTCTCTATGTCTTTTATAAATTGAGAAACTGCTTTTAAAATCCCTTTTTCTAAAATAGTTTTTTTAGTACTTATTTCATCTTTATCGTCATGGATATCGTAACGGCGAGTTACTATTTCATCAAACAAATCATGCGAAAGATGTTCAATAATATCTTTGTATGCACCTTGTATAATTTCTTCTTTTGAGACTAAATTTGCTGAACGTTTCCCTGCAGCATCAAAACCAATATTATCAGCAATAGCCATTAAAATTGGGTAGTCAGGCAACTCATTAGCACGAGCCTCTTGATAGGCTTCATTTAATTGCTCTTTTAAATCTGCTATCTTATCTGCAAATTGTTGATTGATTTCTGATTTCCATTCTTTAAATTCCTCACTATCTTTAATAGCTTTCATACTCACCAAACCAGTCCTATTTGAAAAACCTTCTAAATCTTTGATGACTTGTTTTTTCTCATTTTCCCAACGCTCAATTGTTTCCTTATACTGAAATTTTGTCAACAGCTGGTTTTGAATTTCTACTTTTTTGTCTCGTAAATATTCCGTCTGATTAACTTTATGTTTACGTAGAAAAACCACCGAACTTTTCACCCCTGCGCCTGTGGCAGCAAAAGCAGTTTGAGGCATGGAAACGACAGAGACAATACGGTACCAATCTTCTATTGCATCACGTACATATTGTAGAGAACTATTTGTTAAAATACCATCCGGTATAACAATAGCTAAAAATCCATTTGGAGCAAGGAAATTGTAACATTGCTCAATAAATAAAACTTCTGTACTTTGATTATTACGAGTTTCAAGCTTCAATTTATTTTCCAAATCATCATCTAATTCCACTTTACTAAAAGTATTAGATTTTTTAAGATCGAGCCAATCAGGTTGTTTGTTACCCAAGAAATACTTTTTAAGGTATGCTTTTTCGTTTTGCTTTATAGCACTGCCAAAAGGTGGGTTGGTGATAATAAAATCAAATTTATTATACTTGAATCCTTTATTACTGGTGAATTTGAAAATATCTGAATCATTCACGAGTCCATCAACAGCCACAACATTTGTGTGACCATCATCATGGATAATCATATTCATTTTTGCAGTTCTGGCAATCTGTTCATTTATTTCAATACCATATAGGTTTTTCTCTGCGAAATTATGCCAGTAATCATGCCAACCATTATAATCGTCCTTATCATCTTTATGTTCGGGAAACTCTAAGTCAGCTTGTCTTCTAACTTTATCTAATGCATGAAGCAAGAAACCACCACTACCGCAAGAGGTGTCTAATACTAAAGAAGTATTTTTAATTGGCAAGGCTTCAACTATAAATTGTACAATAACCCTAGGTGTAAAATATTGTCCGAACTCACCTCTAAAAAATGATCCCATAAAAGTTTCGAAAGCACGCCCCTTACTATCTAAATCTGTTTCATTAAGATTTATTTCTTGCAAATAGTTTGTAATTGTACGAATCCGCTCATCACTTAATCGAATATCATCTTTAAAAACTTCTTTATCAAAATTTTTACCTGCACTATAAATTGCTTTTATTCTTTTAGCAAGTGATTTATTGGTGTTGTATTCTATTTCATCTTTGTTTTTTCCTTTTTCAATAATAATTTGGAACTGATAAACTTCTCCTTTTCTTCTTCTTTTTAATTGTCCACCTTCAACATTATACCGCTCATCCCAAATTTTGCAAAAGATTAATTTATCCAATTCATCAAATGCTTCAGAAGGATTTAGTTGACCACCCGCCCATAAAGCATCATGTGCTTGTTTAAAACGACGGGTTAACTCTTCTTCAGAAACAGTTTTTAATTCTTTGAAAATTTGTTTTTTTTTCTTTCCGTCTTTATTATCAACATATTCGTGAACCCCACCACCTTTAACAAATTGATATGGAGCAACTTCATCTGACCCATAATGTGGTAAATCTGGTAACTCTTCGCGAAGATCCTTTTCTTTATTAAAGCGATATATTGAGTTTAATAACTCTGAAGTGACCCAAATATATTTGATAGTTCCAGAAAGTGCATTTGCATAGCTAAATCCTTGATTTACGGCTTGGTTGAATTCCTGTTGAGAAACTTTTTGTTCTTTACACTCAACGATAATTTTAGGACTATCCCAATTTTTATCTTCATGAACTATAATATCTGCTTCTCTCTTATCAGATCCCATTGTAACCATCCTGAATTGTTCTATATGTTCCACAGGATAACCATACTCTAGCACCAAACGTAGAAAAATCTCTGCTTGAACTTTTTCTTCAGGATTTGAAAAATTTCTTGATTTATCTTGGAATAAATATTTTATAGTTTTTTGATCTTCTGAAATGGAAATCAAACCTTTATTGATTCCTTCTTGTAGTAAACTCATTTTTTATTTTATTGAATTTATTTCTTTAATGTTTTTGATTAGTACGTTGGCAATTTTAGTCATAATATTCTATGAAGTATGGTTTAGTTTAATTATGATGCCATCCTATTAATGTTATCTTAGATTTAATTAAAAAAATAGAATCTTCAATTTTGCTGATCATATCTCCTTCAAACTGAGATAATTTATAATTAGAATCCTTTAAAAACTCAGATAACCTCATCTTTATTTATCGTCTTTTATTTTGTTTAATACTAACTTTCAAAGATACGAAAGGTTAGAGCTCAATACTAATTGTTTTAGTATTTACATAGATTTATCTGTACAGCAAATATTAGTTAGCTAAAAACTAAACAATTACAAATTCTCAATCTTCTCAACAACATCATATTCCTTCTTATGAATCTTCTTACTCGTTAAATCGATCTTAACAGTTTCAATAAAGTCCTTAAAATCATTATTCATAGCTAGTTTATTCATTGTTTCAAAGTCCAAATCTTTCTTATATTTTGCTGGAAGAATCACGTCTGAGGAATGTGGATCTTCAAGATCAAGCTCTATCACACCAATACCAAAGGAAGCAGCTAACCTAGACAATTCATTCATAAAATCTTCATCTTCTGATATTCTGGCAGCCACCAAATAAGACTCATTTGCCCAAGAAGAGTTAGAAACACATTGAAAGAAACTTTCTCTTAAGTTAGCAAAACTCAACTCTCTTTTAATTTCAAATGAATATAAAACGACTGAATTTACACCAACAGCCCTGCTAAATTCATTGATTTCTTGTTTCCAGTCCTGCATCCGATAGTAGCACCCTACCATATCAGGATGTACCCATTCTCCAAACTCTTTCTTACTAGAAATATGATGCCTTATTGTTTTGGTATAACAATTCAAATGATAATAAACGAAGTAGCTTAGGTACTTATGAAGATCCTTTTCTAAAAAATCAAACTTCTTTTTTTTCAGTGGTGGCAGATCTTCAGGAATTGTATTTTCATAATCTTCTAACACCCCTTCCATTGATTTTAAATAAAATCTTTTAGGTCTTGAATCCGTTTTAGCAAAAACTGATTTCGGATTATCTTTGCTATTCACATAGATCTGAGCTCCTAATGTTGACCATGGAGTCTTTCCCTGTGAATTTAATTTTGTATTATATCCTTTTTCGACAGCAAAGTTCCAAATCTCAGTGGCTGTCAATGGTTTCTTTTCTTCTTTTAATATGGATTGAGCTAGCTCTAGAAAGGTCATGGTAGTTTGTCTTTATTTCTTAAATTACATAGATATCACTATGTAACATTATAATTTTATGCTAAAATAAGAAAAGAATAAAAATTAGTGAGAACTACTACACAAAAAACTTATAACAGGAATTTTAATTTTAAAGCACCGTAAAAAAATTCTTTACCCTTGCATATACAAATTGTATCCGTAACTTTACTATCTACATATATAAAAATCACTTAAACTGATGATTCCCGCTAAAATTTTTATTGACGAATTTGGTAATACACACCTTGATCTATCCAAAAAAGGTACATTTTCACATTTTATCTACACATCTGTCATCATCAAAGAAACTGACACAGAAAAAGCAAGAAAAATTCTAAAAGAAATATGCTTCAAATATAGATTAGGTGATGATTTAAAATCAAAGAATATTAAAAGTAAAAACTTTAAAAAGAGAAAAGATATTTTAATCGAATTTCTTGAAAAGTTAGATTTTGTTGTGGACGTAATGGTCGTTGATAAGTCTAATTTATCTGGTGATGGACTGAAGATTAAAAAAACATTTTACAAATATTTCCAGTCTTTATTTGTTGAAAAATATAATAATATATATGAGAGCTATTCAATTAATGCAGATAAGGTTGGAGAAGAATTTAAAATTGAACTCCAAGATTATGTGAGAAAGAAAAGCATAAGTCGTGATTTATTTAACCCTGACAGGAATTTTGAGATATTTGATGACAAAGATGAAAAACTGATACAAATTGCTGATTTTATCTCTGGCTGTTTAGGAAAAGTATTTTGCACAAGCCACTTTGATAAACAATACATTGAACTGTTTAACCTGCTGCATGCAAGAACGTCAATTTCTTACTTTCCTTTTGAAAGCTATATTACGAAAGAAATAGAGAATAAGCCTGAACTTGATAGGCAAATTATGAAAATGAACTATCAGCTGATAGAAAAGTTTTTTGACTCTTCAAAAAGTGAGAAAAGCAAGGAAAAAGCAAGGCTATTAGAATATCTTAGATTTCAGTCTGAGTTAAACCCTAATCGCTTAGTATCAACAAGAGAATTACTAATCTATCTTAATAATTTCTTTCCAAACATAAAAAATGAAAGAATTAGAACCTTAATAAGAGATCTTAGATATGAAGGATTATTTATTGTAAGCCATTCAGGAAAACCTGGTTACAAACTTGCTACGAAATATTCCGATGTTTCTGAGCACTTTAATCACTTTTTAAAATATGTTGTACCTATGCTTCAAAAAGTAAAAATTTTGAATCAAACATTGTCACAAAATTCTTTCAATGATATTAATCCTATCGAAAAAGATCCTAACATGCAAAAACTTAAGGAATTGGTAGCTGGCATCTAGTATTTTAGAAGATTATTAATTACTTTGTAAGAGCCAACTGTTGAAATAATTTTCAGGACAATAAAGAATTTACCAGATATTATTTAACATCTACTATATTGTAAAGGAATCTTTTTTAAGTTTATCCCAATTTGAAAGAAATAGAGGATTATTAAGTGTTGAAATTGTAATAATTCCTCTTGTCGAATATTGTCTACACTGATCATATGCTTCCTGTCCCGTTGCAATATAAAAATCTGGCGCTGACATTTGATCAGCATTCAGGTTAACAAATATATAGTAGTGATTAAGGTTAATCCTCTCTTTCATTATTGGCCAACCGTTATTTTTTCGTTTGTAAATTGCTTTAACCTGAATGACAAACTTTTTATCGTCTTTCTCTGCAAGAATGTCTATTGCTTTGGCATTACCCATAGTAATTCCTACACTGAATCCTCTCCTAAGAAGTTCAGCCGCGACAAAGTATTCGCCAGAAAGGCCTGTACTATTTCTTTGTATTTCTGCCATTTTTTTCTACAATTATATGAAATGTTTTTTATTAACTAAAATTAAATACCTCTTCTCCTTTTCTTCGACAGACCGTCTGTTTCCCTCCACATATTCTTAAAAGAAAACTCAAACTTTCCCACCCTTTTATCAAATCTCAAATACCCCTGATATTTTTTCCCTTTCCGATCTACGAGCCCATCAATATATGCCACCTCTCCTTTATTCAATTTCTCTACCTGCCACAATCTCAATTTTTCCCCTCTAAAAGTAGCCGGAACGTCTGTTTTAGAATTAAGATTTGAATCCAAATTCAAATTACTAATATTACGAGGAAATAAAAACTCAACATACCTTTTATCTGTATTAAACTGAACCGTTGCGTTAAAAAGTGTGCCTCTCCTGGAAAGCATATTTTCAATATACAATGGCTTTCCCTCTTTTAGCGTCTTCTTCTGTAATTCATCCAGTGTCACCCCTTTTATCACCAAAGGAATTCTTACCAAATCAGCTCTAAGCGGCACTAAGTCATTGGTCAGCTTATCTCTGCTAACCAAAGAAGGAATTACTTCTCCAGTTATAGGATGTATCAACTCCACCACCCTTCCCATATTCCCAATTTCCAGTAATTTTTTTTTATCCTCTTGGCTGAACTGATGCCCAAAGAAAGGTTTTGTGAAATCACATTCCTTCCTAATAGGATGAATCCGAGTTTCAAGCTTTCCTACCTCATTAACCTTTAAAGACAAGCGCGCATCCAGTATACTGACAGCTGTTCCAAGGTCAATCTTCACCGGGATAAGCATTGGTGTTTTATATCCCTTAAGCAAAGATTCCAATGCTCCCATACTTTCCAGCTTTTCTCTGGTCAATCCAATCTGAGACATCATTTTCCAATCCACTTGTTCGGGATCAAATTGATAACGGTCTTTTCGAGTTCTAGCAATATATTCTTTCTGCGCCTCCACTTTATCTATAGAAACGGAGTATTCATTCAGTTTTTCTTTTTCATCATAAGAAGCGGTATCAATATAATGTTGTAAATCTTTTACAGTCTGCTCGGCTTCAAATTCAGTCACTTTAAAAAATGAAAACTCATCCGGAGTTTTTAGCTGATGATAGAATGTACTGTACATCTCTAGAAAACGGTCATCTCCCCGATCAAAACGCAACCCATTTTTATAAGACTCCCTGGAGACATCAACTATTAGCTCTCCATTCAAATCAACTCCTTGTACTATACCTATGGTATTGGTTTGGCGGTGAAGAGCAAGTAGGGTATCCTGAACTTTAATTTTTTCAGTGGATTCCTTACCATTATTTGTTTTCATAACACTGTATTATTAGAAACTCAAACTAGTAAGTTATTCAATAGCAATCGATTAAGTAGTTGAAAGATGTATAGTTTGGCACTAGACTTCATACTCGGATGAAATAATGTTTGTTTTAAATTGAATAAATATCTATTTTTATGAAATTCTCAATTGACTTGTATATTATTCATATATCAAAGTCAATGAGTTGAAAAAACTAATCCCCGAATGAGTCTAAAACAATCAGTTAAAAAGGAAATTAAATCTAAATTTCCAAAAGTTTATAATCATAAAAATAATACAATTTTAGATATCCTCAGTTGGATATTCAGCAGAGGGTTTTGGGCTGTCTTTCTTATTTACTTAGCTTTAATATCCCTAATTGTTCTGTATACAATATTTATAGATTGGGACTTTTTAAAATTTTTTACAATTAATTTTGATGATACTATTAAGACTTTTACGACTGGTATAATTACATTAGTTTCGATGAACTTATTTGTAACCAATCTTTTATTAACACATTTAAAAGATGAAAGAGACGAGATTCAGTCTATCATTGATAAGAAAGTAAATTTTAAATTCATTACCTATTTAGGTTTTACCCTTATCATTTGTGTCTTAAGTTTATATTTCGTAAGCCCAAGCATTAGAAATCAAAGTGTGAAAAGCAATATTTTAATCTTCATATTTACTTCATTTGCTACCTATATTTTATTACTGGTTTATTTGTATAATACTGTTTTCAAGTTTATACATAAAACAAAAAGGACAAAAATCGTTAAGTTAGAATTACATCTTGAATTTTATAAATCTTTTTACAATCATTATTTTAAAAAAAGATTTAAGGAAGAATACAAACATTTAATGGAGAATGAATTAAAGTTTATATCATATCCTGTCTGGCAGGAAATTGAAGGAGTTAAACATTATGTAAAAAAGAACAAAAAAAATGTTTATTTAAGTGATATTAATATTTCCGCTATTAAAAACTTATCTGAAAAGATGGGAGATACGAAAAAATATTATCATGAACTACAGTTGGGAAAACTATATGAAAAAACCAATGATATTAAATTATTTGCATTACAACCAAATCCTAATATTAGCTACAAAAACATCTATTCATTTTCCTCAAAAAATAATTTACAATCTGACTATTCCCAAGAATATTTACAAAAGTTATTGAAAAAAGTAAATGACAATACATTAAGTAATAAGTTTAATGAGCTTGATGATAACCTACAGAACTTAGATGATATTTACACTGAATTTATTGAATTAGAAAATGAATTATAACTTAAACAAATATTACGATACAGTCTCTTTTAATTATATAAACGAGATTTTTTCCACAATTTTTCAGGATATTATCAGTGCATCTGAAAAAGACCATCCACAATCCTTTGAAAAATTGTTAAATTTTTTGTTATACACGTTGCAAAGCAAATCTTTTAATAAATCATTAAATGCATTTTCTAAGTCGGTAAGCTTAAGTGTTAGTATATTCCCTTATTTATCACCAAAGTATAAAACTTCGTTGATCGAAAGAATGTTTGAGTCTTTGCTATCAAAAATCAGCTTCATTAATGATTATGGGAATATTGATGTAAAGTATTTAGAACTTTCTTATTTACCATTAATCAATATTTTTAAATTAATTCTTCAGGATGATGATCATGAATTATTTAATATTGCTACATCTAAATTTGAACAAACCCTTTTTAAAATAGAAAATAAGGAAGACCGAGAGAATTTCTTTTTTTACTTTAACACCACTTTATTGAGTTGGATATATTTTTTAAAACATAAAAACTCAATCACTTTCGATAATTATGACATTAGTTATTTTGAAAGAAATTTAGAAGACAGAACATATGAGTATGGTTTCAACTTTTTAAACCATTTTTTCGACCTTTTTGATAAAATTGAAAACAGCAATTTGTGGGCTGTTAAGGAATGGGAAATTAAAGAAGCTCCAGTGAATCAATTTTATCATGCTTTAACTCCAAATACATGGTTAACATATGGTCTTACAATAATACTTTTCAAATTTGAGCATATTATTAATGTAAACGATGACCTAAGCGAAATTATAATAAGACAAAAATTTAACTTCATTGGAGATGATATCAAAGATATTTTAGACGATATAACACTTGAAAAAGATGAATATAAAAATCTGATTTCTAATTCGGTAGGTAATCAAAATACAGAAACTACACTTAATTTTAAAAAAGAAAAAATTCTCAATGTATTCTCTTTTCTGAAAAAAGAAGTTGAAATAGATTATTATAAAAAGATAAAAGAAATTCCACTCTCTAAAGAAAAAATTGATGAGTTTCGAAATAATGTTGGTAAATTATGGGAAGAAAATACGATAATTCTTTCTATACTTAAAAGCCTTGGAAATTTAGAATTCTTACCTAACGATGATGAGGTGAAAGGCTATGGTTTCTTTCAAAAACTTTTAAAAATGAAATTTGCTTTCATTGAGGGAGAATACTACCAAGGCATCATTGGATTAAATGACTTTGGTGGTCATCTTGCGAGGAGTATTGACAGTTCATTCTTTGAACTTTTGCAAGATGATAAAATTATAATTTCAGGTGATCCTAAAGGAACCGTATTAAATTTCATTGAAGAAACACCTGACAAAAGCAATGTTGTAATATTTGCAAACTGGAGAAATGCTGATAAACTTCAGGATTTAACTTATGAACACAATACTACACGTCCCCTTTTCAGCAAAAAATTTAATGGAATTCCTGTCATACACCAGTTTTCGAAATTTAAAAATCATATTTTGGTCGTAGATTTTTCTTTAATTAAAGGCCAAATATACACAAGCAAAAATCCGAATTGGTATAAGAATCAGTTAATTGTTGAAATAACCGAATCGCAAAAAGGAGATATTACCGACAACAAGATTAAAGAATGGAGTGAAAAAGATGGATATCACTATAATGAAGATGAAATCGATATATTGGAAAGTAACAATGTAAATGCGAAGATTATCCTGAAGTACGAATTTATAATTTCTGACGATGCACGGTACATTATTATCGATCCACAGTCATAAATATGTTATTAAAGACTCTATTATTACCTTTTATAAAATGAACAGAATTATAATATCCCTTGCAGTCATTCTATCCATCAATATTGCTGCACAAGAAATTCCCATTAAAGACAACAACCTCAAAACGGCTCTCTTACAACAGTTCGATCAAAACCATAACGGAAAATTAGAAGTTTCAGAAATAAACACCGTAACCGAACTGAAACTGGACGAAAAGAATATTTCAGAATTAAGCGGCCTTGAATACTTTCAGAGTTTGAAAGAACTTAATCTGCGCAAGAATAATATTTCAGATTTTTCTCCTGTAAACAAACTTACAAAGCTTGAAAATCTTTATATAGGTGACAACAATAAAATTGAAGTGCTAGATTTAAAAGGTTTAGTTAATTTGAAAGGAATTTATGCTTTCAGATTTGGATTGACCAAAATTCAGTTAAACTCCAAAAATATAAAATACATCTATTTACAGGATAATTTATTTACTGACTTCGATACCAGAGAATTTACAGCCCTCCACACACTTAATCTTGACGGATGTAAACAGCTGTTCAACCTTGATCTATCAAAAAATAAAGATTTGGTACAATTGTATCTACTCGGTACATCAATTAAAGAGCTGGACATTACGAATAATAAAACCCTAAAAACATTCTATATCGAAGATTCAGTAAAATTGATTAAAGGTGCTGATCAGGAGGCAACGAAACGTGCGCCTATTATTACAGTTAAATAAACACAGTCAAAATAAGACAGCATATAATATAAGTAAAGAAAATGATTACCATACAAGAACTGCTTTATAACAGGGGGTTAGAAAAGAATGTAAAAGTTAAACTAGTAAGACACAAAGACGGAAGACAGAATTTATATCATCTTTATAAGAATCACCGTTCAGAATTTCTTGCTTATCAGAGTTCACAATCTAAAGATGTTTTTAAAGATGTCGATTATATCGTTTCGTTTATTGGTGAAGAGGGTGTCTTCGCTCGATTTATTGGTGTTTATCAAATTACATACAGACAAAAGTTTGCTGAAGACTGCTTTCATTATGAAATGATAGAAGTACCTGAGCAATATGACGATCTTAGAGAAAGAGTTATTATCAAGTGGAGCAATGCTATTTCCTGGCATCAATGGATAAAAAATGAAATGGAAGTCATAGAGATCAAACCCGGGCTTCATTATAAGCAGTTTACAGATTATTTCGATTTTATTCTAAGTTTTAGCGAACTGAAAGAAATAGTAACGAATCAATACAGCGACTGGAAAAAGGTACTTTCCATAACAAAGGGCGTGTATCTTATCAATGATACCCAAACAGGCAAGCTTTATGTAGGATCAGCATACGGTGAAAATGGAATCTGGGGTCGCTGGTCAGCTTATGTGTTAACGAATGGTCATGGAAATAATAAGATGTTAAAAGAACTTCTTGATTATGATCCCTTACATGGCAACTATTTTCAATTTTCAATTTTAATGCTTCTTCCGAAAACGATAACTGCTGACGAAGCCATCAAAAAAGAACGTCTTTTCAAAAATAAACTGGGAACCAATTCATTTGGTTTAAACAATAATTAATCAACCTTGAATACATAAATCTTATTTCATTTATAAAACATCAATCGGTTCTAAATTCATATTGGAAATCATTATCTTTAAACAATGGAAAACAGAGATTTACTCATCATAAAATATCTATCAGAAGGCTATAAGGTCACAGAAATCAGCGAACAACTAAGCGCCCACCACTCCATAACAATCAGTGAAAGTTTAATCGAAAAAAGATTAAGTGCTCTCCGGAAGCAGTACCAGGCAAAAACGCTTTTTCACTTAGGCGTTTTACTCGCTAAGGAAAAAATTATTTAAAAAGAGTAGCCAATACAAAACCAACAATTAACGAAATAATCACAGCAATAATAATCTTGGAATAATCCCCTTTGCTTTGCTGAACTTCTGTAGTCAGTCTGGAATTTTCTTTCTGTAAAGATTCCATTCCTGCTTTTAAAAATGCGGCCTTCTCATTAATAACAGATTGCAAATTCTTTTCGTATAGTGCGGATATTTCTTTTTTATAATTATCCATCTCCAGCTGTCTTTGTTTTTGCTGTTCAGCGAAGTTTTTCTGTGTATCAATAAGTTGCTTAGAAGAAATCTCCTGTAGTTTTTGAAATTCTTCCGTTTTTTTAGCAAGTTGCTCGGACAATGTTTTCACTTGCTCAGTAAATTGCTTGCTAACATCTTTTTTAACCTCATCAATAAGCAACGCTCTTGAATTGGACTTTTCGTGTAGTAGCTTTTCTACAATAGCGTGTAAACCCGCTCCATAATCGTGAGGTAAATGAAAACGCTTATCAGCGAGTTTATCCAAAAGGGTTTCATCCACTGTATGTCCAATAGCCGTTACCGTCACTGCTGGTAAATTAATAAAGAGTTTTGATAATGTAATATTATTAAAGGTTTCCATGCTTTGCCGATCTCCTCCCCCTCTGACTAACGCAATAATATCATACTCAGATTTAGAGACTTCCTTCAGTTTTTCTGCAATGGATGTCGAAGAGGTAATGCTGCAGGTATATTCAGAAACCTGAATATATTTCTGCGAAACATCAAGTCCTTCAGCAAAGTCTCTTTGAACAATCGCATTATTTCCATAAATATTCGCAATTCTGATAGGCTCTTCTTTTAGGATTTTATTTCTGATTACCGTTTCCAGATCCGTTGATCCTTTTTCTAGTTTATCCTGTATAAGTTCGTACCGTTGTAACTCTTCTTCTGAGATTGCTTTCTCTTCCTGTTGTATGATTTCATCTACCACAAACCTTAACTCAACAGAAGAGTTTTTTATACTTTTTTCAATATATCCACGTAAAGTATACACCTCATTATTAACAATCTTTGTTCTTAATAATGCTGAAATTCTAACTCCTATTGAAATATTATCCGATTCCGAAAATAAATTATCGTAATAGTAATTACCATACGCTTTGCCTCCACCATATGCATATCTACCTTTTAGATAAATAAGATTGATTGTTGCGCTAATCTTTAAAGCATTGCTAAATAGACCTAGTACAGATGAAGGGGAATAAGTCTCATATCCCTTATCAATATTTTGCATTATGAAGATAGTATATATTTTACAAAGATATTCTAAATTACAAATACGTAAATAAAAGCAATTTTAGATTCGTCTATTATCTATTTTAATATTTTTATCTTATCCGGAAACGCACTTGCATACTCTAATAAAACTTTACCTAATGTAGATTCCGAATCTTTTATATTAATATAAAGGGAGTTTATAGCTCTAGTCATTGCCATAATAACAGCAGTAATCGCGTAAGCATTTCTACGATCATTATCACTGTAATATAAATCATTTAGTAAATACATACTAGCATCGTCATCATTGTATTTATGAACAAAATATTGGTCAAGAGCAAAGCAAAAAACGGAATATGCTTCTAGGCCTCTACATGATTCGTAATAAATCATTCTGGCATCATTATTCTGAGGGATGGGGAGTCTATTTTTACCCTCAACTGTCCCATTCCACATGATAAAGTTATTATTATTACTAAGAAGATCTGTAAACTTCCAACTTCTTCTAAAACTTCTTTTTACTGAAATATTATCATTTTCAGTAACAAACATTTTTTCTTCTGAGTTCTCTACGCTAAGTATATGATCAGATCTTGAATCCAATAAAAATAGTAGATTTTCATATGCAGAATATCCTGTAAGAAACCCCTCAAAATAACGCTCATCCACTGAACTCTTCAGTCCATCATCTGAAATAGGTCTTAAATCTAAGGTGAGTTTACCTGAATCTTCCTCTGAATCAGGTATAAGATTAATCGCAATATTAAATCTTTTAGCTATAAAATTAACCAAATGAACAATGTTACTCTTCATTCTGTAGGTTCTATTGTTTTTTGAGAATTTTTGTGTAGGATGTTTTTTCCCTACACAGACATCCCAATCTAATACTTCTCCAGTTCGGATAAGTTGTTCTTTCCCTCCTGATGAAACAGTAAAGTTATTATAACCAAAGACTGTCATTAAAATATCTCGTTCTATCTTAGTGCAATCATGAGCCTCATCAATAAATATTTTTCTACCACGTAACCGAGATCTTATTCTATTGCTAATTTTTAAATTAAATGTTTGTCTTGAAAAATACTTTTGATTTTCATTATCTAATGAAAAATGATCTTTTAAATATTCTCCTTTATTAGCTATATTAAAATCATCATAAAACTGATCAGTCTGCTTGAGCACTTTTAAAGTTTCTTTTAAAATATTATGATAATCAGATACAAAAACTTCTTTTTGGAAGTTTGATATTAAAATTTTTTTTCGATTTTCAATAAAAAATTGAATATTTTTTGATAAAGGAAATTTAGGGTCATAGTTCTTTTTAATAAGAAAATTAAGAAGAAGTATACCTGCTTCCTTTAAATCTTTTGAAAGGGTCAAATCATTTTGTATTAAAGTTTTTAAATTTTCTGCATCAAATCCGATTGCTGGGTTGATATTGTTATTTATAAACTGACCTACAATCTCAGTACGTTCCTTAAGTGTATTCAACAGTTTTTGCATTCTATCAAAGTTGATTATAAGCGATACTCCTAATGACTTCACAAGATGAAATAGATAAAAATGAATTGTATTGACTGAAATTTCACCTATTTTTTCGAAATTAGTAATATCTCTATTTTTTGTTCTCTCATTCAGTAACGCATTATGTCTATGTTTAAGAATTTTAGCAACGTCATTAACTAATAATGTGTTATATGATAGAAATAGTACATTATTGCCACTCTCCATTATCCTACTAGCAATATTAATTAATTCCATTGTTTTACCTGTGCCAGCCCTTCCTTCAATAATTATTGTTTTTGTTCCTACGTGCTCCAAAATATTATCTGATGACTTTCTCTTCCTTACTATATAGTTAAGTTTCTTTTTTGTTAGATAACCGTAATTTGAATCTTTCGATGCCTGGTCAAAAACTCTTTTTATATCATAAGAAAATGTATCAAAAGATGAAGAATACCAATTTCTATAGGATGAATATAGGCTATAATTTCTATTTTTCAAATATTCGATAATAGTATGGAAGTCCAAATTATTATTTAAGATAATATTTTTTAAAAAATGAGGTTTATCACTTTGTGCAAAAATGACAGGCTCTACCATTACAACTTTAAAATCGCATCTATTTTGAAGAAAAGTTCTAAAACTATTATTAAGCATTTCAGCATCTCCCTCAAACATTTCAATCAATAATTCATCGTGAATATCTTCGTATGCAAATCTTTCATTAGCAATTTTTATAGGAATAATTATATTTCTAAAATCTTTACCAAAAAAATTATATGGACTTTTTTTACTACCTACCGAGTCTGTCTTAATAAAAATTATTAAATCAATATTTGTCTTTGGAGTAATTGCTAAAGGAAAATTATTGAATATTATAATATTTGTTCTATAGTTTTCATCTTCATAAAATTTTTCAGCAGATTGATGAAATAAAGTTGGATCAAGATAAGGAGAATATCCATTTAGGTTAATGATTTCAACACTCATACTTATTATTTTATTTGTATATCAACTGCCGAATTCTCACATCTAACCTCATATTTTTTAATCGGTTTAGAATAAATATTAACTGATTGATGGCCTGTTGCAAAAGAATTATCATAGATAAAAGAAGCGCTATTAAATAATTCTTTTTCAATATACTGCGAAGAAAATTCAGTAAAACTACTACCACCAAAAGTGACTGATAAGTCCCGAATTTTTTTTATTTTTTTCAAATTTTCAATATTATGCGTATGATCATCTGGCATAAGTATAAACAAATAATCTCTTGCTCTACTTATTGCAACATTAAGTATATTATGCTTATTTAAAAAAGTTTCCTCCGATCCTCGAATACTTAAGGGCGGATTAAAAATAGTGAATATTATATCACACTGATCTCCTTGAAATCCATGTATCGTTCCAACAACAATTTCAACTTTTTCATCTGAAATAAACTGTTCAAAAATTAATTTTTCTATAATATCTGACTGTGCTCGATATGGACAAATTATACCAATTTTGAAGAATTCATGTTCTTTAGATCTGAGGTCATTAACCATTTTCAAAACCAATTCGACAGTAAACAATGCAGAATATATATGATATTTAGAACCATCTAATGAATTAGGTCTAAATATACTTTCTATTTTTGTAACTGGAAACTTAATCACGTTTAGGTCTGTAAAATCAATACCTTCTATTTGTAATTTTTTTTGCTGTTCTGGTTTTCTGTAATGCAACAATTTACCTCCATATGTAAAATTACTATATACATTGCCAATAGTAGGAATACTACGATATTGAGTATACCTATTTATTACATCATATTGATAAGGTTCAGTAGTTGGATTATCAAAAGAATTTAGTTGGACTAAACTATAAATATTCTCATCTTGCCATTGTACTATCCTGGATATAGGTGTTATCTGAAATGGATCACCGGCAATTACAAAATTAGCATTACGCTGAGCATATAGGACATTAATTATATTTGGAAGTGTTATCATTGAAGCTTCATCAATGATGATATAATCCCATTTAATTTCGCGCAAGTAAATTCTTTCTATTTCACCTTCTGGCAAAAAGAAATCATAAGCAAAACGTGCTATTGTTGATACTACTACAGATTTTTCATAAGAATTAATATCAATCTTTCTGAAATCCTCACCTAATTCCTCAGCTACGAAACGATCAGTGCTATGACCAAATCTTATCAGCCAATCTAAGTAAGAACGACTATTCCCAATAACCTCCATTATTTTAGAAGAAAGTACATCAGCAGCTTTATTTGTAGGTGTTAATATCAAAACCTTCAAATTATGATTTTTTTTCATTAAAGGTATAACTTCATCAGTTGCTAAATATGTTGTTTTGCCAGTACCAGGAGGGCCAAATACAAATTTTATTTTTTCAGTTAGATTTTCTTTTAAATTGAAATCGTCTTCAAATGAAAAACTTAAAATATTTTTACGTAATTCTTCAAGTAAAAAGATTGGATTTTTAATATCAATTACAACCTTCGAAACCTCGGAGAAATCTATTTTTTGAATATCAGATAATCTTTTGACCTTTGCATGTAGAGAGTATTCTTTAACATTTACTACTTCAATTGCTACTTGTTGAACATTTCGACCTTTATATATATTTAGAACTAGATTACCTATATCTTCAATATTTCCAGGAATATATCTAGAAGGCTTACTTAAAATAATGATCTTACTGTCGTTATCTTCCATAACCGCTTGTGAAAAAGAAATAGATATTTCTTTTCCTTTAGAGTTAAAGTCAGAATTATTTAGATATTCAAGCTCCATTAAAGCTTTAAACCATCCAAATGTATATTTATCATTATCTACAACTTCTGATTTTAATTGTTCAACCAATGCTAATTCTTCGACCTCACGTTGTACTTGCTTAATCCTTTTATTGTATTCATCCTCTAGATCTATACTGGAAATAAAAGAGCCACTAATATCTTCCTGTTCATAATCTATTACCGGAGATACAATTATGTTATCACCAGTTACTTTATGATTATGGTTTTCAAAAAAACTTTCATTTAATCTTTCACTAATGTTTCTAATTGTTTTTTGCACTCGATTCCTAGTCGTTGACGTATTTAGACCATCGTGAATAAATTTTTCATTTACTGATTCATGTTTAATTATTATCTCAGAGTCCGTATTTAGTTTTGCAATAGCTGCTATGACTTGTTCTTCTGTATAACCAGAATTTAAAATAGCCTTACCTATATCATAAATTTCCTGCTGTTCATCGGACAGTTGTGGATCTACTTGCTCAGGAAGGAATTCTAACAGACGTATTAACAGATCTGAGGAGGAGGAAGATGATGATAAACCAAAATAATCAGCAACCAAATCACTGTATTGTATTGATTTTGGATTTGTTTTTTCGATTTTTGAATTATATAACCATCGATTATTTCTTAAGTGTTTAATAAATGTAGATTCAAACCAAATATTTTGAGGCGAATATCGTCCATCAATTCGATGCGTAAACATTCCTTCGAATACCATAGAATTATAGTATGAGTAATTTCTTGCACCTATAATTTCTAATAATATTTGCCAAATAACTAGAGATTTTTCAACGGAAATGACTCGCATAGCATTTTCAAGTCCTTCTAGTTCACGATCGATTAAGGTTTTATAGTAGCTACCTTTGTACCTCAACAGATTGAATTTCTCTAAAGTATTAGAATCACAATATCTTTCTATTTTCTTCAACCGAGGTAAAAAACTAACCCCAAGATGATTTAGTATTTTAATTAAAAAAGTAAATTCTTCTTCAGAAAGATTTGCTTTGTAAAATTTTTCATCAAAGAAATAGACAGATTCATAACCTTCAAAGTACGTATGTAAATTTTCTGTTAGATGATATAATTCATTAGAAGTAATCAAATAGACATCTTTGCTCTTATTATTTTGTATACCTTTAAACAGAGGTAATTTACCAAGACGTTCAACATAACTTTTGAACTCCTCGGTATGACAACTTTTATAAAATTCAATTAGAGCTTTAGTATGAGATATTAGTTCTTTATCACTCAGATCAATATCTTCCTCATATTTAGGAAGAATCTTTTTTAAATAATTGGCTTTTATATCTGGAATAGATAGTCCTAATCTTTCAAAAAAAATAGTCGCAACATCATATTTAAGGAATTCTAAATTAACTGTTTTAAAATCCTCCGAACTACCAGCTGGCAGAAAAATATTATAATGATTTTTTATCTTATCATAAGGGATGACGGCTTTACCTTCATTATCCAAAATAATAGGATACTCCTTAGCTACTTTAAGATAAGAGTCTCTTTCACTTAAATAGCCATAAAATTTTAATAACCATTTTATAGATTGATTTTCAGTAAATGCAGTTGAAATATTTTTAATTATTTTTTCTGGTCCAAGTATCTCATTTGTTATCGAACGTAAATATTTATGCAATGGTTTATTATTTTGTTCAACATTCTTTTGACCAATATGCGTAAAAATTAAACCTACATTTGCTCGATTAGTAATTTGAGATATCTGAACGTCAGAAAATAAATCTGTTAATTCTTTATCTGTCGACCAATAAGAATTTGAAGCTCTGTAAAAGATATTATTTCTTCCAGGAAGTATTTGCTCTGTTCTTAATAATACTAGAATTTTTTTATAAAATGGATAAAAGGAAATTCTATCGTTATTGTTAATATTTGAAAAATCTTCTTCATTATATGGTAAAAGTTCAACAAATGACTTTCCAAAATATGAAATTTTATCATCTAAACATTTAGATCTGATACTCATTAAGGCTTCTGTTGCCAAGGTAGCTAATTCCTCAATCAGAAACTTATTCCAATCATTTCCCGCTAAAATATTTTGGCGATTATCCGTTAAAAGAAATGGAGCATGAATAATAAATCTCAAATTCGTTGTTTCTTTTGTAGGAAAAAAGCAGTATGCATCTACTTTACTATCAGAATTAATAGTATTGTTATCATTAAGAAAAAAACCAACATTTATTTTTTGAACTCCAGTTTGATCTTTAAGTCGTACAGTCTTTGTAAACAACCAAATCCTTTTCAGTTGAATATCATTATTAACTTGATTTACAAGTTTAACAATCTGATTATCTGAAGATTTACCCTTAAAAAATTCAACATCTTCTTCTTTAGTAAACAATCCTTTTTCTTTCTTATTTTCCCACCTAATTATGTTGAGTGTTTTTAGAAAAAGTAGTGGTGATTGTAAAGATTTCAATTTATTAACTATTTCTCGATGGGCAACTTCCTTTGGTTTCTCTTCATTATTAAAAGGAAAATAAAACAAGGTCTCTCCTTTTTTTCTATTTGTATTTTTTTCAATTAATCGTTCTGGAACAATGTAATTCTTTAATTTAAAGCAAAAATTATCATCATATACTTCTGGCTCATTAGTATATGCGAATACTGCCTTAAATCCAATACCAAATTTTCCAATTTTCTGCTGATCTACTTTATTCGAATTACCTATTGCTGTTATGGAATTTATATGCCCTAATGTACCATTCAGTTTATCTTGCGTTGTTTTATCTACATCGGAAATTGTGAATCTTATAATACCATTATGTTTAAAATATAATCCGTCTTCAGTTATTCTAAAATCTACATAAGAAGCACCGCAATCATCAGCATTTTGAAGAAGTTCGTGTATAAAATGCGCTTCGGAAGAATAATTTCCTTTTACATATCTCCATATTCCGCTGAATTCCTCATCTAGCAATGTTTCTATATGCTTTTTTCTCCTTTCAACTAATTTGTCAAAAAGCATCGTATTCTCAATCATGTTAAGTTTTTATTAGTGGTTATTAAATTTAATTACTTCTATATTAATTGTACTTATATCATATTTAAATTTAATAAATATAATATAAGTATCCGGATTTTAGCTGAAAATTAGTTTTGGATCATTTTCTTTTTAATTGAGGAATACATTAAAAGATATCAAGAAATATTGTTGTTGTTTTAATGCAGTATAAGGATCAGATCCATCAAGAAATGTTCCTCCAATAGATAATTTTACCGGATTAGTTGCAATGTAATAGTTTATACTTGAAGTGAACTGATAAGTATTCTTTTCAGAATCAGCCGTGGAATTTATCACTATTAATCTCTGTGTATAAGCGGCAGTGATATCAACAACGGGATCTGTCGGATCACTTTCATTTCTTAAAAAATAGATGCCTGCATTTACAGTACCTATTGGACGAAATTTAAAACCACGTAAATCTTGGTTTGCATCTCCGTGAAATACATTTTGAAATTGTGCACCTGCAATGATAGATATTTTAGTAGCTATTGTTTCCTTTTTGTTTAAATAATTATGCGCGCCAAAATTTAAAGGTTTATTGTTAGTTACCCAGGTAAAAAGTAGATTAGATTGAATTGAATTTTTATCTTCAACAAAATCCCTACTAAATTGCGGATCAAAAATTAAGATATATTTTGTTTCAGGTTCTGAAGCGAAATTATAATGTCCTTTGATACCAAGTTGTATATTATTCTGTTCTTTGTCAGTAAGAGTATTTCTGTGATATTCTCCCGTGAAGGAACCTAATAATTTCGGCCATCGATCTATTTTAAAATTGATGTTAATTCCTGTATTGATCAGATAAGATGCTTTTTTTCCTTTTGGAAAAGTGACCGATAACTGTGCTGGTAGTTCTTGCTCCTCAGAAGTTGCCATCGACTGACCAATAGTAATATTTTCGAATGCCCACTTTTTAGTTTGTTCTGTATCATTTTGTTTTTTATCCTGAGAAAATACCAAATCAAAAAATGATAAAAAAATAATTGTATAGGTTAATGTCTTTTTCATAGCAATTATTATTTAATTGTTTTTTCTAACAAATCAATTAGTCCCTGTATATTCTTGCTGGATTTAACGTCAGCTGGATGAAGTCTTTTCCCATTGGGTTTAGCTGAAATCACTGCAATATTAAGGTAGTCTGTCAAAAAGAAAACTTGACCTTCATTGAGTTTATAATCTGAAATTTTTTTATCATTTGCCACCTTTGAGATGTCTGGTGTATTATCTCCCCATGCAAATAAAATTGCTGTCTTAACTTTTTGTTCTGAGCTATTTAGAGGATTTGCCATATATGTTGCTATATTAATCTTTTTAGTAGCCATTGGGGTTATTGGATTGTAGTTTTCCAAACTCGGAGGTAAAATATTTAAAACGACACTAATATGACTTAAAAACAAAAAAATAAAAAAGACCCATAAAGCTATTATACCTTGCTTTTTCTTTCTCATTTTTAGTGCAATAAAACTAGAAACAAGGCAAATAACAAGACTAATTAATGTAATTAAAAAAATTTCGTAAGGTATAAAACCTTTTAAATAAAGAAAGATGGAAACTGCTAAGGAAAGCAGAGGTACAAGAAATAACCATTTTAGTACAAAGTGATTTGCACCATCAGTTTGAGATGTTGTTTTCATGATTAATAGTTTAAATAGTTGACAGTTAATTTACACCTTTTTTGCAGATATTAATTAGATGATTATATTTTTAATTTTATTAATCATATTTGTATAAATTTAAGATATGAAACAAGCAATTTTTATAACAGGTTTCAACAATTGGGGTAAGACCACAATAATTGAAGATTTATTTAATAATAGAAAAAAGTATTATCAAGGAAAACATTATAAAATCGGAGGGATAAATGCAAATTTCACTGTAGAAACTCATTCAAATGATGATTACTGGAGTACTTGGACACAAGTTATTAGTAAGAGAATAACTAATGAAAAAGTGTCAGACTTAAATTTATTTACTGCACTATGCCCTACCATGCACCCAAAGAATAAGTTTATTGATTTACTAAGTAATCCAATATTTCAAAATTATGATCAGCTTCATTTATTCCTTCTGGAATACAAATGGGAACATCATGCAAAACTAATGATTGATAATATTATTAATTCGGGTAAAACGATTCCTAAAATCAATTTTGTAGCAATTAATGCAGATCAAAACTTATCCGATACTAAAGATAGACATGATGCTAAAATCAAACAAATTAAACAGGAACTGATGAAAATATTCCCTTAGTATTTTATTAACTTAATTTGTTATTGAATACGGTTTACCTCATCTTTTCCCTCGGCAACCCAATCTCATGTTCCTGTGGATAAGGTTTTCTGAAGGTCATACTAACATCTTCCCTAAGATTCCTTATTATTTCCTGAGATTTTTCCTGATCCATTGAATATCTGGGATCGGGAATGAAAGGCATTTTTGCCATTTTATGAATGGTAATCGTAGGAAAATGGAAGTCGACTTCCACAGTTCCCAACAGCAGATAACATCCTCCGCCCTGAAAAGGATATTGTTTAAGAGAATCCGGAAAATGAGCAGTATCAAAATACTCGCCTTCTGCATCAATCCAGGTTCCAAAAAACATTTCATCCTTTTTATTTCCATCCCGTTTATTTTTGATAGGAACATGTTTTCTCGAAATCAGATAAGCCAGCATTTTCACCTGCTTCTTATGGTATTGTATCAGATTCTTAGCCATGACTGATCCACGGTATTTTGTCTGCAGAAGATCAAAAGGAGAAAAGGAAACCGGAAACCCGAGAATTTCTATTTCATCAAAAGCATCTTCAAACTTATTTCTTTCAATCTTAGGAAGGTGATAGCTTTTCTGTGGCTCATCCAGTAAGGTAGGCTGCCGGTAAACCTCTTTATTATTCCCTAATAAAAATCTTGCTTCAATAAGCAGTTCATGTTTTTGTTTTCCTGTAAACCGGAATGCACCGATAAAAATCAGGATCTGTAATGTTTCGATGCCTATAGGAATTCTCTTGACAAAGTTCTCTAAGGATCGGTATCCCCCATTCTTTTTTCTTTCTTCAGGAATTAACTGAGCCAGTCTTCCCTCCAGTTTTTCGATATGCATCAGTCCCAGATAGACATCAGTCCCATATACTGTGGTCTGCCATTCACTGAGATTAACACAGGGGTTATTAATGGTAGCTCCCGACATCTTAGCTTCATGCACATAAACTTCCGTTCTGTAAAAGCCACCGCCATTATTGATGGCGCACACCATGAACTCGATAGGATAATAGACTTTAAGGAATAGGCTCTGGTAGCTTTCAACGGCATAAGATGCGGAATGTGCTTTACAAAACGAATAGCCGGCAAAAGATTCTATCTGGCGGTAGACTTCTTTAGACAGCTGTTCAGGATGCCCTTTTGCTCTGCAGGATTAAAAAAAATGATCTTTCACTTTCTGAAGTGCCGCCAGAGAACGTCCCCTTAAAGAAAAAAACACTCCTACTTTAAAAGAAACTTTTTCAGATCTAAAAGATACCATTTCCAACTATCAACAACACAAATTGAAGATAAAAGATATGGATAAACATATGGACTACTGGAAAGATAGAAAACCTATAGTAAACCAAGATTTTCCAGCTCAAGGAAACGAAGTAGATTACGAAGAATATACTCCGGAAAGAGATGCTGTCCGTTTTTTAATAAATTGGCAGAAAAACAACTATGGGCAGATGGCTAAACAGATTTGTTTATTTTCAAATGAATTTAATATAGGTAAGGAAGCGGGAAGAGTTCGAAAAGTCTTTGAAAAAAAGAACTTAAAATCTTTTGAAATATTATCCGTTGAACATCAGGCACCGGCAATTGCAGAAATAAAAGTAAAAGTGATTATATTATTCAATGAAACTGAATATACAAAAGAAATATTGTTGCGCATGCTTTATCAGAATGAACAAGGGGAAAATATGGTGTATGGTCAGACCGGAGGCATTTGGAAATATATGGATTCTTTCTTTTTTCAAAAAATAGAAATGCTGGACTGGAATTTCTAGGATTATAACTTTCGTTAACCATTAAAATTATGACTCCCTCAACAAAAGATCAGCTTGTACGTGATATTCTTGTTTTAGAAAATTCTATAACAAGTCCAAAAGACGATCGGGAAATTTGCTTTACATTTCATCAGGTCATTTCGAAATTATTATCTAATGATGGCTTTACAACAATCTTTAATCCAAGTCCTGATACAAGTAATTTTGATTTTATGTGTTTCAAAGGATTCACGAGACAGAATATGTATTTCTCTTCAAAACTCGACTGAAAACATTACAGAAGAACGTGTCCACGAGAGAGTTTCATTCGCATTCAATTATCCGTATGATCGTCTTATTATGTTTGCGCCCGTAGCATTTACCTATTCATGCTATCGTTTTGTAAATAGTACTGATCCTTTAAAAGTGGAACTATTAACCTTAGATGATCTTAAAACTTGGACATCTAAAATAGAAATAGAATCTGAACTAAACACCTATGAATATGAAGATATCATCAAAATTGTAAGCAAAACATTTATTGAAAAAATAGCAGAAGATCCCAACTTTTTGTTAAAAATAGAATGGAGAGAATTCGAGAAAACAATAGCTGAGCTATTTGAGGGTTTGGCATTTCATGTAACCCTTACACCATCAAGCAAAGATGGAGGTAAGGATATTATTTTGGAGATCGTAAAAAATGGACGTCCCATTAAGTATATCGTCGAGATTAAGCACTGGAAATCCAAACAGCTAGTAGGTCAAAAATCCGTGAAGGAATTTCTAAAAGTGATTTGCAAGGAAAAGAGAGAGAGTGGTTTGTTTTTATCAACATACGGTTTTACCTCAAATGCTTTTGAAGGTTTAACAGAGTTAGAAAGAAAAAAAATTAAGTTTGGAGATGAACAAAAAATCGTCACACTATGCCATACTTACCTGAAAGTTAAATCTGGAATTTGGACCCCTTTACAGGATTTGCAGGAAGTTCTTTATGAACAAACTTTTTAAAAACCACAACGAATAGTCGAATACAGTATTGTAAAATCTTACGCTTTAATATTAAACAATTTCTTCACTATGCTGCAATCGTGTTCAGAACTCTATTATGAGTGAACGTTCTTAACTTTATTAGCAATATCTTCTATAGTAATTAATCCTAATAATTTTTCATTTTCACTACCGCTGTTTGTAATAAATAATACATCGAGATTTCTTTTATGGATATTTATTTGATCAATAAACAAATCATAGGCAGTATAAATATCGCAGTCTCTCGATATAAATTTAAAATTTTTCTTAAACTCAATATCGACTATCAATTCTTTGATAATAGGATTTTCCACCATGATTTCATTCTGATTAATATTTTTTCCTAACCATCTTGAAATTGTATTTGTATTAATTAGCTCCGTAACCATTCCACCTTCGTCAAATACGGGAAATTGCGAAAAAGATTTTTCCCTCATTATGTTCAAAATTTTATCTAGTCTCTCGTTTTCGTTAGCTCCAGTCACTTCAAAAGAAAATAAAGGAATAACCTTTTGTGGATTTAATAATTTTTGTAAAATCATGGCAAACTCATTAACAACTTCTCCCAGAGGTTCTGCAATATAATTGCCACCTAATTTAGGTGTGTGTGTTATAGCGTTTCTAAGTTCTCCATAATCTATCAATTTATCTCGGTAAGATTTTATAATTGAATTTTTGCTACTTTTTATTTTTGAGGCAAAAGTTTCATGATTCTGATTGTTACCATTTTTTAGAAATTTATCAAGTTGATTATAAATATCTAAAAATTTTTCTGCATTTGTCATATTATTATCTTTTTAACAAGCACTTTGTATAATTCAAAAATTTACTGGCAAAACCTGCATTAAGGGTAGCATCATATATGTACAGTCTAAATTTTTTTATTCGCTTAGTCGAAAACAGCTTAAGATCATTTTGAGATAAAGTTATAAATACTGAATATTCATAACTATCTTTATATGCTTCCACATCTATCTCTGCGTTTTTAATCCATTTAGTATTGTCTTCAAATATTAGAATTACCCCTCGTTCATTTACATTAACCGTATTGCCATAAGCTCTTAAACTTAGGTAATAAGCAGATGGTCTTCCTTTTTTTGAAACCTTTGTTAAAGATGCGGGAGCTAAATTGTTGCCTTCCGTCATTGGGGTTCTAATAGTTTTTTCATTGGTAAAATCATCATCATTTTCTGAGAGTTGGGAGCAAAAAAAATCTACAGGGTAATTTATATCAGCAACTAAAAAAGGGAAGTTATGTTCAAACTTTTTATCGTATTTATAGTAAATGGTTTGGGCTTTTACTTCATCTTTCAAGATAAAAATAGGAGAATCAAAATAACCTGAGTTTTCTGTATTAAATGTTTTTCCGTCTTTGCCAATAATATTTTCAATAATGAAAACTCTATTTTTTAAAGAATCTTTTTCCGTTTGAAAATTATATGCTGCTGAGGGATATAATACCTTATTATCATAATCTTTTTGAAGATCTTTTAGATCACCATAAAAATTGTGACTAAAGTTGACTCCAATGAGATCTTGTTTTAATTTTACCTTTGTATTTTTATAAAGTACAAAATCGTTAGCTAAAAATATATCTTCAAATTTTTGGGCGTATGTTTTGATACATGAAATAGTTGAAAATACAATAACAAAGCAAAGTTTCAAAAAGTTAATTTTGATTTGTATAAATGTCTTCATGGTTTTGAAATATTTTTAAATTTAAATAATAAATATTACTTTACAATACTATAAAAAAATATTATTAAGATTTTACTAATCATTATACCATAATACTTAACTATACTTTTTAAATAATTGTATTACATTATTATAATCTAATTTCCTACTATATCACTATCATAATGGCTAACAAAATTCAAAAAAAAGTAGTAAATATTTTAGACTTTATTTTAAGGAATTAAAAGAATTGGATAAAATGTAGAATAAAGAAGCAGCCTATCGGCTGCTTCTTTATTCTATTAATTTTTTGAAATTAATTCTTATTTCCAAATTCAAATGATGTACTGAAATCATCCTTCAGTAATAAGTAAGCATCAAACTTTTTACCGTTTTTGCTTTTCATGTTTTTGATGAGTGATGTTTTGTTTTGAGTTAATAATAAGGTAAGATCTTTACTACTGAGTTGTACTCCGCATATGGTTCTGAAGAGAATCCAACTGCACTGATCATCGGGGCATTTGACAATTTTATCCTTGATAATAAGATTGTGTTGTTGGCATCTGGGGCATTTGAGTTGGGGAATATCTTCTTGGGGAATATGAAGTGATAAGAGTTCATTGGTGATTTCTGCTGTGTAGTGTTGGATGTCGTTGATGAATTGAGTTTTATTGAGTTCTCCTTTTTCAATTTTATCAAGCATTATTTCCCATTCTGCGGTCATTTGGACATTGGCTATTTTTTTGTCTTTGACCAGGTTGTAAACTTGTAAACCTTTATCGGTGGGAATTAATGTTTTGCTTTTTCTGATAATATAATTTCTGCTGAGCAGGGTTTCCATAATGGAGGCTCTTGTAGCTGGTGTTCCGATGCCGATATTGGATAGCGCTTTCTGTTCTTCTTTATTCTCAATAGATCTACCCACATTTTCCATCGCAGATAAAAGGTCGGCTTCAGTAAAAAGTTTTGGTGGTTGTGTAACTTTTTCCAATAATTCTGTTTTTGATATTTTGAGCTCATCTCCTGTTTTGAATTCCAGTAGTTCTGTAAGGGCTTCATCTATATTATTAGAATTTTCATTGTCAGAAAGAATCCCTTTGATGGCTCGCCAGCCTTGATTGAGTATTTTTGATCCCTTGATCTGAAATTCATAATGATGGACTTTTATCTGGATCTGGGTGGCTTGTTTTATACAGGTATGGGATAGGGATTCCAATAAGCGGTATGCAATCATCTCGTAAATGGCTTTTTCCGTAGCACTAAGTGCAGAAGGTGTTTTAGTGGTTATGAGTAATCCATGATGGTCGGTAACTTTTAGATCATTGACTATTCTCTTGTTGAAGTTTCCGAATTTTAAATGGGTTACGGCTGTTTTGAAGGGTTCTGTCTGATTCAGTATTCTGACCAGCTCAGGAATATCACTCCATACATCTTCAGGAATATACTTGCTGCCGGTTCTGGGGTAAGTGATGAACTGTTTCTCATAGAGGCTTTGGGCTGTTTGTAAAATCTCATCAGCAGAAAGCCCCAGTTTCCTGTTGGCTTCTTTCTGTAATTCCGTGAGGTCGAAAAGTAATGGAGATTGCTCCTGTACTGTTTTAACAGATACATCTTCCACAACAGCTCTTCCCTCCCGCTCTATAATCTTTTGGATTTGTTCTGCCTGCTTTTTTTCCTCCCATTGTGATAGCGAAAGACTGGTGAAGTCTGTATATTCTTTTCTGTAGCTCAGCTGAATCTGAAAGTATTTTTGCTTGGTGAAGTTTTGATGCTGAAGAAACCGTTGACAGATTAAAGCAAGAGTTGGTGTTTGTACTCTGCCTAATGAATAAACATCTTGGTTTCCTGCGATGGTTAATGCCTGAGTAGCATTGATTCCTACCAGCCAGTCTGCTTCGCTTCTGGCTTTAGCAGCTTGATACAAACCGTCAAAGGCATCGCCTGGCTGAAGGTTTTTAAATCCGTCCTGTATTGCCTTTTCGGTAAGGGAGCTGATCCAGAGTCTTTCGAAAGGTTTGTTGCATTCTATGTAGTGATAGATATAGCGGAAGATCAACTCCCCTTCCCTTCCTGCATCTGTTGCGACAATAATACTGCTGCATTGACTGATGACTTGCTTTATGGTGTTGAGTTGTTTTAAAGCCGAAGGATCAGGCTCATAGCCTTTTGCTTTCTTTAGCTTTTTGGGAGTTAGAATAAAAGGGTTGGGAAAGATAGGCAAAGAGGCTTTGTTAAAGCCTCTTATATCATAATCCTCCGGCATTCCTAATGCGATCAGATGTCCCAATGCCCAGGTGACACAATAGCCGTTACCGGACAGATAGCCGTCTTTTTTTTCATGGGCTCCTAATAATTGTGCGATTTCTCTTGCGACACTTGGTTTTTCTGCGATGATTGCTTTCATATGATGAATTTAGATAGTTATTATAGTTTTTGTCCTCTGGGTTTTCTAACCTTTTTTTGCAGATCCTCCTGTTGTTTATTGGCAGGCTGCTGCTGTTTTGATTCTAAAGGCTCCTTCACATTTGTAGTAGCTTCATTGGTTTTACCCTGGGTGTTAACCGCAGTTTGGGTTTTATGATCTTCTGTAGGTTTTGCCTCTTCTTTAAGTTTATTAGGATGATTGAAGGAGAAATCGGTTTTAAAGGTTTCTTTATTGAAGGTAATATAGCCTTGATAGGCTTTACCTTTAGCATCGGTAAGACCGTCAACGTATACGGTTTGCCCGGCTTTGAACTTTTCATACTGTGAATCACCCAGTTCTTTTCCTCTGAATACTTTGGGTGCTTCTTTATCCGTAGGTTGAGTTTGCTGTTGGTTATAATGATGTTGTTGACTTTGTTGCGGTATCTGGTTATTGTTGAATATAAACTCTACATACCGCTTATCTGCATTGAACTGTACGGTAGCATCGAAAAGTTCTCCTTTTTTGGAGGTCATGCCTTCAAGATACAATGGACCTCCTTCCAATAGGGTTTGTTTCTGATGTTCATCAAGCCTAATTCCTTTGATTTCATCAGGGATTTTCATGTGCTCCGCTCTATAGGCAACCAATTCATTGGTTAAACGGTCACGGCTAATGACAGATGGAATGATTTCATCTGTTTTAGGATTGACCAGATCTACTACCCTGCCCATATTCCCGGTTTCTTTCAGATTCTTTTTATCTTCATCCGTGAACTGGTGACCCAGAAATTTATTATTGAGACTGGGCTCTTTTCGGATTCCATGCAGATGAACGGCAACCTGTCCAGTATCTCCTGTCTGAAGAGATAATCGAACATCCATTTTGCTTACTGCCGTTCCCAGATTAATGGTGATGGGAATTAATGTATTGGTTTTAAATCCTCTGAGTAATGAATCCATCGCATTCATTTTTTCAAGCTTCTCCTGATTAAGTCCGAATTTTTCCATCGTTTTCCAGTCGATCTGTTCAGGCTGAAAACGATACTCCTGATTTTCTGTGTTGTTGTCCATTGTATTTTGATTTTTTGGATTATTGTTATGTTGCGGTAAAATTTCGTAGTCTTTCAGCTTTTCTTTTTCTTCAGGAGATACCTGATCAATATATTTCTGAAGATCATTGGCAGTATTAACAGCATCGTATTCTGAAACTTTGAAAAAGTTGAAATGCGTAGGATTTTTAAGCTGCCGGTAAAAGTTGGAAAAGAAGTTGGAGAATAGATCGCCGTGCTTATCTACTCTGATCAGCTGCTCATTATCCTTTTTTCCTTGTGGAGGAAACTTTTGAAGATTCCCTTCTTTATCTACACCTTTGACCATCTCAACCTGGTTGGTATGAATGTTCAGGACAAGGAGTGTATCTGCTGATGGTTTTAGTTCACCGGACTCCTGAGCGTTTATTATTTCATCTTCCATTGTATTTTATTTAATGGAACGAAGGTATAGACTCAATTAAGAGGCTCTAAAAGATCGGAATGGTGATGAATAATTTGGCTGTTGATGTCTTTAATACTATCAAGAATTTAAGCATTCTCTGATCAATTGATGGACATCCGAAAGCTTATAGTACAGCTTTCCACTGATGGTATAGTAAGGCAGCTTTTTATCAGTCCGGTACCGCTGTAATGATCTGGAACTTATCTTTAAAAGCTGTAAAACATCTTGATTATCCAGAAGCTGCTCTCCGTCTACTTCTATAAATCTGGATTGGTTCTTAAACATTTGCTCTTTCAGTATGTCAAATCTTTCCATAATTCTTTCCATCCAGGCGATAAATTCTGTTCTTTCAATATTCATAATGGTGATTTTTATGATTGTTGCTCATGTAAAATTGAACAAGAGAAATCGTATAAAATCACTACTTTTTCATAGTTACGAAGAGATTTTTCACAAACTCCGATTTTAAACTAAAAGTGTAAAAAATTTTAATTCTATCAGTGGTATAAAAAAGTCTCCTCATAAAGGAAACCTAAAAAATAATGATAGTTGGAAAGTTTTAATTTCAAATATGCTATAATTGTAAACAAAATCAATTACAAAAAAGGTATTGCTACAAAATTGTAGCAATACCCAAAAAAAATATACATAATATTCAGACCTATGTATCTCTGTTTATAAAAAATTAAATAATCTAACCTTATTAAAAGACAAATCTAAGTTCATTATTATTCATGCTTTCTCAGACCAGCCAACCATAATGCTTAAAGTCAGTATATTTTTTTCCAAAAGCTTAAAAATCCGTTACAAGCTGAATCTACCAGATCAAAACTTCTCGGAATTTCGTCCCACTTACTCCAATACGTAACCAAACGGGTTCCGACAGGAGTTGTTTCTAATTGTTCTTTCACATAACCTGAATAAATATTATATAAATTCTTATCAGGAAGTATTGAATCATCAATCGGATTAGAGGTATCTATATTTTCAAAAAAAGAATTGAAAAAGTAAAAGGCTTCAAAATCAGAAAAATCAATTTCATTGATATTGGAGTTGATAAATTCTACATTGGTGATATTATGTCGGTCTGCTATTTTCCTTGATATTTTAGTAAGTGAAGCTCTTTGTTCTACACCATAGAAAAATCCTTTGGTAGAAGCTGCACCTACCAGGCAAAACTTTCCAGCCCCTGCCCCAATATCAAGAACTTTTTTTCCGGACTCTTCTACCAGATATTCTGCCGCCATTCGGGCAACCGTTACTGGAGTCCAGTGTCTTTCCGCTGCCGCTTTTATATTGGGAGGATAAAGTTCATTAAAAACGGCATCCTTTACATCCATATTCTCTCTAAGCTGTTTAAAAATCATTTTATTATTTGTATATAGTCCTCATAAGTTAAAAGCTCATTCGTAGATATGTAGGTAGAAAAAATTAAAAACCAGCAGTTATAAGAATCTGTATTAATATGGGATGGCATTACAGCTATATTTTGATTAACTTCCATAATTTTTGTGTCACAGGGAGCAACCAACTGAAAAGTCTTATTGATTCCATAAACAGTCCCAAAAACAGTTCCTTTTTTTAAGTTTTTCTTCTGCAAATTAAATTCAACAAGGTGAATTTCTCCTATTTCCTTTTGAGCGAAATCTGTAATTCCAACACAAAAATCGTATAATCCGATTTTTCTCAGCCACAAATGGTTTTCCGTATAATAAAGGTTCTTGGGAACAAGCATATGATTATTAATCTGATTAGTTTGTAAATGGATCTATTTTTTAATAAATGGAGTTTTAACAATAATAGCTTTGACCGTCTTATTTCTGATATTGATAAAAATTTCATTTCCAATCTTAGAGCTATCAGCTGCAACATAACCCATCCCTATTCCTTTTTTTAGTGTAGGTGAAAGAGTTCCGGAGGTTACCACTCCAATAATTTGATGGCTACTGTCCCATATTTCATAACCGTGACGGGGAATTCCTTTATCTTTTATTTCAAAACCTATCAATTTTTTAGTGACTCCCTTTTCCTTTTGGAGGCTTAAAAATCCGCTATACACAAAATCTTTTGTAAATTTTGTGATCCATCCTAATCCTGCTTCCAATGGAGAAGTTGTATCATCAATATCATTTCCATAAAGGCAATACCCCATTTCCAAACGCAGGGTATCCCTTGCCGCCAGCCCGATAGGTTCAATACCTTCATCTTTTCCGGCTTCAAATATGGCTTCCCATAAGTGAGCTGCATATCTGTTCTCTACATAAATTTCAAACCCGGATTCTCCTGTATATCCTGTTGCAGAAACCAAAGCATTTGGAATATGGGCAAATTCACCTATTGTGAATGTGTAATATTCCATATCCTTCAAATTGATATCCGTCAACTTCTGTAAAACGTCTATCGATTTTGGCCCCTGAATAGCTAATAAAGAAACGGAATTCGAAATATTGGTTACCTCCGCTCCAAAAGAGTTATGGCTTATGATCCATTCCAGATCTTTTTGGATGTTGGAAGCATTAACCACCAATAGGTAATCATTTTTGTTTATTTTATAAACCAAGAGATCATCAACTATACCTCCGGTATCATTGGGCATACAGCTGTACTGTACTTTTCCGGGATAAAGTTTTGAGACATCATTAGTAGTGATTTTTTGAATAAGTTCCAAAGAGCCTTTCCCCTGTATTGAGATCTCTCCCATATGAGACACATCAAAAACCCCGACATTATTTCTAACCACTTCATGCTCATGTGTTACGCCTTTGTATTGAACAGGCATTTCATAGCCTGCAAATTCTACCATTTTCCCTCCAAGAGCATGATGAATGGCATTAAATGCCGTTTTCTTTAGTTTTACAGTTCCCATTTATGATAAGTCTATTAAAGATGAATATGAACCAGATCTTAACAATCCTTCTGCATCAAAAAGATTTTCCACCTTAATTTTGACCATCCAGCCTTCCCCGTAAGGGTCTGAGTTGACCAATTCAGGACTGGCTTCCAATTTTGGATTGATTTCCATTATTTCTCCGGCAAGAGGCAAAAACAGGTCTGATACTGTTTTCACAGCTTCAACTGTCCCAAATACTTCATGTTGCTTTAAATTTTCTCCCAATGTTTCAATTTCAACATAGACAATATCTCCTAATTCATGCTGAGCAAAATCGGTAATTCCGATATAAGCCGTATTGTTTTCTAATCGAACCCACTCGTGATCTTCAGTGTACAGGAGGTTTTCTGGAATGTTCATTCTTACAGTTCTTTTTTTAATTTATATATTTATTCAATGAGTTAATGTCATTTTAGACTAAGGGTCCTCCTGTTATTGTTTCTTCATCGGCAAAAAACACGAACGATTTAAAGTTTTCTGCAAACTGGGTGGCAAGGTGTAATGCTTTTTCATCATATGCCAACTGGTCATCCCAGGTATTTTTAGGGTTTAGAATCTCAGAAGGAACTCCTTCGCACTCTACAGGCATCTGCAGTCCAAATACAGCATCCTGTACGAAATCTACGTGGTCCAATTTATTTTCAAGTACGGCCGAAATCATAACCCTGGTATAAGCAAGTTTGATACGTTCCCCGGTACCATAGGCACCAGCGGACCAGCCGGTATTAATAAGCCATACATTGATGTTGTTATCTTTTAACTTCTTTCCTAACAGTTCAGCATATTTTGTAGGATGAAGCGGTAAAAAGGGTTTTCCAAAACACGCCGAAAATGTAGTCTGAGGTTCCGTAATTCCAGCCTCAGTTCCTGCCACCTTAGCAGTATATCCGGAAATAAAATGATACATCGCCTGCCCTACTGATAGTTTCGATATTGGAGGAAGAACTCCAAAAGCATCGCAGGTTAAAAAGAAAATATTATTGGGAGTTTTCCCTATGGAAGGATGTATCACATTCTCAATAAAGTCAATAGGATAAGCAGCTCTTGTGTTTTCTGTTACGGAAACATTATCATAATCTACAATATCGGTTCCGTCAAAAAAGCGCACGTTTTCAAGCAAAGTTCCAGAATGTATGGCAGAAAATATCTGCGGCTCTTTTTCCTCACTCAGGTTAACACATTTAGCATAACAGCCCCCTTCAAAGTTAAATACACTTTCATGATCCCATCCATGTTCATCATCTCCAATCAGCTGTCTTGACGGATCTGCAGAAAGAGTGGTTTTTCCCGTTCCGGAAAGTCCGAAAAATACAGCGGTATCACCAGTAGCTCCTACATTGGACGAGCAGTGCATAGAAAGTACATTTTTCTCAAAAGGAAGGATATAGTTTAGTACTGTAAAAATTCCCTTTTTGATTTCCCCGGTGTAAGCACTTCCCCCAATAAGGATTATTTTTTTTGTAAAATTGATGATTGTAAAATTATGCTGACGGGTTTTATGGGTCTCGGGAACAGCTTTGAAATCCGGAGCATTAAGAACCAACCATTCATGCTGAAATGTTTCCAACTCCTTTGCTTCCGGTCTTAAAAACAGATTATTAACAAATAAATTGGCCCATGGCGTTTCAGTGATAACCTTTATATTTAGTCTGTATTCAGGTTTGGCGCAGGCATAGGCATCTCTGACATAAATATCTCTACCAGAAAGATGGGTAATAACATCATCATACAATCTGTCAAAGTCTTCCGGTATAAAAGGATGGTTAACCTCTCCCCACCAAATAGAGTCCTTGGTTGTATCATCCTTAACTATAAACTTATCCTTTGGTGAACGGCCTGTAAATTCACCTGTATCACAAGCCAAGGCTCCTGAACTTGTAATAATCCCCTGATTTTGTTTTAAGGTTTGTGAAATCAGCTGTGAGACAGATAAATTCCAATAGACTTCTTTACTGGGTACAATTCCAATATTTTTTAGAGATTCCAAATATTCCATTAATTAGTTCTGGTTTGTTATGCCTACAAAATTAGAAGCTTTATAAAGGAATAGGAAGGATGTAAATCTTTTATAAATGTGATTTAAGTCAAATTTAAGTTAGGGTAAAAATGTGTAAATTAGTAAATCATGATTTCAAAATTTATTTTTAATAATCAATATCTTTTTGAGGAGCTTTCAACATACGATAAAGAAATGCTTCAAAAAGTGATGCAGATTAAAAACTACCGTAAAAACGATGCTATATTTACTGAAGGGACTATTCCTAATGGTATCTTTTATTTGAAAGAAGGAAAGGTAAAAAAATATAAGGTTGACAATGACGGAAGGGAGCAGATTATTTATATCTATAATGCCGGGGAGTTTTTTGGATATTCAGCCATCTTAAGTAATTATTCTTATGGCGATACCACTCAGGTCATTGAAAGTTCTATTATCGCGTTTATCCCAAAAGAAGATTTTTTGCATATTCTTGAAGAATCGAAAGTTTTTTCTAAATTTCTTCTCAAAAGCCTGAGCCATGAGTTTAGTGTAATGGCTAACCTGATGACTATTTTATCCCAACGAACTGTCAGGGAACGTGCAGCCCTCAGCTTATTGATTCTTCATAATAAATACAAATCAAAAAATAATATTGCAGAAAATGTATATATTACATTATCCCGCGTTGACTTAGCCAATATGGTAGGGACAGCAAGGGAAACATTAGCCCGTATCCTGCATGATTTTAGGGAAGAGCAGCTTATTGTGATGGAAGGAAGAAAAATAGAGCTGAAAGATATAAAAAGACTGACACGTATCGCTAATCTTTAACAAAAGAGATAGTGTCTTTGGATATTTTGAGGATTTTTTTGATTCATAATGAATGGTTAGGGAATAATTTTACACTGAGAGTTATCTCTCTTCTATATTATTTATAGTGTCCATTGCTTAAAGAAATGACGTATGTTTAGACATAAAGGGAAAGGACGAACATATTCCCACAATTTAAAGCTGGCCTCTATTCTGTCCTGTGTTGCAGGATTGGTGAATATCACTGGGGTACTTTCCGTAAGTACCCTGACTACCAATGTAACAGGACATTTCGCCTATTTTTCTGAAGAGCTGCTTATAAAGAATTATAAAATGGCACTTTTTTATCTGCTGTATATCCTATTTTTCTTGCTGGGAGCCTTTGTTTCCGGGGTTATCACAGAATGGGCTACAAAGCATAAACTCCATACATCTTATATCATTCCTTTGTCCATTGAAATTATAATTATAATTATCATAGCCTTTTCACCTGATATACTGCCTAAAAATTCTTCTATCTCGCTCATCATTTCTTCGGCGTTACTTTTTGCTATGGGATTACAGAATGCTCTTGTTACCCGGGTTTCCCAGTCTGTGGTAAGGACTACCCATCTCACAGGGCTGTTTACCGATCTGGGAATTGAGCTATCTCAGCTATTTTTTCATCAGCAAAAAGGAAAAAAAATACAATTAAATAAAAGCATTTTTTTAAAGCTAATGATCATCATCTGTTTCTTTCTGGGGGGAATTATTGGGGGATTTACCTATCAGCAATTTCAACTGAAAACACTTCTTCTCCCTGCTACTTTCTTATTATTTGCTGTATGGTATGATAGGTTATTATTCCGGTATTATCACCTGAAAAGAAAGTTGAGATAGTTGCATTTTCTTATTTTATTCATTGGAAGAGCAATAATTATTTTAAAACCTGTTTTGAAATTTTAGAAAAGTAAAAACGATTATCAATACGTCTTCAAGAATCTACATATTAGGTAATATTAATCGAAAAGTCAGATTAATTCTTTCCTTCATTGGTAAAGTAGATTTAGCTATCCTGTGTTCCCAACTTTCCTGAAGATCACCTTCCATAATAAGTAGACAACCATGAGGCAATGGCAGACTGTATTTACTCTGATGATGATCTTTTTTTCTAAAATCAAAGTTTCTGGTTTGTCCCAGACTGATGGATGCAATGACAGGACGTTTTCCATAACGGCTTTCCTTATCACGATGCCATGCAACGGAGTCATTATGGTCACGGTATAGATTTAACAGGACCCCATTGAACTGACAGCTAAATTCCTTTTCAATTCTTTGTTTTAAAGAAAATAACTCGGGAGTCCATGGATTGGTTGGCTTTTTATCTTCTTCCGAATCATTATATTTTGAATCGCCATACCAAGCTGTCAATCTTGGAGTAAGCACCATTTTATCATACATTTTCTGGGTACGCTGTTCCCAGGGAGCAGTATCCAATAATCCATTTTTAAGCAGGTCGGCTTCTTCCCTGCTCAGGAAATTCTCCTTGTATTCCAAAAGGTCTTTTGGAAACTCATAGAATTCTTCGGCATCAAATAAACTCAGCTGGTTCATTATAACTTTGTGGTAAAATATTTATCTTAGCAATATCCCGTTACTTCGGGATTTTTTCATCATTTGTGTTTTTACTTCCCTTCGGGGAAGTTTTTTGATTATGCCATTTACTCAAAATGAATTCAATTCTTATCTCCCATTTTTTCTTTGATCTGCTTGATATCAGTTTTAATTTCTGTGATAAAGTTTTGAATATGATGTTCTGAAAATTCATCAGGCTCATATTCTTTGGTATTAATACTACAGGCAAACTCCCAGATTTCTTTAATTTCAGGCAATGGAATTTTATAAGGCTCATAAAATTGATTGTCAGCCTTAACCCATATACCATCTGCTTCATGAAACTGAAATCTTTTGTAACTGATACCATCATTGGTGGTAATGAAAACATACGTTCTGTCCGTTTTCAAATCCGAAAGATTTTCAACATACTTTCCGACGATATAGGTTCCGTTCTTATAGGGGGGCATGGAATCTCCATCAGCTGGAAATGCCCTAAACTTACCCCCTTTTAAAAAAGGCAATGATATGGTCTCCAGACTTTCTATGTATTCCGGATCTCCATAGCCATTCAGGTAGCCCATAGAAGCTTTTTGGGGAATAATTTCAATCTGATTGTTTCCATCTTGATCAACCTTTATAGGCAGAACAATCCTATTCTCAGGAAGCTGCATTATTTCATCGATAGAAAACTTTCTGACATCTACAGTCAACAATAGGTCGATGCTAATGTTATAGTATTTTGAAATTCTAAGCAATATTTCAATAGGAGGTTCTGTTCTGCCATATTCATAGGCGACATATCTGGATCGGGTAAGAATTAATAGATCTGCCAGTTCTTGCTGAGTCATATTTTTCTTTCCTCTCAAAAACACGATGTTATCAGAGAATTTTGACATTGTTACAATTTTAGACAACAAAAATACAAAATTTGTTTCAAAACGAAACTAATTTTGTAACATGGAAAGAGCAATTGTACATATGGATTTGGATACGTTCTTTGTTTCCTGTGAAAGGCTGAAAAACTCCGAACTGGAGAAAAAGCCTGTGATCATAGGAGGTGGAGACCGTAGTGTAGTGGCGTCCTGCTCTTATGAAACCCGTTTTTTCGGAGTCAGAAGTGCCATGCCGATCAAAATGGCTTTGCGGCTGTGTCCCGAAGCAAAAGTAATTAAGGGAGATATGGAAATGTATTCCAATATGTCCCATATGGTGACTGAAATTATTCAGGAAAAAGTTCCTGTCCTCGAAAAGGCAAGCATCGATGAATTTTATTTGGATCTTTCCGGAATGGATCAGTTTTTCGGATGTTACAAATGGACGCATGAAATAGCAGAAAGCGTACAGAAAAATACAGGACTACCGATAAGTTTTGCGTTGTCTGCCAATAAAACCGTATCTAAAATCGGAACCGGGGAATCAAAACCAATCGGAAGGTTTGAAGTCAAACAGCATGACATTCAATCATTCTTGAACCCACTTTCGGTAAAGAAGATCCCTATGGTCGGCGATGTTACCTTTCAGCTGCTGTCAAGACTGGGCATCAGAACCATACAGACCCTTTCAGAAATGCCTGTTGACGTTCTTCAGCAGCTGATCGGTAAAAATGGAAATGAACTCTGGAAAAAAGCACACGGAATTGACGAAAATCCTGTGGTCCCTTATTCCGAACGAAAATCCATCTCTACCGAAGATACTTTTGCCCAGGATACTATAGATATTCAGGGAATCAAAAGCATTCTTTCCGGAATGGTTGAAAAGCTTTGTTATCAGCTCCGTGCAGAGAAATGGCTGGTATCGGTAGTGGTGGTAAAACTCCGGTATTCCAATTTTGATACGGAAACCAAACAATGCAGGATTCCTTACACCTCAGCTGACCATACCCTGCTCAGGTATGTTCTGGAACTCTTTAAAAAAGTATATACCAGACGGATGAGAATAAGATTGATAGGCGTAAAGTTTACCGGACTGGTTCACGGATGCCATCAAATGGATCTCTTTGAAGATACTGAAGAGCTGATCTCCTTGTATCAGACGATGGATAAAATCAAAAACAGGTTTGGAACTTCAAGTGTAGCAAGAGCCTCAGGTTTATTAAAATAAATACAAGATGTTTCTGAATTGTCATTCTTATCACAGCCTCCGGTATGGGACTATTTCTATTAAAGAACTGGTTAAGCAGGCTGTACATTTTAATATTAAAACCCTGGCTCTTACAGATATCAATACCATTACGGGGATATATGATTTCTACAAACTTTGTCAGGATCATAATATCAAACCGATCGTCGGAGTGGAAATACGGGTTCAGAATGAACTGTATTATATCTGCCTGGCCAAAAATCAAAAAAGCATTGCAGAAGTCAACAGTCTTTTAACCGCATATAACTGTGAAGGCATTGAAATTCCTAGGGCAAATCCTGATTTTACAGATACTTTTGTTATTTATCCCCTGGAAAATATTCCTGAAAAGCTATCGGATCATGAATTTATAGGCATCAGACAAGATCAGCTCAACTTTTTAATTAAACCGGAATTAAAACAGCTCATTCATAAAATGGTTATTCTTCATCCCGTTACCTTTACCACCCCTGAAGAATATGAGCTTCATAAAATCGTAAGGGCTATTGATCACAATACATTGATCAGTAAGCTTACGGAAGCTTATTACTGTAAGGACAACGAAATGTTTACTGATAAAAAAGAGCTTCTGGCTCAATTTTACCATGAGTCACAGATTATTGAGAACACAAAATATGTTGTCAATAGCTGCCATTTTGATTTTGATTTTTCAACACCTAAAAACAAAAAGTATTTCACTGACAGCAGGGAAAATGATTTTGAGCTTTTAAAGAAGTTAGCCTATGAGGGGCTTTCTAAAAGGTATGCCGCTGATAATCTACAGGCAAAAGCAAGAGTGGATAAAGAATTGGGGGTTATTGACCTGCTTAATTTCTGTGCTTATTTTCTCATCACCTGGGATATTATCCAATACAGCAACCTAATGGGATTTATGCACGTAGGAAGAGGCAGCGGTGCCAATTCCATTGTCAGTTACTGCATCGGAATTACTGATATATGTCCCCTGGAATTGGATCTGTATTTTGAACGTTTTTTAAACCTCAATCGTAAAACACCTCCGGATTTTGACATTGACTGGAGCTGGCAGACCAGGGATATCATCCTGGAATATATTTTTGATAAATATGGTAAAGACCATGTTGCTTTCTGTGGAACCAATGTTGAATTTAAATACCGTTCCATTTTCAGGGAGGTAGGAAAAGTATTTGGACTTCCGAAAGATGAACTGGATACACTGGCAACAAAACCTATCCAGGAGCATGATAACAATTCGGTATCCAAACAGGTTCATTACTACGGAAAGCTTTTAGAAAAGTTTCCTAACCAGAGAAGTATGCACTCCTGTGGAATTCTGATATCAGAAGAACCTATCACCAATTATTCTGCACTCGAAATGCCTCCCAAAGGTTTTCCAATCGTACAGTTCGATATGTACACTGCTGAAGAGATTGGCCTTGAAAAATTTGATATTCTCTCACAAAGAGGTTTAGGTACAATTAACGACACGATAAAGCTGGTAAAGGAAAAAAGAGGAATTGATATTGATATCCGGGATACATCTCTCTCAAAAGATGAAGCCAGATGCAATGAATTCTTGAGTTCCGGAAAAACCATGGGCTGTTTTTATATTGAATCTCCAGCCATGAGGGGGCTACTCAGAAGGCTGAAATGCGATAACTACAAAGTATTGGTAGCAGCCTCTTCTATTATCCGACCTGGTGTTGCCCAAAGCGGAATGATGCGGGAATATATCTTCAGGCATAACAATCCCACAAAATTTGAGTACTTCCATGAAGTTTTTGAAAAAGAACTGGGGGAAACCTATGGCATTATGGTATATCAGGAAGATGTTATTAAAATTGCCCTGCATTTTGGTGGATTATCAGCCCCTGATGGTGACGTACTGAGAAGAGCCATGAGTGGTAAAGGCCGATCCTTATCTGCTTTACAAAAGGTAAAAGACAACTTCTTTGAATCCTGCAAAAAGTTGGGACATCCCGAACAATTATCCATGGAAGTATACCGGCAGATCGAATCTTTTGCAGGATACTCATTTTGTAAAGCACATTCTGCTTCCTATGCTGTGGAAAGCTATCAGAGCTTATATCTCAAGGTCTATTATCCTATTGAATTCATGGTCTCCGCTATTAATAATGGCGGCGGGTTCTACAGAACTGAAGTCTATATTCATGAAGCCCGGATGTCTGGAGCTTCAATCCATAACCCTTGTGTCAATTTAAGTGAATATCAGACGACTGTTTATGACTCTGATATTTATTTAGGATTTATGCATATTGAAAGACTGGAAACAAAATTAGCACAATTGATTCCTGAAGAAAGAAATCAGAATGGAGAATATACTTCTCTAGAAAACTTTGTCAAAAGAATTCCTATTGGTATCGAAACATTACAGATTCTAATATTCATCGGGGCATTCCGCTTTACCGGAAAACAAAAACATGAACTGCTGATTGAATCAAGATTTCTTTTGGGAAATAATAAGATTACATTCAGGCATCTGACTTTATTAGAAGAACCTCAGAAAGATTATCAGCTTCCCACTATAGAAAGAAGCCCATTTGAAGACGCTTTTGATGAGATAGAAATATTGGGTTTCCCTGTTTCATTCAGCCCTTTTGATCTGTTACAAACCCGATACAAAGGTAGTGTAATGGCTAAAGACCTTACTAAGTATCACAAAAAACAGGTTAAAATGCTCGCTTATCTTATTTCAAGAAAGCATGTTCCCACCAAAAAGGGAACGATGTACTTCGGTACCTGGATTGATGCTGAAGGAGAATATTTTGATACGGCTCATTTTCCAAACTGCCTCGAAGAATATCCTTTTCAGGGTGGTGGCTGCTATCTCCTATTGGGAACAGTAGAAGTGGATTTCCATTTCCCTACTATTACCATTCATAAAATGGCTAAAATGCCTTTTATTCCAGATCCAAGATATTCTATGGATAAAGAAAAATCATTGGAAGCTCAGCGTAATCTGCATGAAGATATCAGTATGACTTGGCGGAAGCCTTATCCGCAGGAACATGAGATAGGAATCCCAAGACAAAAAATGTTATAAGAGAGTTCAATTATTTATCTGAGCGACAAAGTCTAACGTAATAACCACAATTTTTCCTGCCACAATTTTGAATAAATTAGGATAAGATTTAACAATACTTTTGTATACATTAAAATTGTGGCTGAAAAAACTAAATCTAAGTTTTCATATAGATATCTTGTGTTTGCCATCTATAACATTGCTTTACTTTACTTCTGTAGAGCCCTTTTAAGATTAGTTACTTTCCTAAAATCTTTTTCGTTACAAATTCATTAAAAAAATAATCCCTATATATATTTCCGATAGGAATTTCATTCATCCCAATGTAGATGGTATTATTATCTAAAGAGTCAATACATTTTGAATTGACAATATAAGATTTGCTAACTCTTACAAAGCTGTCTTTGGGTAACTGACCCTGGATTGCTTTAATACTGACCGCAGTGATTATCTTTTGATTTTCGGTATGGATGATCACATAATCTTTTAGACCTTGAATAAAAAGTATGTTTTTAAAATATAATTTGAACATTTTCCGTTCCGCTTTTACAAATAAATAGTCATCAGTAGCCGTTTCTATATTCGGCGGGTCATTCTTTATTTTTATTAGCTCGGAATAGCTTCTCGCTTTCTCAACGGCTTTTTGGAAACGCTCCAATCTTACAGGTTTTATAAGATAATCAACAGCATCTACCTCATAACTATCTGCAGCAAATTCTGAGAAAGCAGTTGTAAAAATCACAAGGGTCTCTTTTGGAATAGAATTGGAAAATTCGATGCCATTTGTGCCGGGCATCTGAATATCCAGAAATACCAAATCCACAGTATTGGGATTATTTTTTAAAAACATTCCGGCAGATTCTGCTCCGTTGAAGGTTTGCAGCAGATTCAAATTAAATGTTTTCTCAACCAGTATGTGTATGGCTTCTCTAGCCAGAGGTTCATCATCTACAATAATACAATTCATTATTTCCATAATTTTAGAAGTTTGAAATTACTCTTTTACTTTTCTAAATAACAAAATAGTCATCCAATATATCCGGCTTTTCTTTTTTTATTAGTTTTAGAAAAATGCGTGCTTCATCCACACCTTTTTTAAAACGCTTCGCAATTGTTGATTCTGAAAGTTGTTCCAACTGCGGTTTTTTTGTGGTGTTTACAAAAGGAGAAAACTCAGGAATATAAATCACAAAAGTTCTTTCAGAAATATTCTGTATAAATTCCAGATTCTTGACATCATACATCTGGATATCAAAAAAAACCAGATCCACACAATTGTCTCTCAAAAACAAAGCTGCCTCAGAGGTTGAATTAAATACTGATAGCAGTTTCATGCCTCTTGAGTGGCCAATTAGTTTTCCGATGGTCTTTCTCATTTCCGAGTCGTCGTTTACAATGATACATTTCATAATTTAATGGTTAAATATACAGTAAAGGTTTGCTCATCATTGACAATTTTTAATGAATAGGTTAATGGAAATAATAGTTCAAGCCTTCGTTTGATATTTACAAGCCCAAGTCCTCCGGAATAAGAAACAGCTTTAAGTACAGGCTTTGAATTGATACATTGAAAAATAAGCTCTCCGTCTCTTATTTCAAAAAAAATATTTACATAAGATGGCTTTACAGAATCATTATTATGCTTCACAGCATTTTCAACAAACGAGATAAATAACAATGGGGGAATCTGTACTCCACTTAGATTTCCTTCTTTCGAAATAAGAAAATTAAAGTTATCACGCCTTATTCTTTCCAGATTAAGAAAATCTTCCAAAAAATGGATATCGGAAGTTAGCAGAACTTTGTCTCTTGCACTATCATATAACTGATATCGTAATAAATCACTTAATCTTAATAAAACCTGTGAAGCCTTTTCCGGATCTTTCTGAGTAAGCACATTGGCATTATTTAACATGTTAAATAAAAAATGTGGGTTGATCTGATTTTTCAGCTGCTCCAGTTCAGCAGATGTTCTGGATTTTTCAAGTTCAAAAATCAGCTGTTTATCCACCACCCATTTCTGAAATAGTTTTATGGAAGTTGACGCTGCAATAAGAACAAGAATAAGAACAGAAAAGAGAGGAATATTTAAACCGTCATCATTCATATCGGCATCACCAAAGTATGCCAAAAATAACTTCGTAAAAATAATTATAAGCCCCAGAATGCTTAGAATGGTTAAAAAATACCAGGCATATTTATTTTTAAATAGGAGGCGCGGAACCAGCACATACATATTGCTATAGAATAATAAGAAAAACAACAGTAAAACAAGTGTAGGCTCAGTAATTTCCGGAGTACTGTTATAAAGAACCACACCGATAAGAACGATAAGCAACACATGTCGGAGTATCCTATATTTAGAGGAAATGAAAAACTGGAATACCCAATTTTCATTAGCAAACTCATTAGGTGAAATTTTGTGCATGATAATTAAATAATTAATGATAGCAAAATTAAAATAGTAATAAAACTGGAAATGATCTTTTAGACCAAATTGTGTTTTTCATAGACGAAAATGCAAATATTGAAATTTTATAAAATTTCCCACTAAATATAGCGATAATCATTTAGTCGTTGAAATACATAATTTCATCTACAAACTAATGAATCTTATCTAATAAGTAAAAAAATAAGATATGCTAACGGATAGTTTTGCAGTAGAATTATAAATTAATCCAAACTACAATGAAGAACAAACTTTATGTCCCATTGTTCGTAACGATTTCAATGACTGCTTTTGCACAGGAGAAAGTGACACTCAGTGGAACTATTGCCAACAAATCGAACAACGAAACACTTATTGGAGCAACCATATCAGTTCCGGAAGTCAATATATCGGCGGCCACAAACTCTTACGGATTTTATTCCATCAGCTTGCCAAAAGGTGATTACACGATTATTATTACCTATCCTGATTTTGAGCAGATGGAAGAAAAAATCTCTCTGAAAGAAAGTATGAGAAGAAACTTTGTAATCACAGAAAGCAATCGTACAAAATCGATTGATGAAGTAGTTATCAACAAAACTTCTACCAAAACAAACATCAGAACTCCGGAAATGAGTGTAAACAAACTTTCCATAGCTACTATCAAAAAAATGCCAGCTGTTATGGGTGAGGTGGACGTTCTGAAGTCCATCCTTCAGCTTCCCGGTGTTGCCAATGCACAGGAAGGTGCTTCCGGCTTCAACGTAAGGGGTGGTGCTGCTGACGGGAACCTGGTTCTCTTGGACGAAGCTATTGTTTATAATACGTCGCATTTGTTTGGATTTTTTTCAGTTTTTAATTCCGATGTTATTAAAGATTTAAAACTATATAAAGGGGGTATCCCTGCTAATTTCGGGGGGCGTACTTCTTCCGTTCTGGATATTTATCAAAAAGAGGGAAACAACAAAGAGTTTCACGCAACGGGAGGCATCGGTGCAGTTTCCAGCCGATTACTGGTAGAAGGTCCTATCGTAAAAGAGAAAAGTTCTTTTGTTGTTGGAGGAAGGGCTTCATACGCACATCTTTTTTTAAAATTGGCAAAAGAGCCCAATTCTGCTTACTTCTATGATTTGAATGCCAAATTAAATTATAAACTCAATGATAAAAACAGTCTCTATTTATCGGGATACTTCGGAAAAGATGATATGAATTTCAATAACAGTTTACTGAACGATTACGGAAATTCGCTTTTCAATGTAAGATGGAATCACATTTTTTCTGACAAATTATTCTCTAATGCATCGATAATTTATAGCAATTACGACTACGGATTAAAAATAAAATCTGCAGGAATAGACTGGAAATCAACCATTAAAAATTACAACTTCAAATACGACTTAAAACATTATCTGTCTGATAAACTAAATTTGAGTTATGGGGTGAATTCCATTTATTACCAATTCAATCCGGGAACCATAAAACCGTTTGGAGATGATTCTCCTGTAAAACCTGACCAGATTGCAAAGAAAAATGCAATGGAAAATGCAGTTTACATCAGTGCTGAACACAAATTTTCAGACAAACTTTCTGCAACCTACGGTTTACGATACAGCAATTTTGTACGTTTAGGAGCTGAGGAAATAAAAACCTATGCGAATAATGAAGCAGTGGTTTACAATCCTGAATTGAAAATCTACGAAGAAGGAACTCCAACTGGAAGTATTCTCTATGGTAAAAACAAGAAAATTACCAGTTACGGAAATCTCGAACCTCGATTAGGAGTAGCTTATGTGCTGGATGATAATCAATCCATAAAAGCGAGCTATAACAGAATGAGCCAATATATTCATCTGATTTCCAATACGGCTTCGGTATCACCCCTGGATATTTGGGCGCCCAGTGATCAATTTCTCAAACCCCAGATTCTGGACCAGGTCGCATTGGGCTATTTCCGAAATTTCAATAATGGAAAATATTCTTTGGAAGTTGAAACGTTCTACAAAAAAATTAAAAACAGAGCAGATTATATTGACGGAGCCGAGCTTATTGCCAATAAAAACATAGAGCAGGTAATGCTAAACGGAGAAGGCAGAGCATACGGTCTGGAAATTATGGTTAAGAAAAACACGGGACGATTGACCGGATGGTTGTCTTATACACTTTCCAGAGCAGAACAGAGAACTCCGGGAAGAAATGCCAATGAACCGGGAATAAACAACGGAAAATGGTACAGAGCAAACTATGATAAAACTCACAACCTGTCTCTTACCGCAGCCTATCAGCTTACAAAAAAATGGAGTTTTGGTGGTATTTTCACCTATCAAACGGGAAAGGCAGCGACCTATCCAAACGGGAAATACCAATATCAAGGTATTAGCATTGCTAGTTATGGTGAACGAAATGCTAACTCAATTCCAGCATATCATCATTTAGATTTATCTGCGACCTGGACACCGAAACCGGATAGCCAAAAAAGATGGAAAGGAGAATGGGTATTCAGTATCTATAATGTCTACGGAAGAAGCAATGCAGCCGCAGTTAATTTTGGACAAAATCTGGATACAGGGCTTAGTGAAGCAAGAAAAATGTCGATTTTCGGAATTATCCCGAGTGTAACCTACAATTTCAAATTCTAAAAATTCCTAACATTTTAAAAATTTAAAAATGAAAAAATTTAAAAGTTATATATTCATCGCCTTAGGAATAGTTCTTATTTCCTGTGAAAAAGTAATTAGCGTAGATTTGGATACAGCTCCTCCTAAATTGGTAGTAGACGCTTCAATAGACTGGCTGAAAAATACCACAGGAAACATCCAGAAAATTAAACTCTCTACCAGCACAGGATATTATAATGCCGATTTTCCATCAGTTTCCGGAGCTACTGTAGCAGTTACTAATTCAGCAAATACAGTGTTCACTTTTATTGAAAATCCCGGGACGGGAGAATACATTTGTAATAATTTTGTTCCGGTAATCGGTGAAACCTATACTCTTTCTATAAATCTGAACGGTGAAACGTACACGGCAACAGATAAAATGATTGGAGCTCCTAAAATTGAGAATAATATCGTTCAAAATAATGAAGGAGGAATGGCAGGAGACGAAATAGAAATTACTTATTACTATCAGGATAATCCTGCGGAAACGAACTATTACATTTTCAGTAATAAAAACCCGCATATTGCTTTTCCTGAATATCAGGTAGAAAATGACGAAAATAACAATGGAGGTTTAACATCCGTGTATTATTCCAACAAAGATTTGAAATCAGGAGAAGTGGTTAATATTAAATTATACGGAATCTCTAAAAGATATTACGATTACTTCAGAAAAATCCTGAATGCTTCAGGTGCAGATACAGGCCCATTTTCTACCACTCCGACTTCGGTTTACGGAAACATCAGCAACCAAACCAACTCGGCAAACGCACCTTTTGGATATTTCAGATTATCCGAGGTGTCTACTAAAGATTATACCATTCAATAAACGTTTCTTTACACTAAACAGTTATAGGCATACGAGAATTACCTAATTGTCCTTGCGGTAAATTGGAATTTGCATTTAATAATTGATGATCATATAGGTAAATAGTTAGGTGGAAATGTTGTTGGGAAAGTCGTCGTTGTTTTGATGGCGGCTTTCATTTTATTAACTATGAAAATGTACAATACGTCAATTTTTTTCCCATTATTCTTTCCGGAATATAAACTATGGTCCTTACATTTTATGAACAAAAAACATCTTTTCTTATTCCTGCTCATTTTCGGAATAAAAACCAGTTCACAAATCACATTTACATTAAAACAATGTGTAGAATACGGTTTACAGCACAACAGGAACAATATTATTTATATGAACGAAAAATTAGCTGCAGATGCGAAAGCAAAAGAGATTTTGGCAAATTATCTTCCGAAAGTAGATATATCTTCTACCTTGAATAATAATCTGAAATTACAACAGAGCATCATTCCGGCAGGTGTCTTCGGCTCTGATGAAATCCATGCTTCACTCGAACAGAAATACAATTCCAATGCTTTCATACAACTGGAACAGCCTGTTTTTGACCAAGCAATACTTACCCGTTTGAAAAATAACAAATATCTGAAAGAACAATCCAGCCTGAACATCCAGCAAAGTCAGGAAAATATTATCTATAGCATCAGTACAGCATATTTCCAGATCCTGGTGTACAAACAGCAATTTGAACAACTGGAATTTAATCAAAACAATTACCTGAAACTTATTGAAATCTATCAATTACAGGTTAAGAAGGGCACTATACTGCAAAAAGATTTGGATAAAATCATCGTTGACTCCAATAATATAATTGCCCAAATGCGTGTTGCCAAAAGCAATATAACTTTAGCTCAAAATCAGCTGAAATATGAGATGGGTTTTCCTCTGGGGGATAAAATTGAGCTGGATACTCCAACAGAATTACAACTGGGATTGTTTCATGAAAATTCACAAAATACATTTAATCCGAATTCAAGAGTTGATTATAAACTCTCCGAGCTACATATAAAGATACTGGAAATAGAAAAATCTGCTATCAGAGCTGAGATGCTTCCCAAATTATCACTCAATTTTCAATATGGAGCAGTTGGTTTCGGTGATAAATTCTCACAAGTATACAGCAATTTTTATCCGTATTCCACAATTGGACTCAAGCTCAGTATTCCGATTCTGAATTTTTATAAAAATAATGCACAATACACACAAGCCGACATTAGCAAGAAAAATGTGGAGGAAAAACTGAAATTGGCAGAAGGAAAAATCATCATAGAATATGAAAATGCCAAAACCAAACTCTTGCAAGCGCAAACCAATGTAGAAAATGGTCTCCGAAATATCAACCTGGCAAAATCTGTTTTAAAAGTGACAGACTTGCAACTCCAAAAAGGAGTTACCACTCTCACTGACTGGCTCAATACCCAAAACTCATTTCGAGAAACTCAAAGCACTTATTTGACGGCGCTGTATACTTATTATCAGTCCCGCATAGATTTGGAATTAGCCGGTGGTACATTGAAAAATTTTTATCAATCCTATTAGAAAGAAATGAAGAAGAAAATTACTTTAATTATTATGCTTATAAGTTTCTCTATTGCAGGACTTATCCTTTATAAACTATATGTTAGTTACCAAAAAAATAATCAGACGGAAACTCAAAAAAAAGAACACATTCTACAAATTCCGGTAACGGTTGCAACTGTAAAAGATGAGATTCAAAAAGCTGGTTCTACAAAAATAGGATTTATAGTTCCTTTTGAAGAAGCAAAAGTAATTTCTGCAGGAACTGGAAATATAAAAGAACTGCTTTTCAAACTGGGTGATAAAGTTCACAAAGGACAACCTCTTGCCATAATTAACACCCAGCTTTTGGAATTGGAACTTAAAAAATCGGAATCTAATGTGGCTAAGCTGGGAAAAGACCTGAAAACATACATTGAATTATTACAAGGAAACGCAGCTATACAAAGAGATGTAGATGCATTACGTCAAAGTTATAACGATGCTAAAAATCAATCAATGCAACTACGAAAACAAATTTCTGATGGTGTAATCAAATCTCCAATTGATGGTGTAATCAGCACCAAAAATGTAGAAGACGGAATGTTTGTAGGGTCAGGTGGTGAATTAGCTTCCATTATCAGTTTTTCAAAATTAAAGGTACAGATTTTACTCACACAATCTGAGATTTACAATATTTATCTGGGACAAAAGATCAAACTTTCCACCGATATTTATTCCGGAAAATCTTTTTGGGGGAAAGTTACCTACATTAGTTCACAAGCTACAGAAGCTTTTAATTTTCCTGTAGAAATCACAGCAGGTTTGGACAAAAATTCCCCATTACTTTCAGGTACGATGATTTACGCCAATTTTTCTAAAGAATCCACAAAGAAAATGCTTATGATTCCACGAGTGGCAATCAATGAAAGTGTTCTCAATGCCTCTGTTTATGTTGTTAAAAATGGGAAATCTATTCTCAGAAAAATAAGTGTAGGTGAACAATTCGGTGACGATATAGAAGTTACACAGGGGTTAAATGCAGGAGAGCAGGTTGTTCTATCCGGGCAAATCAATCTGCAAAATGGAGCTTTAGTAAAAATTATAAAACATAATCAATAATGTCTATCACTTCTTTATCCATAAAAAGACCGTTATTACTGATTGTCGTTTTCACTGTTTTAGTATATTTTGGGATTTCTTCATATTTCAATTTAAATTACGACCTGCTTCCCAAATTTGAAATTCCCGAAGTTACAGTCAGTACACTTTATCCTGGAGCTTCGGCTGCCGAAGTGGAATCTACAGTAACAAAAAAACTAGAAGATGCTTTTTCCTCTGTTGAAAACCTAGATCAGATAAAATCTACTTCGCAGGAAGGAGTTTCCATTATTTCATTGGCTTTTAAAAGTGATACAGATATTAATAAAGCTGAACAGGATTTGCAAAGAAAAGCCGATGTGGTGCTGAACCAGCTTCCTGAAACCGCCGGAAGACCACAGGTAAACCGGGTAAATATGCAGGCAACTCCTGTTATAAAAGCCGGTATTACAGCAAATATGGAACCTGAGAAATTATACGATTTGATCAATAACCAGCTAAAGCCGGTTCTGAATAATATACAAGGGGTCGGACAAACAGATATCATCGGTGGAAATGAACGGGAAATCCATATCAATATCAATCAGGATAAATTGATAGCTTACAACTTGTCTGTAGATTTGGTAAAACAAACCATCAGCAAAGCCAATATTTCTATACCTGCCGGAACTTTGGAAAAGAAAAATTCCAGAATTTCCATTCGCTATGATATGAATATAAAATCTTTGGATGAATTGCGTAATCTTACCATAGTGCAAAATTCGAAATCTGGCACAATTTATTTAAAGGATATTGCAGAAGTGGCAGATGCTTCCGCGAAAATCATTACCATCAACCGAATCAACGGAATTCCTTCCGTCGGATTAGAAATCAGCAAACAGACCGATGCCAATGCAGTGAAAGTAAGCGAGCAAATCAAGAAATCATTTTCCAAAATTGAAAAACAATATCAATCTCAAAATCTGAAATTCGATATTTCAACAGACCAAAGCATTTATACATTGAACTCTGCCGATGCTGTACTATATGATTTGATGTTGGCAGTTCTTATTGTAGGTTTTGTAATGCTGCTTTTCCTGAATAGCCTCAGAAGTCTATTTTTTGTTTTGGTGGCTTTGCCGGCTTCCATTATCCCCACTTTTACGGCGTTGTATCTTTTGGGATATTCACTGAATATTATGACGTTGATGGGGCTTTCGTTGGTGGTTGGAATTTTGGTAGACGATTCCATCGTTGTTTTGGAAAATATTTACAGACATCTGGAACAAGGTTCTGATAAAGAAAAAGCCGCAATTGAGGGGCGAAATGAGATTGGTTTTACGGCGCTTTCCATCACCTTGGTAGACGTTGTGGTTTTCCTTCCATTGGCTTTGAGTGGTGGAATGATTGGTGGTCTGCTGAAAGAATTTTCTCTCGTAGTTGTTTTTTCTACATTAATGAGCCTTTTTGTTTCCTTCACGATTACACCTTTACTCGCAAGCCGTTTTGCAAAAATAGAACAATTGAAAAGCCACACATTCTGGGAAAAAATTGCTACTGGATTTGAAAAATTCATAGAATATCTAAAGGAACATTATGCTAAATGGTTAGGAATTATTTTAAACAGAAAAAGATGGGTTTTATTATTTACAGCTTTGTTGATTATGGGTTCGGTTACCTTGGTACCTTTGGGCTTAATTGGTGCCGAATTCATTCCCGAAACTGACCAAAATACACTGGTCATCAATATGGAATTGGAATCTACATCGTCTATTTCCAAAACGAATAAATTGGCCCAGGAATCAGAAAGTTTTATACTGAAGCAACCGGAAGTCATAAAAGTTTTTTCCAGTGTTGGTTTTGCAGCAGGAAGTATATCCGGTAGCGATAGCAATTCTAATCTTGCGGAACTGACGATCTCCTTAGTGAACAAAGAAAAACGAAATAGAACAACGGAAGAATTTGGAGGATATATTCAGAAAAAACTGACCGAAATTGTTCCAGGTGTAAAATTCACCACTGCGAATTCATCTATTACCGGAGGAGCAGATAGTGCACCAATAGAAATTGCCATAAAAGGAGTCAATCCTGATGATGTTAGGAAAGTTGCGGAATCTTATCAGAATATCATTTCTAAAATTTCCGGAATTAAATATGTAAAGCTCTCTGTAAAGGACCAAAAACCGGAAATTGACATCAAAATAAACCGTGAAAAAATGAATTTGATGGGATTGGATGCCGAAAAAGCAGGAAAAGTCATTCAAAATTCTTTTAACGGAGATAATCATAATCTTTTCAAACAAAATAATACGGAATATGACATCAATATTCGTCTTGACCAGTTCAACCGTTCGGATATCCATCATTTACGCCAACTTCCTTTTGTAAATTCTAACGGACAAATCATCATTTTAGAGCAGTTCGCCAATGTTTCTGAAAAGTTAGGAGAAACCACTTTACAACGTATAGACCGATTGAATGCCATTACCGTTCAGGCAGATGTTTCGCATCGACCTGTAGGAACTGTTAGCAATGAAATCAAGGAAAAAACAAGATTTTTAGCCATGCCCAATGGAGTTTCTGTAGAATACCTTGGTGAAACACAAAATCAGGACAATGCTTTCGGAAGCTTGATCTATGCACTCATTACAGCTTTTGTTTTGGTTTATCTTATTATGGTAGCTTTGTACGAAAATGCCATTTATCCGTTTGTTGTCCTTTTCTCGATTCCGGTGGCATTGGTTGGAGCGTTATTGGCACTAGCCCTTACTAGAGGAACTATTAATATTTTTACGATCATTGGCTTAATAATGTTGTTAGGACTTGTTTCCAAAAATGCAATTCTTATTGTTGATTTGGCTAATAAATTAAAATTACAAGGATATCTATCAAAAGAAGCATTGATTTTGGCAGGAAAAGAAAGACTTCGTCCAATAATGATGACTACATTCTCTATGATTTTTGGAATGCTTCCCATTGCTTTGGCAACTGGAGCAGCCTCAGAAATGAAAAATGGAATAGCTTGGGTTATTATTGGTGGTTTGACCAGCTCTATGGTTCTGACTTTGTTTGTCGTTCCTTGTATATACTTGATTGTTGATAATGTTCTTATATGGTTGGTAAAGAAAAAAATACAGATTTTTGAAAAATGATAATTACAAGAAAATTTTTGAAAAAATTGAATGTAACCATAATCTCTTTGAAGAATTAGGAAATAGGGCATGATAATTAGGTTTGAAATAGATAAAAATGATTCTACAGAATACAGAGTGTTCGTAAATCATAAATAATATTTGATTTGACAAAAAGCGCAGCAATTTTGTTACCGCATACAGTTAAAGTTTAATAACAATACAATAGTTAAAAAAATATTGTCGTTTAAACGCCACAAAACTTGTTGTTCTAAATCGTTTCAATAGACTAATCAGCTAAGCTGTATTTGAATTTAATCTATTATGACTATTGGTATATTTAAGCATGTTGCCACCCAAGTATATAACTATAATTATGACATATATATTATAACCTGGTCATCATCCGATGTATCAATTCGATATTTGATTGGGTAACTCCATATTCACTAGACAAGTCTTTCCATTGGTTTAATGCATGTTTTGTTTGCTCAATAATATTTTTTATTACTGTTTTTGAAAGCTTTACCTCTTCTCCCAATTTTATAAGATGTTTAAGTTCTATATTTCTTCCCTTTCCCATTGCCATCATACTTTGCTTCTTTTTGGTGGAAGTTGAAAAGGTCATATTTCCAATCCATTCTGCATAAAATCTTCATCATGTTCAAAATATATAACCAAAGTCTAATCCGACTTTTATTTCTGTTATATTTTTAATCATTTTTTTTACATCTTTGTCTTGTCACTGCATTATCATCTACTTTTAAGACATCATCAATTGTCTTAAAATTGGTTTTATTAGGTTCTAGACTATTTATTAATTCTTCCAATCCCAAAACTACAGAAAGTAATTTAAGAAACGAATCCAATGAAATAATTTCTTTCGGCTCGTATTTCCTTAAGGCAGATAAAGCTGCCCCTGATCGCTCAGCTAACCCCTCTTTAGTAAGTTCCAAAACCAATCTCCTATCGCGTATACTTTTTTACATTTGTAAAAAAATATGCACCTATTTTCTCATCAATTTAGTTTATGAAACTGTCTCCTGAATTTAAAGATCAATATGTAAAAAGAAGTTTTACAAAATACTTCTTTAAGGGATCTTCGGAATAAAAAAAATCCCATTTTAATAGATTGGCAGAGAATCTTTTTGGATAATCAGAATGTTTTACAATTTTTAAAAAGCTAAAAAGAATAATCAAAACATTGGGATCATTAATAACAGAAAAGAAACTTCTACCTGGGAGAATCTAAAAAATTAAAGTTACTGACCACCCCTACATGAAATTTCTTGTAGGATTAGATTTTTTATTCTTCAGAACTCACATGGCATCTCAACCACAAATGATATTATTGGAAGAATTAGGATTAAAATGTCAGTCGTTGAAAAGGAAATTCTGCTTCAACGGTTCTAAATAAAGAAATCGGATGAATTGCATATTCCAATTATTTATTAACCGGCGGTCATACCTACACAATAACTTTCTTTATATGTCTTGTCAAAATAATTACCCAAACTGATGATATGGCTTTCGTCTACGGGATTAATATATTTTAGAAACATCTGCTCTGTGGCATGTCCCGTCGCCTGCATTAATAAAGGAGTCGGAATTTTACCATAAAAGTTAGTTGCAAAACTTCTTCTTCCAATATGGCTGCTGAGTACTTCCCATTTTTCAACAATTAATTTCTTCACCCTATGCCCTACACGTTTTACTGCATTTACAGGATCAGTGAGCTGAGCAATTCTGCCAATTTGTTTAATATGACTATTATATTTAGTTGCAGAAAGTTTTTGAGGAAAATTGTTTTTAAGCCGTTTAATAATCTCTAAAACGACAGGATGTATTGGCAGCAGGATCTCCTTCTTTGTTTTTTGCTGAATAAAAGAAAGACACACCCTGTCATTCACTTTTTTCAGCAGGTCTGAATTGAACTTCATAAAGTCAGAGACTCTCTGACCTGTATAGCAACTAATAAGCAGCCAGTCTTTAGCAGCCTGTAGTTCCTTGGGAACTTTCATTTTTCCTATTTTCATCACTTCCTTCTCGGTAAGATTTATGACTATCCTGTTTTGCTTCTCCCGTCTTATATCGAATTCCCTGATAGCAGTTCTGATACCTTTTCTTTCTGCGAAATTTAAAATTGTTTTAATGAAATGGATAGTTCTATAAATGGTATTCTCACTGTAAGCTTCTTCCTTTCCAAAAGAAATAAATTTTCTGATAAAATCTCCATCGATGGTATTGACATAAAGTCTTCTGGCCGTAAATCCTTCAAATCTTTCAATAAGGTTAAAAAATACTTTATATCTTTTGTAGGTTGACTGGCAAATGTATTCCTGTTTTGAGGAAATATACATACTGATAAAACAGAGTAGTGAATCTTTTGGATAATCTTCTTTCTCTTTACTGCAAATATTTTTTATTTCTTTGAAAAGATATCTTTGTGAACAGAGCTTTCCTTTAGACCTGTTTTCTTCAATACACTCTAGTAACCTTATTTTCAAAGAATCCAACTTAGCATTAATTTTTTTATAGCGCTTCAGGTAAATATTACTTGGACGTTGTTTCTTATTGTCCCAGTCTTCCTGACAGATTCTCAGCGGAGTCTTGAAATTGAAGAGTGGTTGACCCGATTGATTTTCAATTTTTAAATGAATACTTTCTTTTGCCAATCCACGATCAGAAATGAAAAATTTAAAAGTCATTGCTAGAAATATTAGGTTAATTTCCAGCTAATATAAATCAAAAGGTAGTCCTGTTTAGACTACCTTTTACTTACAAATATATAATAAATATTTTATTAAGCAAGCAAAATTAACTTTTTGTGTATTAATATTTTAACTGGATTGGAAATATTTCTTACTAAACACTATACATAATTAAAAATAATCTACATAATTATATTACAACAATATTATATACATGAATAAACTCATAAATAGATAAATATCACAAAAAAAGGTCTAAACAGGACTACTTTATTTAAACACACTTGAAATTAACATAACAACCCAAAAAATGGAAAAATTTTTATTATTAAATCGCCTACTCTGTTCAATAGAGTTTTATCAAACTGAAATGAATGTCACCTTACCAAAATTCGCTTTGGATGTAACAGATATAAGTTATTCAGAAACAATAATAACTAAACAGGTATACGCATACCAACATGCTTAAGTCACTTAATAAATATTATTTATAAGTTTTTTACTCTGGCGGGCATACTGCTCTACAGCTTTTTTGTCCGCCAATTTTTAGCAAACAGTAAAACAGTGAGAATTGTATTAATATGACACAATTAATTAAAATCTCCCACAAAAGTGATTTAACTATATATTTAAGCCCCTTACGGTTTCCCTCATATAAGCCATTATCACATTACACAGGTGATGAGAAAGGAAGGGGCTTAATTTTTTGCAGGAATAATTTATCATTTAACAAAATCGATCTTATATAAAAATATGATTATGAAAAAAAAACTTACTTTCATCTTTGCTATTAACAGCTTGTATTTCAATGCACAGCAAGGAAGTGTTGGTATTGGAACTACAAATCCCAACCCTTCTGCTGTTCTCGATGTAAATGCTGTCAATAAAGGAATTCAGCTTCCACTCATTGCGCTCTCTTCTACAGCAGACATAACAACAGTTGCCAATCCCAAAACTGGATTTATCGTTTACAACACAGCTGCAGCAGGATCAGGGAATAATTCCGTTACCAAAGGACTGTATGCATATAACGGTACCCTATGGGAAAGAATGTGGTCTAAACAGGAGGTTAAAGCTGAAATTGCAAAAATTCCATTTATAACCCCTGTTTTTGTGGCTTCCAATATAGCTGCCTCAGGAAGTATTGCTGCCGGTACAATCACAAATCTCACCTTTAATACCTTATACAAGGATTCTCCATCAGGTGTTCAGGGTTCCTCCCCTACTTATACAGGATACAGGATACAAAGTGCGGGTGGTTATGTTATTTCCTTTAATGTGGATCTTAGAAATGTAACTGGAGATACTAACGGCGGGACTATGGTTTATGTACAGAAGAACGGAGTCAATCTATGTACTTATGGAGCAGATAAACGATATCAATTCGGAGGAGTATCAAGTACCTGCAGTGTAAAACTGGCAGCAAATGATCTCATCACATTCAGAGTACAGTCTTCCAATGCTGCATATCAGATTACCAACCCTAATGTTTCCATTTCCAAAATATCAAATAACTAAATCAATCTTATGAAATCAAAAATTCTAATCTTATTTCTGGGATTAATGGCCATTATAAGTAATGCCCAGATGGTGATAGGATCAGCCAATGTTTCACAATCAGCCATTTTAAAACTCGATTCAAACAATAAAGCACTAAGAGTTCCAAGTTTATCCGTAACAGCTAACACTGATGCCACAAACCCTATTACTTCTCCGGCAACAGGAGTAATGTTTTATAATACCAATTCAAATACGGCAAATGAAATCATAAAAGGAATAACCTATTGGGGAAGTGACAGTAAATATCACCACCAAGCCAATGCAACGTCGACTGATGATATTATCGCGACTGCAAACATTCCTTTGTTAATTTTCAGTGCTGCTGTTGGCCAAAAAGCCACTGTTCCTACAGGATCTGCGGGAGGCGGAAGCGCTACCACTCTTACTCTCACTCCTTCGGAAATTATCTTTGATAAGTATGCCGGATGGAACAATACCACGAGCCAGTATAAAGTCCCATCTACAGGAATCTACATGTTTGAGTTTATTACCGAAATGTCAAATATCGGAAATAATGGGGGAACTACAGTTCAAGAAATATTCAAAGGTCCCACATCTCTTGTAAGTGCTTTTGGACGGGATAATGCAATTAACAATAGGATGTACACCACAGTAATCAGTACACAAAATATGACCCTAAGTGATCTTATGACCTTTAAATATCTCTATACCGCCAATAACTACAGAATTGAATCCGGAACCATCAATATTTATAAATATCAGTAATCATGAAAAAACAAATTACCCATATAATATGCCTTCTATTTATCTCTTTCAGCATATCTGTCAAGTCTCAGGTAGGTATAGGATTGAATAATCCGGATCCTAATACAATTTTAGATATATACAGTACAAATAAAGGTTTGTTAATTCCCAGAGTACAACTATTGGGAACTGATGATGTGACGACAATTCCAGTAACATCTTCAACAAATTCACCGGAGCAAGGTACCTTAGTTTATAATCTTCTCAACAATGGTACATCACCCAATAATGTATTTCAAGATACCTTCTATATCTGGTCAGGAACACAATGGGAAAGCATCGGAGAAACTTCAGATGTCAACACAGAAATAAACAATAATAATCTGACCAAGGTCTTATTTGCAGGTAGTCCGGCGGTGGTAAATGCAGGTTATACAATGTCCGGTTATTCATCATGGACTACAATGAATTTTACTACAGAACGTGTGGATATAGGGAACATTCATAATGGAGGGATATTTACTGTGCCTGCAACAGGTCTATACTCATTCTTCGGAGACATTTCACTACGTTTATCAAGTACTAATGGTAATTCAAAGGCATTTGGAGCCCGGATTTTTAACAGTACATCCACTACTGTATTGGCTATTTCATATTATGGAACAGGGGCTGGAGGTGCACAGGGAGATATGCCATTGTATTGGATGGGTAACCTAACTGCCGGCGATCAAATTCAGATCCAATACAGAATGAGAGCTGACAATTCAAGTACATTGTCTACAGCTACTGTTTCTAACATAACTGTCAGAAAACATTTTTAAAAAGACAGTTAGCATAGCAATCTTCCAACAATATCTAAAAAACACAAATTTAATTATAAGCATTAATGCCATATAAATACAGATTGTTATACCCTTGCTTTGGAGGTTTCCTCAAACTGGCATTGATACTAAAAGGCCGAAATGATTTTAGTTGCTGTCATGTAAACAACTTTATACAACCACGGCAACCGATCTCTTTTTCAACAGGATAACTGTCATCTTTAGTAATTAAACTTTATAAAAACAAAATTATGAGAAAAACAAACATTACATTCATGGCTTTTTTATTAATGCCAATTTTATCATTTTCCCAAGTCGGCATCAACACCGTAGCTCCGCAGGCAACTTTCCATATTGACGGAGGCAAGGATAATCCTGTGACAGGAACACCATCAATTGCACAACAGGTCAATGATGTTGTCATAACTTCCACTGGCAGAGTTGGCATTGGTACAATAACACCAACTGCCCAACTTCAGACTACGGGTAATATGATATTAGGAACTGCAGCCCTGACCAATGGAGTTACAGGCTACAGCACAATAGTAAGAAATAATACAACAGGAGAAATAAGGACTGCTTCCTCTACCAATGGAAATACATATGTTTTTAATAATGTCATTTATCAAATTAATAATGTGAGTGGAGACTTTATCAATGACCTAAATACTAATATTAATTCTGATCAGTATACATTGATAATTACAGGAAGTAGTTTTATTACTGCAAATGGGGGTGGACTTTCAAATTCATCCACAGGAACATTTTCTCCTAAAAATATATATGCTTACCAGAGCGGAGGGACCTGGCACTTATATGCCGATTATAGAGGAGGAAGTACTGCTGACGGTATAAATGGTTCATGGACGATAAACTGTCTTGTCATTAATAATACCTTCATGAATTCATTAGGAACAGTTACCTCTAATCTTGGAGGAAGTTCAAACGGGTCTGCAGCAACACCAACAGGACTGTAAATGTTAAAAAAATGGGTTAACATATTTAAATTATAACAAAGTGAAAAAAAACATTTTATTCTTAATACTTTTTTTAGTTTCATTTGCTGCCAAATCCCAATTTGGTGTTAATACTCCAAATCCACAGGCACTCCTACATATTGATGGAGCTAAAGATAATGCAATAACCGGAACTCCGTCTATCGCACAGCAGTCAAATGATTTCGTTGTGACCTCTGCTGGAAATGTAGGTATCGGAACTGTATCACCCACTGCCAAACTTCACACTACCGGTAATATGGTTTTGGGAACATCACCACTGAGTTCAGGAGCGTTTGGATATGGAACTGTTGTTAGAAATAATACAACAGGGGAACTTAGAATAGCTTCTTCAAGTAATGGCAATGCTTATATGTTCAATAGTATAACTTACCAGCTCAATAACGTAAATGGAGACTATATAAGTAATTTCAATACAAATATTGACGTTACGCAATATGAATTAATTATTGTAGGAAATAGCTTTATCCCAGCTTCAGGAATAGGGCTTAGCAATTCAAACTCAGGGACTTTTTCTCCTGAGAACATATTTGCATTCCAACAAGGAAGTACTTGGCGTTTATCAGCGGACTATAGAGGGGCAAGTACAGCAAATGCAAGTAATGGTTCATGGACGATTCATTGCCTTGTCATTAATAAAACTTTCACAAATTCACTAGGAACTATCACCACCAATATGGGAGGTAATCAGAATAACTCTATCCCTTCTCCCAGCGGCCTATAGCTTTACGTAAAAACTCTAAACACGGGCTCTTTATATCTCAATAGGAATGAAATCGTACATACGATTAAGATTGATGAAAAGACCATCGTATGTACAATTTTATTCTGAAAACAATAATAGATAATGGATTTTAAAAAGATAGATATAGGAAAAATGATTAAAGAAAAAGTTACAGAAAACGAGATAGATATGGCCCGTATCTGTAACTTTTTCAAATTTACAGTAGCAGAAATTCAAAAAATGTACAAATCCCAAAGTTTAGACTGTGAAATACTCTTGAAATGGAGCAAGCTTTTGGAATATGATTTTTTTAGAATATACTCTCAACACCTGATATTATACTCTCCCCCATCTAAGGGAAAAGTAAAAACAGAGAAGACAAAGCCTTCAGTTCCAGAGTTCCGGAAAAACATTTATACCAAAGAAATGATAGACTTTATTATTGAGAGAATAGAAACAGGAGAAATGACAAGAAATCAGATAATTGAAAGGTATAGAATTCCCAAAACCACTCTATTCAAGTGGATCGATAAATATAACAACTCAAAAAGCAATTAATAATACAACCTAAAATTTATTTTAAAGCAATAAAAAATAAAGACTGCTAAAAAAACATAAAATCCAAATCATGATTTCAAAAACAACTATCCCCAATTATAAACAAATTTATATTGATATAATCAAGACAAAATTTCCAGAAAAAATGGAAAAATGTGCTTCCTTGCTTCATAAGGCTGATTTATCACAAATAGATATTATAGATCTCAACAATAGAATCTTTGAAGGAAGAGATAAAGAAATAGAAAAACTTAATCAGAGACTTCGTTCTTATAACATTTCTTCAATTAAAAAGATTCTGGATTATCAGAAAAAATATAAATATAATAATAGTCAACTGGCAAACCATTTTGGACTAAGCAGAAATACAGTTACAAAATGGAAAAAAATGATATCCGAACATAATGTTTAAACGTCATTCTACATTGCAAAGAATGCTTTTCTATTTTTATTAAACTACAATAGATCCTCGCGCTTATCTGAAAACACTATAATCATATAGGTTATATAAGAAAAAAATTCGGTATGTAAATAGAGTATTTAATATTTTAAAGCATATTATTTGAAATAATGTATAATTTTATCACTTTCAGGAACTACTTTAGAATCAAAATATTCCAGTAACTTTCCTTCCGGGCTGATCAGAAACTTATTAAAATTCCAGCTTATAGTCACATCCATTACTCCGTTTTGAGATTTATGGGTAAGATAATCAAATACATGAGTGATTTTAGAACCTTTTACATCGACAGAAGTGGTAAGAGGAAAAGTTACTCCATAGTTTTCTTCACAAAACGACTTGATCTCAACATTGTCATGAAATTCCTGATCTGCGAAATTGTCAGATGGAAAGCCTACCACAACCAATTTATCACCATAATCTTTATAAAGCTACTCCAATCCTTTGTATTGAGAAGTATATCCGCACTTCGATGCAGTGTTTACAATAAGAATGTATTTCCCTTTGTAATCAGAAAAATCAATTTTTGCGCCGTCTATGGATTCAATCTTAAAATCATAGATTGATTTTGCAGGTTTAGGAGCTGTAGAATCATCTGATTTAATAAATGATGAAAAGCTTATGATCCCCATAAGCACCATTCCGATAAAAAGTGTTTTTTTCATTAAAAAAAGATTTTAATATTAATGTATATGTTATATTATTTATTTAAAGGCATAAGCATTTGATCTGCAGCCCATATTTTGCCTTCTTCATCTTTAAAGATCTTTCCTTCATTTTCAATTTTTTTCAACACTCTGCTTACCACTTCCCGTGAAGTTCCCAGGCTTCCTGCTATTTCTCTGTGTTTGATTTTTACTGGTTGATTTTCTTCCAAAATCATTTTTCGCTTAATATAATTCAGAACTCGAGTGTCCAGATGATGAAATATCGCCTCATTAATCATATCCATTACTGCTGAGAATCTTCTTTCATATTCATGAAAAAAAATTGTATTAATGGCAGGAAACTCTATCAGCCACTTGCTCATCACTGCCAGAGGAACAAGAAGAACTTCAGAGTACTCTTCTGCAGTGGCATAGACTTTACTGATGTTATCATTAAAAATTGACGAAAATGTCATCAGACAGTTCTCTTCATCACTGATATAATAATATACAAGTTCACGACCATCATTAAGTGAATACACTTTAATAGCTCCTTTTATTAAAAACAAAACATATTTGACGCGGTCTCCTTCGCGGATAATTTCCTGCCTGGCTTCTATTTTGTCGTAGATTCCATGGGTTTTAAGCTCTTCTAGAAAGTCCTCACCAAGAAAACCAAATTTACGGCTAATAAATCCTTCTACAATAGTATTTTTTTGATCCATTTTACTTGTTCTTTATTTTTAGCATTAGCTGAGTTCAGTTGTGTATGCTGTATTATAAAATTATTTGTGATTGGGCAAAATATTAACTTTCTCTAATGGTAATCAGAGATTAAATTATTTTATATACTGCTTTTAGTTAATTGTTTTATCGCTCTTCAAGCCACTGAAGAAAACGAGAAGCTTTGTCTTTGGTGACAAGAGGTTTTTCGGGAGTACTAATTTTTAAACTAACCAGAAGTTTTCGTGAGAAATAATGTTCCACTTCCACAATGGCTGCAAAGTTAATCAGATATTGCCTGTTAATCCTAAAGAACTGAGTTCCTGAAACCAGTTGTCCTATTTCATCCAACGACTGAGAAATAAAATATTCTTTCTGATCAAGGGTCACCAGTACTGTATTTCCAAATTGGCTGTAAAAGCAGGCAATTCTGTCGACATGGATATTACTGTATTTATTGTTGGAAAAGACCAGGAAATTAGTTTTTCCTCTTCCCGTTGTCAGGTTATTCAGAATATCTTCCAGTTTCCGGTCGGGAGAAGGAGAATGCTGAAAGAAATTTTTAAGATTGTTGATCTTTTCAAAAGCTGACTGGATATCTTTTTTCTCAAAGGGTTTTAAAATATAATCGACTCCGTTACTTTTGAATGCTTCTATAGCATATTCATCAAAAGCGGTACAGAAAATGACAGGAACTTTTATCCTGATCTGACTGAATATTTCAAAACAATTACCGTCTGCCAGCTGAATATCCATAAATATAACATCCGGAAGTTCAGAGCCAGAAAGATATTCAACGGCCATAGCAACGCTTTCAATATACTGTACTATGGTAGCCTCCGGCTGTACAGCGACGATCATTCGCCCCAGTGCCTTCGCGGTCTTTATCTCATCTTCTATTACTAAAACTTTCATCTACTATGGGTAATTTGACGGTGAAATTAGAATTATTCTGAAGTATAGTCAGCTCCTTTTCTGCAAAGTGCTTATAACGTTCTCTGATATTTTCAATTCCTATTCCTGCAGATTCCTGTGGAATATTCTTAGGCTGAAAATTGTTTTCAATGACAATATATTCGGGATCACTGTATAATTTTATGATTAACGGATTTGCCAGTGATACAATATTATGCTTGATACAATTTTCACACAGCAGTTGCAGCGTAAAAGGAGGAATATAGGAGTTTAATATCTCTTCCTGAATATCTATTTTAAATTCTATGCCATCTTCAAATCTTGAGGTCAGAAGAAAGACATAGGCATCCAATATGGCGAGTTCCTTTTTTAAGGGAATGAGATCCATTTTTCTGTTATCTAAAGTAAAACGGTAGAAATCCGCCAGTCTCACCACAAAATCACCTGAACTTTCATCTTTTATATCAATCATAGATTTCAAGGTATTGAGACTGTTGAATAAAAAATGAGGATTAATCTGCTGTTTCAGCAGTTCGTATTGAGCATTCAGATTATCAGTCCGGATCTGTTCAAGTTCGAATTTAATCTGCTGAGAATTATAAGTCTGATACAAAAGATACAAAAACATATAAATGGTCAGATTGATCAGTACTCCCCGAAATTCATACATCAATACCATGGTGTTAAATCCATATTTCGGAAATATGATATGATGAATGAGTACTATTGCTGCCATCACCAGTACTCCGATGGATAGGCTGATCACCAGTTTTTTATTGAAAAATCGTGTTGATATATTTTGAATAGAAAATTTAGGCAGACTATAGATATTAAAATACCATACAAACAACGAGAATAAAAAGGATATGGAGAAATCTATCATCAGCTCTCCCAATGTAATATGCATACGGAGTATTTTGGGTACCGAAGCCAGAATCCCCATAAAAAGAGCACTAAAGAGAATGATTCTCGGATCAATCCTGAATACCTTTCTTCCGTTTGTGTTTATATATTTCGCATAGATCATAAATAAAAATCAGGCAGTTAAGCTGTCACAAAGATACAAAAGCTAAATAACGGCACAGCAGCACATCCGTTATTTAGCACAGAGATTTTTATAAAAACACAAGATTAAGGCATAGCTGCTGCCATATTCTTTACAGGCACTGGCCAGACACCGCCGGGAACAGGAAATGAAACCCCTTTATTAGATCCCATAATCATATTATCCTGACCAAAACGGTAAAGAGGCCATCCTTTATAAGTAAGCTGTTTTCTTCCGAATACGGTAATAGATCCGAAAAGTGTTTTATCAAGTCCGGAAGGAACAACAATTTTATCTGTTTCATAAATTGGCCAGACTCCGTTATTTGAGAAATCAGAAGCTGTAAAATTGTTCTTATTTTGTTTGTCATTTTTAAAGGTGTACAATGTTACTCCTTTAGCATCTGTAAAATACAATGTTTTTTCTGTGCCTTCTGTATAAGTGGAAGTGTAGTTTTTCCCGTCATGTCCTACAAGTTGGGCATTGGTAAGCATAATGGTATAATCAGGTTTGGCAACGAACCAAACGCCTCCGATATTTTCGCCTCCGGTTTTCCCTGCATCTTCTTTTACATTGGTTCCGTTCACCAAAGGAGCATAATAGTAAAGCGGTCTTCCTTTGTAAGTTACCTGTTTTTTCCCTGAACCTGTTGTTATTGTTGTAAAATCAGAAAGCTCTAATCCGGCTCCCAGTTTTTCGGAAGAAAGGTTATCTATATTGAAGACAGGCCATACCGGTTCACATCCTCCGGTGCAATTGTTGGTGGCAGTAGCATCATTTGCAAAATAATAAAGAGTATGACCTTCTTTATCGGTAAGAACACTACCAAGACTTGCATCATTCCTCAATTGAACTAATTTAACAGCAGGATCGGACGAATCATCCTGATTATCCTTAGAACAGGCAGCAGAGGTGAAAAGCAGTAATGCTGCTGAAATGCATCCTGTTACCAGGCTTGAACTGAATGTGAATCTTTCCATTTTTTAATAGTTTTAATGAATATTATTTTTTTATATGTGATTTTAAAAATCCTATATTAAGGCATTATCGATGGTTTTATACTCAGTATTGTACGGATTCTGTCTCTTCCGTCTGCGTTGACTTTCCTAAGTTCTTTCCCTTCGTATTTTTGATACAAAATCTCTGAGTTTTCTGAAAAAGGCTCTTTACTTTTAACAATTTCTACAGACAGTAAATGATTGGGAATTTTTGCTCCGTACCAATAGGGATCTTCTTTCTGAGACCAGGTAATAAGGGCCAGTATTCTTTCTTTATGATTATCATTATCCGGATTATCTTTCAATTCATCAATAGCGGAATCGTTACCGTAAAGAGTCATCATGGTCTGTTTTTTATGATTGATTGAAGAGGTTACCACCTTTAAGTTCATCGCATTAAAATTAAAACTTTCAGGAAGGGATGCATTTTCATTCACAGGTTCGTATTCTTTTTTGGAACCACAGCTCACAATAAATAGGCATAGTAGTAAATAAATGATCAGATTTTTCATAGCTTAATGGTTAATAGGAGAGGTGAATACAAAATCATTGTCTTTCATAGGACGGTGGCAGCTGATACATTCGTTGGCAAAATCGGCTGTTTTTCCATAAGGTTCAAGTTTGGGAGATAAAAACCTTGCCCATCCCCATCCTTTTGTTGATGCAAATTTTTTAGAATCCTTTATCATGTATTCCACCTGTTTAAAAGCTCCGGTAGTGACATTGCCGTCACTGTCTATGATCTGTTCCCACGCTACTTTTGCGAATATGGTTCCGTCAGGCCATGGATTGGTCTTATGTTCTTTGGTTGCCTTCACAGCAATATCATTTCCGAATATGATACGCATTGTCCCGTTATCCAGTCTTTCTGTAGAACTTATGGGTTTCCAGTTTTTATAATCAGGAATATAGCTGATCCCGTTCAATGCAGTGGGTAATGATGGTTTGGGTGCGGCAATATGGATTGTATTAATTTGTTGCAGCTGTTTGTTGTAAGCGGAAACTTTTGCGGTATCAGGTTTTTGCTTTGGAGCAAGAGAAGTCACATAATTTTTCAGGATACGGATATCATTTTCAGAAAGCTTGGCTACCGGATGTAGCAATTCGTAGCTTTTAAGAGGCATGGCTTTCAGGTTAATCTGATTAAAAGCTTCCCAAAGTTTTGCATTTTGTGCCGGAGGTGCCAGTTTATCCCATTCAGAAAAGTTGAGACCTTCTTTTCCTTTTTTGATATGATCTGCTACGAGCCAGTATGCCGGAGCAACCTGGTCAAACCATTTCAAATCTGTCTGATTGGAATGGCAGTCGAAACATGAACGCTGCAGTATCGCTCTTACATCACTGGGAACATGAATCTCGCCTGTTATTGCCTTTTGCTTAATTTCAGGTCTGTAAAACTGAATTCCAATAAAGACAGCCAGTACAATAACCAGAATATTTTTTGTTTTTACTTTTTCCCAAAAACGGTTCATATCTCTTTGTTTTTGTTCAAATTTCAGGACTTTTTAGGGTATGTTTTTCTGAAAATTTGATCAATCGGACAAATTTTACTTTGAATCTGACAATTGTGATTATGAATTTTTTGAGACCTAAAAAAATAAATACCGGAAATTTATAATACAGACGATATGCTAACAAAAAAGCTATCTATAATGAAATAGATAGCTCCCAGTTCAAAATAAATAATGAATTGTATATGGAGTTTTAATCTGCTATATATAATATTTAACAATCAGTAAGTTATTCATTGTATTAAAAATACAGTGGCACTCATAATGAGATTAATAAATAGAATTGTGAATAATGTTGATGAGTGTCCACTGTATTGCGCAGACCAATCAATCGTTCACGTCAAGTGGAGATTCTGAAACCTCCTTATAATATTTTTTTGGTTTGCTAAATACCAGCACAATGAGCGAGATAAAAAAAATCATAAAGAATATAAGAGCTATTATCTGGTATAAACCTGTATTGTAAGTATTGGCTAAAAAATCTTTAAAATTCTGTGGTATCATAAAGAATTCTGTTATTTCGTTAATTATTACTTACTGTTTTAATTTCAGTTGTTTTTATGTCCGTTCCGAGTCTCTGTAGGTAGGAAATTAGAGCGACGATTTCTTTTTTCTCAAGTTCCCCCTTCGGTCTTTTTGCATAAGCCTCTTTCAGATCGTTTGCCTCCGAGAAAATTTCCTTCACAATTTCCGCTGCTTGATTATCTGCCCATGAATTCGCTGAATCTATCTCAGCTCTGGTATATGGTACATCATATTCTTTCTTCATGAACACAATCTTATCAACCATTTTTGATCTGTCAAGATCATTGCTGATCAACCATGGATATCGTGGCATAATGGATCCTGCAGAAGTAGACCTCGGGTTGTACATGTGTTTGTAATGCCATGAACTTGGATTCTTACCGCCCTCCCGATGAAGATCAGGTCCTGTTCTTTTTGACCCCCAAAGGAATGGCCTGTCATATATAAATTCTCCTGCCTTGGAATATTCACCGTTCTTACCGTTAAACCTAACGATCTCGTCCCTGAAAGGTCTGATCATCTGTGAATGGCAGGCATTGCAACCCTCTCGGATATAGATATCCCTACCTTCAAGTTCAAGAGGCGAATATGGCTTCACCGCAGAAATAGTAGGTACACTTGCCTTTAGTGACAATGTCGGAATAATCTCCACACCACTTCCGATGGATAATACCAAAAAGGATAATATACTCAAAAGATAAGGACTTCTTTCGATCCATAGATGCGTTCCCTCACCATCCTTTCTCTTGCTGCTAATAACTGCAAGTGCAGGTGCCTCAAAAGGTACACTCTTCTGGAATGATCCGTGCCTGATCGTTGCAATAACATTCACAAGCATCATTATTGCACCTGATATATAAAAGGCTCCGCCCAAAAATCTCATCTTATAATATGGAATGATCGCTGTTACCGTATCGAGCCAGTTTTTCCACATCAATGTACCGTCTGGATTGAACTGTTTCCACATCAGCCCCTGCGTAAATCCTGAAATATACATCGGTACGGCATAGAATATTACCCCCAATGTACCGAGCCAGAAATGCCAGTTAGCCATCTTTACGGACCATATTTTCGTTCTCCACATGATTGGAACCAGATAATAGATCATTCCGAAGGCAATGAAACCGTTCCAGCCCAGGGCTCCTAAATGTACATGTCCGATAACCCAGTCCGTATAATGCCCGATCTTATTAATATTCTTGGTCGCCAAAAGCGGACCCTCAAATGTTACCATTCCATAACAGGTAACCGCCACTACGAAAAATTTAAGAATCGGATTATCCCTGACTTTATCCCATGCTCCACGAAGGGTAAGAAGCCCGTTCAACATTCCTCCCCAGGAAGGAGCGATCAACATAATCGAAAATCCAGTACCTACAGCCTGTGCCCATGCCGGAAGTGCCGTATACTGTAAATGGTGAGGACCCGCCCAGATATACACAAAGATCAGTGACCAGAAATGTATAATGGATAGTTTATACGAAAAAACAGGTCTTTCCGCTGCCTTGGGAAGGAAATAATACATCAGTCCGAGAATAGGCGTGGTCAGGATAAAGGCTACCGCATTGTGACCATACCACCACTGTACCAGTGCATCTTTTACTCCCGCATACATCGAATACGATTTCCAGCCAGTAAAGGATAAAGGTACCTCCAGATTGTTTAAGATATGCAGCATGGCCAATCCTATCCATGTTCCTATATAGAACCATATTGCTACATAGAGATGCCTAACTCTCCTTCTTGCAATAGTCATAAACATATTAATACCAAAAATCACCCATGAAAAAGTTATTAAAATATCAATGGGCCATTCATGTTCCGCATACTCCTTGGAAGTATTGATACCCATAAAGAAGGTAATAAATGTCGCTATGATCATAATCTGCCAGGTCCAGAAATGGATCCATGACAAGGTAGGACTTGCCATTGGAGTTTTTAAAAGCCGTGGTAATGAATAGTAAACTCCCGTATAGACACTGTTGCAAACAAATGCAAAAATTACTGTGTTGGTATGGATCATCCTGATTCTTCCGAATCCAAATGCACCATGGGTATTGATCAGCGACTGGATACCGCCCGATCTCAGACTCTGTATCGTGGCATCATCAGTTCCGAACAAAAACTCGGGCAATTCCGGATAAAACAGCATCAGTGCAGCCGTTATACCGAAGGTAAATCCGATCAGACCGAATATGATCGTAGCATATAGGAACGCCCTAACAATATCATTGTCGTAATTAAATTTCTGTAACTCCATATTACTATTTATTTTTTCTGTATTCACCTCCTTTCTTATTTCTAATTTTAATCTATCCGTCATCTTTCGGAATAAGTTGTATGGGTAGTTAGATTTATATGAGGTCTATTTGAATTAATTTTCAAATTTATAAAGAGAACTGTTTTCACATACGGTACTATTCGTGGAAAATATCGTTCTTTATTGGCTATATAGGACGTTCCTGACAAGGAATAAAAGGGTATGGTTTTCAATATTCCCCCTCCAATTACAGGAACCCATATTAAGCTAACGATAACCAATATCTTCATGGTATTCTAACTATTCTGTTTTTCAGCAAAACTTCATGGGTCAGATTTTCATCACCGTCTCCATTAATAAGAACCTGCTTGGGCGAAGGAATAAGACAGTGATTGATCAGACATAACAGAGTTCTTTGAAGCAGAATTTGGATAAAAATCAGCACTGTCACATATCAGCTCACCAAGAAGATATGGTCTGTAATCATATTACAGATTGTTGACAACAACCATAGGATATTCCTGTTTATGGCACATGTATGTGTTATAGCGATTCTCTTTAGCCCGTAAACTTCTCATCACTCCATTCAATAAGATGGAAAGTAAGCCTTTCTTTGGAAAGGATCTTATCAGGGTTTGCTATAATATTGTTTGCGGAATGCTTCAGGAGTAAGCTGTGTGTATTTCTTAAAAAACTTTATAAAATATGAGGTATCAAAAAAATTCAGTTCCATGGCAATATTGGCAATTGAAAGCTCGTAATTAACTAACATCCGTTTTGCTTCAAGCAACACTCTACTCCGGATGATTTCTCCTGCAGACATATTCAACTGGTCTTTACATAGAAAATTCAAATGGTTAGAAGTAATATAGAGCAAAGCTGCATAATCTTTAGGAAGCCGCATATCCTTAAAATTATCCTGTATAAGATCAAAAAATTGTTTCAAAAGAATTGAATTATAACTGGTTCTGCTTAAAACAGGAATATCAGGTCCCAGCTCTCTGCTTGCAATAACAAATAGCCTGAGCAGTTCAGCAGCTATCATCATGGGTGTTTGATAAGTATTATTATTTAATTCGTCAAGAAGAGCCTCAAAAATTTTAACAACCTCAGATCTCATATCATCTTTAATCTTCATCATCTGTTCATTTGAAAAAACATTAAAGAACGGAAACTGATCTACAGCAGAAGAACTCAAAAAAAGCTTATCAAAAAAAGTAGCAGAAAAATTCACAACATATCCGTCAACATCACTCTCAAATTCCCAGTTATGAACCTGACCTGGTGACATAAAATAAATACATCCTGGCTCTATGGGATAACTTTTAAAATCAATAACATGCCTCCCCTTTCCGGATGTAAAATATACCAAATGATAGAAAGAATGTTTATGAATATTTTGAATAGTAGGATTATTTATTAAATAACCTCGAAACCTATCTGCATTAAACATATCATTTGATATCTTGTTCGTCACAAGATGAAAAATATCAAATGTTGGGTATTGTTTTTTCATTATTACAATTGATTATAATTTAGTTTCATTCAATAATCAATCGCTTTCAAATTTAATCCAAAAATTATTGTAAAAATGGTACTAATCAGTCTAAAAATAGTATAATTCACTCACAAAAAACAGTGCCCTTAATACCATACAAAAGAAAATAAGCTTATAGTTGCCAACATTTTATTTTTTGTAAATTTACTTATGAAAAATAAAGAATTGCTTCCAAGGAATGAAGAGATCACTCAGGGTTTTTTATTATTGGTAGACACCTATATTTCTGATCTGCTTGGAAAAAGAATAGAAAAGCAACTTTCGACTTCTGATTTTGCAGATTCTCTTCATATTGCTAGCCGGCATCTAAGCAATACTCTTAAATTGACTCTTAATACCTCCCCCTGTGAGATCATTGAAAACCGTGTTATTGAAGAAGTTAAAACCTTATTAATCGAGACCGACCTTTCAATTGCAGATATAAGCCATCAATTTGCTTATAGAGATACAACCAACTTTATTAAATTTTTCAAAGGTATTACTGGAGTCACGCCTTTACAGTTTCGCAAAAGGCAAAAGAATACTACAAATCCAATGTAGCTATGCATTTTCTGAAGTTTGCATTATTTTAAAGAATTAAGTCAGCCTAAATTTGCTGAATAATTAAAACTTTAAATATGAGCGAAAAAAAGAAAATCGCACTTGTTACAGGTGCTAGCAGAGGGTTAGGTAAAAATATGGCTATAAACTTAGCGAAAAAAGGAATCAATGTCATCTTTACATACCAATCAAAAAAAGAAGATGCTATTCAAACTGCAAAGGAAATTGAAAAATATGGTGCCCATACTGCTTTTTTACAGCTAGATGTAAAGAATATTCATAACATTCCCTTATTTTTCAAGAATCTGGAAAACTGTTTGAAGGATAATTTTCAAACTGATAGGATTGATTATCTTATAAACAATGCAGGAATTGGTGAGTATGCCACTTTCGCAGAAACTACGGAAGAGCAATTTGATTCCATGTTCAATATCCATATTAAAGGAGCATACTTTTTATCACAATCAGCCTTAAAAATGATGAATAACGGTGGTGGCATTATTAATATTTCCAGCGGATTGACCCGTTTTTATACACAGGGCTATGCAGCTTATGCGGCTGCTAAAGGAGCTGTTGAGATTCTTACTAAATATCAGGCTGCAGAATTAGGCTCCAGAGGAATCCGCGTAAATGTTGTTGCCCCGGGACCTATCGAAACTGATTTTGGTGGCGGTGTTGTGAGGGACAATAAAGATTTAAATCAAATTATTTCTTCACAGACAGCACTGGGCCGGGTTGGATTGCCTGATGATATAGGAAGCATTATTGCCTTTTTATGTACTGATGAAGCAAGATGGATCAATGCACAACGTATAGAAGTCTCCGGAGGCTATTATTTATAATCTATCAAACTAACATTCTTAGAAAGGATTGTTAGTTTGATTTTAAAATTTTCAATAAAACCCTTAAAACACCAAAAGAACTCATGGCATCCTTTAATTGAAATAATTAAGATTTGTAATCAGACCGTTCATTTTTAACTTTTTTTCTCAAATCTGTTGGATTTTTTTTGTATTGAGCTTTAAAATTCCGGCTTAGATGCCCTTCGTCACTAAATCCAAACTCATAAGCCAGCTGAGATAGCGTTTTATCTTGATGTACAAGCTGATGTGCAATCATATTCAACACATATTCCTGCACATATTTTTTATAGGTGATACCAGTTGCTTTTTTAAAATATTGGGTAAAATAGTTTTTATTAATGCAAAAATGTTCGGAAATGCGTTGAATAGAAAGCTTTTCTTTTTCACGAACATTTTCCCGAATGTACCGTAGGATCATTTGTATTTTTTCATCCTTGGGTCTTGTAAGACTTAGTTTTGTCTCATCCATTAAAAGAGTAAGAATAAGAGACAGTGTGTTTCTTACAATAAGATTCTGATATAAAGATGCTTTTTTATGAGAGTTGATTAGAAGGGTAATCAGTTCTCCTATATTTTTGCGACAAATATCTGATAGCCGTATTTTACGATGGGATGAAAAAAGTCCCTGTTTTAGCAGTTCAAGATCTTTATTCTGAAAATTCTGAAGAAAAAATGCTTCATTGAACTTGATAATCCGTACTGCTGTTTTTTCGCCAAAAACGAAGAAATGGCTTTCACCAGGTAAAGTAATAAATACATCTCCCGAATCATATACGAACTGATCATCATTGATATAATGAAACCCCTTCCCTTTTATAATAAACTGTATCTCATAATGCGTATGTTTATGTACCAAAAAAGGCCATTGTTCTTTGAAGAGATCATCAATCTCTATATCCTTTGTTAAACTTTTTACATGCATCTTAAAAACATTCAAATTATTCTTTTTTTTCTTCAAGTACCAAGGCTTTCTTCTTTCTCAACTTTGTCTGTACAAAAATAAGTAATTAAACAGGTTAAAATTATGAAAACAGAAAATGAAAAACTGAAAGTATTCATTACAGGAGTAACAGGTTATTTGGGAGGATCAGTTGCAGATAAACTGATTAAAAATGGCTATAATGTAACCGGGTTGGTAAGAACAGATGATGCCGCAAAAATTGAACTCTTAGAGAAAAGAGGGATACAGTCCATAGTGGGAACTCTTGATGATAATGAAATTCTGACCCGGGCCGCACAACAAGCCGATATAGTAATCCATACAGCGAATGTGGATCATGTATCTTCTATCTATACATTAATAGCAGCTTTAGAGCATTCAGGAAAAACGTTACTCACCACTACAGGCTCTTCCATCGTTGCGGATTATGCCGATGGAGAATATGCAGGATCAGCTTTTTATGATGAAGATATGCATTTGAATCCCGTGCCTTTCCGAAGACCAAGGGTGGATATGAACAAATATGTCCGTATGGCAGCTATTGAAAAAGGGATCAGAACGATTGTTATCTGCCCTTCAATGGTATATGGAGAAGGCAAAGGCTTACAGTCAGATAGCGATCAAATCCCTAAACTTATAGGGTTTTCTCAGCAGGAAGGTGCCGGATTATATTTTGGAAAAGGTCTTAACAGATATTCCAATGTATTTATAGATGATCTTACAGATTTGTACCTTTTAGCTCTGGAAAAAGCGTCCGGTGGATCACTCTTTTATGCGGAAAACGGACATAATTCTTTTAAAGAAATTGCAGCGCTAATCAGTAATTATCTTGGATTTGAAGGGAAAACCCTCAGTATCACTATTGAGCATTTAATTGAATTTCATGGAGAGGCAGATCGCCTGGGAGTTGCATCAAACAGTCTTGTGAACTCTGTGAATGCAAGAAGAATAGGCTGGAATCCCAAAGGACCTTCTTTAGAAAAGTATTTCTCTGAGATTACTTTATAAGTGCTACTAAACAATTTAAGCTTATTATTTATTAAAACATCAAATAAAGAGATTTCTAACCTGTAAAGTAAAGAATGACTTTATTTGATGTTGTTTCACGAATTGATTTCCTTACTGTTTAATACAGAAAAGTTTATCCTAAAAAAGCCATATCATCTTCGGAAAGCTGAATATCCAAAGCTTTACTATTTTCCTGAAAATGGCTCAGTTTTGAAGTACCCGGAATTGGAAAAATTAAATCATTAAAGTGGAGCAACCAGGCTAAATTTATTTGTGCAGGCGTAGCATTATATTTTTTTGCAATTAATGAAATTTTGTTTTCGTTATTAGGCAAAGAACTTAAAAGAGAGAAGATGGGAATCATTGGTATATTATTTTTCACACAAATATCCATTATTTCCTGCATACCCCTAACTTCCTGACCATAGACAGAAAAACTGGTACGCTGCTCATAACTGAATGCATTTTCTACAGTTGCAATTCTTCCCATAGTAAGCTCTGTATTCATATTCGTTTACATTACTTAAACCTACGGGCAAAATTTCCGCTTCTTTCTGCAATTCAAATATAGCATTTAAGGATTGTTCAAATGGAGTATCGTTCCGTACATTATACGGAAATGGACCAATTGGATCTGATCAATTTTTAAGGTACTTTCGATACTTGTCCGCAAATTCTCTGGCTTTTCATAAGAACGCCAGCTTTAATCATCTCCCCAATCAGCATCTACTTTAATACAAATCACCAAATCTTTCCTGTAACGATACAGAGCTTGCAATGAGCCGGTTAGTAACATCTTAACCGTAATAATCTGCTGTATCCAGAAATTGTATGCCGTTTTCGGAAGTTGCTTTTAGTATCTGTACTGCTTCATCTCTATTTTCGGGTTCGCCCCAGACATGCTCTCCGATTAGTCTCATGGTACTAATAACCTAAACGCTTTACGATTATGGGCTATTGGTATTTGCACCAATCATAATTCTTTTTTTAATACTCATTTTTCAAATTTGTTGTATCAAAAAATTGAAAAATGAAATCATTAACAAATAGTAAAAAAGTGATTTAAAGTATATTTTTATTATTCAGCATAATGATTGCTGAGTAATTACCAAATAAGAAGAAATGTAAGATAAAGGAACACAAATAGCAAGTATTGGGAACTTTTCCAAAAATTTTAGATAACGGATAATAGCATCTTGTGAAACCATTACACTTCTCGATCCATTTTTTCAATTAATGCTTATTTAAATATCTTATTGGTAATATTGTCCCAACCAAAATTGTATTAGAAAGTTCAGTCCGTGACCGTTCTGAAAAGACAATAAACTTAAAATCCGTAACGGCTTGGATATATTCCGTCATCTGTTCCCCTTTATATGGATTTGAACACAGATGGTTTTCATCAATAAAATATTTTGTAATTTCTTCACCTTTATTATTATAATAACAAATACGAAATACAGCTTCTAGAATAAAAACAACCTATTTAAAAATTTTCCCCGCTTCCACAAAGTAATCACCTTTTTGAGTTCTAGCTCTGACGCTTAGCTAATAATTAAATGAAAAATAACCATTTACAGTCAAAAACTATAGAGATTTGAAAAATTAGATTTCGATGTCTTGTCGGGGCAATTTTCAATCAGTTTTTTGTGAATTTAAGAAAATTTACAATATCGAACAACAACCTTTATCATTGGTAATCAAAAAAACAAGCACTTAACAAAAAGAAAAACATTAGAAAAGGATAAAAATCAAGAGTTACATTGTTCGAACTTTAACATTCTTAATCTGCTTTTTTAAGCCTACTTAGAGAATCTTAGTCTGATCTGTCTTTAAACAGGTAACGATAGCTTCTTGATCCCCTCCTTATATTCTTTAGAGAATTGTTCTAATTGTTAATCCTCAACCTGAATATTAAACCTAATATTTAAAGACTCTTTTATCGCTTCAAAATTTAGAATCATCAATTTAGTTTAAAGTCCATAAGTATTGAGTACGTTGAATTGATCCATAAATTCTTTTGATTGGAAAGCTTTAACTGGAACTGAACATAACAATCCTTTTTCATCCAAATTCGAATATTTATGAAATGTCTTTTGTAAATGTTCCATATATTCTTACTCAGTGCCAAAGTTATTTATTTCAAAACGTTATACTTTATAATTGATCATAAAGTTCTGCATATTCATCAATGTCTACCAGTCCTTAAAAGTCCTAGCTTCTTAGACTATTGAGCCATGCTGGAAAATCAGGTTTTTTTGATATCTGCCAATGTGATTATTGAGATAAACCCGATATTGACAATTGCTGTTTTCGATGTTTCACCCCCCATTCAAGCATTTGCTTGATAATATTTCCCAATTCTTTAGCAGAGTCAGACAGACTGTATTCTATTTTGACAGGAATCGTGTTAAATACTGTCCTTACTACAATTCCGTTCGCTTCTAATTCTTTCAGTTCTTTCGAAAGCATGCGGGGTGTTATAGTAGGTATCCGGTTCTGAATATCCGTATACCTTAACCTGTCATTATATATTGCTGCCATAATTGGTATACGCCATTTGCCGCTAATGACATTTGTAAAATCTATCATTGCCAGGCTGTGATCTGTCGCACATTCTTTTCCTTCTGTAAGCGATTTAATATCCTTTAGTTTCATAATATTACTATACTTTAGTATACTACTATTCTTTAAGAAGTAAATATAGTATACTTTTATCAAATAAAAAAATTGTCGTACTATGAAAATATTAATGTTTGGACGAGGAGTTATTAATACACAATATGGTTGGGCACTTGAAAAAGCGAGCCATGATGTAACTTTTTACGTAAGGAATGGACGGATGGCCAAATATGGGGATACAGTAAGCTTAAATATATATGATGCGCGCAAATCAATATTCAAGCCTGTAATTGAGACTTGGAAAGTCAAGATGACCGAAGAACTTGAGGTTAATCATAATTATGATCTGATTGTGATTAGTGTACAGCACTATCAATTATCAAGTGCTATGGAGATTATAACAGATAAAGTTGGAAATGCGACCGTACTATTGTTTAACAATTTTTGGAATGAACCGGAACCTATGGTTGCAAAACTACCTAAGGAACAGATTGTATGGGGTTTCCCAAGAGCAGGTGGTGGTTTCGATCAGAACGGTATACTGAAAGGAACTTTATTTGATAACTTCATTATCGGAACCTTTGGCATAGAACTATCGGATCGTACTGTTCGTATAATTGACGATTTTAAAACGGCAGGTTTCAAACCTATCATCTACAATGATTTTCGTTCTTACCTATTTACTCACTTCGTGTTTAATGCAGCATTACATCCCGAAAATTTAAAATCCAGAGATGGCATTGCTTCACCAAGTGAGATGATAACATCACGGTATTGGAAAAACGTAATATTAAATTACAAAGAATTGCAACCGATACTCAAAGCACGTAATGTAAACCTAAAAATTAATCCAGAGCTAAAAATATTTCTCTTACCGCCATTTTTATTAAGCTGTGCGATGAGCATAGTATTGAAATTCTTTCCCGCCATCAAACAAATCTTTACAGCGCACTCCAATTCTGAAGAATTAAAATCATACTGCCGTGATGTATTAAAAACTGCAAACGAATTAAATATCAAGCTACCAAGGTTTGAAGCTAACAAACACCTATACCAATAAATAGCTACTGAAATGAAAATGCAAAATGTAATTTTATCTAAAACTAACATTCAAAATGTAGAAGACAGGAATCATCTACAGAAATTGATACCAGTTTATATCCAAGACTTCGCCTAAATTTTGACCTAAACGATTGCGGCTGGATACTATATATTAGAGAGAATCTATATCCGCTATTGACATAACCGTACTTCTTTAGACTTAAGGTTATGAATGTGAGCCTTTAGAATAAAAAGTTTAAAACACCAATAGCTGGACACAGGAGAAAAATAATAAAAAAGGATAACACTTCATCATTACTATGAAAAAAAAACTGCTCATATACAGCACAATTCTGTTGTTATTAACAATTACGAATGTTGCGAGGGGCCAAAATAAAATAGAGGATATTAAAAAAAGAACGGGCGATTCTATAAAGCAGGTATTTATGACCCAAACATCCGTTAATATGTATTCAAAAATAAAATGGTTTTCCTCTGCTTAGTATATTATTATACAGTATTCATCAGAAAACTATTGCTTATGCCTCAAGTAAATTTGCCCTTGCAAGGTCTTTTAACGTAGAATTCGCAACTGCATTAACAACCAATTATACCCTAGCGAAATTCTTCCTAATAGCAACTAGCCAGTTTTAGTCAAATTAAGGCCAGTACTAATTATAACTTTCTCCGTAAGCAGTGATGGATATTGGGAGCAACATTGGACTTTCAGTATTACAATATCAACACTGATTTTGATAATCCGGTTGCCACTAAATCTGTTAACAATGGTTATCTTTTTCATACATCTGCACTTTATTTCACTTATTTTTAAATCAATTAACGATATCGTCCCTATCTTAGCAAACCACTTCCATATCTTTTATTAAAATTTTAACAGGTATTTTTAAATCTGTCTGAATTTTAACCCGTAATGCCTCCAATGCAGAGGGTTCACCATGTACCAGCATGATTTGTCGGGGAGGATTATTATATTTTCTTATCCATTCTATCAGTTCAGATTGATCAGCATGGGCGGATAACCCTGTTAATTCTACTATTTTTGCTTTTACCGGATAATATTTTCCGTGAATTTTTAACTCATGAGATTCGTTAAGCAATGCTCTTCCGCGAGTACCTTCTGCCTGAAATCCAACAATCAACACTGTATTCCGGCTATTTCCTATATCATGCTTTAAATATTCAAGCACACGTCCTCCCGTCAACATACCACTTCCTGCAATAATTATTTTACTTTGCTTATCCTGAATAATTTCCGCAGTATTTGCATATTCTCTATTAATATTGACATGCTCAATAATTTCCTGCCATTTTTCTTTATTTATAGTAGTATATTCAGCATATTCAACCATAATATCAGTAGCTGAAGCTGCCATAGGGCTATCCATTATTATTGGAAGGTTATGAGGTATTCTGTTTTGTTCCTTAAGCCGATAAAGTATATAAATAAGCTCCTGCGCTCTGCCAACAGCAAAACTTGGAATAATTACATTGCCATGGTTTTTAACAGTATGGTTGATCCAATGCGCCAAACTATCATACAAATCAGTACTGTCATGAAGCCTGTCTCCGTAAGTTGATTCCATCACTAAAAAATCAGCTTTAGTAAAAAAATCAGGTGGAGCGAGAATAGCACTGTGGCTACGCCCTATATCTCCTGAAAAAATAATGGTTTTATCAAAGTATACAATTTCTACTGAACAAGCTCCAATGATATGACCACAGGACTTGAATCTGCATTGTATGTGATCACTTAACTGTATGCTGGTATTTTCTTTAACAGTAAAAAATTGTTTAAAAGATTTTTCAGTATCATTTATCGTGTATAAGGGTTTGGCAGGGTTATGTTTTGTATAATGATGATAGTTCGCTTTTTCTGCATCCTCTTCCTGTAATTTTGCACTGTCAAGTAAGATTAATTTGGTCAGTTCCCTCGTAGGTTCAGTCATATAAATTTTACCTTTAAACCCATTTTTTACAAGAAGGGGAATATATCCGCAATGATCCAGATGGGCGTGGGTAAGAATAACAAGATCGATTTCTGCTAAATCAATACTTAAAGATTCCCAGTTTTGTTCACGAAGTGCTTTTACCCCTTGAAATAACCCACAATCAATTAATATGGTAAGCTCCGAGGTTTTTAGTAAGTGCTTGGATCCGGTAACGGTCCCCGCTCCTCCAAGGGATTTTATAATCATAGTATTCATCTCTTTATTTTTATTAAACCTGCTGCTCATCTGAAAATAATTTTGATCAAACGATAAAGGAGTAAATTTTCAAATGAATAACAGGCTTTATGAATTAATAGTGAAAAAAATCAACGTATTTTAATCTCTTTTACTTCCCTTTTATCCAGATTAGTTTTACTGATCGTAATATTTAACAGCCCGTTTTTATAATTGGCTTTTATATGTCCCAAGGTGATGTTTTCCGGGAGACGGAAACTGCGGGAAAATGAGGAAGCAGAAAACTCTTTTCTTACAAAATTTTCCTTTTCTTCTTTTTTCTCTATCCTCTTTTCAGCGCTGATAATTAGCGATCCGTCTTCCACTGCTACCTTAAAATCTTTTTTCTTAAAGCCCGGAGCTGATACTCTGACTTTATAGACACCATTTCTGTCAATGATATTAATGGTAGGTTCCATTTTCATTGATTCATCTAAAAATCCGTCCTTATTCCAGAAATCTTCTATTACACGAGCCATTGGAGATTGAGTGGTTTTTTCTAAAGTTTTCATAATAAAATTATTTTAGATTAATACTCCAAAGGTATTATGGGAACAGCATTCCGACCATGATTTCAGTTAGGGTTTCAAATGATCCTGGTCACTATTTCCCCAATTATCTAAGGTTTCAATAATTAAGGAAGCGGCCACTTTCGGATCTGAGCATTTAATAATTTTGTATTGTATTGCGGAATTTTTAATAATTGGTAAATCAATAAAAAACTCTTCCAGTGATTTTAAAATGAGGTATGGTATTCCCAATGAAATAAGTTTCAGGATAAAACTATGTGAAAGTTGATTTTCCTGATTGATGATAATGACAGCATCTTTTGCCTCTGCAAAATGAACTGTATTTTCATCCAAAGGATCTGTTATGATGGTAATCTTGTGTATCTTACGATTAGCCAGCGCAAGTAGTTCCTTTTCTTCCTGATTTATATTATAAACTATCACTTTCATAATGTCTTTTGAATAATCAAATGTATAGAACCCAACAGAACTATTCAATGTATGAAATCATTATAAAAAGTGACAGATATTAGTTTTTCAATTTTTGAAGACGTGAAACGTCCAGTATTGTAATCCTGCCAGCATTTCTGTCTATTAAATTTTCCTCTTTAAAATCACTGAGAATTCTGCTTACTGTTTCAATAGCCATTCCTGCCATAGAAGCAAGGTTTTCTCTTGAAATTTCAAAATTTTCAGTCTGAGGATGTTTTGTGTGAAGTTTAAGTAAGACTTCTGCCATTCTTTTTCTTACTGAAAAATAGGCAAGCTGTAATAGCTGCTCCTCATGACTGATAACATTTCCGGCAAGAATTTTAATAAATTTTTCTGCTACATCAGGATATTTGTAAAACAATTGGTCGATAACCTCTCTGGGAACTGAGCATAGAGTGGCTTCTTCCAGAACTTCCGCAGTTTCTTTGTATTCCTTTCCGGCAAATAATGAGGTAATGCCAAAATAATCTTCGGCTCCATATACACCAGTCATAAATTCCTTTCCATCTTCTGTCATTTTTGTTGTTTTTACAGAACCTGATATCATTAAATACACTGTACTTGCCGCATCTCCTTCATAATATATCACCTGCTTTTTTTTGTAAGACTTAATTTTCCTTTCATTAAAAGCTTTTTGCAATTCTTCAAGTCCGTGTGATGCCTGAAATAAATTGGTAATTTGAGTAAGATTGGAACTGTAAATATTTCTCTGTCGTTCCCTTTTTTTCAGACGGCATTCAATGGCATTCAGAAGTTCTATATCATCATAAGGTTTTGTAAGATAATCATCCGCCCCCATTTCTATGCCTTTCCTTATTTCAATCCTGTCTGCTTTTGCCGTTATAAAAATAAAAGGAATAAGTGCAGTATCTTCTCTTTTATTCAGAAGGTGCAGCACACCATAGCCGTCAAGCTCCGGCATCATGATATCACAGAGTATGATATCCGGAATATGTTTTATGGCCAGATCTATGCCCTGTTTACCATTAGAAGCTTGGTATACTTGATAATTGGCAAGTTCAAGGATCTCAGAAGTACTTTCACGAATGTCCTCATTATCCTCTATAATCAGTATCTGTATTTTTTCCATCTCAACTTAATTGGAATATTATTATCAATTTTTAGGAAATGATAAAGTAAACTCAGTTCCTTTACCGAATGTGCTTTCGAAATATATCTTTCCATCCATAAGACTGACATAGCGCTGTACAATATTGAGACCTAAGCCCGTTCCGGGTATGTTTCCTGTATTATGAGCGCGGAAAAATGGCTGGAAAAGAGCAGAATGATCATCTTCAGGTATTCCTATTCCATTGTCCTTTACCGAAAATACATATTGATTTTCTTTTATTTCTGTGGAAAACTCAATCAGGGTGTGTTCTCCGGAATATTTTATAGCATTACTCATCAGGTTCATCAGACAATTCTTCAATAAATTTTGATCTAAATTGATTTCACTTTCTGATCCTGTGTGCTGGTAAATTATAATTTGATCTTCTTTCGTGATAAGCTGCATTTCTTCCGTTAGTTCTTCTGAAAACCTGATGACATCAAATAGACAGTGATTGGGATGTACCATCCCTGCTTCCAGCTTTTCCAATGAAAGAAAATCATTGAGAATGCCGTTCAAACTCCCAATAGCGGTCTTTATTTTATGAAGGTGCTTTACAATCTGAAGACTGTCCGAAACCTGAAGGTATTTCTCTATCAAAATAACAGACAGCTGCATAGAGCTTAAAGGTGTGCGAAATTCATGAGATGCCATTGATACGAAACGGCTTTTCATACGGTTCAGTTCTTTTTCTTTTTCCAAGGATACATTAGCTTCTTCCTTCGCCTCTTCCAGCTCATGAAGCATTTTTTTCAGCGATTTTGTACGGTTTTCGACTAGTTCTTCCAGCTCCAACGTATAATTTTTAAGAAATTCTTCCGCTTCTTTTTCTTTGGAAAGATCATGGATAAATCCTGTGTAAATAATTCTTTCCTGAAATTGAACTTCACTCACTGCAAGCCTGAATGGAAATTGTGTACCATCTTTTCTTAAACCCTTTACTTCTCTTCCTTTTCCGATGATTTTTTTTTCGCCGGTAGTCTGATAATTGAGTAGATAACCATCATGCCGGCTCCTGTCTGGTTCCGGCATTAAGACTGAGATATTTTTCCCGATTAATTCTTGTTCTTTGTAGCCAAATATTTTTAGTGCAGAAGGATTCAGGCTTTCTATTCTCCCCCTGTCATCAATGGTTATAATACCGTCAATCGCCGTTTCAATAATGGCTTGTAACAGTTTGGCACTTTCCATAGTTATCGTTTTATGCAGCCATATAAAGTTATATATTTTAGCATAATGAACATGTATGATCTATGAAAATGTTTATGTATTCAATATAATCTTTATTATTAACAACCATATTTACTAATTAATTCAAATATTCAAAAATGAACATGACCATTTTCAGGAATCGTTAATAGTGGAATTTCCAATTCTACAGCCTGTCTTGCGGCATGGCTTCCCAAAAATAGTCTTTTGAAAAAACTTTTGTCATGATGGCCCATCACTAACATATCGATGTCTTTGTATTTTAATATGTCCAAACCATAATCTATATTTTCACTATATATACAGTTATAGCAAATTTTACCATTCAGGTCCTTTAGAAATGTCTCTTTCTTATGTTCATAATCAACATCCTGGATCACATCATTATCACTCTGAATAATATGGGTAATTAAAAGCTCAGCATCAAAGTATTTGGCAAATTCAATTAATAATTGGGCTATTTTTATGTCTTTTTTATTCAGATCTGTAGCGAAAGCAATCTTCTTAAGCCCATTATATTTATGTTTTAAGGGAACTAAAAGAAGCGGATACTTTGTGTTTTCAATCATCTGTATACTGTTGCTTCCGAAAACAAAACGGGTAAGCATCCCTGCTCCTTGCATACCCATGACGATAAGAAGCGGTTTTTTCTCGGCTGCCATATTATTAATCACATGAACTGCATCGCCTCCTTCACTTCCATAATGTATTGAAGGATGAAATGGGAAAGCTTCATCTCCCCATACAACTTTTTCTCTGTCTTCCAATACCTTTGCCAACTTTTTAAGCTCTTTTGTATTTTCTTCATATAAATCTGGATATTCATATACAGACCACGCGGTCTGCCCAAGCATTGGACTTACAATCGGTAACCCAAAGGCATGGCATAAATCGATGTTGGCCTTCAGGGCATTGGCTAAATGCAGAGCATAAAAGGCAGCATTTCGCGCTGGCTTTGAATAGTCTGTAGCGACTAAAATCGTTCTCATAATCTGATTATTTATTTTGGTTAAACATATTTTCTAATGAATCATCTAAATGGTAAATATCTTTATATAATACAGGCTTTCCATCTATTATAAGACAGGTCAGATAGGTTATAATAATCGGAACAGGCTGCTTTAGAACAAAATCTTTTCTTTTATACTCGGACATTGCACTTTCTAAAACAGGAATCTTGCTTCCTGAGCCATCATCTTTTAATAGGAGAGCTGCGAGCTCTTTAGCATTTTCAACACGAATGCACCCGTGACTCAAAGCTCTATCATCTTTATTGAATAATTGTTTCTGAGAAGTATCATGGAGGTATATTCCATAAGAGTTTTCAAATCTAAAAACCACCGCTCCCAATGCATTATCACAACCGGATGACTGTCTTACACTATATCGGGAAGGGTTTTGACGGATCTCTTTTAGCTTTGATGAACTTATTTCAACTTGATTTCCATTTTTATCATAAACTGAATAATGATGGTCCTCTAAATATTGAGGGCTTTTTAAGATTTTAGGCAGCATTTCTTTTATGAAAATACTTTGAGGAACCTTCCAGTCAGGCGCTGTTGTAAAATAATTAATACTGCTCCTCAAAACTGGTGTTTTAGTGGCTGGCTTTCCTATAATCACTTTAAAATCAAACACATTACCCCCATGATAAAGTTTCAATGTATAGGAAGGAATATTTACCAGAATATAGGAAGTATCATTCGTATCAATCCATCGTAGGCGCTCCATATTGATCATTATTTTTTCAGATTCACTTTCCGGAGCTATACAGTCATCTTCTTCATACAGTGTATTTAAATAGTTCTGGAAGTCCGTATATTCTTTTATTTTAGGCTGAACTCCAAGGATTGTCTTAAGAAAATCTGTCTGCTGTCTTGCATTCTGCAGTATATCGTCGGATCGAAAACCATTAATATCATTGGAATCAATGTATGATGATTTGTACAAAGGGTTGTATTTTCCTAAATGCATATTATTGATGAAAGTGATAAGAGCATCCGTCATCAGAATATCGAACTCAGCTTTCTCCCTTTGATTCTCTTCGACTGGAGTATCCCGCAACTTTCTTAATTTCTGAAGAGAAATGGCATCCCAATGATAATCAGACAAAGACAGACCAAATCGATAAGAATACTCCAAGAGTAACATTGCAGTTTCAGGCTGATCTGATTTTTCTGCGGTAATCCACGCATATTCAGAATTAATTCCGGCATAAAACCTAACAACCGATTGAGGATAATGCAGTTTTGAGAGCGTACCATTGTCTTTTAGTAAAGAAGAAATCTCCTGCCCTGTTTTTATATCCTGAGCTTGCGTAATTATTGCAAAGCAAAAAATAATTGTGAATGTTAAAAAGGCTTTCATAATATGAAGTTTATACCACAAATTTCCAAATTACCACACTATCAAATAATGACTGCCATCACTAAAAAAAATGATATCACTATACTTTAATCTATTTTTTATCAAAGCTCTCCAAACGCTTATTATAAGAAATTCGATTTAAGATTTTATGCGCTTAAAAGATTGAATTGTTGAACTGATCAGCATCATTTTTCGCAGTGATACGTGTCATATTATTTCTCATGCAGGTTACTGACCTTTGGGATGAATTAACATAAAGCATAACCATGAATCTGAAGAAAACCATGTGATAAGACAATAGAAAATCTTTTAAGTAAAAAATAATATAAGAATTTGATACAATTATAAAATTCTTCCAATTAACAAACTTTAAACATTTATTAATCAAAAAAAAAAATTGAAATGAAAACAAATGCAAAATTACAAAGAGATGTTCAAAATGCCATTAAATGGGAACCATTACTGCATGCAGCAGAAATTGGAGTTATTGCAAAAGACGGTGTGATTTCCCTTACCGGCGTAGTTGACAACTATGCAAAAAAAGCTGAGGCCGAAAATGCTGCTAAAAAAGTTGCTGGTGTTAAGGCTTTAGTTGAAAATATTGAAGTAAAATTTCCAAGCTCATTGAAAAAGGCAGATGCTGAAATAGCCAAGGAAGTACTGGATGCATTACGATCTAATTATTCTATTCCTGATGATAAAATAATGGTAAAAGTGGAAGATGGATGGGTAACCTTAGAAGGGGAATTACCATGGCATTACCAAAAGGAAGAGGTGGCCAGCGTGGTAAAATATCTTACCGGTGTAAAGGGCTTGATCAATAAGATTACAATTAAATCAGAATTAGACGATGCAATACAAAAAAAAGACATTCAAGATGCCCTGAAAAGAAGCTCAATTTATGATAATGATATTAAAGTATCCGTTTTGGGAACAACAGTAACTTTAACGGGAACTGCAAATTCATTGTATCAGAAAGAAGAAGCCGGCCGTATTGCCTGGAAAACTCCGGGTATATGGAATGTAAAAAATGAACTGGAAGTTAATTATGAATATGATTTTTATTAATCCTGAATTTAATCTTTGACCTGTGGAAGATGACTTTTCCGCAGGTCAATTATCAGTTCATATACATTATTACCAAAAAAATCACCAAAATCTATTCATTAAATACCGTTGAACTTATGAAAAGGTTAGAAGATAAAGTTACCATCATAACCGGTGGTTCTGGAAGCATAGGAAAAATTACAGCTAAAATATTTTTAGAAGAGGGAGCAAAAGTAATGCTGGTAGATCTTTCTGAAAATTCTCTAAAAGATGCTGTTCAAGAACTCAACAGTGAGCATATAAAATATTGTGTTGCAGATGTCTCAAATTCAGCTGAAGTTGAACACTATGTTGCTGAGACCATAAAATTATTTGGAAAAATAGATGTGTTTTTCAACAATGCAGGGATTGAAGGGATTGTAAAGCCAATTGAGTATTATCCTGAGGATATTTTTGATAAAATCATATCCGTCAATGTCAAAGGTGTATGGCTGGGTAATAAATATGTTTTGCCCCAGATGAACGATGGTGGAAGCATCATTATAACTTCATCTGTGGCTGGAATATTGGGGTTTGCAGGATTAAGCGCCTATGTAACAAGCAAACATGCTGTAGTTGGCATTATGAGAACTACGGCCCTTGAAGCATCTTCGCGAAAAATCAGAGTAAATACAATTCATCCTTCTCCTGTAAATAACAGGATGATGCGTTCTATAGAAGAGAGCTCTTCTGCTGGACACGGTGATGAAATCAGAAAACAATTTGAGGCAGCGATACCGCTGGGACGATATGCGGAACCTATTGAAATTGCAAAACTGGTTTTATTTCTTGCAAGCGAAGACAGCAAGTTCATTACAGGGACAACTCAGATTATTGACGGCGGAATGTCCGCTGAATAGTTATATGTATTGTCTGCAGTATAAAAAACGGTAAAATCAATTAAAATGAAAATACAGATAGGAATAGCAAACAATCATCGTCAGGCAATCGCTGATCAACTTATAAAAATATTGGCAGATGAAAACATTTTGTATACAAAAACTAAAAATGCCCATTGGAATGTTGAAGGAGCTGATTGTTATGGCAAACATGTTTTTTTTGAAACTCAATACAAACAATTGGATGATATCATAAACAGCATCGCAGAAAGAATACGTTCCCTCGGTCATGTTGTACCGGCAACGCTACAATCGTATTTAAGATTAACTCATTTTACTGAGCAGATTGAGGAAAGGCATAACGGCCAGGCCTTTATTACAGAATTGTTACAAGATCATGAGAGTCTAATTCTAATACTTTGTGAGTATATCATGAGTTGTAAGGATGACTTACACGATATAGCAACAGAGCATTTTATAACGCGCCTATTAGAAATACATCAGAAAATGGCTTGGCTTTTACGTTCACATATAATAGAATAAATTCTCAGACTAAAATTAGTTCTAAATGTGATATATCTTTTTTGAGTAAGAATTATTTCCATATTTCATAAAATAAATGCTTTGCATTTTCCTTAGTAAAAAGTCCTGTTCCTTGGGTCATTGTAGTGGCAGATCCACAAGCAATTCCCATGGAAAGGGCTTCTTTACAATTACCCCCTTTTACCAAAACTGAAACCATTCCTGCAACCATGCTATCTCCGGCACCAACAGTGCTTTTCACTTCGACAACCGGTGCCGCAATCTTAATTTTTTCACTTTCTGAAAATAAGACAGCTCCCTGAGAGCCCAACGATACTACCACAATCTCAGCTTTACCCTGTGAAATAATAAGCCGGGCAGCTTGATCTATATCAGTTTCTTCCAGTTTTTCTTTTCCCACTAAAAAGGCAAGTTCTCCAATATTAGGTTTTAATAAAAATACCCCTTCTTCTACCGCTGTTTTCAGAGCTTCTCCTGAAGTATCGATAATTACCTTAGTTCCCATTGCCTTATAGATATTAACAAGTCTTCTTAGAAAATTCGGATTTGTGTTTGTTGGTAGACTACCACTGATGACGACAAAATCCGGACAGGGATTTATGGTAGGCAAAATGCTTAGAATATCTTTTTGCTGTTCCAGCGTCAGCTCTTCTCCGGGAAATCCAAATCGATACTGTTTGTTGGTAGAGAGATCCAAAACAATGAAATTTTCCCGCGTTTCTGAAGTAATATGAAAAGGGAATACATTCAGCTCCTCGCCCTTAAGCAAGTTTTCAAGCAGTCTGCCGGTCCTTCCCCCTGAAGTAAAAAAAATATCTGAGACTACTCCTAATCTTTTTAAGGCTCTGGATACATTAACTCCGCCTCCTCCCGGTTCATATATAGGGGAATTACAACGCAACTTCTTTTCAGGAACGATGTTTTGAACACTGCTGCTTTTGTCTACTGATGGGTTCAGTGTTATTGTTAAAATAGTTTTGTCCATTTTTATTATTTTTTAAGCTTCACGCGTACATAGCTATCCAAATTTCAATAATAAAATACACACCACCAAACATTTATCCTGATTAACATCATGATTCATTGTGATGTTAGTCATCTTATATTCTGCGAAGTTGCCGGAACTTTGAAGTATAAAATCGTATAACAAATGAAAACAAATGCAGAATTACAAAAAGATGTTCAGGATGCCATTCAATGGGAACCTTTGCTGTATTCAGCAGAAATTGGTGTTGTTGTAAATAACGGAATTGTTTCCCTTACAGGTAATGTAGACAGTTATGCAAAAAAGCTGCAGGCTGAGCATGCCGCAAAAAATGTTACAGGGGTAAGGGTTTTGGTAGAAGATATTGAAGTAAAATTACCGGACCCCCGCTCAAAAACCGATGTCGAAATCGCCAGTGAAATTATAACGGCATTTAATGCAAACTCATTTATTCCACAAGAAAAAATAACAGTAAAAGTAGAAGATGGATGGGTGGATCTGGATGGTGAAGTATCTTGGGAGTATTTAAGGGAAATTACAGAAAATGCCGTTAAGTATCTTCCCGGCGTTAAAGGTATTTACAATAATATCACCATTAACCCAGAAATCCGGGACACTGTTGAAAAGAGTGATATTGAGAGGGCACTTGACAGAAGTTCGATTGATAATAGTGAAATCAGTGTATCAGTATCTGGAACCACTGTCATATTAACGGGCACGGTACATACCTGGCATCAAAAGGAGGAAGCTGGTCGTATTGCATGGAAAACCCCTGGTATACAGGATGTAAAAAATAAGTTAGAGGTAGATTATGAGTATAATTTATAAATAATAGGCCTATACCCATTTTTTACGCACTGCATGGTATCGGTTTTGTTGATAGGCATAATCCTATAGATCATAAACAAAAGGCACTGGAATATTTTAAATGCAACATCGTGAAAACTTATTTTAAAAATTACCTTAGCATAGCAGGCAACATAGCTTTATTCTCCCGGCGATTTTTTAAAGAAATTTTCAAACCGGGATTTGAGTTTAAAGAGTTTATACGACAATGTTTTGTTGTTGGTTACCAGTCGTTGCCTTTAGTAACGATAACGGCTTTTATTATGGGATTAGTCCTTACCATACAGTCACGTCCGGCTATGGCAAGGTTCGGTGCAGAATCTATGATACCTGGTATGGTTTCACTGTCATTAATAAGGGAAATTGCACCAGTCATTACGGCTTTGATTTGTGCAGGAAGAGTTTCGTCAGGAATTGGAGCAGAACTGGGTTCTATGAAAGTCACAGAACAAATTGACGCCATGGAGGTTTCAGCGATCAATCCTTATCGGTATCTGGTGGTAACCAGAACTCTTGCTACAACATTAATGATTCCTATTTTAGTATTATATGCCGATCTGATTGGGATTATGGGCGGCTTTGTCGGCATCAATATGCATAGTGAAAGCAATATTGAACATTATTTCTCCCATGTATTTCAATCGCTAGAATATGAAGACATTTTACCAGCTATCATTAAGACGTTCTTTTTCGGATTTTTTATTGGAATTATTGGTTGTTATGAAGGATTTAATGCTTCGGGGGGAACTAAAAGTGTGGGAAAAGCGGCAAATTCAGCCGTAGTTTCAGCATCTTTGATCATTTTTATCATTGATCTTATTGCAGTACAGATAACCGACTTATTTTTTGAATTATAATGGAAAATAGAGGAAAATTTACAGCTGAGCGCAATGAATTACAAAACTGCGAAACATTGATAGAATTTAAAAATGTTTACAAATCATATGGCAGTAATAAGGTACTCAATGGTATCAGCTTTACCGTTAAAAGAGGAGAAAATCTGGTCATTTTAGGAAAATCAGGCTCGGGGAAGTCTGTTACTGTTAAATGTCTAGTAGGTCTCACCAAAGTTGATAAAGGAGAAATATTTATATCAGGAAAGGATATAACAAAATTGGATAATGAAGGGCTTAACCTGATCCGAATGAAAATTGGTTTTTTATTCCAAAATGGGGCCTTATATGATTCAATGACGGTCAGGGAGAATTTAGTTTTTACATTGCAGCACAATAATAAAATGCTTAATGAGCAGGAAATAGAAACAGCTGTTAAAGAAGCGTTACAAAATGTAGGACTGGAGGAAGCGATTGACCTATTACCGGCAGAACTCTCGGGAGGAATGAGAAAGAGGATCGGGCTGGCAAGAGCATTAATCATTAAACCGGAAATTATCATTTATGATGAGCCTACCGGAGGCCTAGATACTATCACAGCTCGTGAAATTATCGGGCTCATTCGAAATATCAAACTAAAATACAATACCTCATCCATTATCATAACACATGATTTAACCTGTGCAAAATATACCGGTGACAGGGTCATCGTCCTTAAAGACGGTATCATTAAAGCTGAAGGCAACTATAAAGACATAGAAAATAATGCCGATGATTGGGTAAAATCTTTTTTTGAGAAATAAATAAAGTAATCATGAACAACGAGTCATCAAACAACTGGAAATTGGGAATTTTTGTCACAGCTGGCATCCTTCTTTTCATAGCAACCATCTACTTTATTGGTGTCAACAGAAATTTGTTTGGCTCTAACTTCGTTCTTCGTTCTGAGTTTAAAAACGTCAGCGGATTAAAGCAAGGCAGTAATGTCCGCCTTTCCGGAATTAACATTGGAACAGTCAGCAAAATAAATTTTATTTCAGATTCATTGGTTTTGGTAAAGCTATTAATAAGAAAGGATGTTCAAAAATATATCAAAACTGATGCAGTTGCCAGCATTGCATCTGACGGATTAATGGGTGATAAAATACTTATTATTACCCCCGGCCCCCAATCTAACACTATAGTGAAGGATAATGACTACATTACTTCTTATAAAACCATCGAGATAGATGATATACTCTCGAGTGTAAAACAAAGTACTGACAATGCCGAAGCAATTACTGATGAGCTTGTGGAGTTCAGCAGTAAAATGAATAACAAGAATAGTTTATTGACAAAAATAATGACCAATAAAGATTTTGCTTCGAGAATTGACAAGACCATAGAAAACCTGCAACTAAGCTCCCGAGAACTGGCAAAATTCACCTCCCTTATGAATAATAAAAATGGATTTGCATCAAAAATATTTACCGATAAGAAATGGTCAGATAATATTGAAGGCAGTATTTCTAATTTGAGGAACAGTTCTCAAGAAATCAGTAGGTTTACAACAAAACTAAACGACAAAAACAATGTATTTTCTCAATTATCTTCCAACGATTCTTTAGCTCTTTCAATAGAAAAGACATTGCACAATCTTGAAAAAAGCTCTGATGATCTTATTCAATTTACATCGAAAATAAATAATGATGAGAATGTATTATCGAAACTTACAAACAATCCTAAATTAGGGAAGTCTGTAGATTCCACTATCATTAATATTGAAAAAGGTGTCGGTGAATTGAGAGAAATAGAAGCCGCCGCTAAGAACAATTTTTTGCTAAGGGGTTATTTTAATAAAAAGAGAAAAGAAAACGAAAAACAAAAAAGATAATTGCTGCCTAATCATTCAAAATTATAATTCATTTATCCTTACATAATGCCAACGTACTATTAAGATAGGCAAAAAAGAACCCAATTAAATATTTTTTATTTTGGGTTTAATTTCTTTGATATACATCATTAAACTTTCTTCAATACAAGTGAAAGCTTCTTTCCTATTTTTGAAACCAAATACCTGTACTATTTTCTCTTCTAATTTTTTATATTCTTCAAAAAAATTCTGAATCTCATTAATGGTATAAGCCGGCAGATCTTCAATATCATGAATGTGCAGCATAGAAGAATCATTTTCAGCCACCGCTATTATTTTATGATCTTTTTTATCTTCGTCCGTCATCTCCATTATTCCTATTACCCTTGCATTAACCAGAGTAAGGGGAACAAGGTTTTCCGAACATAGCACAAGAATATCTAACGGATCTCCGTCACTGTAATAGGTCTGTGGTATAATCCCGTAATTGGCAGGATAATACATGGAAGATAAAAGAATCCTATCCAATCTTATTAATCCCGAGAGTTTGTCTATTTCATATTTTGTGCGGCTGCCAGTAGGGATTTCAATAACTGCTGTAACTATTTGTGGCAGATGCTCTCCTGGTGAAACATCATGCCACGGATGTTGGTTTCCTATCATTATTTTAGTATTAATTGTTTATCCGTTATTCTTAATTTATTCCTGTAATTTTCAAGAATATAGTATTCCTAAGAATTGGTAGTATCACTATACTTTTGCTTTTCTTATTCTTCTTAAATACTTATAGATCTCAAACCATAAAACAGAAACCGCTGCGATGAAAACAGTGAATCCCAATTCACTTATATTAAGTGCTGTTACCTTAAAGAATAGAGAGACAGGCTTTACGTATAATATTGCAAAAAGCAATCCCAGAACTAAGACAGAAATACCAATAAGCAAGGGATTACGGTTTCTGAAACTTTCCAACACACTATAAAAGAATGATCTGTTAACAAAACTCAGTAATATATTGGCAAAGATCAATGTACTGAATACCATTGCTCTTGTCTTAGCTTCATCACCCCCGTTTTGAACTGTAAACTGATATACAAATAAAACTCCGAGGGTTATCACTACCCCTTGAATAAAGCTGATTCCCAACTCACTCAAACTTAAAAAAGTATCTCCGATGGCTCGTGGCGGCTGCTTCATTGTGTTTTTTTCCATGGGCTCATTCTCATAAACAATAGAACAAGTCGGTCCCATTACTAATTCAAGGAAAATAACGTGAACCGGCGTAAATATGTGTGGAAATATCCATCCCAAAAACAGAGGTAAAGATACTGTCAGTATAATAGGAATATGAATTGAAATAATATACTGAACCGCCTTTTTAATATTGTTATAAATTCTCCTTCCTGCAGCAATTCCCACAATCAGTTTTTCTAAATCATCATTCGTAATGACCAATGCAGCAACTGATTTGGCAATTTCGGTTCCTTTACTTCCCATTGCAACACCAATATGCGCTGCTTTTAAGGCAGGACCATCATTAACACCGTCTCCAAGCATGGCCACCACTTCGCCTTTCTTTTTAAGCGCATGTACTATCGCAAGTTTCGCATCCGGAAACATCCTGGTAAATAAAGTGGTCTTTTCCGAGATTTCCATTAATGCTTCTTCAGTATTATTCATTATTTCACTACCATTTATGGCAGGAGCAATGTTGATAATTCCGGCCTGTATTGCAATTGCTTTGGTTGTATCTTCATTATCTCCCGTTATAACCTTTACCTTAATACCAGCATCATAAATCTCTTGAAATACTTTATGAATTCCTTGTTTGGGAGGGTCATAAAATACAGTCAGTCCTAGAAATTCAAATACAAAATCCTGCTGTCTTTGAGGAAAATTATTTCCTTCAAAATGTGATTTCGCAACTCCCAAAACACGGTAACCTTGCTGTCCAAATGTTTTTATAATATCCCTTATTTTTTCTTTTTCTGTCTCTGAAAGGCTGGAAACATTCAAAATTGCTTCCGGAGCTCCTTTTGCTGCAATAATCCGGTCTTTGTGTTCATTTTCAAAAAGATGGGTCATCATTGGTGGTTTACCCTCCAGCGGATATTCATGAAACAGCTGATAGTCTTTTCTCTGATCAGGCTTTCGGTTCTGCTCATAGATTTTATGCAGTGAGATTTCCATGGGATCAAAAGGTACAGGTTCACTACTCCACATTGCATAATCAATAAGTTCTTTCAAATTTTCAACATTAAATTCTTTTTCTCCATAAATCCTTCCTGATTGGTAATCGTACAAATGTTTCAAGTGCATTGAATTTTCTGTAATGGTTCCTGTTTTATCAGTGCATATAACGGTAGTACTTCCTAAAGTTTCTACAATACTGCTTCGCTTAATAATAATTCCCTGACGCATAAGCTTCCATGCTCCCAACGCCATAAAGGTTGTAAATGCTACAGGAATTTCCTCAGGTAATACAGACATTGCCAGGGTTAATCCACTAAGAAGACTCGTTATGAGGTCTCTGGTTTTAATATAACTGAAGATACAAACCATAAGAAAAATAATGATCCCAATGACAGCCATCCATTTTACAAACTTTCGGATCTGGATCTGTAACGGTGATATTTCTTCTTTTATATTCAATATAGATTCCCCAATTTTTCCTACGCGGGTTTCTGAGCCTATTTTTTCAACTTTGAAAACCGCCAAACCTGAAACGGTAACCGTACCACTATATACAAGATTGTCCTCGGATTTACTATCCTTAAAAACTGAAAAGCTTTCGCCCGTAAGAGATGATTCATTCACAGAGAAATCATTGCTGTGTACAATCATTCCATCAGCATTTATATTCTTTCCTTCTTCTGTAACACATAAATCACCTACAACAATTTCGTGGGTTGGGATTTCCATTATTTGCGAGTTTCTGATGACCTTACTTAAAGGTTCGTTCAGTTTCTCAAGTTCCTCCAGAGCTTTTTTACTGCGATTATCCTGATAAAAAGAAATAGCAGTTACCGCAACAATAGCCACAAACATAAAGGCAGCCTCACCATAATCCCCCACTATCACATAAATGACAGAAATAATGATAAGCAAGATCAGCATAGGTTCTTTTAAAATATCAATGACCAGATCAAACCATGTATTTTTATCGACCCCCTCCAAACGATTATATCCATTTCGTTGCCGGGAAGCTACCACTTCATCATGTGTAAGACCTGTAAGACCTTCTGGTATATTGTAAGACATAACAAATAAATAGGTTATCTAAAAATAAGCAATTATTATATACAAATTCAATTTCCCTTCTTGACCAGTATCAGGTTTCAATGTGATGTATATCATAGTGTTTTTTCCAAAGTTTCTGGAATTTTGATTGATAAATTACGTTATCATGAAGACAAATACAGAATTACAAAAAAATGTTCAGGATGCCATTAAAAGAGAGCCATTATTGCATGCAGCAGAAATAGGGGTAACTGCAAAAGACGGTGTCGTTGCCCTTACTGGAGTAGTTGATCATTATGCAAAAAAAATAGAAGCCGAGAATGCTGCAAAAAAAGTTGTTGGAGTAAAAGTTTTAGTAGAAAACATTATCGTTAAATCTCAAGATTCCTTATCTATAACTGATGATGAAATTGCTGCAGAGATTTTAAAAACTTTTAAATCCAATGCATTGATTCCAGAGAACAAAATCAAAGTGATTGTGGAAAATGGTCAGGTGACTTTGGAAGGTGAATTACAATGGGATTATCAACGGGAAATTACTCAAAATGCAATCCGGTATCTTTCAGGTGTAAAAGGGGTAATCAATCATATAAAAATCATATCAGACATAATGGATGATATTAAACAAAAAGATATTGAGCACGCAATGAACATGACCTGGGCACTTTATAATAATGATATACACATTCAAGTATCCGGCACTACAGTGATTTTAACAGGAACAGTAAATTCATGGCATCAAAAAGAAGAAGCCGGCCGTATTGCATGGAAAACTCCAGGGGTAAGATCTGTAGATAACAGGTTATTTGTGGATTATGAATATTCAAAAAGTAGTTTATCATCGTAGATATGACTCTTCTATTCAAGCTGTATAGCAGCTAATTGTAAAATTACAGCAAACTTTGTTTTAATAATAATGAATAGCCATTAAGTTTAACACTATTCTGTAAAAGATTCACAAAAACAACCTCTAAATCTCAATCAAATGTGTTTTTCAGCAATTTCAAGTTTTTCAGCAGGTATAGCACTCACGGCTGTTGGTATAGCATGTATAAAAAAAACACGGCATTCTTCACAGCATCTTTTCGCATGTATTCCATTTATTTTTGGAGTCCAACAGCTAACAGAAGGAATACTTTGGCTAACCCTTCCCCAGCCAGATCATATCATTATGCAACGGGCTGCAACCTTTATATTTCTATTTTTTGCAGAGATTCTGTGGCCCGTTTGGGTACCTATTTCTCTTTTAATGTTTGAGGACAATGAGCCCCGAAAAAAAGTACAGAAGATATTATTAGGTGTAGGAATCATCGTAAGTATTTATTTGGCATATTGTCTTTTATCATATCATGTGGAAGCAAAGATTATGGGTCATCATATTACTTACATCCAAAACTATCCTGCTTCATTGAGGAATTATAGTATTATATCATATGGCGTGGCAACAATTGCTCCTCCGTTTTTTTCCCAACTAAAAAGAATGCACTTTTTTGGTATAGCCATTTTGGTTTCTTATATAGTTTCAGAGATCTTTTACGATCATTACATACTCTCTGTTTGGTGTTTTTTCGCGGCAATCATAAGCATGTCTGTTTATATAATTGTGAGTGAAAAAACAGATAAAAAGCAAAGAGAGTATCCTGAAATTTATGTCAAATAAAAATAATTTAGCTATAGTAGAAAAGATGAAGAAATACAAGCTCGGAAGATTAGGCATGGTAATTTAAATGTATTAAAAATAGATTTCTTCAACTTTTCAAGAGATCACTATATTTCTTGAACTGAATACTTACAGATGTCTATTCATTTCCATTTATTTTGCTCAATCTTATTCATTTCATAATCAGCAGCCATTCAAATTCAAACATAGCCAAATAGCGCCACTTGAAGCCAAGTAGCGCTATTTTTTAATAAATATTGATAAAAGTTTAATTTTGAAAATCCTAACAAGAAAGATGCTATTTAAATCTCAAATTCAGGGAAATAATATCAGACTTCATCCCAACAGATTTCGTGTAATGTCCGTATCTGATTTCAAGCATATTCAGCCTCTCTACCCCAAATAAACCGTTCTTCGGACTGATTCTGATTCCTGCCCCGTAAAAATTACTGCTGAATTTTGAAAGGTCATAATTACTTGTATAAAAGTCATCAAAAGCCGTGTGCTCTTGATAAGGTGCAAAATATTTAGCCGCAGTCTGAGAATAATATCTGTAAAACGGACTTACCGAAACAAAAGGTGAAATTTTCACGGGCGTTTCCAGGCTGAAAGTATTGGATTTTAAACCCCAATCGTCGGTATAATAACGGTAATATGCTCTCAGAATCACTTTGTCCCCGAGAAAATAATTTGCTCTTACCCCCAATGGAATTTTAAACCTTTTATCCGGTAAAGCCTCCTGATGAACTGAATTATCATTGAAATAAACTCTGTGGAAAGGTAAACTCAAATACCCTGTCTGCTGAACACCATCTGCCAAAAATTCAACCTGAAAGTTCTGATTGATGATTTGTGAATAGGAAAGCGACAGTGCATAAGTATTTCTTCCGCTTGTGCCGTAGCTCTCGTGTTCACCTCCTGTGCTTCCGTTTGTTCTAAGCTCAATTGGGGCAATCAGTTTTACCTGATCCAGATAAGCCTGGAATTTTGCGGTAAACTCTCCCATTCTGTTCTTGGTTTTTTGTGAAAACCCGATGTTTGCACCGTAAGATGTATAATCAAATTCAAAAGACGTAGAAACACCCGCCATTAAAGTCGTTCCTTTTTCGTTATTTTCACGACTCCAGCTTAATGCAGGATAAATCCTGTTGTCTGCGTGGGAAGCTGATGAATTGGCTTTCAGATCGATCATATCCGACGAAGCGGACGTATAATGATCAATCCCAACACTGAAATCGAATTTATTTTTCCTGTCTTTCTTGTCGTATTTTATCATAGTTACGTCAATGGTATTGGAAATATCAGTCAGTTTTTCCGTACCGATTCCTCCCGTAACTGCAGAGTTGTTCCCGTTTTGTTTGTAATAGCTTGAAACTAAATTAGCTTCATCAAAAGTTAGTTTTTTAAGCTGTTCATTGTTTGTGTTCTCCTGTGCTTTTGCGTTGAAAATTCCGAAAAGAGCAATAACACTTACGATCAATTTTTTCATTTTTAAATCACGATTAAATTTTACGATTACTCTTTTTAGTTACAGCCGCAACCACCGCCAACTTTTCCGGCATTGGCGCCCGAAGATCCTTCTCTGTACGATTGAAAGCTTAGTTCGGTTTTTTCAATTTTTCGGTTTCCGAGAGCCATTTCAGCGTCATTTAATTTATTTTTTTCGTATTCTTTTACGGTGGTACAAGACTGTACTGAAGCAACTGTGATCAGTAGGCAAGCTAATATTTTTATAAAGTTTTTCATTTTAAATTAATGTTTTGAGATGAATAAATTTTGTCCTGATCATCAATAATGATACATTCCAGATGATTGATCTGGTTGATCATATTGAGTGCGGCATCGATTCCCATAATGCTTACGGGAGTAGCCATTGCATCGGCAATTTCTGCGTTGGGACAAAAGATCGTAACACTTTTTACGCCCGAAACAGGCGTTCCTGTTTTCGGATTAATGGTATGAGAATATTTTTTACCGTTGATCACGACGAATTTTTCATAATTTCCCGAAGTTGCAATCGCCATATCTGTGATATTCATATACGAAAACGGCTGTTTAGCGTTATCTGGATCGGCAATTCCTACAGTCCAGGGTTTTCCGTCTGCCTGATTTCCCCAGGTCGTTAAATCTCCTGAAGCATTTACAATTCCGGCAGTGACACCTCTGTTTTGAAGCATTTGTTTTGCCATTTCTGCAGCATACCCCTTCCCGATTCCCCCAAAACCGATCCGCATTCCTTTTTCTTTGAGGAAAACCGTTTGCTTTTCGCGATCAAGAATAATATTCTGATAATTAACCAATTTAAGATGATCTTTAATCACTTCAGGATTGGGAAGCTCTTTCATTTCTTTGTCAAAATTCCAGAAACTTTTATCGATTCCGCCATAGGAAATATCAAAATAACCGTCCGTTATTCTGCTGATTTTAAGACTTCTTTCAATCAGATCAAAAATCTCCCAATCCACTTTTATGGGTTCGATTCCTGCATTTCTGTTGATGAGATTCGTCTGGCTTTCCTCACTGAATGTCGTCAGAAGTTTTTCAATTCTCAGGATTTCTTCGATAGCTGCATCGATATGCTGATTTGCCGAATTTTCATCATCGCTTACAACGGTAATTTCAAAAGCGTTCCCCATTAATTTCTGAGGTCTTTTGAATTCTCTTAACATATACCTTTTATTTTTGATTTTCTTTGATACTTCTTATTTCTTTGCTGAAAGCCAATGCATTTTCCGAAGGAAGACCTTCCCAGCTTTTCAGGATTTTGCCTTCAGAATTTAGTAATAATGTGTAAGGAAATAATCCTTTTTGATTATACTGATCAGCAAGTGAAGCATTTTCTTTTTTCAGTTCTGAGGAAAGCTGATTTTTTTTGTTTCTTGGAAAATCTGCATTGATGTAAACGACCACATTTTCCATCTCCAGCTTTTTAAATTCATCGGTTTCGATAATATTCTTATGGAGTTTTATACAGGGAATACACCAGTCTGAACCTGAAAAATTTAAAAGGATAAGCTCTTTATTTTGTGAGGCTTGTGTTTTGGCATTTTCCAAACGGTTTTGCGCATGAATGCCAACAGCGAATACAACCATTAAAATGGCTGAAAATAGTGTTTTCATTATTCTGAATTAATAATATAAATTAAGTAATTGATGATATTGATTTGTAGAAACTACAAATCATTTTTCTGCCCAAATTATGAACAAGCAGCCTTTGGCGGTTCCCAAACAGAATTCAGGAAACCTTTATAGCAAAGATCTTCATCTTTTGAAGGAATTTTATGATATTGTAAAGGACTGAAATGATATGTTGCTGTTTCAAAACTGAAGCCCGGATTAATTGTAAAAACCAACGACAAGGGTGTAGAATGTATAATAAACGGAAGTCTTTGATCTTTTCCGTAATCTCCATCTTTCACCGGATGATCATAGTGTGTTCTCAGAAATGCCGTAAGCGTCATATCCGGATTCAATTCTTTATGTTCGATGTAATGCTCGATCAGTTCCGGGATTTTCAAAAGCTGATACAATTCGGTTGTGGAAACTAAATATAAAAATAACAACAATATGGAAATCAACTTTTTCACTAATCAAAATTATGAAATATTTTATTACGAATGATTTTAAAAAATCAAATACTGCTTATTTAAGTATTAGAACAAATAAACACTTGTTGGTTCTGCCGAATAAATTTAATTCAAAACTACACTTTACTGATATGCTGCTTATTGTTTGATATTATAAAAAACCTTGATAGAGAATACCAAGGTTCAGCAAACTAATTATAATTGGTCAAAACCAAAAAAAATTCAAAGTATTATCCCTTTCTTAATTAACTTAAAATCAACATGAACCTCTGGTTCTTGCTGCAGATGCACTTCTGGAAGTCCCTGTATTTGTTATTTTTGTCTTCCCGAATGATCAACATAACAGCAAGTGGTGCTACAATACCATTCACCGGAGATCTCACTGCTTTAGTTAATATCTATCGGGGAAATATCATTTTTCATGCAGAGGCAGACTAATCCTCCAAATAAATATTGCAATTGGCAAATATATAAGGAATTCAGAAGGTAAAATATGAATAGAATTACTCTTTTTTCTAAATCCCGAATTTAAAAACTCCTACTTCTGTTCTCTGGATAGAGTAAAGTTGTAGGAGTTCCTGGGAATAGTTTTTCTTTATTTTTGTTTTTAGAATCTTGAAGTGTGATTTTAGCCCATCTAAAGTTTGGTGACAATTAAGTAACCATAATTATCACTTCCATTCGGAATATTCATTTGACACGTTTGGGTATTATAGCTGTCTCCTCCAGCATAATTAACAAACAACGCCACTTTTTCATTTACTGCCGTACTTTGATAAGCAACAATAAGCTTCTGTGGATTAGCATACGCATAACTGCTAACATGAATTCCTCCTGTCGCATTTCTTCGTGCAATCGCATAATCTCGGAAAATTGTATTGGTAGAATAAACAGAACTTCCATTACTGGCTGTAGCAAATATGGTATTGATAGCAATTTGGCCGGTATTAGATGATGTTGTTGGCAGTCCGGTACAAAATGCTGTCTGATACATCTCAAAAAGATATACACCAGGTTCGGGAATCGTTAGATAACTGATATTGCTGACAGATTGTGAATTGACAGTTCCCGAAACATCCGTTCCGAATCCAAAACCTGTTGTATTACCTTGAACATCTCCTCCTGCAGGAAAAGGAATATTGGTATATATATTTGTATTATAAAGCGAAAAGTTACCAAAGGATGAACTGCGTTTAAAGTAAAAATACTGAATTGTTGCAGGCTTAACCTTAGCAGCACCACTAGCATCAACAGCAAGAGGACTGTAAGGAGAAGACAAAACAGGCAGATTTTCATGTTTCACCTCAGTTTTTACATGCAGTAAATCAGTAGGTAGAGATGTACCTGTATTAATTCCTAGGTATCCATTATTTTGGAGTTTAAATAATTCTGTTCCATCTGAGTTATTAATTTCCAGAGCTTTAGTTGTCAAATCATTTCCCTTTGAAATAATATCTAATGTTGCTGAAGGATTAGTGGTATTGATACCCACTTGCCCCCAAACTTCAGCACTGACTGAAGTTAAAATTATTAAAAATATCTTTTTCATAATTAGTGAATCATAATTTGGAAATATTCATTGTTATTTTATTGGATAAACCAGGAGGAGTAGCAAAGGCACACACATTTGTGGGAAAGTTATCACCAAAACCATAATTTACAAAAAGGGCAATTTTTTCATTTGCTGCTGTAGTTTCAAATACTAGAAAAACAGTGTGGGGAAGTGGGAAATTGTAAGGGCCTGTAATTACTGCACCAGTATCATTTCTTCTGGGTAAACCATTGTAACGGACTACGGCTAACCTATTGTAGCTCGTACTAGCTGAAGATGCTTTGAATAGAGCTGTTCCTATTCCCAACATCCCATTGGATGAATCAGTAGGACTTCCAGTGCAATTGGTATAGTAATTTAAATTTATTTTATAAACCCCAGGCTCCGGAAAAGTGATATATCTTACATTTGAGGATGAAATTACGGTACTGTTAACATTTAAAGAGGCAGAAGCATCAGTACCAAATCCTGTACTAATAGTATTGGTAACAACCTGTGCAGAAGTAAGAGGGATATTGGTATAAATACCAGTGTCTGAAAGTGGGAAACCAGAAGTAGTAACCGTTGACGCCATTGCCATATAAAGGTATTTCGTAGGTTCTGGAACATAGGTTCCAACTGTACCATCATCTTTGATAGCAAGAGGTGATAAACTCCCGGAAACAATAGGTAAGTTTTCATACCTTACACTTCCATTAGTATGTAGTTTTGCAGTGGGATTAGAAACATTGACCCCGACATTTCCATTATCAAGAATTGTCAGAAGTTCTGTTCCATTGGAATTACTTACTTCAAGTGCTTTAGTTGTATTTGTATTTCCCTTAGATCTAATATCTAACATGGCACTAGGAGCTACCTCATTAATACCAACTTGTGCAAGTGTAGTAGCTGACAATAATATACTTGCAAAAAATACTGTTTTTTTCATATATGCTGTTTTAGAGTTTGTAAAATATGGGATATAAAAAAGTAAATCTATCTTGGTCTATTTATATAAAAATATTATAGAATAGATATGGAAAAGGGAACCTAATGACATGCTTACATTTTCTTGTCAAATGTATTGTAATATCACAAAAAGATCTGCACTGCATTTGTACTGCAATAAATAAATAACTGAATACGTGTAACTTAAACTTAAACCAATGAATACTTTCTTTTCAAACTATAAGGATTAATTCAATAGAAGGAATACCCCAAACCACATAATTGCAGCAGTAAGGTTACAAATTAATACATTGTATGATCAAAATATAGTTTCTACAAAATATGAAATAGATAAGTATATACTGAATATTTTATGAAGCAATATAATCTATCTCAGTCTGAGTAGACCAAAAGTAATGCGGGAAGCATCGGTAAAACGTTTTCTCAAAAACTGATCTTGCCTAAGATACAATTCGTCATACAGTTTTACACGTGAGACATGAACCGTTGCATTGATAAAATTAATGCTCCAAAATCCATTTATTAAAATCGATCTCCTTTGGTAGCTCAAGTTTCTTTCTTAGCCTGTATTTTTTAGATTCAACAGTCCTTAGTGATATATGGTCATAATCAGCAATTTGCTTATTGGAAAAGTTTAATTTGATAAAAGCACATAATCTTAAATCATTTAAAGTAAGATGATTATACTTCGAAGTTAGATTATTACAAAATTCAGGATACAATTCCCTAAAACGATTCATAAAAGAAGGATCAGAATTTTTTACAAGTTGAATCAGTTCATCATGGACATTGCTAAGCTTTTTTCTGAGTTCTTGAGATTCCTGCACTTTTTGATCTATTAAAAAATCTTTTAGCTTTTCTCGTTTTTTTAACTCATCACGGATCAAGTAAATAGCTACGATACTCATGACTAAAATACTTATAATAATATAGTAAAAATAATATTTATTACCTTTTTCTTTTTTCAACTCCTCATCAAGAATTTTTTCAATTACAATGTTGGTAACAGTTTCTTCCTCAGTTCTTAGACTATCACGTAGCTGAGAGTACTTCAATACAAATTCTTGTTCTTTTTCCTTATCATTAAGTCCCTTATAAGCTTCAGAAATTAATTCATATGATTCCAAATTTCTTTTTCGTAGATTGGCTTTACTAGTAATTTTTAATGAATTAAACAGATAATTCAACGCTTTATCATAATGTTTTTTTTTGATGTTGAGTTTGCCGAAGGCCCGCAAGACATTAGCCTTTCCTTCGATGGGAATCTCTTTTACAAACAATAAGTCATTAGCTTTATTAATAAAAAATTCAGCTGAATCAATATTTTGGTTTTGAAAATGTCTGTTGGCAATAGTTATAAAAAGCATGGGCATTGGAGACTGCATGCACTTTTTTTCATTGCTATATACTGAATCCATCATCCCTAATACCTGAAAGCTATTTCTTTTCCAATCATAGATATTATATAATCTCTTCTCCCTCGTCTTTTTATCTTCGATTCTTTGTGCGTATTCAAATGCAACATCAAAACTTCTTATTGCTTGTGAATGCATATGAAGTAAATTATAATTGACTCCATAGACAAAATATAGGTACTCTAAAAGATTATTATCTTGATCTTTATCGAGCTCTTTTTTAGCAATTTCTAAAAAATCCAGACTCGTTTTATTTTTCTTAAATACAGTCAGAGCATAAGCAATATTAATGTTCCCTCTTATTTCTCCTTTTTTATAGTTCTTTTTCCTGGCTACTTCAAGGTACTTTCTTTCTTGTAAAATTATTTTTTTAAAATCACCATTTTTCAGCAGTTTACCAAAACCCTCTGTCTGCAAGCTGTCAATATCATGTATCTTGGATTGTGACTTGTACTCTAAAAAAGAAAAAATGATCCCTAAAAAAAGTACTTTTCTAAAATAAATCATACCAATAAATAAAGTTGAATTCATACTTTACAAAGTTGTTTTTACTCCATTTATTGATAAGGAATGTTTATCCAGTACAGTTGATTCTGAACAATATTTATAGTTACTGAAAGAAGATAGTATTATTTTTTTCATACACTTTTTGACCTTAAATATACAATATATTATTTTTTTTCAATTTATATCATTATATTCATTAAAAAAAACAATATAAATTAATTTTATACTAAACAATAATAATTTTAAATTAATTTTTTACAATACCGCTAGAGATCACCAGTATATAGATCTTTAATTAGAATCAATGAATGCCAAGATCTTTAAAAAACACTGTAAGATGATTGTTATGGACATTTGCAAGACTTTCTTAACTATGGAAAGAGCTATTTTACTATATAAAATTAAGGACTGCGATTTGCTATAAAAAATATACCAATTAGTTCCCTTTAATAGTATATTGTATCCCTAAAAACTATTTAATTATGTCCGTTAAGCATAATGTTCAAAACCAAAGCAAAAAAATCAAAAAATTTTTCGGACTACTAGGTCCTGGACTGACAACAGGAGCTGCTGATGATGATCCTTCAGGAATTGCTACATACTCCCAGACCGGGGCTCAATTCGGTTATGGGCAGCTATGGACCGCACTCTATATGCTCCCATTTATGACTGCAGTACAGGAAGCCTGTGCAAGAATAGGAATGGTTACTGGTAAAGGATTAACAGGAGTTATCAAAGAGCATTATAGCAAAAAAATACTCTATACTTCTGTAGGATTGGTTGTCATTGCTAATACAATTAATATAGGAGCGGATATCGGAGCTATGGCGGCAGCGGCACAATTAATTATTCCTGCCGATATTGTTATCCTAATGCTGTTTTTTACTGTTAGCATACTTACTTTAGAGGTCTTCACCAGTTATCGCGTATATTCAAAAGTTCTCAAATGGCTGGCATTATCACTCCTTGCCTACCCTCTTACAGCTTTCATGATTGATCAGCCTTGGAAAGAAATATTAAAAGCCTCTATGGTTCCTCATTTTGAATTTTCTTTCAATTTTCTGTTCATAATCACTGGGGTATTTGGGACGACGATTACGCCCTATATGTTCTTTTGGCAAGCGTCTCAAGAAGTGGAAGAAGAAAATAAAAGAGGTCTGATTCAAGATGGAAAGCCAAGAATCGGGTGGCATCATATTCATGCGATGAGAAAAGATAATAATATAGGCATGATTATCTCTGAATTTACTACATGGTGTATTATTTTGGTCGGAGGAACCGTTTTACACAGCGCCCATATAATAGATATTAATACTGCCGCTGATGCAGCAAAGGCTTTAGAACCTTTAGTTCAATCATTTCCAAATTCCGGATTGATATCAAAAATTATATTTGCCATTGGAATCATTGGATTAGGATTACTTGCAGTGCCTGTTCTATCAGGATCAGCATCTTATGCAGTTTCGGAAGCTCTCAACTGGAATGCAAGTTTAGATCTTAAATTTACAAAAGCAAAAGGCTTTTATATGGTCATTATTATTTCTACATTTATTGGCCTGTGTATGAATTTTATTGGGATTAATCCAGTGAAAGCCCTTGTTTACACAGCAGTTCTCAATGGTGTAGCAGCGGTACCTCTCTTGTTTCTGATTATCCGGATATCTGCAAGTGAGCATATTATGGGAGAATTCAAAAGCAGGTGGCTGTCAAAAAGTTTGTTATGGGCAACATTTTTCTTCATGGCTGCAGCATCAGTTGCTATGTTTTTTACTATCTAAATAAATCAGTAAATAATCCAATGTAGTGAGTTCCATGCAAAATGTAATCCTGTAGACAGGGCTATATTTCCAGTCTTTAATGTAGCAATACCAAAAAGTACAGCTCCGAGTACGGCGGAGGCTAATTTTTTTCCTATACCTGCTTAATTTAAAAATTAATTATTTTCTAATTATATTTCCAAATTATTATGGCATATATAATATTTTTCAAAAACCAAAATTAACGGAATAATTGAAGGACATCTTTGGGAAGAAATTTGTTTATGCCATATTCCTTTTGGGTCTGTTTATGGGTTTAACCGCCATTTTCGACCTGAGAAACTATTCTCAATTTAAAGCCAATGCTGTAGTCTTTTTGTGTTCATTTTTCACTTTTAAATAAGTTGATTAATTGTCAACTTATTTCAGGACGGGACGTTTATATAAATTTTGAGGTTAAACCTGTTTATTTCTAGAATCAAAATATTCATATATACTTTCTATTCGCAATAAATCTTCTTTAAAAAAATTCGAGAAATCATCCGTTGGGGCTGCCAGACAGGGATAAGCTGTTTTCTTATCATTTTTTTTATTATTCACATCACCTAACGCATTGGTTACAAGAGATATACTTCTTAATACTGAATTTACTCTGGTAGTTCGATATTCAATTCCTGTAAATTCAAGATTTTCTGGATATATCGAACTAATTATTTTTCTTTTTGCTTCTACACTACTTGATTGGTATAATAATGATACGTTAGATATAACTGATAATGAGCCTTGTTTAAGCGATCATCAACTTTTTCGGGATTACGAGTCGCAACTAAACGAGCATGAAGTTCATTTTCAAGAATTTCAATTTTTTGTTTAGACTGTGCTTTAATGATCATATAATCTTCATCCTCAATCTTTTCCGCTAATAATTTTTCTCGTGTAAGAGCTATCTTAGCATTATAAGTCTCTATTTCAGAAATTATTCTTTTTCTTCTATCATCAGCTTTGTTATTATACTTTTTATAGGCTGTTAGTAGAATATTTTGTAAGATTTTTTGAACTGAAGGAAGAAACTCATATTTCTTTAATTCCTCAACAAAAAGATTATTGGTAAGTTCAGCACTTTGCCTAAATCCACAAGATGATTTACAATGATAGTAATAATATACTTTCTGACTTCCCTTTGAACCGCTGGCAGTTAAATTTTTCCACATTTTGGACAAATCAAGAAACCTCTCAATGAGAAAACATCAGCAGAACTAAATTTTATATACTTTCGGATTTTTCTTTTATTGCCTTCTAAAATTAACTGAACTTTATTAAATAGTGTCTCTCTTATAAGAGGAGCATGTAAAGATTTTACATAGTGAGCTTCTTCATCCCGATATTTCTTTATAAATATTTTACCACAATACACTGGATTTCTTATTGCAACATGAAAGGCTTGATTACTCAAAATTTTTACTCCCTTTTCTGAAAGCTGTCGACGTATAGTTTCAGGAGCTTCAATTCCTTTTGCTATTTCATTAAAGAAATAGCGTATTATTGAAGCTTCAGGTTCTTTAGGCTCAATAAACTTATATTTGCCATCCTCAGTAATTTTATTAATATAACCGAAAACTGATGTTTTAGATAAAGGTTATATCTGGTACATTTAAAATATGTTGTCACATGATATTAACAGAAGAAATTGAGCCCATTTTTTATAAGTCCTAAACATTAATATATTTTTTGAGTACTTCAACAAGGTCTTTCTGCCTGATAGGCTTGGGAAGGAAATCATTCATTCCGGCTTCCAGACACTTTTCTTTTTCACCCAGCACATTTCCAGCTGTAACGCCTATGATAGGTATATTTTCATATCCCGGCAGCATTCTTATATTTCGTGTTGCCTCAATACCACTCATGATTGGCATCTGTACATCCATCAAGATAATGGAAAAATGCTTTTTCCTGCATTCTTCCAAAGCCTGCAGCCCATTGACGGCTTCCGTTAGATGTATACTGGGTGCAAGAGACTTCATTATTCTATTATTCAGGACCATATTCACTACGTTATCATCAACCAAAAGCACTTCTAATTCTGGGGCAAATAACTGCAAACCTTTCTCAGACTGATCCTTACTAATTTCTACTGCATAACTTCGGTCTACCTTTTTTAAGGTTTTGTATAGTTCATGTGATTTGATAGGCTTCAACAGTAAATGTGCATTTTCTATTTTTCTAACTGAATTAAGTATGCCCAGTTCTTCAGAAGAAGAAGAAAGTACTATAAATGGAGAAGTCTCTTTTCGCTGATTGAACAGCCCTGTTATTTTATCTATTGTTTCCAATCCTGACATAACAGGCATATGATAATCCATCAGGATCACATCGAACCGCTCTCCTTTCAACAGGATTTCCAACGCCTCCATCCCATTAGAAGCCAAGGTAGACTTGATATTTTTATAGGTAAGCATGTGGTCAAGAATGATCCTATTGGTTTCATTATCATCAACCACTAAGGCCGTTCTAATAGTTATTTCATCCTCCTCTCTCAATTGAGAGATCTCGTAAGGAATCTCAATGTCAAAGAAAAATACAGAACCCTTTTCCTTTACGCTGCTCAGCGACAAATGGCTTCCCATATATCCCAGGATATTATTTGAGATAGTAAGTCCTAGACCCGTTCCACCATATCGTTTACTAATGGAACTGTTTTCCTGAGTAAAGGCATTAAAAATGTATTTCTGTTTCTCAACAGGGATGCCGATCCCCGTATCTCTTACCGAGAAGCGCAAAACAATAGTACTATCATCCATGCGTAATTTCTCTACTTTTAGCTCTATCTCTCCCTTTTCTGTAAATTTCACAGCATTTCCCAGAAGATTGATCAAAATCTGTTTTAACCTTGCTTCATCCAAAAAAAGTATCTTTGGAAGACCTGGCTCAATATTGAGAAGAAGTTCGATATTTTTTTTCTGGGATTGATAAATAATAACATTTATGACCTGGCTTAACATATCATAAACATCAGTTTTCTCAATCAAAAGCTCCATTTTTCCGGATTCTATTTTAGAAAAATCCAATATATCATTGATAATGCTAAGCAGGTTTTCCCCTGACTCATTGATGTAATTCAGATATTGCATCTGTGTTTCATTCAGTGGTGTTGTGAGGAGAAGGTCTGAAAAACCAATAACTCCATTTAAAGGAGTCCTGATCTCATGACTCATATTGGCCAGAAATTCGGATTTTGCTTTGCTGGCTATATCTGCCGTTTCCTTGGCATTTTTCAGTTCTTCATTTATCTTTACAGCATTTGTAATATTCTGTATGGAAATAATCACTCCCCCTACTTCATCTTTTGTAAGATACCAAGGACCGACTTTAAGGTCATAATGCTGAATTTCTTCTTTTCCTTCCACCTTTAGCATAAAGTCACTGTTGATGTACGTTTTTCCCAAAAGTGCATTGTCATAGATATCTTTTCGTTCTTTGGGAATATTAGGTGATATCGTGAAAAGATTATTACCGATAAGATCTACATTATTCATACTAAATTCCTCTCTCCATCTGCTGCTTACAGCAACATAGTTAAGATCTTTATCAAACATGGCCAAAGGAACAGGAACATCAGTGGCAAAAGACTGCATTATGGCCTCCTTCCGGGTAACCTCTAAAAACATTTTTTTGAAGGCATCAATGTCCTGAATGATTCCGAAAACCCTTTTACAGGTATCATCTTCAAATTCGGGAATACCTTTTACTCTTACCCAAATCGTAGCGCCATCATTACGTAAAAGCTGAAGTTCCTCATCAAAAGGAATTCCTTGTTGTATTACCCTGTTAAAAAGATATTTTATTCTCTCCCTGCTTTTTCCTTTGTAAAATTCAAAGGCATTTTCAAAAGTAGGCTGGAAATTATTTTCTATTTTGTGAATTTCTCTTGTACTTTGAGACCAGAACAGCTTTCCTGTCTTCATATTGGCTTCCCAACCTCCCACCTGGGCTACTGAGCCTGTTTCTTCAAGCATTTCCTTAGTGTAAGACAGATCGCTTTCTAACTTACCACGCCGGATAAGATCAGATTTTAATTGTATATAAACAAAAACGGTTACACCAATGGCTGCAACCGCAGAAAAGATGATAAATAAAACAGTCCACTTCGAAGACTTATTCAGCTCTTCATTTTTTATGGCAAGTTGAACTTCCTCAAGTTTTACAAATTTCTGAACGAGCATGCGGCATTTGTCCATAGCCTCCTTGTTTTGTACAAGTTCTTCCGGACTTATTAATATTCCCTTTTTACGATTCTCAATAAGCAAAACATATTCTTTCATTAAGATTTCTGAAGTATGTAGCAGTTCATTTAGAATATTAATCTGATCTTTATCTCTAAGATTAAGTCTATCTTTGTGAGAAACAAGCAGCGGATATTCATTCCTACTTTTATCGAAAGGTTCAAGAAAATTTTCCAGGCCGGTAAGCTGATATCCCCGATTGCCCGTCTCAGCATTTAAAAGAGTATTTAAGATATCTTTTGCTAAGCTTATAGATTCCTTACTTTTCAAGAGGTCTTCCCTATTCTCCATCTGCTTATGTATGCTTATATAAGATGCTATGGAACTAGCAATCAGAAGCATCAAAGAAATCACTACTCCTATCTGAAGATTTCTTATAATTTTTTTCGGCATTGAATGGTATTTTTGTAATAAAATACTAAAAATAGGTCATTTTATAATATTTACAAATTAATTTAGAAATTCGTTAGAAGATATTGGAAAATGAATATAATTTAAGTCGTTTAAAGATGAAGCTGCTAACTTTATAAAAGTTTATTTTGTATGGTTTTCCCATTGTTTTTCTTAATTGATATTCATTTTTTTAAACTTTTCAGCAAATATACCGGGCTTTCAGAGCTTTTAACATTATCTCACCTAAAATGATAGTGAAGTATTCTATGAAATAAAAAAATTACTTTATAATAGCTAATCCTTCATTATCGAAACTATAACACTGACAATTAGTCAATCAATAACAATAAAGCTTTGGTAATGTCGGATAATGTTATTAGATTTATAATGAATTCTGAATTACAATATTATTACACCTCACTAAATTTATTAATCATGAAAAAGCAAATCTTTATCACTGCCCTATCCCTGGGAGCAATCACTATAGGAACCAACCGGGTTCTTGCACAAAATTCTGAGAAGGTTAGTACATCCGTAAATATTATTTTAGCAGACGTTATTGCAATGGACATTGGCACTGATGCGTCAGAAGGTGCTGTAGATTTTAATTATGGGAGCACAAAAGACTATAACTCATCAAAAAATGTGACCGTTCCCAATAGTTTAGTCATTATTTCCTCCAAAAATTTTGATGTAAAAGTAAAATCTGAAGGTACACACTTTGTAAGTGGTGCAAACGTAATTCCTGTAGATATATTACAGGTAAAGGCAATACCAGGTGGAAGTCTGGTGGGGACTCTGAATGAGGTCACTTTATCTACAACTGATCAGGTACTGGTGAGTAATGCAAGTTTAGGTACTAAACAGTCTTTAAATATTGCCTACTCTATTTCGTCGGAAAATGCATCCAAAGTACTTCTGGGGAAACCACAAGGAACTTACACACAAAAAATAACTTATACTGCCACTGCATTGTAAGTAAATATCAATTTTTAAATAAAAAGCCCTCAACACTTAGAAGTGTTGAGGGCTTTTTATTTAAGCAAAATGTGTAATCCTGTAGTGATTTTACTACATGAACTTCCATTTTCCACTACAAAGAAACTTTTATGACCACTGTAAATTTGCAGTATACAAAAGAGAACAATTAAATAAAAATAAAATTTAAATATTACTATCATGAAAAAACTAATCGTAATCTCAGCCTTAACTTTTGGAGCAATCATATTAGGAACTAACAATGTTCAAGCTCAAAATACTACAGCAACCACAACGGTAAATATTACCCTTAACGATGTAATCTCCATTGACGCGGGAAGTACTGCAATTGGTAATACGGTTGACTTCAACTATGTTACTGCAGCAGACTATAACTCTGATCAAACAATTACTAAAGCCAACTCTTTAAAAGTTACTTCAACGAAGAACTTTAATGTTAAAGTAAAAGCAGGAGGTGCTAATTTTATGAATGGAACCAACCTGATCCCTGTAAATGTTTTGACTATCAAAGCAGCTACAGCTGCCGGAACAATGGGCGGAACAAAAAGCGCTGTTGTTTTATCTGCAACGGATCAAACTTTAGTATCAAATGCTCCTCTTGGAAGTGCATTAACACTGAATCTGGACTACACCATTCCAGCGGCAAAATCATCTTCTTCTGATATTTTAGGTAAACCAGCAGGAACTTATACACAAACGGTAACTTATACTGCAACAGCTTTATAAATAAATTTTCATATTAATATTTTGTGATTTGGTGTTTCGAAGGCTTCCTCAGGAGGCCTTTGATTTTGTATGTATTGTACCGATATAGATAAAATTCAAAATCCGGGAATAAGTATCTGTCATCTGTAAGGTAGAATCTATGCTTTTGGACATTTAAATCTAATTAATACATCACACCAAACATTCAGTAAATTTTGTGAAAATCTAAAGAAAAATTATAAGCAACGGTAATTTATATCACGACAGCTTTATAATAGAAATAACAGGAATTAGATACGCCCTCAACACTTAGAAAGTATTAAGGGATTTTCTATTTAAACCAATGAGTAATCCTGTAGTGATTTTACTACATGAACTTCCTTTTTCCACTACAAAGAAACTTTTATCGCTGCTATAAATTTGCAGTATACAAAAGAACAATTAAATAAAAATAACAATTAAATATTACTATCATGAAAAAACTAATCGTAATCTCAGCCTTAACTTTTGGAGCAATCATATTAGGAACTAACAATGTTCAAGCTCAAAATACTACAGCAACCACAACGGTAAACATTACCCTGAACGATGTAATCTCCATCGACGCGGGAAGTACAGCAATTGGTAATACGGTTGACTTTAACTATGCTACTGCAGCAGACTATAACTTTGATCAAACAATTACTAAAGCCAACTCCTTAAAAGTTACTTCAACGAAGAACTTTAATGTTAAAGTAAAAGCAGGAGGTGCTAATTTCATGAATGGAACCAACCTGATCCCTGTAAATGTTCTGACTATCAAAGCGGCTACAGCTGCCGGAACCATGGGCGGAACAAAAAGCGCTGTTGTTTTATCTGCAACGGATCAAACCTTAGTATCAAATGCTCCTCTTGGAAGTGCATTAACATTGAACCTGGACTACACTATTCCAGCGGCAAAATCTTCATCTTCTGATATTTTAGGTAAACCAGCCGGAACTTATACTCAAACAGTAACGTATACAGCAACTGCTTTGTAGCAGCTGTAGATTTGTAATGTTCAAAAGAGAACAAGAATAATAATTAAATCTTACTGCCATGACAAAACAAATCGCCATCACAGCCTTAACTTTTGGAGTAGTTATATTTGGAACTAATAATGTTCAAGCTCAAAATACAGCCGCAACCACAACGGTAAATATTACCCTGAACGATGTGATCTCTATAGATGCAGGAAGTACAGCAATTGGTGGTATAGTTGCTTTTAACTATGTTACTGCAGCAGACTATAACTCTGATCAGACGATTACCAAAGTCAACTCCTTAAAAGTTACCTCAACGAAGAATTTTAATGTAAAGGTAAAAGCGGGAGGACCGCATTTCGTCAATGGTTCAAACTCAATCCCTGTAGATGTTTTGACAATCAAGGTTGCAGAAGCTCCCGGAAATATGGGCGGAACCAAAAACGATGTGGTTTTATCTCCAGGAGAAAGAACCTTAGTATCCAATGCTCCTCTCGGAAGTGCATTAACACTGAATCTGGATTACATCATTCCAGCAGCAAAATCCTCATCTTCTGATATTTTAGGTAAACCCGCTGGAACTTATACCCAAACAGTAACATATACTGCGACTACTTTATAAAAAAACACATCAATATATATGCCCTCAGCACTTTCCAGGTATTGAGGGCTTTTTTATTTAAACAAAATGAATAATCCTGTAGTGATTTTACTACATGAACTTCCTTTTTCCACTACAAAGAAACTTTTATCGCTGCTATAAATTTGCAGTATACAAAAGAACAATTAAATATTACTATCATGAAAAAACTAATCGTAATCTCAGCCTTAACTTTTGGAGCAATCATATTAGGAACTAACAATGTTCAAGCTCAAAATACTACAGCAACCACAACGGTAAACATTACCCTGAACGATGTAATCTCCATCGACGCGGGAAGTACAGCAATTGGTAATACGGTTGACTTTAACTATGCTACTGCAGCAGACTATAACTCTGATCAAACAATTACTAAAGCCAACTCCTTAAAAGTTACTTCAACGAAGAACTTTAATGTTAAAGTAAAAGCAGGAGGTGCTAATTTCATGAATGGAACCAACCTGATCCCTGTAAATGTTCTGACTATCAAAGCTGCTACAGCTGCCGGAACCATGGGCGGAACAAAAAGCACCGTTGTTTTATCTGCAACGGATCAAACCTTAGTATCAAATGCTCCTCTTGGAAGTGCATTAACACTGAATCTGGACTACACCATTCCAGCAGCAAAATCCTCATCTCCTGATATTTTAGGTAAACCAGCCGGAACTTATACACAAACGGTAACTTATACTGCGACCGCTTTATAATAAAAATTTTAGTTTGTAAAGATTCCTTTTGCGATGTTTTCAGTAGTTTTGGGAATCTTTATTATTAAACTATTTACACCATGCACAAGTTTATTCACCTTTTCATTTTCTTTATCTTCACAGGGTCTTCTTCACTTCTGGCACAAAGTATCTCTATGTCGCCTACACGCTTGTTTTTCACAGGTAATCCAGGAGAAAAAGTAACAAAGACAGTCACGCTTCAAAATAGCTCGGATAAAGATTATGTTTTTAATCTCAACTACAAAGATTGGGTTAGAGAAGAAGACGGAAATAAGGTTTATCTTGAAGCAGGCAGTTCAAAAATTTCCAATGCCTCCTGGATATCCACCTTAGAAAACGCGGTAACAGTTCCTGCGAAAAGCACAAAGGAGATTGTAGTGACCATGCAGATCCCGGCAAATGCATCACAGTCTGCTGTTACGAACAGTATGCTGTTTTTCACCCAGCTTCCTCAGCAGGCAGATAAGGCACGTGTTCAGAATGGTATTGGTATTATCACCTTATTTGAAGTGGGACTTCACATCTTTTATACTCCACCGGGAAACCATGTAAAAAGTCTGGATATTACCAATATTTCAGAGGTGAGTAATGAGAATGCAGCGAACAGAAAAGTAGCAGTAAGTATCCATAATGATGGAAACACCATCAATGATGCCACCGTTGAGTTTGAACTCACCAACACAGACAGTGGTAAGGAAATAAAATTGCCAGCAATTTCCATCTCCATGCTTCCGGATACCAATCAGGTTGTTCAGTTTTCTTTACCAGAGAAAATTTCAGGAAACTTCCTTGGCGTGGTTATTATCAAAATGGCAGAATCCAATGATTTACGCGTAGGCGAAAAAAACTTTAAATTTTAAAATTAAGTCTTGAAACTACAGAATGGAATATCGATATCAGTCCTAAGAAGAACAATCTTATTTTTTGTATTTGTTCTTCTGCACTTTTCTTTGGCCTCTGCGCAGGAAAAGAAGGATATACAAATCCATTTTGAAAATGACAGTGTAGCTGTAGCTGTTGAGAAAGGTTCTACTTTTACTAATTTCCTGGTCGTTGAGAATAAAAGTTCTGAAGAGATTATCATTCAGAATATCATACCTAATGAAAAATATCCGGGATTGCTTTTCTATCCCAAAAATGAATTTACCTTAGGTGCAGGTCAGTCTAAAAATCTTCCTGTGAAACTGATCGCCAACGTGGATTTTATGAAACTGAGATCCAATGAAATCAAATTCCAGGTTTCGTACACCAGCCCAACGGTTACCAAAACTGAAAGCGCCTCATTCTTCGTTGCTAAAGACGAGAACAAAAACATCGCAATTTATACCGCCACCTACGAAAATTTCATTAACCCTGCTGTGCCCCAATCCTCAATTCTGCTGACAGTAGAAAACCAAGGTTATAGTAAAAGAACCGTTAAGATTGATTTGCAATCCATTCCTGATGGTTTGGAAATGATGCCAAAACAACAAACCGTATCTCTGGAAGGTTTAGAAAAACAAACGGTTGAAATCAAAATTGCAGTCAGAAAACAGAATACACTTTATCCGGAATTTAATATTAATGCAATTGTCACAGACCTGCTTGATAATAAAATCGTGGGAAGCAACACACTCTATTTAGTCATTTTATCGCACAACAGACAAATTGCCAGAGGAAACGAAGCGGTGAGCGGAAGTAATTTTGCAGAAATTAGCTATAATGAAAACAGTTCAGGTTTCAACTATCTTCAATTAAGGGGAAATACAGCATTTCGGGTGACTGAGAATTTGAAATCGCGCTTCAATATTGGTGCAGATTACTATGTTGAAGACGGTCGTTATAATCTGTATGATACGTGGCTGGAACTGGAGAGAAAAAATACGGTGTTAAGGGTGGGAAATGTTAATAGCAGCGATTATGATTATCCGGTTTTCGGAAGAGGCGGGAAAGTTTCTACCAAATTTGGTAAAAATAATCAGATTGAAATTCTTGCGCTGGAAAATAATTATAATCTGTACGGTACTTATTTCCAACAAACAGAAGGATCTACCATTATGGGCGCAAAATATGCTTTTGGGAATGCTAAATCTTTCAATGGGAAAGTGTCTTATATATTCGATCATGATCCGCGCCTTAACATAGATACACAGGTAGCGAACGCGGTAACGTCATTTTTAATTAATGATAAAAACACAATCCGCACGGAGGTTGGTCTGAGCCACGAAAAAGGCCTTTTGAACAAAGATGAAAACGCAGGCGCTTCAATGGGAGCCAATTACGATGGGAAAATAGGGAACTGGGATATACAATCTGTCAATTCCTTTGCTACCAAAAGTTATGCAGGGATCAAACGGGGATCTTTTTTCTCAAATCAGAGGATTGGCCGCCAATTTTCTGCTTCTCAGCGCGCTTTTATACAATATCAGAATTCGCAGATAGAGCCCGAGTTCCTGAGTTTCCAGGGTGCATCAACCCAACCTGGGAATACCTCTAATTTACGTTATTATTTCAACAGTACAGAAGCTTTGGGATTAGGTTATCAGTTTTCTTTAAAGAAGTGGAATTTTTTACTTTCTCCAAAGGTTGAAAATCAAAAAACAGCTAATTTTTACACATCGCAGGAACTTTTTTCATACCGGCTGGAAGCCAATATCAGCACTACATTAGGTGCCCACGGATTGAACCTGACGGCGGAATATTCTTATTCAAAAGAGAACAATAAACCGGACTGGTTCAACAGTTTGAAAACAACTTTATCTTACAGATATAAATCATTCTCCCTCAACGGAACAGCCCAATGGAACGCAACAAGTGTCTTTGATTTAAATTCTTATTATGATGTAAGCCGTAATTTTGCCAACTATAATGTATATGCCTCGTATAATTTCCAGATGCTTAATCATAATCTGACTGGATCTTTTTCAGCCGGAGCCTTCTATTCGGAACTTTATAAAAATTTAAACAGCAATATCACCGGTAATCTGGAATATAAGATTTCGTCTTCATGGTCTACCACAGGTTATTTTAATCTTTCCGGTTATAAATCTACGGCTGAATATGCAACCAGTGGCAGTTATTACCAGTTTAGAGTGGGGATTAAAAAATATTTTGCCACAGCTACGACTCTTGGAAATCATAAAGTGACGTTCCAGTTCTTTGAAGATAAAAATTTCAATGGGCTTCTGGAGTCCGGCGAATCGGTACTTGCTAATGAAATTGTAAAACTGGACAATTATGTAGCGATGACGGATAAGAATGGAAAAGTAGTTTTTCAGAATGTGCCTGAAGGTACTTATACACTGAAGGTGAACGAAAGTGCAGGTGCCCGATTGATGATGGATCCTGTCATTATGGTACATAATAATATTAACCGCAAAGTGAGCTTGGTAAAAAACATCAGGGTAAGTGGGAAATTAACGGAGATCAAGCAAGCCTACGATGTTTTGGAAACAGATGTAACCGGAATAGTGGTATATGCAAAAAGTGAAGATGGGGTGATCTATACTGCCGTGGTTAACCAAAAAAATGAGTTTGAGTTTTTCCTGAAAGATGGAAAATACAGTCTCTATATTGAAAATGACAAATACAGCTATACACAACCCACCCAAACTATTCAGGTGACAAAAGAAGGGTATTCAAAAACCGTAGTTTTTGAATATAAGAAGAAAGACACCACTATTAAGGTGAAAAAGTTTTAAATTTAAAAGTATGAAAAAGATGAGGGCTTTTCTAATAGGAATTTTTACCATGTTCTGTGGGTTTGCAGCCACGAAAGCTCAGGATGTGTATCTGTCGGTTCCTGATAATAATATTTTTAACAGGACCGAATTTACCTCAGTACCTACAAGAGTAATGACGAACGCTAACAGAACAAACTGGGATTATGCCTTTTTGGGGCTACTCCCAACAGCTCCTACATTTACCTCTGTTTCAGGACCAACTTTTACTCACTCTTCTTCCTCATTTACTTTGCCCAGTTCCACTCTTCTATGGCAGTTAGAAAGTATGGGCGGGCAGCTGCCATATACTGGACTTTCAGGTTATTTACCAGGTTTTCAGTCGTTCAGTACAAGCGCTATAAAATGGTTTGAACCGCCATCACTAAGTATCGGGGGAGGATTCAACCGGGGAAATATCAATTTTACATTTAAAATTCCTGCCTCACAATTTACTGCTAATGCCTTCCGGGCCGGGAATTACTCCATGGATATCACTCAGAATTATAATGACTTTACACCACGTAATTTTAAAACAATTTTAGTCATTCCTCCATCTATGCGTTGGGTCACAAATTCTTTAACAAAATACATAGAAATATCTTCTTTGAATGACTACCGCAATACTAGCACGCGGGTGTGGGATTTGGGGAATACGGAAATCGCACATACGGTTGACTTTAATTTTTGGGCGAAAGCTGCTTCTACAAACATTCAGTTCACTTCTTCTAAAGGTGTTCCAGGAACCAGAAATATAGCAAGCATTAAATTGGGTAGTAATGGATCTGCACTCACGACCAAAGCCTTATCTGCCGATTTTCAGAATTTTTCCGCAGCTAATTTCAGTGTTGTGGCGGGAAACAGAAACAGCTTTATTCCAGAGCTTTATGTTTCTTCGGATGATTTTAAAAACCTTTTTTTTGAAGCTGGAACTTATACGTTTGAATTGAACTTCAATGCCAGAAGTACAGATAACTCAATTAACAGTTTGCAAAATACGGCTGTTCAGTTAAAGGTGCTTCCTCTGTCGGAGATCACCATCCCCAGTTCCGGACGCAATGTAAATTTCAATTTTAATACCGCTGCCCAATACACCGATGGTCAGTCACAAATGATTCCAAACCAAATTATGCTGTCCAATAATGAAAATTTTGAGCTCTATGTAAAATCGGACGAAAATTATTTCAAGAAAGGCGGTCTGCAGACCAGCATCAATTCCAACATATTACAAATTGGTATAGACGGAAGTTCTGTAAATGCTCCCTTATCCAAAACTCCTCAAAAAATACTGTTTAATGGAGCACCGGTTTTGGACCGGGGACTGAATGTAAGATATACCATATCACCTGCGGGTGCCCAAAGTTTGGTAGGTAAGGAAAATACCACCTACTCTATCAATGTTTATTATAGCTTCACGGCAATTTAACGATACTTTCTAAAAAAAACCTTCCTTATGGACCACATTAATGGCAATGATCAATCGCGGAATCAGCACTATATTGATAAATTAAGTGCATTCGAAAAAAAACATACCGATGTTTTTGATTTCTTAGTATTCGCGGCGGCCAAGATGACCAACATGGAGCTTTGCACCATGAGCATTACCTCGGAAGGGCAAGTTTACGTTCTCGCTTCCAGTGATGCATCCCCCAATCAGGTCTATCCCCAGAATCCTCACTTTCTTTTGAATGACCAGACTTCGGTTTATGAGTCTAAGAACTCGGAATTTAAATTTCATAGAAGTTATCCCATCCCCGGTCGTGAGGACAATCTGATCACTCATTTAAATTTATTTGACAGGGAAGAGAAAAATTTAGATAAAGCAGAGGAAGAGTTGGTCAACAAGATATTGAACCAAGCGGCAAAATGTCATTTGGATAAAGAAAGAGAACTGGCAGAAAAAGCCTATGTTTTAAAATCAGAGTTTGTGGCCAATATGAGTCATGAGATAAGAACCCCATTAAATGGTATTATCGGTTTTACAGAGCTCCTTATGGAAACCAATCTGGACGAAATGCAAAGACAATACCTGGAAATCATCAACCAATCCGGTGTATCCTTATACAGCATCATCAACGATATTTTGGACTTCTCAAAATTAGAAAAGCAAAAACTTAAGCTAAATCTCGACAAAGTAGAGATTGAAGAACTGGTTTCAGAAGCCTTCAATATTGTTGCGTACAGTAATACTAAAAAGCAAGTAGAAATGCTCATCGATATTGATGACACCATACCTAGATATATATGGACTGATGAGATGCGCTTAAAACAGGTTTTTGTCAACCTTTTGAGCAACGCTTTAAAATTTACCGAGGAAGGCGAGATTGTTTCATATGTCAAAGTTTTAGATGATTTAGGAGAAGGAAAAAAACGAATCCGATTTGGAGTTCGCGATACAGGCATTGGAATCAGCAGCGAAAAACAGGCTGAAATTTTCAACCCTTTTTCACAGGGAGATGGCAGTATTACTAAAAGATATGGAGGGACTGGCATGGGACTCACCATTTCGAACCAAATCTTGGCACTTGCCGACAGTATATTACAAGTCGAAAGCGATCAGGGAAAGGGCAGCGACTTTTTCTTTGATATTCTGTTCGACACTGAGGAAGAGGAATATGATTTAAACTTAAGTGATATTAAGAGAGTTTTGATTGTGGACGATAATGAAAACAATCGGAAAATCCTGAAAAGGATGCTGGAACGAAAAAATATCGAAGTAACGGAATGCGATAGCGGGTTGAAGGCTTTGCTATTGATTATGAACAAGTCCAAATTCGATGTGATTATTATGGATTATCATATGCCGATTATGGATGGCATTGAAACCATAAGAAAAATGAAAAATATTATTCCCGACGCCAACCATGTAGTGCCGTATGTTGTTTTGTACAGCTCGTCCGATGATACTAATTTGCAGGCTGCATGTGACGAATTAGAAATAGAAAATCGGCTTGTAAAACCAATTCGTATGAAACAGATGTACCAGATTTTATCCACCTTAAAGAGTTCTGAAAAGAAAAAACCGGATCAAATAAAAAATGCAGCAAATGAAGTGAGCATGCGCGAAATAAAAATTTTAATTGCTGAGGATAATCCTATTAATTTACTTCTTATCAAAACTTATTTAAAGGAGATTATTCCTCAAGCTTTAATCATCGAGGCAAAAGATGGTACTGAAGCGGTTGAAAAACACCAAAAAGAGAGTCCTGATCTTATTTTAATGGATATTCAGATGCCTCATCTCAATGGTATTGAAGCAACCAAAGAAATAAGAGCCTTGGAAAAAAACATCGAAATACCTATTATTGCAGTAACAGCAGGGAGTCTGCCTGGTGATAAAGAAAAATGTCTGCAAGCCGGAATGTCAGATTTTTTAACCAAACCCTTATTAAAGCAAACCCTGTCTGATATGATTCAAAAATGGTTTGGTACGGAAATCGAAAAAGAATAAATAATAAACTATGCTTAAAAAAATACCTGAATAGTTTTTTTTAAGCTTTGATACAGAATTTATGAATGACCTTAGCAACGAACTACAATTAAAAATTGAAAAACTGGAAAATGAAATCAGTTTTAAAAACGGACTGATCTCGATATTATCTCACGATTCAAAGGAAATGTTTGGAAATTTTCTGTGGCTTATAGAAGCGGTAGAAGAAAAGACTATAAGTGAGGAAGATTTTTTTAAGTTGTTGCCGCAGTTAAAATGCGATGCCCAAAAGAATCTGCAAACCATTCAGGACAGCACCTCTTGGTTAAAAACGCAATATGGGGAATTTAAGATTAAACCTGAGAAAATCATGATGATGGATCTTTTTCACCATTTTGAAGAAAAATATGCACTTAAATTAAAAGAAAAAAATATTAAATTTCACTTTAAAGGAGATCCCAATGCATTTGTTACAACCGATCGTTTGTTGCTGCAATATGTTTTAGACAAAATTCTCAATAATGCAGTGAAATACTCTTTTTCCGGGAATGACATTCACTTGCAGGAAGTTACGGATGATCGTCAGGTGATAATTTCTGTGAGCGACTTCGGAACGGGAATGGATGAAAAATATTTATCTGAAATCTTCACTTATGGTAACCCCCTATTCCTTGGTACTGCTGGTGAGAAAGGAGTTGGATTAAGTTTGAAAATTGTGAAAAATTTTGTATCCTTGATGCATGGAAACATTCAAATCACTTCCGCTGAAAATAAAGGCACCACTGTTTCCCTCTTTGTACGTAAATTTATAGAATAATGGGTTTAAAAGTAAACGTTCGTATTATTGTAGCAGACGATCACGGTATCGTCCGGATGGGTTTAATACAAACCATACAACGCCTCTGGCCTGATGCTACAATCATTGAAGTAGAGGATTTTAAATCACTGTACAAAGTCATTCTGAAGGAAGAACTGGATCTGGCTATCATGGACGTCAATATGCCTAATGGTTCTGTTCAGGAAGCCATTGACTACATAAAAATGCACCAACCCAACTTAAAAATTCTTATATTTTCTTCTCAAGATGAAGAGGTGTATGCAATGCGCTATCTAAAGATGGGTGCCGGTGGCTATTTAAGTAAACAAAGCTCCAATGCAGTAGTTGAAACTGCTTTGACGGCAATGCTCAATACTGGCCGGTTTGCGAGTGACCACGTAAAAGAAGCGATGTTTTTAGAATCGATAAATGGCACTACAAAAAACTCACCCTTCGAAGCGCTGTCAGACCGCGAATTGCAAATTGCCAATAAACTGGCTGAAGGTCTTCCTCTCAAAGAAATTTCTAATCAACTTAATCTCCATTCATCTACGATCAGTACTTACAAAAACAGGCTGTTTGAGAAACTGAAAATACGATCCATACCCGAATTGGTGGAGATTCTTAGGCTGTATAATCATTAAAAATTCTATAATTTCCACTTTATCATCCCGGGGAATCGTGGGATCTTGTACATCTTAACAAGATCCTACACTCCGCTAGCTTCAGGAGATGTTCCGCGAAATCACTTTGTATGGACAAAACAGAAGGTTGGCAGATCAACAGAAGCCAAACTCACAAATTCCCCGTGCTATCAGATATATTTTTTTCTGAATCAAACAACCTTTGAAGAAAGAGTGTTCTGAAAGATTTTTAAGGTAGAGGTTCAGTATTTTAGCTTCGTGAGTATTGTCTAATGCCTTGTGTCATTTAGATCAGGTTTTCATATATTTTTTCGTGACCCCATTGCTAAGCAGTTCAAGTATCAATTCTGGAGAATAAATCTGATAAGTAATTTCATTTCCCTGCATGTTCTTCCTCAAAATTAAATGAAATCAAAGTTATTATTATTTTAATCAAATAAAGAATCACATCATACCATAGTATCAATTATTTAAACTATTGATTTCGGTATCACTCCAATTTTTAAAATCCAACCAAATAGAACGTTAAAATTCGTTAATTTAAACCCGTATATAATAATTATTCGTGAGATTTGTTGTGAACATAAAAAATATTAGTATGAAAAATTTAAAAAAGCTTAAAAAAGCAGAATTAAAAACAATTGTTGGCGGAGCAGGTTGTACCAGACTATGTTTTATAAATGATAAATTAACATGCGTTCCGTATAATTCATGTGGTGGCCCTGGACTTGAGCCATAAAAAAATTAATAACCTGTTTTTCAAAAACATATTTCTAGAATATTTTCAATACTAGTAAAATATCTGTTTGAAAAACAGGTTATCTTATACAAAAATATCTATACACACCTAAGAATTAAGAACCAGCCTAACCATATATGAATCCGTTCTTTCATAGGTACGTCCCATGCTCCCAGTTCTCCTACAAATCCCCTTTCATAATGAGCAGCGAACCATGTGGAAACAGTAAACTGTATTTGTTTGCATGATGGTCTTTTTTCTCATAGTTACAGGGCTTACCACTAAAAATTTTATCAGCTATTGCCAAATCGGCAAGATATCCACAATTTTATTATAATTTAATTGTGTTTAACACGCATAGGATAAAACAATAAAACAGCATATCATTAAACGGTAAAAAAATATATTGTGATAAAATTTCTCACTATTTTAAACCGTTTAACCAGATGTTTGAAAAATTATATTTTTATCAGTATGAAAAACCATAAGTTGACAGCACTTTTAATTATTATAACGATACTCTTTTCTTGTAAGGCTGAAAAGAAAGCGAACATTAGTTCTGTTTTCAATAATTCAGGTTTTGACAATAGCAATATTGATTCTACTAAAAATCCATGTATTGATTTTGATGGCTTTGCTAATGGTAACTGGAAGAAGAAAAACCCTCTTCCTGCTACTGAAAGCAGATGGGGTGCTTTCGAAATTCTTGATCGGGACAACAAAGTGAAACTGAAAAATATTGTAGATAGCATAAGTAAATTACCTAATCTCAAATTAGGTTCAGAATCTCAACAGATAGCTGATTTTTACAGATCTTACATGGATACTGCTTCCATAGAAAAGTTAGGACTTTCACCTCTTGACAGCTATTTTGAACGAATTGATCATATTAAAGATTATACCGATTGGGTAAACTTCTCCGGGGAACTTCAAAAGCTTGGTGTACCAACTTTTATCAGTTATAAGGTGGAAGCCGATGCTCATAATAATCAAATGAATATACTTTCGTTAGGGCAAGGCGGATTAACTTTGGGTGATAAAAGCTATTATGCACTAGAAGAATCTAAAAATGCCAACTTAAAAGACAGAATGATCCAGCACATCGACATTATGTATAAAAGCGCAGGCCTTAAAGTTGTTTCCCCTGGTTCCAAAATTTACGAATTGGAGCAAAACGTGGCTCGTCTGCAGCTATCTAGTCTGATGTTGCGCGATCAGATAAGAACCTATAATAAGATATCTGTCACAGAGCTCAGCCACATAGCATCACAATTTAATTGGAACGGGTTTTTAAAAGCACAAGGAATTAATACCCAAACTGTTATTATTGAAGACCGGGCTTATATGAGCAATTTAACAACTCTCCTGCATAAAACACCATTAACTGTACTGAAATTATATACCCAGTGGCAGCTTTTATCTCATTTTGCACCTTACCTGCCACAGAAATACAGCAACCCTCACTTTGCTTTTTTCGGAACAGTAATGGCTGGAAAAAAAGAACAAAAAAGCCGCATAGACACGGCAATTAAAGAGTTAGAGCAAGCACTGGGCATGCCTTTAGGTAAGCTTTTTGTTCAAAGATATTTCCTTGAACAAGATAAACAAAAGATAGGTGAAATGATTGAAAATGTGCGCTGGGTTTATCATCAGCGTATAGACAGCTTACACTGGATGAGTAATAGCACCAAAGCGTTGGCACACAAAAAATTAAAGACAATGACTTTCAAGATCGGATATCCGGAAAAATGGCCCGACTATTTCGGTATCTCCATACAACCATTACGTTTGATAGATAATATCATTTCTGTTGCAGCTTTTCATCATAACGAAAGCATCAATAAAATTGATAAACCAGTAGATAAAAGCGAATGGCATGCGACACCACAGACTGTTGATGCATTTTACGATCAATATACTAACAGTGCTTGTTTCCCAGCTGGTATCCTGCAGCCACCTTTTTATAATCATGAAGCAGATGATGCTATAAATTATGGTGCCATAATCGCGGCGATAGGACATGAAATAACCCATGCTTTTGATGACAGAGGTTCGAAATTCGATGCTTCAGGTAATTTAAATAACTGGTGGACATCAATAGACAGACATAATTTTGAAAACCTCACAAAAGAATACATTGATTATTTTAACCAAATGGAAGCCCAGCCAGGAGTACACATTAACGGACAGCTCACTATAAGCGAAAATATAGCAGATCTTGGTGGACTTACTCTGGCCTATCATGCACTTGAAAAAAGTTATGATAAAAAAAAGCAACCTGCATCTATTAACGGTTTCACCTGGCAGCAACGTTTCTTTTTAGGGTGGGCACAAATGTGGCATGGCAACATCAGTCCTGAAGCTCTACGTAATGAACTATTAACCAACCCTCATGTACCTTTCAGATTTAGGATAAACGGCCCCCTGACACAATTAAGAGAATTTAAACAAGCATGGAACTGTAGTAAAAAAGATTCGGCCAATTTGAATATTAAAGGGGTAGAAATTTGGTGAACTTATAATTTATCAACAAAGGTTTAACTATTTTTTCGACATGCAAAGTCAGTACACTTATTTAGCCATCAGTTTACATTTCTGGTCATGGTTTCAACTTTCATTCCGTTTAAGTTTTGGATCTGCTATGTTTATAAGATCTGTATCTGTAACCGCCTGAATATCGTATTATTAAAATCTGAAATTCAGGAATAAATCCGCTCCAAAATCATTAAGAACCCTTTACCCGTTGTACTCAAAATAAATTCAAATCCGTCTAAATGTAAATCAATAAAATCCGGTTTATCATTCTTTTAAAGGAGAAAAAACTACAATTAAAAGAAAAATCCCCGGATCTCTCCGGGGATAAAAACTTATAATAAAAATTTTATTAACATTTCAAAATTAATAAATCTCCATTAATTGAATTATGATTAAAATCATAAAAAAACCTCCCGTGTCAATAGGGAGGTAAAAGTTCAAAATGAATTATAAGTTATAATGATGTGGTGTTAAATAAAGTATCTCTTAAAAACTCTTTTTAATCAATAACAATGCATATGCCATAAACTTACTGTTTAATGAAATCGTTCTTTTTGTGGTACATTTTTCTTTTAACGTAAAAATCCCCGGAAACCGAGGACATTAAAAAAACTTGACTTGTACTTTTAGTTTATACAAACTCCGTAAATATACGGAGAGGCTGTAGTCATAACTCTACGGGAAACCGTAATGATTGATTTTGAATTGTTTGTATATTCGGAACTTAACAAAAAAATAATAATTATGACAATCGATTTTACAGTTGAAACATGGAATAACCTAGATGGAATGTTTGCTATTCTAATCACAAAAAAGGAACCTGGCAAACACATGATTCAAGTTTTCAAAAAGGACCAAGATGAAAGTTATTACCCTATTGATATTAGCATAAAAGACAAAGGAGCAACTGTATTGTTGTCAATTAATAGAGACCCGTTTGAGGGATACGTTGTGTTAAGATAAAAAGATCCCCACTGTTAAGTGGGGAATTTTTATTTTATAATTGTCCCCCATTAATAAATCAGCTATGATAACTGTCACTTATATTTAATTGTTCTAAATAGTATTAATTATTAAGTTTGTAGTAGTTAAAAAAAGCTTATACCATGAAAATTAAAATTCCTTTTAAGGCTATTGCTTGTTCAATAGTTATAATGTCGTTTATGAATTCTTGTGAACAAGATAATACTGAAAACACTCAAGAAACTCGTTCAAAATCTCAAAATGAAGAACGTAAAGTTGAACCCGCTATTGTAAACGGCAAATCTGTTTTAAAGGTTACTTTTGGAAAAGAAGTAAAGTATGTAGACACTTATTTGATTAAAGAAACAAATATTATGCTTTCAAATTCAAATAATCAACTTACAGTTAAGAAATTAAATAATAGTACCTCAAATACATCTAAAAGCGTTCCCCAAATATATATTTTAAATGAAAATTATCTAGGCGATGGATATATGATATATGCTTGTAAAGGGGAAGTCTATAGCATTGAAGTTGTTGACGATAATGGCAAGTTATGGATCAAATCAGGACAAGTCTCTTATACAGCAACATCGATAGCTCTAGAGGGGCTTAGTAATCATGATATGGCATACTTTCAATGTTTAATGGATCATGACCTTAACGGGGTTATAATTGTTAATTAGAAATAATTGAATCAAAATTTTCCCCACCTTACAGTGGGGGATTGTTTATTTTGTGAAGAACAAATCAGCTTCTGCCTTTCTTCTTCGGATAAGCCCGTTTAAAACTTTTCCTCCGGCGGTAATATATCGTTTTGTAAACCAATCTTTAATTTCTGAATCCGTTGCTCTTCTATTGATCAGAAAAAACAAAGTCTCAGATCCTCCGGTGTTATAAGCATGAGAAACTAAAGCATCAAACTGATTCTGATTAAGTGTTATTTTCACTTTTGAGTTCACTATTTTTTCATAAGTTGGCAAAACTGCAGCGAATAGCTCTGCTCCTTTTTCTTTTGTGATTGTCGGATCTTTCATAGTTACTTTCTTTCCTCCGGGATAGTAAGTGTTACCATACCCTATCGTCGGAATTCCTGCAGAATCCAGATAAGGCTTAGCGCTGAAGCCTTCAAATGATACAATCAGGTTGATTCCTTTTTGTGATGTTTTCATGTATTTAGTTTTATGTATTGCTCAGCAAAATTAAAATTGTAAATCCCAAAATAGTGAGGAAAAACACCTGTTTTTATAAAGTGTTATTATTATTTTCTTTTAAGTGCTGACTTTCTTTTTTATGTGCCAACCTCTGTCTTTTTTGTTTGCAGCTTATCTTAGGCTTGTTAAGACGTTTGTTGAATTTGCTCAATCTCTGGATTTATTGAGGCTGTAACTTATAAACTTAATATAGAAACAAAACCTCCCGAATCATCGGAAGGTTATACTGTAATTTGTCAGAAATATGAAATTTCAATGGGCCAAATATAGCAAGTTGTTTCTCTCACAAAATATGATCTGGATCATACTGCTGCGGAAAATATTCCATACACTCAACGGAAAATAAAATCATTAGATTTGAAACTACAGTTTGAAAAATATCTGTTACTTTTTCTTGATCATCCCATTTTTATCAAATTAAATTGTACTTTTGTTTTCTATTATGCAAAAATTTCTCAGAGTCTTTTTTGTTTTCTCTTTACTTCTGATATTTGTTTCTAATGTCAGCGGCGTAAACACATGTCTTGATCATGCTAAACATGCAAAGAGTAAAGTGATCTATAAAAAAGGTTCCAAAGAAGAGAAAATTCCTACCTTTTCACAGGACGACGAATGTCAGTGTGCGCTTCATATGCACATGAACAATGTTCTCCTTCCTGAAGCTTTGAACATGGATTTTGCCATCAATAGTACGAATGACAGCGAAATGCCTCAACCAAAAGCCATTTCATACCGTTGTCTTCTCGACTTCTTCAGCTCCCGGGCTCCCCCATCTTCATTTTTCGCGGCAGCTTAATCTATAATTCTGCCTTCATTTTTGTATACAGATTCTTGTAGTCTGTACTGTTATGCCGTGGATACCTGTGTTTTCACACAATTAAAGATATCCTTTTATTAATGGGCATTTTCACTGCCCGTACATCCCTATTCATGATTACCAGTAATTTTAATTATTCGGGAATAATTCATTGTATTTCCCCAAATTCTGCGAAACTTTTAAGTTTAAGTTTCATTACCGCATCTTCATTTCTATATGCTCAGTCCCGTTCTGAAGATTCCTTATCTACAGTGGTACAAACGGTTGAAATCATCGGAAGAAAGTCTAAAGATTATACATCAGACTACTCTTTTGCTGCCACTAAGATTGCTATGAAAAATAAAGATCTTCCTTTAACTCTTAATACCGTTACCAAGGAACTGATCACCGACCGCCAGGCCTTTCAGCTTGGAGATGTTATGAAAAATGTGAATGGAGTCTCTCCTTCCAGCTATTACAACCAATACAACATCCGTGGAATCAGTCAAAATGAAGAAGGACAGATTATCAATGGAATGCGGACACGACAGTATTATTTTCTACAACCTATGACTTCCAATATTGAGCGTGTAGAAATTTTCAAAGGTCCAGCAAGTATTACCATGTCCAGTGTGGATCCTGGAGGAACAATTAATATGGTTACCAAAAAACCGTTGTCAACTTCCCGTCACGAGATCAGTTCATCGGGAGGCAGTTTTGATACTTACCGTGTCACCACAGATCTTACAGGCCCTTTAAACAAGAGCAAAACTCTATTATACCGCTTTAACGGAGCTTACCAAAATGCTCAGTCGTTCAGGGATCATGTTAAAAACAGCGGTGTTTTAATTTCTCCTTCCATCACATTTGTTCCGAATGAAAAAACATCGGTGAATGTAGAAATGATTTTCAATGATCTTTATGGAAACCTGGACAGAGGGCAGCCTATTTTCGGTGCTGTTGCTGGAAAAACGGATTTGTACAGTACGCCAAGATCTTTGAATCTGGGAGCTCCCGATGATTTTTTTAAAACCAGGGAATTGATTCTGATGGGAAGTGTTGCCCATCATTTTAACCCATTTATCAGCTTTAATGCTTCTTATATGAAACAATACTGGAAAGAAAACCTGCAGGAACACCGAACCACCAATTCCTTTGCTCCTGACATGGATAATAAACCGGTTTCCAGCCTTGCGATGATGCAGTTTGTGCAAAGAAAACAAAACTGGGCAACAGACAATATTAATGCTTATTTTAATTTTAAATTCAAAACAGGTGCTGTTCAGCATCAGGCTTTAATAGGCTATGACAGCCAGATCTGGGAAAAACGCAAAGGCGGACAACAAAATGCTGCAAGAGGTTTTCTTTTAAAGAACGGTTCTGTAGTAGCTTCTTACAAACCAGCCAATGCTGCTGATTACCAGACTATCAATTACAATGGAACACTCATTCCTAAACCTAATGTCACTCCATTTGATCTGAATCCGGGTGCAGAAAATTATCAGGGTACTAATTTTAATACATTGAATGTTATAACTGCTCTGCCTTCTGCTCTTACCACTACACACGCTGCTTATATTCAGCATTTTTTCACATGGAAAAAGTTCAAAATCCTATCAGGAATACGTCAGGAATGGTTTCAGGACACCACCAATTTCAAAGAATCCAATGAGTCTTCATTCCGGAATAATAAACTTCTGTACAGATTCGGGATTACATACAGTCTTACGGATGATATTAACCTTTATAGTACTTACCTTACCGGATTCCAGCCACAATCCAATACGGTGACATTAATGCCCAATACCTCCAGTCTTACAGGCAGCGAATCTGCAGCACGATTTAAACCACTGACTTCAGATCTTAAAGAACTGGGAATTAAGACACAGCTTTTCGGAAAAATCTCATTGAATCTTGCTGTGTATGAGATCAACCAGAGAAATATCTTAATCAATGTCAATAATCCATCGGAACCTGATGAACTAGTACAGAGAGGTGCCGACCGTAGTCGTGGATTTGAAGCTGATTTTTCCGGACATATTCTTCCTCAATGGCATATTTACGGAGGCTACAGCTATATTGATGCTAAAATACTTGATGATACCAATCCTGATCTTGTAGGGAAAAGGAAAGAAAACACTTCTAAAAATTCTGTCAATATCTGGACGCGCTACAATTTTTCAAATATTGAATTCATAAAAGATTTCGGAATTGGGGCAGGAATGCTTTATCAGAGTTCTAAAGTTCCGTGGTTCACAAGAAGTTTTGAACTTCCCGCCTATACTACCATAGACGCTGCATTGTACTACACTCCGGCAAAGTCTGTCCAGCTTTCTTTTAATCTGAATAATATCACCAACAAAGTCTATTGGATTGGGGCTCAGAATTATTTAAGGTTATTTCCGGGAACTCCAAGGAATTATTTACTAACTGCTACTTATAAATTTTAAAATATGGCTATTTCAAACTTACAACTGATGGTGAGAAAAACCTGGCAGGATTTGTTTAAAGGAAAACAAAATCTGCTCACCACTATTGCTGTACTCTTATTCTGTATGCTGAGTATTGGTATAGGATATACTAAATATACGGATTCCTTTTCAAAAATAAAAGAATACCGGGAAGAAGTCCGGGAAAGCTGGGAACACAGACCTGATAAGCATCCGCACCGTATGGCGCATTATGGTTATCTGGTTTTCAGAATCGGGCATCCTCTGAATATTTTTGACAATGGATTAGATGATTACCTTGGGAATGTTATATTTCTGGAGGCCCATAAACAGAATACAGCCAATCTTTCGGAGGCTGGAAGCTCAGGAACTTTAGTAAGATTCGGGGCTTTCAGCAGTGCTTTTATTCTGCAGAGTATTGTTCCGCTGATTATTCTTTTTTTAGGATTTGGATTAATTGTTCAGGAACGAGAGAGTGCCACCTTAAAAATCATTAGTGTACAGGGAACTTCCGGAAGGGATATTATCTGGGGCAAAATTCTGGGACTCTGGTTATTTTCTCTATGCTTTCTGATTCCGGTGATTCCTATTGTTTTCCTTGCGGCGTTCATGTCCGAGACAACAGATTCGGCTGATATTTTATTACGCCTGCTTTTCCTGTTGCCTGCTTATATGATCTATTACTTTTTTATAAGCACTTTAACCGTTGTAGTTTCTGCAAACAGCAAAAGTACTTCTTCAGCATTGATCAGTCTTATAGGCTTCTGGCTTCTTTTCATTATTGTTTTACCAAAAGGTGTTCAGTTTGCAGCACAGAATTTATATCCGGCACCTTCCCGTATTGCTTTTGAAACAACCCTGGAAAAGGATATTTTAAAGTCTGGAGACAGCCACAACCCTGACGATCCTTATTTCAAAAAGATCAAAGATTCTTTACTGACAAAGTATAAAGTGAAAACAACAAATGAGCTTCCTTTCAACTATGGAGGATTTGTTATGAAAGAAGGGGAAAAAATAAGTTCACAGATTTATATCAGACACCAAAAAGAATTGCAAACCATTTACAACAGGCAACAAAATCTGACCGATTTTTCAGGGCTGATCAATCCGGCCATTGCCATTAAAAACTTTTCAATGATTGCAACAGGCACAGATTTCTTCTCTTATACTCAATTTCAAAAGCAGGCTGAAGAATATCGCTATCAGATGGCCCAGCATTTAAATGATTTACAAATTGAGCATATCAGCAATATAAAACCGGAAAACGGTGGACCACCTGCTGTGATTGATAAAGACAACTGGGAGAAGTTCCCGGATTTTAAATACAGGTATACTTCTGTTCTGTACAGTCTGAAAGAACAGCCAATACCTGCTGCCTCATTAGTTCTATGGATGGTTATCTGTGTCATCGCCATCGAAATAAGTGGAAGAAAATTAAAATTAATCTAAATGAATCGTTATTTATATACCCAATTTTACCGTAACAAAGCGTATATCATTGCTCTTTTGTTTTTACTTATAGCCGGAATTATGGCTATTTATACAGGGAAAAAATTTCTTGACAGGAACGGAGATATCATTTCTAAGAGTGAAGTATTTCAGGAGGAAAGCATTCAAAGGAATATAAAATTTCATAAGGATGATCTGGGGCTGGTTCTTTATTATATTAAATTCAATCTGGTGAATGAAACACCCAGGCTTGCTGCTTTAAATATTGGAATGCGGGATTTAAATCCCTCTATCCAGGGCGTAACCATTCGAAATCTTGAGGAACAGCGTTATAATTCTGATTTTTATAATCCTGCCAATGCAGCAGTAGGAAATTTTGACTTTAGTTTTGTGATTGTTTTCCTTTTTCCACTGGTTATTGTCGCGTTTTGTTATAATCTGATTTCTGAGGAAGAAGAAAGAGGAACCTGGAAATTGCTTTCAGTACAGAGTGGCAATTTACAAAAGCTTCTGGATCAGAAGATGTTTATACGTTTTTTGGCAGTGACAGCTGTATATTTTGTGCTAATAATCATTGCTTCGGCCTGGATAAAAATACCGTTAGACTCTTATTATACTGCCTTTCTTATTAGTGGATTCCTTTATATTCTGTTTTGGTTTGCCTTATGCAGATGGATTGTTTCTTTCCGTAAATCATCACCTCAGAATGCGTTAATTCTTCTGATCATTTGGGTGGGCATCAATTTTATTATTCCCATGAGCAGTAATATTCTGATCCAAAAAGTATATCCGGTTCATGAATCTCTTAAAGCAGTGATGGAACAGAGAGAAGGCTACCACAACAAATGGGATGAAGCTAAACGCCCCACTATGGAAAAATTTTACAAGGCATATCCTCAGTACAGAAATTTCACTGTGGAAGAAAATGATTCATTCACCTGGACCTGGTATTATGCCATGCAGCATATGGGAGATCTTGAATCTGCGAAGTCTTCAGAACATTATACTGAAAAGATGCAAAAACGGAATCAGGCGGCAACTTATTTAGGCTACCTCCTTCCGAATCTTCATACTCAGCTTGTAGAAAGCCGTCTGGCAAAAACGGATATGCAGAATCATTTGCATTATGCTTCATCACTTAAAAAATTCCATGAGAAAAAACGCTTATTCTTCTACCCTTTTATTTTCTCCGGAAAAACGGCAGAATCTATCAACTGGAAAGAACAAATCATACAAGTGTTCAAATTCTCTGACCCTATAAAATGGATACAGCTTGTACTGCCATATCTCATCTTCATTGCATTATTTATTATCCTTTCACAAAACAAATACCGAAAACTATGTTAAAAACAATCAACTTACATAAAAAATACAACGATTTTACGGCACTTCACGCTCTTAATCTGGAAGTAAAAAAAGGGGAAATATTTGCGCTACTCGGGCAAAACGGAGCTGGTAAGAGTACAACAATTAATATTCTTCTGGGGCTTATCAAAGCCACTTCGGGAGATGCTTTCATCAATGATATTTCGGTAAAGGATCATCCTCAAAAAATAAAAAAACACCTGGCTTATATTCCTGAAACAGTGCTTTTGTATCCTCAGCTCACCGGATTGGAGAATCTAGATTTTTTCTCCAAAATCGCAGGATTTAATTATCTGAAAGAAGAACTATCTGCCCTGCTTCAGCGTACAGGATTGCAAGAAACAGCCCATCAAAAAACACTCGGAGGGTATTCAAAAGGGATGCGCCAAAAGGTAGGAATTGCCATTGCTCTGGCTAAAGATGCAAAAGTACTTCTTCTGGATGAACCCACCAGCGGACTGGACCCAATAGCTACGGCAGAATTTACAGAGATTGTTCGCCAGCTGGGTAAAGAAGGCAGAACGATTTTAATGGCCACTCATGATATTTTCAATGCAGTAAGTGTGGCCACGAATATCGGTATTATGAAACAGGGAGAACTTGTACAGAACTTACCTTCCAAAGCATTTACAGCACAGGAATTACAGGAGCTGTATCTGAAAACGATTTAATTTTCATATTAAATATTTGGTTGATGCCCGGTGACTTTTTGTTGCCGGGCATTTTGCTGATATCCGTTATTTATGCCAAGGCTTTTTTGTATTCTGTTAAAGCTCTTTCACGGGCAAAGGTATGTTCTACTATTGGAGAAGGATAAGCTGAGGTATTCCATTCAGGAAGCCATTTCTTGATATAAAACAGATCTTTGTCAAATTTTTCAATCTGAGCTGTGGGATTAAAAACCCTGAAATAAGGAGCTGCATCGCAACCGCTACCTGCTGCCCATTGCCAGTTTCCATTGTTTGCAGACAGATCATAATCATTCAGTTTTGAGGCAAAATAGGCTTCACCCCATCGCCAGTCAATCAGTAAATGCTTACATAAGAAACTTGCCACAATCATTCTTACACGATTATGCATATAGCCTGTCTGATTAAGCTGTCTCATTCCGGCATCTACAATGGGATATCCTGTAGTTCCTTCACACCAGTGTTTAAATTCATCTTCATTATTCCGCCAGTTGATATTATCATGCTGTTTTTTGAAGGATTGATGCACCACCTGTGGAAAATGATACAGAATCTGCATAAAAAACTCACGCCAGATCAATTCTGAAAGCCATGTTGAATTATGATCCAATGCAAAGGCCACACATTTCCTGATGCTGATCGTTCCAAAGCGCAAAGCTATTCCTAATTGTGTGGTACGTTGTAATGCCGGATAATCACGGTATTTATCATAATTATCAATAATGGAAGCATCCAGAATCGGTTTTGTAAAATCAATTTCCGTTTTTTTGAATCCTATTTCCTTTAAAGTAAGGATATCAGAATGTTTCTGTGGAAAGAAATTATTAAAATTGAGCTCTACAGATTTATAATGTTCCGGAGTTAATGCTTCGCGCCATTTCTTTGCAAAAGGGGTATAAACAGTATAAGAAGAACCGTCTTTTTTAATAATCTGATCTTTATCAAAAATGACCTGATCTTTATAAGCTTTAAAAGGAATATTCTTTTCTGTGAAAAAATAATAGACTTCTTTATCTCTCTCAATCGCCTGAGGTTCATAATCCCGATTGCAGAAAACACCCTGAATATCATACTCTTCTGATAATTCCCTGAAGATCTCTATGGGTTTACCATAATATATATTGATTTTGGAATTATGCTTTTCCAATGAAATATTGATATCCGTCAAAGCCTGATGGATATAATCAACCCTTCGGTCTTCTTTATCTTCCAGCTTTTCAAGAATATCAGTATCAAATATAAAAATGGGTATTACCGGATCTTCAGATTGGAGTGCGTGAAAAAGACCTATATTATCTTCCAGTCTTAAATCACGTCTGAACCAGAAAAGGGTAACTTTATGTTTCATGTAATTCAAACTACTTTATCATTCTATCGTTATAATACATTTCATAACTAAGGATAAAGATACAGATTTTAGTGCATAAATATTTTTAACGATTCGTACTACTTGGCTTTATCATTACAATTTGTATAATGATATGAATTAAAATTTTCCGACATTTGTCCGGAATTTAGTATGAATAGAAACTTACAGTAATGGAAGAATTTGAAGTCCCGGTAACCTATAAGGGTAAAGAATTGCTTTTCAACGGAAAGCTTGCCACATTCTCACACGGCTATAAATTGTATGTAGATGTTGATGGCACTGAAGTTATCATTGAGCGTGATGATCATGGTGACTTAAGAGCACTTTTACCAGATTTAGCTGCGGAAAACATGATTGACAAAGGACTTATTGAAGCTATTATTGAGGTTTTCAGAGAACTTCAGGTTTTATAATTTATTTTCTGAAAGTTTAGGATATTAAAAAGAGCGATCTCAAAAGTGTCATTCTGAATACAGACCTAAGGGTCTGCGAACAGTAGTTCAGAAGTGTAGTGAAGAATCTCAGAATTATAAATCAGATTCTTCCTTCGTCAGAACGACAGTCGCTCTTAATTCAAGTGTATTGTAATTGCTTTATTCGAAGACTACATAGTTCACTTTATCTACTCCCGTATTTCCGGTTTTCTCATGATAAGCATACAATACGAGTTCATAGTTTCCCGAAGAACTAATGAGGTGGCTTCCTTCAAACAAATTGGTGGAAACTAAAGATATATCTATATTCTTCACAAATTTTCCGTCTTTTTTCAGAATTCCTTTCACTTCAATTTCATCGGAATTCCATACACCTCCTTTATCTATCACACATCCGCACATCATAACAATATTGGCCTGAAAAAGGAAAGGTTTATCTTTAATGCTGTTCAATGCAATATATTGATGAGTTCTTGGCTTCAGAATATCAATGATGTATCCCGGAATTTCAAGGATAATTCCTTCTCCTAAAATATGTTTTCCCGGAATCAGCCACAATTCTGTGCTTACCACCGCCTGGGCCTGTTTGCTGTTCAAAGGAGAAATCACTTCTATATTCACAAATGTAGGTTCATCAATATCCACAGCCGCCATAAAACCTCCGGTCTGCGCATCTGCAATGGAATTTCCTCTGATTTTAGGCGTTTTCATAATCAGATCTGTATTTCCGGTACTTCCCGTAGTATTTCCTTCTGCCAGAATCCTTTGATTAAGTTTATTTCTGATGATAATATGAGCGCCGCCTAATGAAGTTCCGATAAATTTGGCATCTCTTGCTTTCGCTCTTATCATGATTTTGGTTTCAGTTGCCGAAATCATAAGATTGGAAAAAAGAAATGCAGTGATGAGAATTAATGCTTTCATGATTTGATTGATTTTAAATATTCCTGTTTAAACCTGTGATGGAAAGATTCATCTTTTAATTCCTGATCAATATGATCCAGATAAGTGAAAATCCCCAGATCTTCTGCTAGTACTTTCAAAATTGCTTTTTCACAGCTGTCCCAGATCTTCTCCAGCTGGGGAAGCATTTCAATGGCTTTTGGAGACAATGAAATAATCTGTTTCCGTTTATCTACACTGTCTTTTTTGATGTTGAGATAACCGTTTTCATTCATTTTTTTAACAATAACTACAACAGATGGGTGCGAATAGCCCAGTGGTTCAGCAATATCGGTAATTGAAATTTCCTCTTTCTTTTTCAGCAGCATAAAGACCAGATACCAATTAGGTTCAACATCAATTCCAAATTCTTTATAAAATTTCCGGACATCATGAGACATTCTGTCGCTGATTCTTTTCAGTCTGCTGTCCAAAGCTTTATATCCTAATTCTTTAATAAAGTCAAAATCCATCTGAAATATATTTACCACAAATATATAAAATATAAAGTCAACTATATAGTTAACTTTATATTTTTTTTTAAAACAGAATTACAACTCTTTAATAAAAAAAGGTTTTATTTGAAGGTTTTCCTATATTCACCCGGCGTTACTCCCCTATATTTTTTGAAGAGTTTGGAAAGATGGCTTTCATCACTGAACTGAAGTTCATAAGCAATTTCACTTAGTCGTACACTGCTGTATTTTAGATACGTTTCTACCAATTTCAGTCTATAGTCCAGCAGATAATTCTGATAAGAAACTCCTGTCTGCTGTTTAAAATACTCTCCGAAATAATTTCCGGAAATCCCAAAATGTTCAGCAATAACCTGAATTCCGGTTTTCTCACGGTCCTTTATATGCTGTTGAATATAAGTGATGATCTTCATGATCGAAAAAGCTTTGCGGTTTTCCTGAAGGTCAGAGGTTTCACTCTGAATGATATTCCGGGCAATCAGATTCAGAAGGATCGACATACAGTTGCGGATAATAAGGTAATCTTCTGCTTTGTTTTTGAACTCATTAGCGATCTGAAGAATAAGGGTTTCGGCAAACTGCTCATCATTTTTATTCCTGAAGATACAACCAGCCCTTGCATGATAATTATGGCTGATATATTGCAGCTTATGCAAATTCTCACAGCTTTCAATACGGTCTGCTTCCAGCCGGATTTTATCAATAAATTCAGCCGGACACTGAATGCTGATAAGCTGAGCCATTTCACTCTTAAAACGATACTCTTCCTGCTGAGGAATAATAAAAAGCTTACCCTGAGAAAAATTAATACTGCGATCATCATACGCGAGTGTACCTTCCCCTTTGACAACATAAACGAATGTGAGAAAAGTCTTTGTTTTAAACACAATCTCTTCTTCTTTCAGTTTTATTTCTCTTACATCAATTTCTTCAAGCGGCAGTCCTTTCATTATACACTGTATTTTCCTCCAAAAGTACAATTTTAGCAGAACATAAAGCGGGTATTTTTGCATAAAAAAGTATGAACACATATCCGAAACGGTGGCAGGCACTCAATTTTCTGATCGCAGGTGCTTTTCTCTCACCTCTGGATTATTTTATTGTCAATATGGCTTTGCCTTCTATCAAAAAAGCATTCAGTGCCAGCGATCATCAACTTCAGATGGTTATTGCCATTTATGGACTTACTTATGCAGCGCTTGTTGTTTGCGGCGGACGGCTGGGTGATATTTACGGCCGTAAAAAGGTATTTATATCAGGATTATATACTTTCCTGTTTTCATCCCTCGCCTGCGCTTTTTCTCCTAATGTTATGTGGTTGATTATTTTCCGGCTGTTTCAAGGCGTTGGCGCATCACTGCTCGCCCCTCAGGTATTAGCTTCTATAAAGGATCTCTTCAGCAGTCAGGAGCAGCCTAAAGCAGTAAGTCTTTTCAGTTCGGTATTTGGGCTTGCTTCAGTGGCCGGACAATTGCTTGGCGGAGTTCTTCTAAGTATGCATTGGGGAAATTTTTCCTGGGAAATGGTTTTTCTTGTAAATGTTCCTATTACGGTTATCTGTATTCTGGGAATCCATTTTACTATGAATGAGGATAATAAGAAAGAACAGACAGGTATTGATTTTACAGGAGCTTTATTATTAATTCTGGCTTTGCTTATGCTTATCTGTCCTCTTATTTTCGGACAAAAATTTGAATGGCCATGGTGGATCTTCGGGATTCTTCTTGGAGGAATTTTATTACTTATTTTATTTTTAAAATATGAGAAGAAACAACTTCAAAAAAGCCGTCCGGTACTCATAGATCCGGCACTGTTGCACCATAAACCTTTTGCATTAAGTCTTCTGATCATCTTCTTTTACAATTTCACGGCAGGTTTATTCATTTGTTATCCTTATTATTTGCAGCAGTTTCTCCATCAGAATTCATTGCAGACAGGGTTGGCTATCGTTCCTTATGGACTTGCCTTTTTCCTGGGGCCTTTGATTACCACGCGGATAAAACTGAGCGCTTCTAAAATGATCTACGTAGGATTGGGATTGTTGATGACAGGCTTTGTGATAAGTGCAGTAACTTTTTATTTTCAGCAAAAACCATCTTTACTCACTCATATCACTTTGTTTATAGCTGGATTCGGGCATGGTACCATTATGCCTGTTATGATGCGTACAGCTATTTCTTTAGTTTCTAAAGATAAAGCAGGACAGGCTTCAGGTTTGATAAGTATCGGCATTCAGATTGGCAGTGTGACCGGTGGAGCTGTTATTGGGACTTTATTTTTTAATCTGACACCTATTCTGGGGTTCACAAAAGCATTTGTTGCAGCGGTAGGAATGATCGGTATTTTTCAACTTATTGGAATATGGGCAGGAAGCAGGTTGAGAAAGATCATTGATTAAAAGACATTTAAATAATAAAAATATTATATTTAAAATATGAGCAATACAGAAAAAATTATTTGGGAAATAGAAGAATTTCACAGGAATATTGAAAAATGGTTTCAGGGTAAAACAGAAAATCAGGAAAGTCTTTATAACGAATTATTATCCGGATTTTCCCCAGATTTCAAGATGATTAATGGAAATGGAGATACTGTTACTCTGTCTATGTTTGGAGACTGGCTTCCTACCATATTTGGAAAGTTTCCGGAACGAAATATTCAGGTTGAAAATATAGTAGTACATGATTCTGAGCATCATGGTCTTGCTACTTATATTGAAACACAGGTTACGGGAGATATCACTACTAAAAGAACATCATCAGCCGTTTTTCTGCTGAATGAAGAAAAGGCAATATGGCTTCATCTTGTTGAAAACTGGATATAAATCTTCACATTTTTTGAACAGTCAACAGCCCTGTACATCCTTAGATGATCAGGGCTGTTTAGCTTAATGGTAAATTTCTTTCACTTATTCAGACCATGGAGAATGTAAAATACAGTCGCAGAAGTTTTTTCTTTGGAAATTGGGGATCATAAAAGCACAGACATCGGCTTTTATATTTCCAAAAGTGGTTTCTGTTTTATGCTCAAAACCACCGAAAAAGGTAGGAATAATCTTCTCTTTAAAGTCATTTCTCGGAAAAGCTTTGATAATTTCCTCCCGATGTTCTGTACTCAGGTTTTCATATCCTTCTCCCATCACATCCAATCCAACTCCTGAATACATTAAGGCTACCTCATTTTCCTTATGTTCTGCAATTCCAATGGTGGTATGAAGCGCAATGGTATCCCAAACCAGCTGAAGTTTATCCTGAGCAATCCCATGACCTTTCAAAAAATCTCGTGCTGCATTGGCTCCATCTACCTCAAACCTCAGATCCGGGCTGCTGTAATGAGAAACAAGTCCCAGATCATGAAATACGGATGCAACGTATAACAGCTCCGAATCATGAGCTTTGTTGTCACGCTTTGCATTTAATGATGAAAATAGGAAAACACGCAGAGAGTGATTGTAAATAAATTCTGTTCCGTGTTCCAATAGAAGTTCTGTGGCTTCAGTTGCAATTTTACTGTCCGGAATGATGATTCCCGCGACTTCTTTCATACGATTTACTGACATAGCTTTATGTAATTTTATCCAAAGATATCCTGATTACAAATGCCTGGGAATATCAATAAATACCAATAACATGTCAAAATTTCAAGCTGTTTTACACCCCGATATGAATGAAATTACTACGATAGTTTGCCGGAGATATTTCCGTATTTTTTTTGAAAAAGTGACTGAACTGTTCTGAGGTCCCGAAATGAAACTGATAAGCAATCTCTTTTACAGTATAAGAGCTGAACTGAAGAAGTCTTCTGGCTTCTGCGATAATCTGCCCGTTGATGATCTCTTTTGCGCTTTTATTACTGCACCGCTTACATAGCTCACTCAATCTCCGTGGAGTAATATTCAATATCTCCGAATAGTCATTTACCGCATGCAGACTATGATACTGGCTGCTCAGCAGCTCCATAAATTTGCGGTAGATAATATAATCCTGACTGTTAAAAGTTTCTTCTTTTACAATTTTTATATTGGCTAATTTGATCATGATGATCTTTAAATAGGCAGCCAGTACATCCATCTGATTAGTGTAAGACTCAGTTTTGTATTCTGCCAGTAAGATTTTAAACAAACTTAAGAATTCGTCTCTTTCAGTCTGATCCGGTAGTAGCTGTTGATTCGCAGCGGCATTATTAAACAAAACAGCTTTACAATTACTGGCACTGGAAGGCACTCTTTCCCAAAAACAGTCTCCAAAGGAAAGACGATAGCCAAAAACATCAGAATGATTCTCAAATTTACAGATCTGGCCTTTAGACAGTAAAAAGATTTTCTGACCTGCAATATCAAAAGAGTGTCCATCTACGGTCAGCACCCCTCTACCGCTCTCAACCATTAGAATATGATGATAATTGAGTCTTACGAAGCTTCCGGAATAAGGAACATCATCCTCCAGCCGCTTTACGGAAAAAGAATGATCAATAACAGATTCAGTTAAAATTCCTGAGACCGGTTTCATCGAGATAAATTTTAATAAAGATAAAGAGTTTTTAGAAACAGTATTTTTGAAATGCAAGATTAGCCAACAATAAGGAGCAGGAACATGTCAAAAACCGCCTAACAGATGTCAAAATTAACCCGACAAACCTATTAATTTTTATTTCTGAATACTTTCATCTGCCCAGCCATAACCGCCAGTAAAATCCCAAAACAGGCAAAAAGTCCGTATGAATACCTTAGATCAAAGCTTTCAGCAATGTATCCGATAAGAGGCGGTCCCATCAGGAATCCTAAAAATGAAATACTGGAAACAAATGATAAAGCAATACTTGGAGCAACTGCACTCACCTTACCCACTGTACTATAAACGGACGGTACACTCAGCGAGCTGCCAAGACCGATAATCATAAAAGCAATAATACAAATCCAGAGTTCCGGAAAGAAAACACTTAGAAAAAGTCCTCCGCTCATCAGAATACCACAACATTGTAAAACAATCTTCTTTCCGTATTTTTCTATAATTCTATTCCCTATAAAACGACCTAAAGTCATCATTAAAATAAAACTTGTATATCCCAGTATAACAAGATTTTCAGGAGCTTTAACTATAGTTTGAAAATAAACCCCGCTCCAGTCGAACATCGCTCCTTCAATCGCCATACTCAGAAATCCTATGATTCCCAAACCAAACAATGTAGGATTTACAGATTTAAAAATTGACCGGGTTTGCGGTTCTGCTTTATGGATAATATTAGTCAGATTTCTTTTACTGTAGAACCAAAGTATTCCTACCAGGATAAAAACAGTAACAAAATGATAGAAAGTTCCCACATGAAGGTTAATCATCAATAAACCCACAACAGCTCCTGTAAGACCAGCAAAACACCAGGCTCCATGATAGGAAGAAAGAAGGGATCTTTTGGTAATGGATTCTATTTCAATGGCCTGCGTATTAATCGCTATATTGCACATATTCCCGGAAACCCCAAAGAAGAACAGAACAACCGCCAGCGTCCAGTAAGAAGGTGATAAGCCAATCAGCAAAAGGAAAAAGGGATATAATAAAAATACTCTTTTAATAATCCAGCTGCTTCCATACACACTGATCAGTTTCCCAGCCAAAACCATCGTTGAAAGCTGTCCTATAGGCATCAGAAGCAATAGCGTTCCCAGCTCTGCTTCATTGATCGAAAGTGCAGTTTTAATGATAGGAATCCGGCTCGCCCAGGAAGAAAAAACAAGTCCATGGGCAAAGAAAAGTAAAAAACAGGCTGTTGGCATTTTGGCATTAAAAGATTCTCTCTCGTTCATTATAACAGGGTGATAAAAATTCCTTTTGCAAATGTAAACACGCTCTGCTATTAAAATCTAGTCCGTTTTTGTCATTTTTATGTTCCATTTTAACCAATAACAAAAAAACACCCGGCAGTTGAACCGGATGATATTTCTAATTGAATGATTGTCTGTAACTCAGAGGGGTTTTATCAGTTTTCTTTTTGAACAGCTTATTGAATGACTGCGGATGTTCAAATCCTAAAGCATAGGCTACTTCAGACACAGAGAAACCTGTAGTGGTAAGGTATTCTTTTGCTTTTTCAATCAGTTTTTCATGAATATGCTGCTGGGCATTCAATCCGGTAAGGTTACGAAGCATATCACTCAAATAATGAGGTGACAAACTGAGTGTGGAAGCAAGAAATTCTACTGTAGGAAGGCCTTTATTCAATGTTTCCTGCTGATTGAAATAGTTTTCCAGCACAACATCCATTTTGGTCAGCAGATCACTGTTTACAGCCTTTCTTGTAATAAACTGTCTTTTATAAAAACGGTTGCTGTAATTGAGAAGAACCTCCATATAAGAAATGATAACATCCTGGCTTACTTCATCAATCGTGGTATTCAGTTCATTTTCAATATTATTCAGCAATCCTGTTATCGTTGATTTTTCCTGATCAGACAAGTGCAGCGCCTCATTCGTATCATAAGAAAAGAAGCCGAAGTTCTTGATATTCTTTGCTAAAGGATAGCTTCTGATAAAATCCGGGTGTACCAGTAACGTATAACCGCAATATTCTGCATTCTCATCAGTGGAAAGCACCTGTCCGGGTGCGGTGAACATCATTCCTCCTTCGTTGAAATCATAATATCCCTGCCCATAGCCCATTTTTCCTGTGGTAGAATATTTATACGAAATTTTATAAAAATTCAGGATAAAGCTTCTCTTCAGCATATCCTTTTTAATGCTCATTTTCGTATTATCCACAAGACTTACCAACGGATGAAGCGGTTTAGGGAGCTGCAACATGTCGTGCAGTTCTGATATAGATGAAATTTTAAGCGGAATATTATCTTTCTTTTCCATGATATAAAATTATAAATTATTTGATTGTAAAGACAGTATAAATATGATTTACTTTATACTGTCTTCCAAAAAAACTGATTAAATAAACTGTTTGCCAAACTGCTCTCTGAATGCTTCATCACCTAATTCAAGGCGCTGTGCGTAGATCGCTTTAGCATCTTCTCCGGCTACATACCTCAGTTGTTTTCTGCCGTCTGTAGCAGCCTCATACACCACTGCTGCAATCTGTTCCGGAGTAGAAGCTGCTTCCATCATTCCTTCCATTTTAGAAAACAGAGAGTTTGTGATATCTTCATACGCCGGACTGGATGCCGAGTCAAGAGAACGGCTTACAAAATCTGTTTTGATTCCTCCTGGAGAAACAGTCTTAACATCTATTCCAAAAGTATTAAGCTCGAAAGCTAAACTTTCGCTCCAGCCTTCCAGCGCCCACTTGGTAGCATGATAAGTAGAACCCAGCGGAAATGCAACCAGTCCTCCTATAGACGTTGTAGAAATGAACATTCCTTTTTTCTGTTCCCTGAAGTAAGGAATAAATGCCTGTGTAACGCGTATAACCCCTAATAAATTCGTGTCAAGCTGTTTCACGATCTGATCATCTGAAAGCGCTTCCAAAGGGCCTATAAGCCCATATCCTGCATTATTGTAAACCACATCAATATCTCCCAGTTCAATAGCCTGTTTAGCCGTTGACTTTATCTGCTCCGGATTGGTAACATCCAATGGAAGCACAGTTACATTCTCCAGGGCTGCAAGATCGGCAGCTGCTTCAGGGTTTCTCATCGTAGCGATTACTCTCCATCCATTATTTTGAAATAATTGGGCAGTTGCTTTTCCTAATCCTGTAGAAGCACCTGTTATAAAAATTGTTTTCATTTTTCTTTGTTTAAAATTATAGGACAAAGTTCAGCATTAGAATAAACCCGGAAGTTGCCAAAATGCGGTAAGCTGTAGCCAAAATGGATTCTTAAATACATTTGTTTTTTGTAAGTTTGCCTTCATCAATTCTTATGGCAGAATATATTCTTGACAACATCAATATCAGTACACTTTCCGTATATGACCTGCTGAAACATACCTCAGACAGCACATTCATTGGAATCAGGGATTTCCGAGAAATATACCCTGCAGCTATTGAAAACAATACAGGAATATTTACAAAGCAATCTTCATTACAGGATTTTCCAATGGTCAGCATCAGCAAGGTCGGCAGTTCATTATTATGCTCCTGCACATGTGATAATCAGAAAGACCAGCTTTGTTCCCATCAGGCAGAAATTATCCATTGTATCATTGAGGATAAAAATTACCGCCTGTTTTTTGATGATATGCTCCGTAAAAAAGCTTTTCTCCCTAAAGCCAAAACATATGGCCTTGAAAATGAACCTGATCTGGATCAATATTTTCAACTGGAATATAGGGATGGTAAAATTGAAATCCTTCCTAAGATCAAGGAAATGCTTCCTGTAGATGATGTTATGTTTCAAAGAGATCTTCTACCGCAGCTTCCCTCAAGACTGGATGAATTGGCAGTACTGGAAACAGGCAAGAAACAGATATTGGTCATTGGTAAGCACCGTTATTACAACCATATGACCTTCTCTCTGATGGAAGCTGAAATAACGCAGACAGGGAAGCTCAAAAATCCGGTGACTCCTGTAGATGCCATGCAGCTGATATGGAAATCGGAGAAACCCGCAGAGATTAAATTTTACACCGCTATAACCTCTTTCCAGAATAATTATAATGAAGATTACAATACTTCAGAACTGGAAGCTTTAAAGCTCATTGTACAGAATCCTCTGAAACTGGATGTCTATCATCACGACCGGGAAATCTCAGAAACGGTATCCGCAAAGTCACTTTCCCATGTTGAATTAAATACTTTAGATGCCGAGGTTCAATTATCTGTATTTAAGAAAGATCCGTTTTACGAAATAACCGGAGAATTACAATTGAATGATATCTCTGTTCCTTTCAAAAATATTGTACTCAGAAATGAATATTTTGTTTATAACCGAAACATTTTCAGCTTTGTAGACCATCCTGACATGCTAAGAATCATCCGGTTCTTTAAGGCTAATAATGAGATTTTACTGATCCATTCTTCAAAATATGAGGCATTTATGAAGAATATTCTCTCTACCATAGAAGAACGTATTCACATAAATTACAGCTACATACAAACTGCAACGAAAGTACAGCTTGAAGATAAAAAATATCAAACTGAAAGAGTAGTTTATCTCCGTCAGCAGGAAAATTATATAGGAATCACACCGGTAATGAAATACGGAGACGTAGAAATTCCTGTCTATTCCAGAAAGCAGCTTTTTGATACAGATCAGAATGGAAATCCATTTAAAATAGAGAGAATTGAATCTGCGGAAGCCCGCTTTACTTCTTTGGTCATGCAGCAGCATCCTGATTTTGAAGAGCAGATGGACGGCTATCAGTATTTTTATCTTCACAGGGATAAATTCCTGGATAACAACTGGTTTCTTGAAGCATTTGAAACCTGGAGAAATGAAGGAATAACCATACTGGGCTTTAACGAATTAAAGAATAACAAATTAAATTCCCACCGGGCTACAATCAATATTCAGATTACCAGCGGATTGGATTGGTTTAATGCTAAGCTAAAAGTAGGGTTTGGTCCTAAAGAAGCTTCTTTAAAACAACTTCACCGGGCGATCCGGAATAAAAGTAAATTCGTCCAGCTGGATGATGGAAGCATGGGAATTCTCCCTGAAGAATGGATGGAGAAAATAGCCGCTTACTTTCATGCTGGAGAAATTGACGAAGAGCTCTTAAAGATTCCAAAAATCAACTTCACGGAGGTCACTTCATTGTTTGAAAAGGAAATCCTGAGCCAGGAAGTTCAGGAGGAACTCACCACGTATTCCACTAAGTTCTCAAAAGTAAAAAAAATTCCCAAAGTCAATATTCCGGCTGGGCTGAATGCTGAACTTAGGGATTATCAGCATGATGGACTGAACTGGCTTAATTTTCTTGACGGATTCAACTTCGGAGGGTGTCTCGCAGACGATATGGGACTTGGAAAAACCATTCAGATCATAGCTTTTATCCTTTCACAGCGGGAAAAACGGGGGCATACTACCCATCTTATTGTAGTTCCCACTTCCCTTCTTTTCAACTGGCAGGAAGAGATCAGCAAGTTTGCACCTTCTATAAAAGTTCTGCTGCATTATGGTGCAGACAGACCAAAGACAACCGCTCATATGTCTGATTATGAAGTAGTCCTTACCACTTATGGAATGTTGCTTTCAGATATCCGTTTCCTGAAAAATTTTAATTTCAATTATGTTTTTCTGGACGAATCACAGACTATTAAAAATCCAAATTCGGAAAGGTATAAAGCAGCACGGCTGCTTCAATCGAGAAACAGGATTGTATTAACGGGTACTCCTGTTGAAAACAGCACTTTTGACCTTTACAGCCAGCTTTCTTTCGCTTGTCCGGGACTTTTGGGAAGCAAGCAGTATTTTAAAGATATTTATGCCATTCCTATTGATAAATTTGAATACAGTAAACGGGCGTTAGAACTTCAGCAAAAAATAAAGCCCTTTATCCTCAGAAGAACCAAGAAACAGGTCGCAAAAGAGCTGCCTGAGAAAACAGAAACGGTGATCTACTGTGAAATGAATGCAGAGCAACGTAAAATCTATGACGCTTATGAAAAAGAACTTCGTGAGTTTATTGCAGCCAATGATGACGATGATCTGAATAAAAACAGCATGCACGTCCTTACGGGCCTTACAAGACTCAGACAGATCTGTAACTCTCCTGTTTTGATAAAAGAAGGATATTCCGGTGAAAATGCCGTTAAAATAGAGATTTTGATGGAACAGATCCTTGGGAAATCAAAAGATCATAAAATACTGGTTTTCTCACAGTTTGTGGGGATGCTTGATCTGATAAAGACAAAGCTGGAACGCCACAATATTCAGTTTGAATATCTTACGGGGCAGACTAAAGACAGAGGAGAAAAGGTAGCTAATTTCCAGAAAAATGATGATATCCGGGTTTTCCTGATCAGCTTAAAGGCCGGCGGTGTCGGTCTCAACCTAACGCAGGCTGATTATATTTACCTGGTAGACCCATGGTGGAATCCTGCTGCTGAAAATCAGGCTATTGACAGAAGCTACCGCATAGGACAAACCAAAAATGTAATTGCTGTCCGGATGATCTGTTCTAATACTGTGGAAGAGAAAATTCTTACCCTTCAGAAAAAGAAAAAACAACTGGCTCAGAATCTGCTTACCACAGATGGGAAAAAGCTTCAGGGACTTTCAAAACAGGACCTTATGGACCTGCTGGAATCTGGTTCATAATACACTTAAAAATCTATTGAATACGACATTTTAAAAATAAAAAAACCGACAGGTAAAGAACCTGTCGATTAAAAACAAAAATTGATATGGATATGATTTAGATATGATGTGTCTATTTTTTGATAATCTTTTCTGTGACTGTTTTTTGATTCTTTGTCAGGATTTTAATAAGATATGTTCCAGAAGTAAAATTCTCCATGGGTACATTCATCGAATTGCCTTCCAGCATCTTCTGCCCTGACATATTGTAAATTTCATATTTCTCCAGCTTTTCTTTCATCTTGATATTCACAGAATTCGTTGTAGGGTTCGGATATATCTGAACATTGGCTGATGCTTCTTTAGAAACCTCTATTGTGGAAAGGCTTTCCGGCTGAATTTTAAGCGTATAATCTTCTGCCTGCCCTATAAACCATCCTGAAGGGCATGGAAGGTTTTCCAAAGTTCCCATCCATGAATTTGATTCATATGCTTTTACCAATCTGAAACGGGTTTCTCCAAGCTGCGCTCCTCCCGGAATTATAATACTACCGGATGTGATCCCTGATTCTGTAGTAGTAACCGGATTGGAATGGTCCAGATAGCCCAGGTTAAACTTCTCATCCGCATCAAACTGATTATTATGGTTAAAATCAATATAAGCATACACTGATACGGTATTCTGTCCATGAGTACCTCCTGTTACTGTTATAGGATAGGCATTTCCCCGGTTAACAGTGAAGACAGTCGCCGTAAAATTTTCAAGAACATCTGAGTTACCGTCAATAGCACTGTTTCTTACGGTTCCGGCAAATTCTACTTTGCTTATTTCGCTTACTGTAAGACTGGTTACATTTTCGGCACCACAGTAAGGAGCCGGGAAATTCACTGTGTTTCCTATAATATTGACGGTATAATCTTCAGTCTGCCCTGCTCTTAAGCCGGAATCACAGGCTGAACTGATAGAATTGGCAGCATTAGGATCAGAATAAGCCTGAACATTTGTATTCTTAAGAACCCTCATTCTTGTACTCCCATTGGCCGCGTTTGCAGGAATCACTATTGTATTGTTGATGGTAAATGCATTGGCTGGATTGGCTGCTTCAAGTCTTCCAATGTAGAAGCTTTCTCCGGCATCATCAAAATTACCATTCTGATTAAAGTCTATAAAAACAGCTACATCACTGGGAAATGTACTGGAAGGACCAGTTACAGATATATTATAATTACTTCCGGATTGCAAATCTGTGGACATTGATGTAAAATTCTCATAAATTTGTGCATTCCCTGACTGAACCGGTGATGAGTTATTAATGTTTCCGAAAGTAACATTACTGATCATATTACTGTCAGCTCCATACTGAAATGCAGGCATACAATATTGCAATTGTGCATTCACCAGAGAGCAAAGTACAATACCAGAAAGAGTAGTTATTTTTTTCATTTTTTGTTTGAATTTCTTGGGACAAATTTATATTTATTTAGAATGAATAAAAATAAGAATGTAATGATATTTGTCAGTTTAGCAAAAATAGACCATTGACTGCCTAATGATATTTATCTGGAAACTTAATTTACTAATGGATAATCAATCTGTTATAAATAAAAAAGACCTTTCTCAAATTTTATTTCAAGAAAAGTCTTTTCGTTATAAAGAATCGAATCTAAGGAATTTTATCTGCTTCAACTTACATTTTCGATAAGAACTGCAGACGCTCCACCTCCTCCATTGCAGATGGCAGCTATCCCCAATCTTCCTTTTTCCTGCCGCAGTACATTGACTAAAGTTGTTATAATTCTGGCTCCTGAAGCACCAATCGGGTGTCCCAAAGCAACCGCTCCACCGTAAATATTTACCTTATTGAGGTCATAACCCAAAATCTGCTGGTTGGATAAAATCACTGAGGAATAGGCTTCATTAATCTCAAAATAATCAATATCAGATAAACTGAGACCTGTTTGTTTCAACAATTTCTGAATGGCAATAGACGGAGAAGTAGTAAACCATTCCGGAGACTGAGCCGCATCTGCATATGCTGCGATCCTGGCCAAGGGTTTCAAATTATGCTGCTGTATAGCTTCTGAAGATCCTACTAGAATTGCTGCAGCCCCATCATTCAGATTGCTGGAATTAGCAGCTGTCAGTGTACCCTCTGATTCAAATGCCGGTTTCAAAAGAGAAATTTTCTCTGGAATAAGTTTCTCAATATCTTCATCTTTATCTACGATGATAGACCCTTTCTTTCCTTCAATTGAGATCGGGATCAATTCATTGCTGAACTTACCGTTTTTCGCTGCTTCCTGAGCCCGATGATAGGAAAACAAAGCATATTCATCAAGCTGCTGCCGTGTTAATCCATATTTTTTTACGCCCAATTCAGCGGCACTTCCCATATGGAAATCATTATACACATCCCATAGACCATCTTTAATCACGCCATCAGTAAGGTTGGTATCTCCTAATTTTGTTCCCAGACGAAGCTTAACGTAATGAGGAACATTGCTCATACTTTCCATACCACCAGTCATGACAAGATGTTCCAGACCAAGCTGAATCTGCTGAGCACCGATCATAGCCGCTTTCATTCCGGAAGCACAGACTTTGTTTATTGTTGTTGCATCTTTATCTACCGGAATTCCTCCAAAAATAGCGGCCTGTCTTGCAGGAGACTGCCCCAGCCCGGCACTGAGTACATTTCCCATATACACACTGTCTATATGCTCCGGAGCCAATCCGATGTTTTCATAGGCATTTTTAATTACAACTGCTCCAAGTTGAGGAGCTGTAAATCCGGATAGGCTTCCCATAAAACCACCCACTGGAGTTCGTTTTGCAGCCAATATAAATACTTCTTTCATAGGATATTATTTTTAATACCAATCGGTATATTTCTGGTTAAAAAAATTCTTTCCTTTTCACAGGGAACAATACAAAGATAATTAAAATATACCAATCGGTATATTAAGGATTAAAAAAATCTTACTGTAATAAGTAAGACTTTAATTTTTATGTTCTGCTCAGCTGATCCAGTTTTTTAAGCAGCGTGGGCATTCTGTAAGTGCCATGCATTTGTTCTACTTTCAATTGAACTTCATCTACATTCATTCCTTTGGCTGTCACAAAAAGTGGTGTTTTACTTTCTCCGCGAAATACACTTCTCCTTTGGGAATCCGGAGTTGTAAATTCGTTTTTGGCGATCCCAATAATAGGACACTTTTCTTCCAATGCTTCGTAGAGGTGGCCGCCCAACCCTATTTTTCCATCATTGTCAAGAGTAACATATCCGTCAACAATGATAATATCTTCTGATTTTAATGTAATTTTCGTGAGCAGACTTAAAATGCAGGGTAATTCTCTTTTGTAAAACGCCCCGCTTTCATATGCTGAACTCACAGCAGTCTGTTCTATAAAAACTTCCACTTCTTTTTCAGACGTCCAGTCCTCAAATGCAATACACACCGTATTGGCATAATCCTCATAATAATAGGTATCAAATGCGTAAATCATATTTTATTCCCTTAAAAAAACTCGCCAAAATGCCATAAAATCCCTGAAGGATCATGTACAAAACACTCTTTTCCCCATTCCATGGTTCTTACAGGAGTAAGTTTTACATTCTCATAGGTATCTGTAAGCTTTAAGGATAAAAGCTCCTTCCAGAATTCATCTGTATTGACCACTTCCATAAAGATCATGGTATTATCAACCCAATCCTTTGTATAATAATCCTGAAGATAAAAGCCTATTTCCTCTCGTATAAACAGTGATAACTTGGGCTCCAGAACAACCTCTTCAAATCCGAGATCCTTATAAAAGTTTCTGCTGATCTCAAAATTCTTTGCTCCGATAAAAGGTCTGATGGATTTTAGTTTCGGTGTCATACTATTTTATTTTTCCAGTGTTCATAGGTCATTTCAAATTTTACCTCTCCTTTTCCATGGGTTCCGGTTTCTTTCCATCCAGATTTTCTGTAGAAATTCTCAGCCCGTGTTCCAGGTGAAGTACCAAGCCACAGATCGTCTTTCTTTTGTTTAAAATACCAGTCGAGCATGATGTCATGAAGCTTTCTGCCGATTCCCTGATTTTCAAAATCAGGATGTACAAATAAAGCCCAGATATTATTTTCTTTCAGATCTGCAATGGAAAAGCCTACAATCTGACCTTTTGCCTCACTTACCCAACCTTTTCCTCTTTGAAAAAGAAATTCCTCACAGTCTTTATCTGTAACCAAACCTGGATCTGATAATGTGTTTTCTTTCACAGAATTTCTTACGACCTGAATCTGTGGAATGTCTTCCGGTCTTGCTTCTCGGATTACTATGTTCATGGTGATTGTTTTTCTTAATTCTTGATTATTTTCTGTCAACCACAATTCTTTCTTCTCTGTTGGCAATATCCCATGCTGTAGTAAAAATAAGCTGGGTTCTTTTCTCTAATAATTGATAATCAATCTTTTCAGGATCATCTGTTGGCTTATGATAATCTTCATGAATCCCATCAAAAAAGAATGCGACAGGAATATTATGTTTGGCAAAATTATAGTGATCTGAACGGTAATATAATTGTTCCGGATCATTCAAATCATCATATTTGTAATTAAGTTCCAGGTTATTCGTTCTCTTATTTGCAGCTTCGTTAATTACTTTAAGCTGAGAGCTTAACATTTCAGAACCAATGACATATACATATTGTTTCCCTCTGTTGGCAGGATCATCACGTCCAATCATGTCAATATTAAGATCAACAACGGTATTGGCTAATGGGAAAACAGGATTTTCGGAATAATATTCTGAACCAAACAATCCGTGTTCTTCTCCTGTAACGTGCAGAAACAGGATCGATCTTTTAGGTCCTTTTCCTGCTTTTTTTGCCTGCTGGAATGCCTTGGCGATTTCCATTACTGCTACAGTGCCGCTTCCGTCATCGTCTGCTCCGTTGTACACGACTCCATTTTTTGTTCCTACATGATCATAATGTGCAGAAACTACAACAATCTCGTCCGGTTTTTCGCTTCCTTCAATAAAAGCCATGATATTTTCAGAATCAGGAAGGTTACCTCCACCTCTTTTTTTCATAAACTCAGATGGAACTTTCTGATAGTATGAGCCTAATGCTTTAGGTCCGGAAATACCAAGATTTTTATAATAATTAATCATATACTCTCCCGCCTTCTTCTGCCCTTTGCTTCCTGTATCTCGCCCTTCCATATCATTTGCTGCAATGACATACAGATTTTTCTTTAAATCCTCAGCATTAATTACCTTGTATGCATTGTTAAAAGCCTTGTTATGTTTTGTTGAAACAGGATGTGAAGAATTCCCATCAGATATTTTTGCCGTCCCACAACTGGTCACTATAGCCATGGCAAATAACGGAATAAGTATTTTTTTCATAAAGAATAAATTTCTTAAAAATAACAAATTTTATTGAATTCTAATAAAACAGATCAAAATCGCAATATCATATGCTTCCCATTATAAAATTAACGATACTCCAATTTAAAACTCAATACGGTATTAATTTTTTATTATATTTGATTAAAATACAAAATAGGTGGATAAAATTTACGGATTTACTCATTATTCCTTTTTTACAGAAATGTCCGAACTTGCAGCCAGACACGGAAGCTTTGATCTTTCTCTGGGACTTCCCGATTTTGATATTGATGAAAGACTTAAAATATTCTTAAAAGAAGCAGCCGAAAGAGACACTTACCATTATGAACCTCTTGCCGGCAATCCCCTTCTGATCGAAAGTATCATTCGTTTCAATGCAAAACGGACTCACAAAATTCCTGTTACAGCTAGAGAAATAACCATTGTTCCGTGTGCAACCTTTGCTTTATATACTTCCCTCAAATCAATTTTAAATCAATATGATGAAGTAATTATTATCCAACCTTCATATTATACTTATGGACCTGCTGTTGTCATGAATGGCGGAATCCCTGTCTATTATGATCTTGATGGTGATTTTACGATCAACTGGGATTTGTTTAAAAACTGTATTACTGAAAAAACCAAAGCTGTCATTGTAAATTCTCCTCAAAATCCAACCGGGAAAGTATGGAAAAAGGAAGATTGGAATCACTTGTATGAACTGACTAAGGATCGCGATATATATTTGATTTCTGAAGAAATATATGACACGTACTGCTATGATGAAGTTAAGCATTACAGTTCTTTTATTCATCCGGGGCTCAGAGAAAAGACATTCTGTATTTTTTCTTTTGGCAAAATGTTTCATACTTCCGGATGGAAAGTCAGTTACATGCTAGCTTCTGAAACTTTAACGGCAAAATTCCAGTGCCACCAACAGTATATTTCTTACAGTGCCAATGCTCCGGCGCAATATGCTATCGCAAAGTATCTGGATGTATTTGATCCGGCCATCAATAAAGAAATAATGCAGAATAAAAGAGATATTTTCAATCAGCTGATTCAGGAAACTCCCCTGCAAGTTGAACAGCAAGCGGAAGGAAGTGTTTTCCAGGTCGTTAATTTCCGGAATATTTCTACTACCATGACGGATGTAGAGTTTTCAAAATGGCTTACAATCGAGAAAAAAGTTTCTTGTCTTCCGCTTTCGGCTTTTTACAACTCAAGACAGAATTCAGATTATGTCAGGTTTAGTTTTGCTAAAAAAGATGAACTGATTATCCAGGCTTTGGAACATTTAAAAAGGAATCTTTGATTTTTCTCACAGATTTCTCAGATTTTCACAGATGATTGTGGATATCTATTCATATAATTTTAATTTTCATGCTACCCCAAAATATAATAAAAAAAGCACCGCCAAGGCAGTGCTTCCATTATATTTTAATGATTTTAAAGAGCCAGAACTCTTACATCAATTCTTCTGTTTTTTGCTTTACACTCATCAGTGTCATTGGCTTCACATACCGGATGCTGTGAACCATATCCTTCAGCTTCTACTCTGTCTGCAGAAACACCCAGCTCGAGTAATTTAAGTTTTGCTGTTTGTGCCCTCAGATTTGATAATTTAAGATTACTATCTTCATTACCACTGTTATCTGTATATCCGCCTAATTTTATTTTCAGATCAGGATATGCATTTAAGATTTCCGCTAAAGTATTCAGCTGGAGTTCATAGCCTGCCTTCAGGTCACTGGAACCTGTTTCAAAATAAAGGTTTTCAATGGTGTACCATTTATTAGGGTCTAAAGCAGATTTATCTTTCTGTTTCACCACATTATAAAGCTGATAAAGCTGGCTTCCATCTCCTATGGCAATCGTTTTTCCTCCATCCAATTTTATTTTCTGAACATTTCCTGTTTCATACACAAAGTCGCCACTTTCATTAAGATGTCCCTGAACTCCACCAGGGGAAACCGGAACTGTTGTAAGATCTGCATGACCAGCCGTTGTAGCGGCAGATATTCCGGTAAGGCTTTCAATTTTTGCTTTTCTGTTGGCTTCAATTTTATCTTTATGCAAAACAGCTAAAGTAGGTGCAATAACCAAAGAAACAATTGACATTAACTTGATCAGAATATTCATGGATGGGCCGGAAGTATCTTTAAAAGGATCTCCAACCGTATCTCCTGTTACAGATGCTTTATGTGGCTCTGAACCTTTGTAATAGGTCTGTCCATTGATATCCACCCCTTTTTCAAATGATTTTTTAGCATTATCCCAGGCACCTCCTGCGTTATTCTGGAACATTCCCATCAAAACACCACATACCGTGGCACCAGCCAAAAATCCTCCCAATACTTCAGGACCGAAAATAAATCCCATTAAGAGTGGGGAAATGATTGCTATAGCACCAGGCAGCATCATTTTTCTGATGGAGGCATCTGTAGAGATAGCAACACATTTTTCATATTCAGGTTGTGCCTTTCCTTCTAAAATTCCCGGAATTTCACGAAACTGTCTTCTTACTTCTTCCACCATCGCCATGGCAGCCTGCCCAACTGCAGTGATTGCCAATGATGAAAAGATAAACGGAATCATTCCACCAATAAATAAACCAGCCAAAACATCTGCTCTGTAAATATCAATTCCGTCAATTCCTGCAATTCCAACAAAAGCTGCAAATAATGCTAATGCTGTCAAAGCTGCTGAAGCAATAGCAAATCCTTTTCCGGTAGCTGCAGTTGTATTTCCTACCGCATCCAGGATATCTGTTTTTTCACGTACCTCTTTGGGAAGTTCACTCATTTCGGCAATACCACCGGCATTATCAGCAATAGGTCCAAAGGCATCAATTGCCAGCTGCATAGCTGTAGTAGCCATCATTCCTGCTGCTGCAATGGCAACACCATAAAGCCCGGCACACAGATAAGATCCATAGATTCCGCCTGCCAACACGATAATCGGAAGTAAAGTAGATTCCATACCCACGGATAAACCTCCGATAATGTTAGTTGCGTGTCCTGTAGAAGACTGTCTCACAATACTGGAAACCGGTCTTTTACCCATTGCGGTATAGTATTCTGTTATGATGCTCATTAAAGTTCCTACAACCAATCCTACCATGATGGCACCAAATACCCCCATTTTAGTAAACTCATGGCCTCTTAGAACCATTTTTTCAGGTAGGATATAAGTTACCAGAAAGTAAGATGATATAGCTGTAATAACAATACTTCCCCAGTTTCCAAGGTTTAAAGCATTCTGTACACTGGAAGTGGATGAGCCTTCATTATCATTAATTTTCACAAATAAAGTTCCGATCATAGAAAATATAATTCCTGTTCCTGCAATCAGCATCGGTAAAAGGATTGGAGCAAAACCACCGAAGGCATCATCGGAAATAGTTTCTCTACCTAACACCATGGTTGCCAGAACTGTTGCAACATAAGACCCGAAAAGGTCGGCTCCCATTCCTGCTACATCACCTACGTTATCTCCTACGTTATCTGCAATCGTTGCAGGGTTTCGGGGATCATCTTCAGGGATTCCGGCTTCTACTTTTCCTACAAGGTCAGCACCTACGTCTGCCGCTTTTGTATAAATACCGCCTCCTACTCTTGCAAAAAGTGCTATGGATTCTGCACCTAGAGAAAACCCTGTGAGAATTTCAATGGTCTTTTCCATTTCATGAGAATCTACTGTGGCATCGGGTGCAAAAATCTGTTTGATGATCAGGAATAATGCTCCTAAGCCTAAAACAGCAAGTCCGGCAACCCCCATTCCCATAACAGAACCTCCTGTAAAAGATACTTTAAGCGCTTTCGACAGTGAAGTTCTTGCCGCTTCAGCTGTCCTGACATTGGCTTTGGTAGCAATTTTCATCCCGATAAAACCTGCTAATGCGGACAATACAGCTCCTACTGCAAAGGCAATACCGATACTCCAATGCGAGTTGGCATTACTTGATCCCATTACGGCGAGTAAAATGGCGACTACCACCACGAAGTACATTAAGATTTTATATTCAGCCTTTAGAAAAGCCATTGCACCGTCTGCAATATGGCCGCTGATTATTTTCATTTTTTCATTTCCTGCATTCTGTTTATTTACCCAGTTGCTCTGAAGAAATGTATAAAGTAAAGCGACGACACCAAAAATTGGCACTAACACAAATAGATCCATAGTTTAATATTTTTTTGGTAATAGAAAATTAAATATAATAAATAATTACCATCAAAGCACTAAAAACTTTAACAGTATGATGCTTACCATCAAAAAGGATAAAAATATGACACCGAACCTATCGTGGTAGAAATTGATGAAGAAACAGTACTGAATAAGGCTTTCAGACACATTTCATGCATAAAAAAAACCTTTAAATTATTCAAAGGTTTTTCAGAGTTTGAGATTGCTTCACAGTCTGTTCGCAATGACTTTTACTCAACAAAAAAGAGTAAACAGAAACCTGTCTACCCTTTTTTATTTTATGAATAAAGAGAATCTTATCCTCCGAATTTATCTGCGTAGTCTGTTTGAGAAGCTTTAATCACTTTTCTAGCATGCTCAGCTCCATAAACCTCCTGAATTCTACATTTAGCAGGCTCATCCGGCAGGTTTTTATACGTTAGGAAGTAGTGCATTAATCTTTTTACCTCTGCTTCTGGTAATTCAGAAATATCTCTGAAGTGTCCGAAAGCATGGTCATTGATCATTACTGCAACGATTTTATCATCAGCTTCTCCTCCGTCGATCATTTTAAAACCTCCGATTGGAATAGCTTCCATCAATAAACCTCCAGCATGGATGTTGTGAGAACTTAAAACACAAATATCAAGAGGGTCATGATCTCCCATTGTAACATCCGTAGCTCCTGCTTCTACAGCAAGTCTCATTACTTCCTTATCACAGTATGTTCTTGGAACAAAACCATATAAAGCAGGGATGATGTTAGAAAATTTCTGTGGTCTGTCTACTTTTAAGTATCCTGTTTCTTTATCTACTTCATATTTAATAGTATCTGAAGGAACAATTTCCACAAATACGTTTACAACATTTGGCGCATCTTCTCCTGCAGAAATTCCGTGCCATGGATGTGCTTTAAAATTTGGAATCATTATTTATCTGTTATTTTTTAAGTTATTATTAAGATTTCTTTTCTTAAGTCTTCTATTGTTTCCACAATATAATCGTTGCCTTCCATGTAGTTCATGATGAAAATCGTTTTGAATTCATCCAGTTGAACCTCCCCTTTCAATCCGTCATAGGTTTTGTGAAGCAATTCTATGATCGCATTTTTAGAGTCTACAATATTCTTCCATGAATTTTTTGTGATGTATAACTGCTGTGAGGAGTTATATTCAAATTCTTCATTGATTGTTTTTTCGGTAAGGAAAATAAATTCATGAACCGCTAATTCTCTATCAAATCTATGGATAAGGTTTGACGGCTTCATTCTGTCCAGAAACAAGGTCATTCTTTCGTAAGAATGTGCTTTGTTCTCTGAATTAGATTTCACGGTGAGTAGTTTGATTTCCTGGTTTTTAAGAGTAATGTACGAATGTACAAATTGTCTAAGCAAAACCAAAAAAGGAATTGCAATAATCAATGCAAATGCATACGGTAGATATCCTGAAAGACTCGTCATAATTTTAGACTGCAAAATTACTAATTATTTTCCGTCTTCTAAAGAGTTTTTAAAGATATCCACTTTAGAATTTTGTATATAAACTAATGCTAATATAATTATAAGGTAAAAGCCCAACATCATCCTGTTTACCAAGGACGGAAAAACCAGGAATCTCATGATGACAGTTCCATAAATAATTACAAAAAATAAGACCTGAGCCTGTCTTTTTTTATTATAAAGTGAAAAATTATTAGCCAGAATAATGATTATAAAAATCAAAAGAACCGGAAAATACGAAGCGTTGAACTCCAGCATTATTTTACTTTTAATAAAATGAATATAATCTGAAAAAGAAAACGGATCGGGTTGTGAAACAGGGTAAATCTGAACTTTAGTAAACTGATTCATAAAGAGTGTAGACCATGAAACCTGATTAAAAGTCTGTATTAAAAAGAAGGAAAGAAACAGATATCCATATGATATCAATAATGGACCTGTTTTCACCTGCAGCCTGTTTCTATAAAGATAAATAATGCCATACAGAAAAGAATAAAAAATAAAATATTCCGGTCTTGTAAGAATACACAGCATAGCAAAGATTCCCGCAAGAAAAAAATTTTTTCTTACTAAAAATACATAGAAGCTCAAGAGAAGCAACAGACATGATAAAGAATCTGCAGAGACATGCCTGCCTGATTCCTGAAGAGGTTTGAACAGGGAAATTAAAATCGTGATGATAAAAGCAAGACTATAATTTTTCAGAATTTTTATCAAAAAACCGAAAATCAAAATAAGAATCAGGGCGTAAGAAATAGCTGAAATTAAAGAATTGGAAGCAGATGCACTAAAACCTAATTTAAAGAATGCCCAATTGATGAAATTATAAAAAGGTTTCACTACAAAAAGCTGCAATTCTTCTTCATAGGCTTTAGGATTTTGTGACAATATTTTGTAATAGCTACTTTCACCTTTCGCTACTTCTTTCACCATTGGATCTACAGGTCCTAATCCCGCAAAATCAGGATTCTTTTCCCGCAATTCATCATATACTTTCTGATGAATCTCTTCAATTTTCATTTCGGGATATTCCGTTTTATAAATCAATCCCATATAAGCTTCCATATCAGTATTGTAATAATGGTTGGCATATAGGTAGTATGACATGATGCATACATAGATTGAAAATATAAAAACAAGAATATTCTCCCTTTTTTTCATACGTTGATATTATAAGTATACAAATGTAAAAAAACTATCAACTTCTATTCTTATAAAAAGCTTTTATAATAAAGGATTACAATTCAAACAATGCCGGCCTTTGAGTCACTTCATGATAACAAACGCTATTTTCATCAAAGAAGTGATATACAAGGCTTTTTCTAGTTCTGTTTTTATCCGTATGAGACTCACCGCCATGGAGAATATTGGCATGCCAGATCAATAGATCCCCTTTTTTTGCTTTAAAGACTTCTTTTTTCAATCCCAGCTCTTTTACTTTATCTTCAAGAAATGTTTCATAAGCTCTGTAACTTTTCTTACCGATTTTCAGGGCTGTACCCTCATTATCATAATCAGAATTCAGGAAATAAGGTAATTTATGGCTCTTAGGAATGTAATGAAGAGCACCATTCGTTTCATCCACATCTTCCAATGCAATCCAGACTCCAAGTAATCCTCCCAAAGGGTAAGTCGTCATGTGAATACTATCTGAATGTGTTTTTTGCTGGCTTCCGTTGATGAAATTGATACTTTGGAAAAGTTTAGATTTTCCGTCCAGTAAAACAGATAAAAAGTCTAATAATTCCTTATCACTTCCAATGTTTTTAATAATTTCTGAATGATGAATGGCAAACATCAGTTTTCCCCCGTAAATAAACTTCAGTGTACCATCTTCCATCAGCTTATCAATTTCTGTATTGATTTGATCTGCCGTTTCCGGAGTCAGGAAATTTCTCAAAATCAGATAGCCATTATCATCATACTGAAGAACACTTTCTTTATTTTCTTCCGATAACTTCTTAAAAAAGGGAGTTTCTATAAGTTTTGCATAATTTACCTTTCTATCGCTTGCAGGAAGATGAGCAAAATCTTTACTCGAAATACTTGAAAAATAATTCTTATTGATTCCGTATTTTTTATACAATGGAATATTATGCTTTAATTTATTCTTTTTAAACAAGTTATAAAGCATATATGATAATTTGTACTGACGAATCTGTTGTAACATAAGTGTTTTACTAAGGATTTTATAAAGTTACGGAATATTACTTAATTAGAACCAATCTAAACAATGCTTTTCATCATAAAAATGACTTCCCTCTCATGATAAGATACCCTAATTTTTTAAAGAGGTTCTTTTTTGAATTTTCGATAATTCCGTAAGGTCTTAATTCCGGGCGAAAACCTCTGAAAAATTCTTCAATATTGGGTAGCTCTCCCCCTTCAAAGTCAAAAATATGAGTTTCGATATTATCTTTAATAAGAGTATCAATCAATACTGAAGCTCCAGATAATTTGACGTAATCTTTATCATTAAAATTACCCAAAAGTGCCACCATGTTACAGTCTCTGTAAGTAGCTATTACGTTGATAATCTTGTTTTGATAATAAAAAGCTGTGAACTTCAGGTAATCCAACTTATGAAAACTCTCAAAAATCCTCATGAATTCACACAAATCATTGTCTTTACTCAACCCTATCGTGTGGGCTTCTATAAAAGTCTTTGCTTTGTTAAAAGAAATGGTTTTAACTTCTGATTCTTTTAAAACTTCTTCATCTAAACGAAGTTTTCTTTTTCTTTTGGGAGAATAATTGGCACGTACTTTCTCATAAATATTGGGATATAATAAAAAGTTCTTCTTGATTCTGATCTTCGTTCGAAACTGGTTTACATCATTGAACGGATAGGCCCTGATCATGTAATTTTTTTCTAGATATTCTAAAAAAGCCTCATTAAGTTCAAGATTATCTTTAACAGAAAAAACACCAAGCTGCTGGCAAAGTTTCGGATTATGAACAATTTTCATCCCATATTTTCTTACAAAAGGGACAGGCATCACAGCCTCATAATCCTTATAAACGAGAATTTCCCATGGCATTGTAGAAGTTATATCTAAAAAATCTTTTGTAGCAGAATATTTTCTTTGTTCGGAATTTTCTAAACATTGAGCATATTTTACAAAATTAATTTCATGGTATTTCAATCTTCTAATCATAATAATCCTGAGTCCGAGAAACTAAAATAGGAATCCTGCGTGACAATAATATGGTCTAAAAGCTGGATACTTAAAGTATTTCCTGCTTCTTTTATTTTTTGTGTAATACTGATATCTTCCCGGCTTGGTTTTAAACTTCCGGAAGGATGGTTGTGGGCAATGATAATACCCGTTGAAAAATGATCCAGTGCTGTTTTGTACAGAATTCTTACATCTACAATAGATTGGCTTATTCCTCCCTGAGTCAGTTGGGAAACATGAATCACTTTGTTACTGTTGTTAAGGAAAATAGCCCAGAACTCTTCTGTTCTTAAGTCAGAAAGCTGGTTTTGAAGAATAAGATAAGCATCATTACTGTTACCAATTACTGCTTTTTCAGGAATTTCCTGTACCGTTCTTCTTTTTCCGATTTCTAAAGCTGAAATAATTGAAATCGCTTTTGTGACTCCAATCCCTTTGAATTTCATCAGATCTTTAGCAGAAAGTAAGCTCAACTGATGCCAGCTGTTATTAACAGAGGCTAAAATTTTCCGTGATAGTTCCAGAGCATCTTCTTCTCTATTTCCACTTCCCATAATAATAGCCAGCAGCTCAGAATCAGAAAGTGAGCTTTTGCCTTTCTGCAAAAACTTTTCTCTGGGTCTGTCATCTTCTGCAAGAAATTTTATAGCCATGAAAAAAAGATTATGAATTAATAAAATGCATACAGGATCATCGGTTTAGTCGACTGATCAATATATATTGCTGTTTCTTTCAGAGCATTCACCGAAAGCATCGGACATCCTAAGCTTAAACATGCCGGAGTCTGAGATTCCACATCCGGAATGCATCCGTAGGAATGAAGGACAATTGCCCTCTGCATTGCATTGCTGTTCGTAGAATCAAGCCCTTTTAACCGGTAAGCTTTACCAAACTTTCCTACATAGCTTTCTCCAATGACATATTTTCCCAAAGACGACTGATAGGAACCTTCAATATTACTGAATTTTAAAGCATCAGACCGTGGAATGACTGAACCTGAACCATGGGATACAACGGCTTGTTGTACAATTGTATTATTTTTCAGATTATAAATGAAATAACGGTATTTCCCGGAAGGTATCTTAAAGTTGATAAAAACAGCCAATTCCTGATTATACTCTTTTCCTTTAATATAGTTTTTAATTTCCGAAATCCTTGCCTGAGGCACATCCAGTGAATTCAACTGCTGGGATTCAGCTTTTGAACAGGAAATTAAAATTATAAAAAGAAAAATAAGGTGTTTCATCATCTGCTATTGTATACTTCTATTCTATGATCATTCCGTCTTTCATAACGAGCTTGCGGTCTGTAATTTCTGCAAGATTCGGGTTATGGGTTACAATTACAAAAGTTTGATTGTATTTGTCTCTAAGATCAAAAAACAATCTGTGAAGATCATCCGCATTTTTAGAATCCAGGTTACCTGTAGGTTCATCTGCAAAAATGATTTTCGGTGAGTTGATTAAAGCTCTTGCTACAGCTACCCTTTGCGCCTCTCCACCTGAAAGCTGATTGGGTTTATGCTGTAGTCTCTGTTCTATTTTTAAATCTTCAAATAAAGCATAAGCTTTTTCAAGTGCTTCTTTTTCATTGGCTCCGGCAATTTTTGTCGGAAGCAATACATTTTCCAGCGCTGTAAACTCAGGAAGAAGCTGATGAAACTGAAATACAAAACCGATATTCTGGTTTCTGAACTTTGAAAGCTGTTTATCATTCATATTAATAAATGATTCTCCTGCTATTTCAATTTCAGTATCATATTTGTTGGATTGACTCGGATGATCCAGCGTTCCTAAAATCTGCAGTAACGTAGATTTACCTGCTCCTGATTCTCCAACAATAGAAACTACCTCGCCCATTTTGATATGGATATCAACTCCTTTCAGTACTTCTAAATTCCCATAAGATTTATGGATATTTCTTGCTTTAATCATGATTCAAAAATAGTGAATTGCCTTCAAATAAAAAACCGCTTTTTGAAGCGGTTTGTATTTTATTTTACTTTTATTACGATTAGATTTTCTTCATCCATTTATATAGGTCTTTTCTATTAATTTTTTTAATTATTTTCTTCATGTTTTAGCTATAAAACGCATGTAAAAAAGTATTTTCTCTTTTTCAGAGTTTATTTCCCTCCTATAAGTTTATTAAGAATCTGCATTTTAATGTAGCCAAAACAAAAAAACCTCCCAAGCTGGGAGGTTTCAATATTTTCATTTTAGAAAATTACAGTAACAATGTTAATGGACTTTCTAAATATGTTCTTAATGTCTGTAAGAATTGAGCACCTGTAGCACCATCTACAACTCTGTGGTCACATGCCAATGAAAGTTTCATTGTGTTTCCAACTACGATCTGACCATCTTTTACGATTGGTTTCTCGATAATTGCTCCTACTGAAAGGATGGCAGAGTTTGGCTGATTGATGATACTTGTAAAGGTTTCGATTCCGAACATTCCTAAGTTGGAAATAGAGAATGTAGATCCTTCCATTTCGTTAGCCTTAAGACCTTTGCTCTTAGCTCTTGAAGCCATATCTTTTACGGATGCAGAAATCTGTGTATATGTCATCTGATCTGTATTTTTCAATACAGGCACTACCAATCCGTCAGGAATAGCTACTGCTACACCAATATTGATATTTCCTCTATGGATGATCTTATCACCTGCCCAGCTTGAATTTACCTGAGGGTGTTTTCTTAAAGCAATTGCAGTTGCTTTAATGATCATATCATTGAAAGAGATTTTAGTATCAGGTAAAGAATTGATTTCTTTTCTTGCTTCAATAGCTTTATCCATGTTGATCTCAACCATCAGATAGTAATGAGGAGCAGAGAATTTACTTTCAGAAAGACGTTTTGCAATAATATTTCTTACCTGAGAGTTTGGAGTCTCTGTATCTTCACCCTGTACAAAGCTTACTGCAACCGGAGCAGCATTTGCTGTTGGAGCTGAAGCAGCTGGTTTTGCAGCTGGCTGATAGTTTTCGATATCTTTTTTAACGATTCTTCCGTTTTCACCAGATCCCTGAACACTGTGGATATCAACCCCTTTATCCTGAGCCATTTTCTTAGCCAGTGGAGAGATTGCTACTCTGTCAGAAGATGAAGAGTCTGCAGCAGGAGCCGCTTTTTCTTCTGTTTTAACTTCTGCTTTCTGTTCAGCCGGTTTTTCAGTTGATGCAGCTTCAGCTTTTGGAGCTCCTACAGCAGAAACATCTGTTCCTGCAGGACCAATGATTGCTAATACAGAATCAACCGGAGCAGCACCTCCTTCTTCTACACCCTGCTTCAATAATACGCCATTGAATTCAGATTCGAAATCCTGTACTGCTTTATCTGTTTCGATCTCAGCAAGAAGATCACCTTCTTTTACTGTATCTCCTACATTTTTGTGCCATTTAGCTACTTTACCTTCTGTCATTGTATCAGAAAGTCTTGGCATTGTAATAACTTCTACTCCAGCCGGAACTTCCGCAGCAACAGGGGCAGCAGTTTCTGCTTTAGGCTGTTCTTCTGATTTTTTTTCTTCAGTTCCTGCAGCGGGAGCAGCAGCTCCACCTGTCAATCCTGAAATATCTTCTCCTTCATTCCCGATAATAGCCAAAACAGAGTCTACAGCAGCAGCGCCTCCTTCTTCTACGCCTACGTATAAAAGGGTACCTTCTATTTCAGATTCAAAATCCTGAACAGCTTTATCGGTTTCAATTTCCGCTAAAATATCTCCTTCTTTTACTTTATCTCCTACTTTTTTATGCCATTTTGCCACTTTACCTTCCGTCATAGTGTCGGATAGGCGGGGCATCGTAATTACTTCTGCCATAATTTTCTAATATGATAATTTGTTAATGTGATGATGAGAGAATTAAAAAATCTAATTCATTTTCAAATTCTCAAATTATCTAATTATTAATTTTCTAATTTGTCTAGGAATGGATAGTTTTCCTGAGCATATACATACTCATAGATCTTTTCTGCCTCTGGATATGGAGAATTTTCCATAAATTCAATACACTCCTCAACGAAGTCTCTTGATTTATTATCCATCGCTTCCAAGTCTGCTTCCGTAGCCCATCCGTTTTCTAAAATTCTATGTTTTACAAGCTCAATTGGGTCATCGTTTTTATGAATAGCCACTTCTTCTTTAGATCTGTATGGCTCAGCATCAGACATAGAGTGTCCTCTGTAACGGTATGTTCTTGCTTCAATGAATGTAGGTCCATCTCCTCTTCTTGCTCTTTCAATAGCCTCATAAGCAGCTTCAGCTACTTTTTCAGGATCCATTGCATCTACAGCAAGACAAGGCATTTCGTATCCTAATCCTAGTTTATAGATATCTTCGTGGTTGGCTGTTCTTTTTACAGAAGTTCCCATTGCATATTGGTTGTTTTCTACCACAAATACTACAGGAAGTTTCCAGTTCATCGCCATATTGAATGTCTCATGTAAAGAACCTTGTCTTGCAGCTCCATCTCCGAAGAAACAGATATTCACTGCTTTTCTGTCGAAATATTTATCTGCAAAAGCAATCCCTGCCCCCAAAGGAATTTGTCCTCCAACGATACCGTGTCCTCCGTAAAAACGGTGTTCTTTACTGAAAATGTGCATAGATCCACCCATACCTCCGGATGTACCTGTAGCTTTACCGCAAAGTTCAGCCATGATTCTTTTGGGATCTACTCCCATCGCCATTGGATGGATGTGACATCTGTAAGCAGTAATCATACTATCCTTTGTCAGATCCATGGCATGCGTGAATCCTGCAGGAATAGCCTCCTGACCGTTATACAAATGTAAAAATCCTCTGATCTTTTGTTTTAGGTAAAGAGAACGGCATTTGTCTTCAAACCTTCTCCACATTGTCATATCTTCATACCACTTCAGGTATACCTCTTTAGAAAATTCTTTCATGTGTTAGCTCTTGCTTTTTTATGATGAAATAGTTGAGCAAAATTATGAAAAAAACTTTGTTTTTATTCTATACATAGATAACTTTTCGTTTTTTCTGTAAAATCTATTTGCAGGCCGAATGGATTATTCTTAATTTTCGACCCCTTGAAAGACTGATGAGGTGGCGCTTTATCCATTACATTCTTACCATGATATATAAGGAATCAGCCTATCCATATGGTTTTTCTGAAACAATACATAATTCGGAGACATCAGGATTTGTTACTTTTTGCGCCCCTGTTTCTTTCCTCTTTAATTATTGTTAATATATCTTTTGGTTATTTCAAGAGCTTCTTTTCCGGGGAAAAATCTGTAAGTTTCAGGGTTCTGTCTTCAATTTCATTAACGAAATTACCATATTGTTTTGCTGTTCTCGCTTTAATCTCCTTCCATTCTTTATCTGCCATAAATCCTTCCCACGCTGTTTTCATTGTATATTCATCTTTCCACTCAAGCAGGTAAACAAATTCTGTTTTTTCCCTGAATTCCGATTCCCAGATCGATACAATAGTAAAACCATATTTCTTCATTATCCTGAGTGCATGATCCCTGAAGCGGTCCAGAAAAACCTGCTTATTCTCTTTGGGAACTTCATAAATTCTTAACTGATGCACAGGAGCTGGCAGTGCAGAAGTATTTTCCTGAGAAAGCTTTTGTCCAAAAGTAAAACAACCTGCAATTATCAGGAAGAATGTGAATAAATGTTTCATGATATAAGATTAAAACTGGTTAGCTAAAGGTATACATTTTCGGCAAAATTTAATATTAGTTTAAAAAAGCTGAAAAAAATTTTATTTATCAAAAGCAACTGACATTGAGTCATTTTCAGATAATCCAGCACCTTTCACCCCTCTGCTTTTTCGTTTGGTTTTTGAGGTTATATTGGTATATTTGGTTTTTAAATTTGATTATGGAAGAAAAGCAGTCTTCATTATTACACAAAATTTCAAAAGTCATCTCCGATTTTTTCAATCCTCTGGTCTCTCTGATCATTTTTTTCATATATATGAGTATCAGGGAATACACTCTTAAAGATTCTATGATGTACTTCATTCCCATATTAGCAATGATTATTATCCCGGTTGTCATTTGGCTGGTATGGAATGTGAAAACAGGAAGATATACCAATATGGATGTATCCAACCGGGTTCAAAGAAAAACACTGTATATATTTATAGCAGTCTGTGTGGTTGCTTATCTTCTTTTCCATTACATCAGAAACGGATCTGTTGATCTTGTCATGCTGTTTATTTTAATTCTTCTTTTTGCGTTACAGATCAGCAATCTTTTCATCAAAAGCTCGATGCATACCGCATTCAATATATTTGTAGCAGCATTATTTTTTAGCCTCAACTGGAAAATGGGTCTGTTATGGCTGGGAATTGCCGCTTTGGTCGGGATTACCCGCGTTATTTTAAAAAGACATACCGTAAAAGAAGTATTTATGGGAGCTGGAATAGCTTTTATGGTATCTTTTATCTATCTTTATTGCAATATTCAATTTCAACATTAGAATTCTCTATGAAAATAAATCATCTTACTGCCGCAGAAGAAAACTTTATGAAGCTGTTTTGGAAAATGGAATCTTTCTATCTGAAGGAAGTTATGGAACAGCATCCGGAACCTAAACCACACCAGAATACGGTTTCAACTTATTTGAAAATATTGGTTGAGAAAGGCTATCTATCCACCGTAAAAGAAGGAAGAATTTTCAAATATACAGTGCTTGTTCCTTTGGAAGGATATAAAAAATTTCTATTGAAAGAACTTTCACATACCTTCTTTAATAATTCAGGGAAGGAAATCCTGGAGCTTTTATTAAGCCAAAAATTAATCTCCCAGGAAGATATGAAAGGATATTTTGATCTAAAAATCGAAATAAAACCAGCAAAGGTTGAAGAACCGAAGTTTGAAATTGCTGAAGAAATCTTAAGTCCTAAAAAAGAAAAGAGAACCAAAGGAAAAGAGAAAGACAAGGACAAGGACAAGGACAAAAAGAAAAAGAAGAAAAAAGATTAATCTTACTCTCAAAAACACCAAATTATGAAAACAAAATTCCAAGAAACATTAAGCCGGGCTAATGAGGTCATTTTCCGTTATCCAATGGTTCTGGCAGTGGCTTTATTAGCTGCAGTTGGTGCCATCTGCATTGTTGAAACAGAGCTTGAACAAGTTACAACATATATAAAGTTCACTATTTGTGCCTGTCTCGGTATTTCGCTCATGTTTGCCCTGAAAATGGTATCACAGAGAATCGGGAAAGAGTTACTATTACACTTATGTGGCGTTGCTTTTCTTATTGGGTTCTACTGTATCCTGCCTGATAAAAAGAATAATTTCACCGAAGTTTATGCTTATATCATTGCAATTACGGCTCTTCTCTCCCACTTATTGGTTTCTTTTATTCCGTTTCTTCAAAAAGACAGAGAGCTCAGATTCTGGCAGTATAACAAAAATCTTTTTGTCAATTTCTTCCTTACTGTTGTATTCACAGGCGTTTTGACCGGCGGAGTTGAATTGGCCATTTTAGCTGTTGATAAACTTTTTGATTTTCATTTTCATCACAGAATTTATACAGATACATTTTTTGTTCTGGCTATTTTCGGGAGTAGTTTCATTTTTCTTTTATTCAGTGATAAAGGGCTAAATAATCTTGAAAAAGACGGAACATATCCTGTTGTTTTAAAGTTTTTCACTCAGTTTATCTTAATCCCGCTGCTGCTTATTTATGTAGCAATTCTTTATTTTTATTCTTTTAAAATCCTGATCAACTGGCAGCTTCCAAGAGGCTGGGTTTCTTATCTTGTTTTAGCCTACAGCATTGTTGGGATTCTGGCATTGCTTCTGGTACATCCATTAAAAGAGGAAAATGCAAAATCATGGGTTAAGATATTTTCAAAGGCATTTTACTATACTATTGTTCCTTTGATCATCTTGCTTTTCACGGCTATTTTCACAAGAATTCTGGAGTATGGCTATACAGAACCGAGATACTTTGTTTTCCTTCTTGCACTTTGGCTGCTCAGCATTGTTATTTACTTTATTTTCAATAGAAAGGCAACAATAAAGTTTATTCCAGTCAGCTTATTTTTATTTGGAGCTTTTGCTTTAATCTTCCCTTACTTTAATGCTTTCAGTGTTGCCAAGAGAAGTCAGAAGACAGAACTGATGAATATTTTAAATCAAAATCAGTTAATCAGTGCCGGTAAAATTAATTTTAATAAAAAAGTTACAGATACAATCCGTAATGAAATTGCTGATAAATTTGAATTTCTGGCAGAGAGAAAACAAGGTGAATTTTTATCAAGTCTCCTGAATAAAAAAGATCAGAATGAGTTATCTGATAATATTGAAAAGGGTACATTTTACAGCATCAATTATACTATTCAAAATAAATTTTCGGATGTAAATATCACCGTTAAAAATAGACCTTACGAACTGAACAGAATCGTTCTTGTTCCTGAAAAACAAATTATAGGAATCGAAAACTATCAGTATTTACTTTCTTTCCATCGTTACAGCAGCGACCCGCAGAAACTGAATGAAGACCAGTTTGAACTTATAGATCAGCTGACTGATAAATCCTCATTGAGACTGAGATTAAATTCTAAAGAAGAGGTAGATTTTGGGCCGAAAATCATTCATTTATTTGAAGAAAACAAAAACAAAAACGGCACCGTAAAAGTTCCTGATATAGCAATGGAATCTGATTTGGGCAAGTACCATGTCAAGCTTATTTTCAGTGAAATTACAAAAGAAAAATATTCCGATAATGAGCTGGCCAGCATTTATTATGAGAATGTTTATATTCTGATAAGATTAAAATAATAAATCATAAAAAAGACTGCCACAGGGACAGTCTTTTTTATTGTATATAGAAAATGTTTTATCTATTGGTTCCGGAACTCCATAGTGGAGTATAATCTCCGTAGATTACCAGATTTCCGTCATTTTGTACGGAAAGCTTATTCGCTCCTCTGCGGGAAGTATTTGAACTCCAGACAGGTTTATTATAAGAATCATATACAACAAGGTTTCCATCAGCTTGAAATTCAGCTCTGCTTCCTTTGTTATCTGTTCCGGCTGCCCAGATTACATCACCGCTATCATAGGATAAAACCAGATTTCCATCATTTTGGAAACCTAAATAATAGTTGCCATTAGGAGAAAATACTTTTTCACCTTTGCGGAATCTGTGTCCTGTATTTACATTACCATTTCCGCGACCGAAGCCATTATTTCTTCCGCCATTTTTTAAATCGCTTTTTGACGCCCATAAAGGATTTGAACCATTATAAATCACAAGATTACCGTCATCCTGAACAGTTAACCTTTCTGCTCTTCTGCCATTGGTATTAGAACTGAAAGCCACTCCGTTTCCCGGAGTATAAACTACTAAGTTTCCATCCTCCTGAAAAACTGCTCTTACTCCCTTATTATTTGTTTTGGCATCCCACATTGAGGCACCAGCTCTATTGTATAAAACAAGGTTGCCATCATTCTGAAAAATCAGATAATATCGGTTGTTACTTGCCCAATACTTTCTGTTTTGCTCTAGGCTCTGACCCGTATAAATGTTTTGTGCATTGATTAATAATCCACCAAACACCATCATTAATGCTAATAAATGTTTTTTCATTATAATTACTTTTTGATTGATTGATAATTTTCTAAAATTATGCCAAAACACCTCAATATTTCAATACAAACTCTAATCAAATGATTTACTGGAAATTAAATTATATAAAAAAAGCGGCTTTAAGCCGCTTCATATTTTTTACCAACGATTTCCGCCGCCTCCGCCACGGTTGTTGTTACCACCACCATAGCCTCCGCCACGGTTGTTGTTACCACCACCATAACCTCCGCCACGGTTGTTGTCGAAGCTTCTTCTTGGTTTTTCTTCTCTAGGCTTAGCCTCAGATACGTTTAGAGCTTTTCCGTTGAATTCTTTTTGATTAAGAGCTTCAATAGCCTGCTGTCCTTCTTCATCACCCATCTCTACGAAACCGAAACCTCTAGAACGACCAGTTTCTCTGTCTGTAACGATTTTAGCTGATGATACATCACCAAATTCTGCGAATAGATCGTGCAACTCATACTCTTTAGTTGCGTAATTGATGTTTGAAACAAAAATGTTCATTTTAAATAAATTAAAAAATTAATAAAAATTTGGTATATAAAAGAAAAACAACATAAATTAATGAACAAATATTGATTCCAAATATAAACGTATGCAAGATACAATTAAAAATTTCAAATCAAAGCTTTTTTTACATATTTCTCACATTATGTTGAATCTCAAAAGTTAAAAACAACCAAACAATAATAAAACATGTTGATTTACAAGTGATTATATTTGTAAATTCATTATTATAAAATTAGTTAATTTTTTTTAAATAAAAAAATATTAGACATCTATAACTTTGATAATCCACAAGATAGAATTATATTCATAAGATCTCTTACTAGCTGGATTCAATAAAAACATCAATTAAATGTCAGAAAATGAAACAATACACTACTAATTATATGAACACCTTTATTGAAACAGCCGAAGCCTGCCCTGTTTCCCAGGCCAGGCCTGCCTTTGATCTTCTCCTTTAGTTAAAAGATATGGATTCGGAATCCATCATAATAAAGATAAGAAAGTTGCCCTGTTCCCTATAGAAAGTAAAGAATATCAGGATTTCCTGAATGACACTTCTGCCACAAAAACAAAAGCCATGCGCTCCAAAAGAAAATGATTGAGAAAATGAATCATTATTTTCAGATCAATAAATGCTATTCTTTTGAAAACATCAGCTTTTAACACTAAATTTGTGCTACAAATTATTAAAAGATATGAACTACCATACCAGAAAATGGGTAAAACCTGAAGACTTAAATCCTAATCACTCTCTTTTCGGAGGAAGACTCCTTCAATGGATCGATGAAGAGGCAGCATTATATGCCATTATCCAGTTGGAAAACACAAAAGTGGTAACCAAATTTATCTCAGAAATTAATTTCGTAAGTTCTGCTAAGCAGGGTGACATTATAGAAATAGGAATTGAGGCAACTCATTTCGGTTCCTCCTCTGTTACTTTAAGATGTGATGTACGAAATAAGATGACTCACCAAACCATTATTACTGTAGAAAAAATCGTAATGGTAAACCTGGATGCGGAAGGCAATCCTTCTGCTCATGGCAAAACCCAGATTGAATTCGTAAAAGACAGGTTAAACAGCAGTCTATGAAAATTTTCATAAAAAATATGGTCTGTAACAGGTGCATTGCGGCAGTAGAAACCATCTTCCGTAATGCAGATGTAAAAACAAGCGTCGTCTTATTAGGTGAAGCAGAAACAGAAACTGAAGTTTCTCCTGAAAAAATGCAGGCCATAGAAAAAGAACTGCTTAATACTGGTTTTGAAAGAATTATGGATTCTTCACATCAGATTATTGAAAAAATCAAAAACCTGATCATTATAAAGATCAGCGACCTTGATATTGCTGAAGACTTTCTGCTTTCAGAATTTTTAAGTTCAAAACTTCATAAGGACTACAGTGCACTTTCAAAAACATTTTCACAAAACGAAAATATCACCTTAGAACAATTCTTTATTCTTCAGAAAATTGAAAAGGTAAAAGAGCTTCTTCTCTATAATGAATTCAACCTTACTGAAATTGCCGGAAAGCTTGGCTATAAAAGCGTTCAGCACCTTTCATCCCAATTCCGAAATATAACCGGATTCACCCCCACTGAATTCAAAAAACTTAAAGAGCACAACCGCAAAGCACTTGATAATCTATAAGTAAGAACATTTGAGAGTATTTGGGTGAAGGAGTTATATATTACTATTTCATTTACAAATGCTCTCCCCTTGCAACACTCCTATTCCTCCAACCTAATTTTATAACTATTATCCTTAAATTTATAACAACCTTAGCATTCCATTTTGGAAATTTGTAGTATAAATTTAAGAATCATGGAACAACAGTATAAAATACTCGGAATGACCTGTTCCGGCTGCCAGAAAAAGATTTCAAATCAACTGAACAGTGTTAAAGGTGTTCAAGCCGATGTCAATCTGGAAAACAATACCGCAACAATTATCTCTGATCATGAAGTAAAACTTTCAGTTTTAAACGATGCTTTGGCAGAAATAGGAAAATACAGACTTGAAGATCCGAATAATCCAGAGAAAGCCTTTATAAAACCTCAGGACCGGGTATCACCGTCTTCTGTATACTATTGTCCAATGGAGTGCGAAGGAGATAAAGTATATTTCAAACAAGGCGAAAGATGCCCTGTCTGCAAAATGTACCTGGTACCTATTGAAGAAAAACTAGCCAAAGATCCCAATCATAAGCCAACTTTTTCCGCAACCAACCTTCCCGGAAACTTCAAAGACAGTATCGGAAAATACTATTGTCCTATGTTTTGTGAAGGTGATAAAGTGTACGATGAAAAAGGAGACTGTCCTGTCTGCCATATGCATTTAGAACCGATCACAGAAGAGCTTATTCAAAAAGGAGGTTCACACCAGCATCATTCTCACTCCCACGCTCATCATCATGATCACCACAGTCATAACCATGATGCTCCCAAAGTAACTGATGAAATGGCTGGCAGATATTACTGTCCTATGTATTGTGAAGGTGATAAAACCTATGATTCCAACGTAGGATGTCCCGTCTGCGGTATGGATCTGGTAAAGTATCCGGAAAAGAAAACCGCAAAATACACATGCCCTATGCACCCGGAAATCGTTCGTGACGAACCGGGAGACTGTCCGATCTGTGGAATGGATCTCGTAAGAATGCCGGACAGCGGCGATGATGAAGAGGATGAAACCTATAATATATTAAAGAGAAAGTTTATTACTTCATTGGCATTTACCATTCCTGTTTTCATTCTATCAATGGGTGGAATGTTTATCAATTTTCCTTTTTCTCATCAGATTCAGGGATTTATTGAACTTGCTTTAACTCTTCCGGTGATGTTTTATTCCGGATGGTTTCTTCTGAAAAGAGGCTGGGTTTCTTTTAAAACATGGAATCTCAATATGTTCAGCCTTATTGCGCTGGGTGTAGCTGCCGCATTTATTTTCAGTATTGTTGCTTTAGTATTTCCGGATATTATTCCGCATGAAATTCGTGGCCACAATCATGAAATCCCATTATATTTTGAAGCAGTCTGTGTGATTTTAACCCTTGTTATTTTAGGCCAGTTAATGGAAGCTGCCGCTCATAAGAAAACAGGTAATGCCATCAAGGAGCTGATGAATCTTTCACCAGATGAAGCCAACCTTATTGTAAATGGTGAAGAAAAGAAAGTACTACTTTCTCAGGTGAAAATCGGAGATTTATTAAAAGTAAAACCAGGTGAAAAAATTCCTGTGGACGGAAAAATTACTGAAGGAAATTCTATCGTAGACGAAAGTATGATCACGGGTGAACCTGTTCCTGTTGAAAAAAATATAGATGATAAGGTGTCTTCGGGAACGATAAATGGTAATCAGGTATTCATAATGAAAGCTGAGAAAGTAGGTGATGAAACACTGCTTTCACAGATCATTAAAATGGTCAATGAAGCCAGCAGAAGCAAAGCTCCAATCCAGAAACTTACTGATAAAGTTTCGAAGGTGTTTGTTCCCGTGGTCATTCTTATCGCGGTACTTACCTTTATCCTGTGGCAGTTTTTTGGCCCGGAAGGAAAAAGAACCTTATTTGCATTTGTGAACGCTGTTGCTGTTTTAATTGTAGCATGTCCGTGTGCCCTGGGACTGGCAACTCCTATGTCCTTAATGGTAGGAATCGGGAAAGGTGCCAAAAACGGAATCCTGATCAAAAATGCTGAAGCTCTTGAACAAATGAATAAAGTAAATGTTCTGATCACCGATAAAACAGGTACTTTAACGGAAGGAAAACCATCTGTAGAATATATTGAAACAGTAACCGGAGATCAGCATCAGATTTTAAAACTTGCTTTTTCTCTGAATCAAAACTCAGAACATCCACTTTCCAATGCGGTCATAAAAAGAGCAAAAGAAGAAAGTATAACTTCTGAAAAAGTAGATCAGTTTGAAAACATTTCAGGAAAAGGAGTAAAAGGAAATATTAATGGTAAAACAGCCTATTTAGGAAATGAAAATCTGTTGACCTCACATCATATCGCCATTCCGGAAAGTTTAAAACAAAAAGCCGTGCAAGTACAGTCAAAGGCACATACAATCTCTTATATCGCACAGGATCAGCAGGTACTTGGCTTCATAAGTTTTACGGATAAAATTAAAGAAAGCTCCAAAAAAGCAGTTAAACAGCTGATGAGCGAAGGAATTGATGTAATTATGATGACCGGAGATAATGAGCACACTGCCAAAGCCGTTGCCGATGAATTAGGAATCAAACATTTCAAAGCCAACTGTCTTCCGGAAGATAAGCTGAATGAGGTAAAAAGACTGCAGCAACAAGGTAAGATCGTTGCTATGACCGGAGACGGAATCAATGACTCTCCTGCCCTTGCCCAATCTAATGTAGGAATCGCCATGGGAACAGGAACTGATGTAGCCATTGAAAGCGCTGAAATTACTTTGTTAAAAGGAGATATTCTGGGTGTTGCAAAAGCGAAATTATTAAGTGAAAAGCTTCTCAAAAACATTAAAGAAAACTTATTCTTTGCATTTATCTATAATGTATTGGGAGTTCCGGTAGCGGCAGGATTATTGTATCCATTCTTTGGAATTCTGTTATCACCTATGATTGCAGCTGCTGCAATGAGCATCAGTTCCCTCTCTGTGATTCTGAATTCATTGAGATTAAACTCCGTGGATCTGGATAAAAAATAGCATCATGACAAAAGAAAATCTTTACATAGGGTGTTCAGGATTTTATAATAACGACTGGAAAGGGTCTTTATATCCTGAAAATGCCCCGAGTAAAGATTTTCTTTCTTTATATTCAAAAACATTCAACACCGTAGAAATAAATTCTACCTTTTATAGAAAACCCACCTCAAAAACACTTTTGAAATGGTATGATGAAACTCCCCATTCTTTTAGGTTTTTCATTAAGATTCCAAAATCCATTACCCATCAAAACCGTCTTGAAAATTCAAAAGAAGAGATTGCTGCATTCTGCAGTCATATTCAAAGCCATCTGAAGGACAAACTCTCCGGATTTCTATACCAGCTTCCTCCTTCTTTAAAAATACTCCGGAAAATATAGAACATATCATCAGTTCTATTGATCATACGTTTCTGAACGTCATTGAATTCCGGCACAACTCATGGTGGCAAAAAGAAATCTTTGATCTGCTGGAAGATCTTGGTATTGTTTTTTCCGGTGTAAGTTTTCCGGCTGAGCTCCCTGAAGATATGATTGTTAACCATCCAGCCATACTCTACTACAGACTTCACGGTAAGCCTGTCCTTTACAAATCTGAATACAGTGAAACCTTTTTGGATGAACTTGCCGGAAAAATTAAAAACTCCCAGCAAACCGCTTTTATATTCTTTAATAATACCTGGGGAACTGCGGCCATTAAAAATTCCCTGTACTTAAAAAGCATTTTAGAAAAATAATTACCTTTTATTGTAACAATCTGATTCTACACCTAAAATAATTCCCCACTACATGAAGAATATTGAAACACCAATAAATATAGAGAAAAACTATTAGTTTCATATTTATAAATGTTAAAATCTAAAGAAAACCAAATCATAACTCTACAATTCCTCAGGTAATGGAAATACCCTTTAAAATAAAGTTCTTAAAATAAACTTAAAAAGAAAAAACATGTACAGCATGGCATGTAATTTGTTAACTTTCAATTGTTATTTTTAACGATTTTTAACAATTTAAATTCCATTATCTTTATGAGAAAAATTTTTGCGGGAAAGTCAACAAATAAGACTTTTCTCGGGATGTTTGCATTGATGAGTGCAACTTCGGCTTTATTGTATAGCTGTAATTTTAAAAATGAAGTGAATAATGACCCCGTCGTCAATTCACAGGAGCATCCTTCCGCAGAAATAGCCCCCAAAATGGATGATGAAAGCGTAGACCCGGATAAAAGAGTGATCTACCTTACTTTTGATGACGGTCCTAATCAGGGAACCGAAAATCTTTTAAAAATCCTGGATAAAAGAAATGTTTGTGCAACCGCCTTTCTGGTGGGAAAACATGCTTATGGAAGCAAAAAACAAAAAGACGATCTGCTGCTTCTGAAGCAAAATCCTCTCGTAGAACTGGCCAACCACAGCTTTAGTCATGCCCATAACAAATACACCGATTTTTATAAAAATGCTGAATCTGTAGTACATGATTTTGATATCGCCAAAGACAGCCTGAAGCTTTCTGATAAAATAGCAAGAACTCCCGGAAGAAATATCTGGAGGCTTAACAATATTAATGTAACCGATATCAAAGGTTCTACTGCAGCTGCAGATGGTCTTAAAAAGGCAGGTTACAAAGTAATCGGCTGGGATCTTGAATGGAGACCTTCCCAGAAAATGACTTTAAAAGGAAGCCATGAAGCAATGATCAAGAAAGTTGACAGTATTTTCTTTAACGATCTTGAAAAAACTTCAAGACACCTTGTTTTCCTTACTCATGATCAATATCTCAGAGATACAGACTCTATCAATGAGCTGGATCTTTTTATTGAAAAACTGCAGAAAAGCAACAAATTTGTTTTCAGAAAGATTTCTCAATATCCTAAGATCAATGAAGTTTTGAATTAATTTTTGTATAAAAAGGGCCATGTAAAATGTATTCATCGCTGGCAACTGTCAGGGAATTTTCGGAAATTTGCATCTATGAGTATTAAAGAAAATTATAAATCCATAAAAGATCAGCTGCCATCCAATGTTCAGCTGGTTGCTGTTTCGAAAACACACCCCACTTCCGCAGTGCAGGAAGTATACGATCTGGGACAGAGAGTTTTTGGAGAAAATAAGGTACAGGAACTGATGGAGAAATACCCTCTCCTTCCTCAGGATATCCAATGGCACCTTATCGGGCATTTACAGACCAATAAAGTAAAATACATTGCTTCTTTCATAGACACGATACAAAGTGTGGATTCTGAAAAATTATTAGCAGAAATCAACAAAGAGTCAGGAAAAAACAATAGGGTTATTAAGGTTCTCCTGCAGGTAAAAATTGCGGCTGAGGAAAGTAAATTCGGGCTTGAAATTTCTGAAGCGAAAGATCTGTTTCAACAGTATGTTGAAGATCAATTTCCCAATGTTGAAATTACCGGTTTAATGGGAATGGCAACATTCACGGATGATGAGCAACAGGTAAGAAATGAATTTTTAATCCTGAAGAGACTTTTTGATGAATTAGATCAATTAAAAACGCTAAATACATTATCAATGGGAATGAGTGATGATTTCCCGACAGCTATTGAGTGTGGTGCTAACTCTGTGAGAGTTGGATCTGCAATTTTTGGAAGAAGAGACTATTCAAAATAGAATATTTAGGTATAGTTTTTGCTAATAATTGAAACAAAAAATTTAAATTTGCAACTATGCAAAAAATCCTTATAGTAGAAGACGAAAAAGCAATCTCGGGAGTACTTCACAGTATTCTTTCGGATGAACTAACCGATTATGAATTTGTTATCGCTGAAGATGGCCTTGAAGGTTACAAACAGGTAGAAAAAGAAGATTTCGCATTGGTGATTTCCGATATTAAAATGCCTAAACTTTCAGGAACTGAACTTTTGAAGCAAAGTCTCGCATTAAAACCAGAAACTACTTTTATCATGATCTCAGGCCACGCAGATATTGATTCTGCTGTTTCCTGTTTAAAAGAGGGTGCATACGATTTTATCTCCAAGCCAATTGACATCAACAGATTGATTACGAGTGTAAAAAACGCTTTGGTGAAGGAAACCCTGAAGAAAGAAAACAAAAATCTTCAGACTGAAAACAAAACCTTAAAGAGAAAAGTAAATAAAAAATACCAGATGATCGGTGATTCTCCTGCTCTTCAAAAGATTCAGGATATGATCGAAAAAGTAGCCGCTTCTGATGCCAGAGTTCTGATTACAGGACCTAACGGTGCCGGAAAAGAATTGGTAGCCCATGCCATCCACAATCAAAGTGAACGTGCAAGAGGTCCTATGATAGAGGTAAACTGTGCCGCAATTCCGTCTGAACTTATTGAATCTGAACTTTTCGGACACGTAAAAGGATCTTTTACAGGAGCTATTAAGGATAAGCAGGGAAAATTTGAGCAGGCTAATGGTGGTACCATCTTCCTTGATGAGATTGGTGACATGAGTCTTATTGCTCAGGCTAAGGTATTGAGAGCTCTTCAGGAAAGCAAAGTTTCTCCTGTAGGAAGCGATAAAGAAATAAAAGTTGACGTAAGAGTTATTGCGGCAACCAATAAGAATATGCAGAAAGAAATTGAGGAAGGGAAATTCAGAGAAGACCTTTACCACAGACTATCTGTTATTGAAATCTATGTTCCACCATTGGATGACAGAAAAGAGGACATCAAATTGCTGGTTGACCATTTCTCAGGTATGATTGCTGATGAGCATGGTACTGCTGTGAAAAAGTTTGATGATAAAGCTGTTGATGCTTTAAAATCTCTTTCATGGACTGGAAATATCAGGGAGCTAAGGAATGTTGTGGAAAGATTGATTATTCTTGGTGGAAACACTGTTTCTGAAGGTGACGTTGCAAGTTTTGTAAGGAAATAATAAAGCTATTATTTACGATATTATAAAAATTTGCAGTGTTATCACTGCAAATTTTTTTTTTGCCTTATTTGAATTATAAACTATATGAATCTTAAAATATTATGAAATTTTTAAACAAAAACTATACGAAAGAATGCCTGACTTTGGCTCTGCCTGTGATGCTTACTCAGGTGGGGCAGGTTTCGGTCAACTTATTCGATAATATTATTGTCGGAAAACTTTTGGGTGCTGATGCGTTGGCATCCGTTTCATTGGGGAATGCTGTGTTTTTCTCCATATTTGTATTAGCTCTGGGCTTTTCATTTGCGATTCCACCATTGGTATCGGAGGCACATTCAAAAGAGGATCATGCAACGATTAATTCCGTTTTCAGTCATGGATTTATCATCAACATGTCTGTTGGGGTGATTCTGATGGTCATTTTACTTTTGGGAATGCCTCTACTCTATCACTCGGGGCAGCCGGCCAAGATTATTCCTGATACGGTAGGATTCTTAAGTATCATGGTAGTCAGCATGATCCCATTTATGGCATTTCAGACGCTTCGTGAAGTTTCTGAAGGTTTATCTTATACCATTGGAGTTACCAAGGCAACCATTATTGCGAATATCATCAATATTGCGTTAAACTATGTTTTCATCAAAGGACTTTGGGGAATACCTGCAATGGGTGTACAGGGATCTGCTCTTGCTACCTTGATTTCCAGAATTTTCATGGTTGTTTTCCTTTATTTTGTTTTGGTAAAAGAAGAAAAAACAAGACGTTATATCAAAGATTTCTCTTTAAAAATTAAGGATTTCTCGAAGCAAATGTTTGATAAAATGGTGAAACTGGGGCTGCCTACAGCTTTACAGATGTTCTTTGAAGTAACCGCTTTTGCCGGAGCTGCATTTATCTGCGGATTGATCTCTGCTCATGATATTGCTTCTCACCAGATCGCTTTAAGTATGGCCTCTTTCACTTTTAACTTATGTGTAGGGTTTAGTGTTGCTTCCACGGTAATGATCGGTAGAAAAGTGGGTGAACAGAATTTTGTGGAACTCAGAAAGGTTGGAATCAACAACTTGAAGATTGCCTTTATTTTCATGTGTATCTGTGGATTGGTATTTATTCTAGGAAGAAACATACTTCCGACTTTCTTCACGAAAAAAGAAGAAGTGGAAGTTATTATGCTGGCATCAAAACTTATGATTATTGCCGCACTGTTCCAGCTTTCTGACGGAATCCAGGTAACGGCTTTAGGAATGCTGAGAGGGTTGCAGGATGTAAAAATCCCATCTATTTATACTTTTATCTCTTATTGGGTAATTACTATTCCTTTGGGGTATTTCTTCTGTGTTACTTTGGAAATGGGCGCATTCGGAATGTGGATTGCACTCGGATTAGGACTGACAGTATCGGCCGTTTTCCTGGTAAAACGATTTCTGAATATGTCTGCGAAACGAATTAAGCAGAACTCATAAAAATAAAAAAGCTGTTTCAGTATTTGAAACAGCTTTTTTTATATTCGTTAATTTGTAATAAAGCATTGATCTATATTCTCTCGCAGATCTTATTGATTACGCAGATTTTTTTACCATATAAGTGCATCAATCTATTCTCTTTCCTAAAATCTTCAGACTTCTCTCAACGCCATCCAGAATGGCTACATTAGGAAGGCTTCCCCAATCTTCAAATCCGAAATGCCTGAACAGTTTCAAACTTGGCTCATTATGAAGGAAAATGAGAGCTACAAGATTTTTCACTCCGAATTTCCCTGCATTATCAATACAGTACTGAAGAATTGTTTTACCATATCCTTTTCCTCTGCAGGTTTCATCCAGATAAATGCTTACTTCCACCGTTCCGTTGTATGCTGCTCTCTCATGGAATGAACTGAAGCTTACCCATCCGATAATGTCACTTTGTTCATCTTCAACCACCCAAAGTGGTCTTGTCTGAGGATTATGTTCTTCAAACCACTTTAGTTTGCTTTCTACAGAGACTTCTTCCATATCTGCAGTAACCATTCTTGAAGCAATTGTTGAATTATATATGGCTACGATTTTATTTAAATCTGCCAACTCAGCATTTCTGAACTTTAATTTTTCCATTGATGAATATTCAACCTAATTTTATACAAAAATAATAAATTTTTAAAACACACCCCATTTAAATCATACGCAAATTATCAAATTTTAATATTTACAACAAACAACCCCTTGAAAATATTATTAATCTTTAAAAAAAATCCTATTAGAATACGCAAAGGCGCAATGGAATTGAAAGATCTAATATTTTTAAGGCGCAAAGATTTTATCTCTGATAAAATTGAACAGTGTTTATTTTTTAATCACTTACTAATTAAGCAGATTATAATTAAAAAGAAGGGCACAATTTCTTCAACTTGCTGAAAATATTTGATTTTCCTGTGTATTAAAATTAAAAATAGGAATTAAAAAAAACTTTGAGTCTTTGCAATTTTCCAAACAAAACTATTTCAAATCCTTCAAGATTCTATTCAAGCTCCTTACTGTGATTCCGAGATAGGCCGCCATATCTTCTTTTGATATCTGAATATCCTGCTTAGACTGCATTTGCAACAGCTGTTTTAAAGTATGTTCTACTGTATATAACTGCTGATAAGAAGCCCTGCTGGAAGTATTGATAATCCGTTCCGCGAAAGACTCTAAAAGAAGATTGTTTAGGACAAGATCGTTTTTAATCAAAGACCTGAAAGCAGGAATCTTTACGGCATACACCGTAGCTTCTGTGAGCGTTTCAATAGTACACAGACAGTTTATATTCTTAATAAGCTCCACTTCTCCTATCACTTCCCCACTTCCGAGAAATTCTACAATATATTCTTTCCCGTTCTCTTCAACGAAATAACATTTGACAATCCCTTTTTTAATCAACATTACATGGGAAGGCTGATGATCCTGTATTAATATTTTATTCCCTGCAGAAAAAGATTTTAATGTAATATCATCACTACCCTTCTGTTTTTCATACAGCTCGTCAAGATAGTTTAAAAATGTCTGATTTGTCCTTAACATATTTACCCGGGACAAATGTCCTTTGCTTATTGAATTTTTATACTGAATTTTGCGAACAGAAAATTACAAAACAAAAATGAATAATCATATTACTACGATTGCCTTTGATGCAGATGATACTCTTTGGATTAATGAACCTTATTTTCAGGAGGCAGAAAAAGAGTTCTGTATGCTGCTTGAGGATTATCTTCCACAACATTCGGTATCACAGGAATTATTTAAAACAGAAATGCAGAATCTCCATCTGTACGGTTATGGAGTAAAAGGATTTATGCTTTGTATGATTGAAACCATTGGCAGGGTATCCAATAACACTGCTTCGTTGGAGCTGGTAAACAAAACTATCCAGCTGGGTCAGAAACTTCTTCAAAAACCTATTGAACTATTAGATGGAGTTACAGAGACTCTTGAAAGGTTAAAGGGAAAATACAGACTGGTTGTGGCTACAAAAGGAGATCTTCTGGATCAGGAGCGTAAATTGAAAAATTCAGGATTACAGGACTATTTCCATCATATCGAGATCATGAGTGATAAAAAAGAAAATGATTATAAAAAACTTCTGAAACATCTGGACTGCAAACCCGAAAACTTCCTGATGCTCGGAAATTCTATAAAATCAGACGTTCTGCCGGTATTGGAAATCGGAGGTTTTGCAGCTCATATTCCTTATCATGTCACATGGAGTCATGAACAGCATGATGTCAATCTGGAGCATCCGAATTTTATGGAGCTTAAGAGTGTTGATGAAATCCTGAAACATCTTTAATATTTCAACCATTAAGGTCTATTAAGAAAGTAAGATTATTAAGATGAGTCGCGCTTTAAGTAAAAGCTTAGTGCGATGTTCTATAAAGTTTTAATTAATACCTTTAACTTCCTTATTATATTTTTTAATCAAAAAAAGAGACTGTTTGTGATAAACAGTCTCTTTTGTAATTTATTTCTTCAAACACTTTTCAAGAAACTGATCCTGTTCCCATAAAAGGTGTAAGATATTTTCTTTAGCCTGATATCCGTGGGCTTCTTTTGGAAGAAGAACCATTTTTACCGGAGCACCCAGATTTTTCAATGCCTGGAAGTATCTTTCAGTCTGTAAGGTGAAAGTTCCGGGGTTGTTATCTGCATCACCGTGAATCAGAAGAAGCGGTGTTTTCATTTTATCAGCATTCATAAACGGAGACATTGTGTTGTAAATCTCCGGAACATCCCAGTAATTTCTCTGCTCACTCTGGAATCCGAATGGCGTCAAAGTTCTGTTGTAAGCTCCACTTCTTGCAATACCACATGCAAAAAGGTTTGAATGTGTCAAAAGGTTTGCAGTCATAAAAGCACCGTAAGAATGTCCTCCTACAGCTACTTTCTTCCTGTCAATATATCCCAGATGATCCACTGCATCAATTGCCGCAGCAGCATTTGCTACCAACTGAGGGATGAAAGTATCATTAGGCTCTGTTTTTCCTTCCCCAATAATCGGGAAAGCAGCATCATCCAGAACAGCATATCCTTTAGTGGTCCAGTATACAAAAGATCCGTAATACGGGAATGTAAAGTCGTTAGGATTTTGGGTATTCTGTCCTGCTGTATTTTTATCTTTATATTCGGTAGGATATGCCCAAATCAGCAACGGAAGCTTCTCTTTTTTCGCTTTTCTGTCGTAATTGGCAGGAAGATAAAGAGTTCCCGTTAAAGTCACCCCATCATTTCTTTTGTAAGTAATCACTTCTTTGTAAACGTCTTTGATACTTTCAAAGGGGTTTGCGAAGTTAGTTACAGCTTCTGCCTTATTAGATTTAATATTCTTTTTGAAATAATTAGGATAAAGACTTGGTGACTGTTGAGTAGTAAGAATTTCACCCTTTGAAGCATTAAGAATATCAATAATCTCTTCTTTACCGTTTTTTACATTAGAGGTATAAAGTCTTTTCTTTTTCAGTGATTTCACATCCATTTCATCAATAAAAGGATGCTGTCCGTCTTTAGTAAATCCATCTCCGATCAGGTAAGCTTTTCCTCCTTTCATATCTATTACATATCTTCCATATTGGTTTTTCGTTGTGTTAAAATTTCCAGGATCACTGTAAACATCCTGATAATTTCTGTCATCAAAAACTTTAGATTCCCCGTTATTAGTATCTATAAGGTAAGATTTTGTATTTCTTGTGTCATACCAGCCTTCAGAAACAATAGCATAATGATCATTAGTCCAAACTACATCATCATATCTCTGCTTTGTTTTGAAGAAAGATTTTGGAGCTGCTGCAAATGGGGCTTCCCAGGTAAATATTTCGTCTCTGTAGTCCGCTGTTTTAGACTGATCTCCTCCATCCAAAGCTTCAGCAAAGGTAAGAGTAGCAGGAGCATCACTTCTCCATGCCATATCTCTTTTTCCGGTTCTTACAGAGGAGAACCCTTTCGGCATGATTTCATTCAAAGGAACTTCATTCACTGTTTTTACAGCATTTCCTTTCATATCATATATAACCGTTGTTGATGGAAACCTGTTGAGCGGAACGATATAGGAAAACGGCTTTTTAATGGTTGTAGCCATCAGATAATTTCCGTCTGGAGAAAAACTCAAGCCGGCATACATATCCTGATCTTTTAATTTCTTAAGATTTCCTGTAAGATCTACATTATAAATTTCAGAGGCAGTAAGTGTTTCAAAGTTTTTTTCGTCCTGAGGGTTTTTCAAAAGATCCTGATAAGTTCTGTTCTGAGAAACTTTACCATCCGCCGTTGAAACAATCGGGCCTGTTGGAAGGTCTTTGGCTGCATCTATAAGAGCGGGTCTGTTTTGTGGAAGTGTTCTGATCAGGAAACTTTGAGAGTCATTATACCATACGTAAGGCATTCCCAAGTTGGCATTCAGATTATCAGCTGTAATTTTTTTTGCAGAAGCTGTTTCCATATCTACCATCCAAAGCTCTACTCCTTTATTTGTTGTATTGGTAAAAGCCAGTTTCTTTTCATCCGGCGAAAACGAAACATAGGCAATTTTCGGATTGGAAGGCAGGTTTTTTACCTGAATCTCATTTTTATCATTGATCTTTCTGATTTTCAGATTATTTGAGTAGGTCATACTGCTTGAGATATTGGTAACCGGATTGATTCTAAGCCCACCAAGCTTCATTTCACTCTGGCTGAGATCTTCCAGTGTTTTATATGTTGGACGATAAGTAAAAACTACCCAGTCTTTTTTGCTGTTCATCAGAACACTTGGAGGTCTTTGATAATCTGCCAATTTTAAAATCTCAGCAGAAGGTTTCTGGTAAGTAATATTTTCCTGAGCATCATAAAAATTGAGAAATGCCAAAAGGCAAATAGTCAGTTTTATCTTCATATAAATTCATTTTCTACGAATGTAGTAAATTTTAACAAATTTCTAACACTAAAAAATAAGACTCTTTTTGGTGTCATATTTATTTTTTCATTACTTTTATCTTACAAATTAAAATAGTATGAAAAATTTAAGAAAATTATCAAAGAGCAATTTGAAAACAATTAAAGGAGGAAATGCACCATTATGTGATCCAGGATACATGGCTTGCAGAGTAGGAAAAACTCCAAGCGGTGCTCCTATCTGGGAATGCTTACCTAACTGCAATTATTAAGAACAGAAAAGGCACCTCATTTTCTGAAGTGCCTTTCTTTTTATTGTGTATTGTTTTTATTGTAAGATTACCAGTCTGAAGCTCTTTTTCTTCTTTCTATCATATGATCCACCGAAACTTTTCCAGCTCCTATTACCATGAGCAAAAGATAAACGGAAAGATAGATTAGCGCCATTTCTCTTTTCTCAAAAGGATCTGCGCCATGTACTGCAAAAGCAGCAATGATCATGGTAAAAATCAGAAAACCTAAAGCAACTCTTGTAAAAAGCCCTAATATAAGGAGTATTGAACAAACAAATTCAGCAAAAACCGTAAGAATCAAAGATATCTGAGGCCCGAGTCCCATAAAATCGAAAAATTCAATTTTACCGCCCGCCAACAGCATCTGAAGTTTTGGAAAGCCATGAGACAGCATTGCAAAACCAACAAATACTCTCACTGCTAATAAAATAATATCTTTAGGTATTGAGCTCCAATTTGAATTATTATAGTTCATTTACTAAAAAATTTATACTAAGGTAATAAAAATCTTTTAATACAACGGGGTTACAGCCGTTTTAGTTTATCGGTAACCGAAATTTTTAAGATCTCTGTCGTTCTTTCTCCAGTCTTTTTTCACTTTTACAAATAAGTTTAAATGAATTTTTTTGGTGAAAAACTTTTCCAGATCTAATCTTGCTTCAGTTCCCACTTTCTTGATTGCTTCTCCTTTGTGCCCGATAATAATTCCTTTCTGAGTATCTCTTTCCACATAAATAATAGAATCTATGAAGATAATTCCTTCTTTCTCTTTGAACTGCTCAGTCACTACTTCTACCGAATATGGAATTTCCTTATCATAATTCAAAAGGATTTTCTCACGTATTGCTTCGTTTACAAAGAATCTTTCAGGCTTATCCGTGTACTGATCTTTATCGTAGTAAGGAGGATTTTCAGGAAGTAAAGATTTTATTTTAGGTAAAATAACCTCTGTATTGAAAGCATTCAAAGCAGAAATAGGCAGAATTTCAGCTTTCGGAATTCTGTTATGCCAGTCTTCTACTAATTTTTCAAGGCCTGCCTGATCAGTCTGATCTACTTTATTTAATAAAAGAAGTACAGGTACAGGGATTTTATTCAGCTTATCAATTAAAAATTCTGACGGTTCCGCTTTGTCGGTAACGTCTACAATAAACAGGAAAACATCGGCATCCTGTAAAGAGTCTTTTACAAAATCCATCATTTTTTCCTGCAATCCGTATTTTGGATCCAATACTCCCGGAGTATCAGAAAATACGATCTGAAGGTCATCTTCATTATAAATACCAAAAATTCTGTGGCGGGTTGTCTGAGCTTTCTGCGTTACAATCGCCAATTTCTCACCCATTAATTGGTTGAGCAAGGTCGATTTTCCCGCATTGGGCTTTCCAACTATATTTACAAATCCAGCTTTGTGCATAAAAATAATATTACGAACTGCAAAGTTACTAAAACAAAATTGGTCTTTACGGTTAATCTCAATTTTTAAAAGAAAAAAGAGAGTTATTGGATTTTACATTCGTTTTAAAAAAGGATTTAAGGAATATATATTAGGTTTAATCACAAACTCAGGCCTTTTCAATCAATGCTTTAACTTCATAGCCAGCCTGCCAGTTCTGTTTTCTGCAAAAACCATAAAATAATTTTGTATTGCATTACTTAAAACTAATATTTTTGAATATTAGAATTCATCTTTATGAATATAGACCAGATTCTCGATCAGATTTACATCCTGCCTGAAACATCAAAAAACAGTTTAAAAGAGCACATCACTGAAATTTCTCATCCTAAAGGTTTTTGCCTGATGGAAGCTGATAAGGTGATTCCTTATCTCTACTTTATCCGCAAAGGGATCGCGCGTGCCTATTCTTCAACGGCTGATAATGATATTACCTTCTGGTTTGGAAGTGAAGGGCAGTGCATTCTTTCTATGAAAAGCTATGTGGAGGACAAACCCGGTTATGAAAGCATCGAACTACTGGAAGACTGCGATCTGTACAGAATGGAAACAGAAAGCCTCAGAAAACTGTTTAATGAAGACATCCATATTGCCAACTGGGGCCGAAAACTAGCGGAAGCCGAGATGATAAAATCTGAAGAACTGATTATTTCCAGACAGTTCAAAACATCTTTGGAGCGTTATAAGGATATTATAGCCTATCAACCTGATTTGCTTAAAAGAGTTCAATTGGGGTATATTGCTTCGTATCTGGGCATTACCCAGGTGAGTTTGAGCAGGATACGGGCGGAAATAAAGTAATTCCGATTTTGAGAATGGAAGCTGGAGGATGGAAGTTATTTTCTCATATGATAACTACTAAGCATTCCCATTAATTAATAAAATTGAGCAAGATTTCTTAATAGGCTATCATAACTTCTTTCTTCCAGCCTCCATCTTCCTTTCTTACTCTCTCTACATTTTCATTTTTTAACAATTGTAAAATTTTTTCTCCTTTCAAATTCTGAACTTTGCCGTAGAAAAATTTAAAAAAATGAATTGGTTAATATTAGTTATCGCGGGATTATTTGAAGTTGCCTTTGCATCATGTCTGGGAAAGGCAAAAGAAACATCAGGAACTGAGATGTACCTGTGGTATACAGGCTTCCTGATCACAATGACTATCAGCATGCTTCTGCTGATCAAAGCTACTCAGACCTTACCTATCGGAACAGCTTATGCGGTATGGACAGGAATAGGCGCTGTAGGAACGGCTTTAATGGGAATTATTTTCTTTAAAGATCCTGTAAGTTTTTGGAGAGTGTTCTTTATTGTAACGCTTATTGGCTCTGTGGTAGGCTTGAAGGCAGTGTCTTCATCACATTAAAAAAGCATAACCTTCTCTATATTTAAAAATGGCAACCGTCTTCGTATTGAAGGCGGTTTTTTAGTTATGTAAAAAAATTCTCATCCTGATTACACGAAAAAAGCCTGCCAAAAAATGACAGGCTTTTTTTATTTTTTATAAACTATAGGCAAGATTTCATTGTGTCTTAACCCGTATTTTTTAATTTCTTCTTCTGAGAATTTCTGTGAATAGAAGTTCGGTTCTGTTTCAAAGCCTGCTTTTTTTAAGCGGTCGAAATAATCCATTCCGTACCAGCGGACGTGATCATATTGTCCGAAATGCTTCTGTCGTTCTTTCGGATCTTTAATGGTAAAATCTTCATACGTTTTCTCCAATGAATTTTTCATCGGAACCTGAAGAATTCCCCATCCGCCGGGCTTCATAACCCTATACAGCTCACTTATTGCTTTGGCATCGTCTTCGATATGTTCCAGAACGTGGTTACAGAAAATAATATCAAAACTTTCGTCTTCAAAAGGTAAATCCAGAATATCTGCTTTCACATCTACAATCGGAGAATAAAGATCTGCTGAAATATAATTCAGGTTACTCATTCTTTTGAATTTCCTTAAAAATTCCTGTTCGGGAGCAATATGCAGAACTTTATAATTTTTAATAAAAAAATCAGTCTCATTCTGAAGATAAAGCCACATCTGACGGTGTCTCTCCAGGCTTAAAGTCCCGGGAGAAAGAGCATTTTCTCTTTGTTTTCCATATCCATACGGAAGGAATTTTCTGTAAGATCTTCCATCAATAGGGTCATAGAACTGATCTCCTTTGAAAAACTGATAAATAAGCGGTCTGGCCCAAATACTCATTTTAATAAGCATAGGGCGTGGAATTTTATTCAGTAAAAGTTTTGTTACCTTTTTCATTAAAAATCCAGTTGGAACTGCTTTTCTTCATCACTTACAATCCCTAAAGCTTCATACACATAATCAAATGTTGAAAGCAATACCGGTTTACCATTGATTACTGCCACATCATGCTCAAAGTGAGCAGATGGCATATTATCTAAAGTCGTTACCGTCCAACCGTCATTATGGAACTTCACTTTCTCAGTTCCCATATTAACCATTGGCTCAATAGCAATTGCCAAACCGTCTTTTATTACCTTTCCGCTTCCTTGTCTTCCATAGTTTGGAACCTGTGGATCTTCGTGCATTTTTCTTCCTAAACCGTGTCCTACAAGTTCTCTTACTACTCCATATCCTTCTTTTTCACAATGTGCCTGGATTGCATGAGAGATATCTCCTATTCTCTTTCCTCTGACAACCTGCTCAATTCCTTTGTATAAAGATTCTTTGGTAACCTGTAGTAATTTTTTAACCTCAGGTTTCACTTCTCCGATTTCAAAAGTATAAGCATGATCTCCTACGAAACCGTTAAGAATAACTCCACAGTCTACGGAAAGAACATCTCCTTCTTTTACTACATCATTGTTTGGAAACCCATGAACCACCTGATCATTCGGAGAGATACAAAGAGAGTTCGGGAATCCTCCATATCCTAAAAATGCAGGCTCAGCACCATGATCTTTAATAAAATCATGAGCCAGTTTATCTAAATATAAGGTTGTAATCCCTGGTTTAATTTCTTTTGCCAACATTCCCAATGTTTTTGAAACCAGTCGGGCACTCTCCTTCATCAGACGCAATTCGTCTATCGTTTTTAATTGAATCATTGTATATAGATGTTAGATATTAGATGTTAGAAGCTAGATTACAGCATGATGTGTATTTCTATATTATAACAATCTAAGACTCTTTCTGATAAAAAATAGAAGCTTTAATGTGATATCAAAAATTAATTTCTAATATCTGGCTTCTCGTTTCTATCCTACCAGAAAAGTCCTTTTTTCTTTTCTTTTTTAAGTTTTGAATAGGCAAGAACTTCCTTCCCTTCTACACGGAATTCTATTCTTTCCTGAATAATATTGTAGATCTCACCCCATCCCGGAAATCCTCCTAAGTTTCTGTCATCAATAAACCAATCTGCATCTAATTTTCTGGATTGAGTTTCATGATCAAAAACTTCTCCTTCAAAACTTGAATTCACAGCGTAAAATTCTATTCCGTTTTTTTGACAGAATTCTACGGCTTCATCTAATGTTTTTCCGTGTCTGTAAGTCCAAAGTATAAGTCTGTATCCTTCAGCCTGAAGTCTTTTTAAAGTTTCGAATGCAAAAGTTTTCGGTTTTCCAATGGCCGGGTAAGCGTCATCAACAATAGTCCCGTCAAAGTCAACAGCAATCTTTTTATTATTTAACATTTCGTTGTTTTTTTTAGCTTTGCAAAGATAAGAAATAAAAAGAGTGCCCAAAAGAAAGGCACTCAATTACTTTTATATTTTAAATAATAATGTAAATCCTATTAGCTTTTTACCCAGCTAAACTGGAACTGAAGATCCGGAGTAGAAACTCTGTCTGTGATCTTCTGAAGCCTTGCAGGAAGCTTCATCAGGTATTCCTGAGCTTTTTCTGCTTTTTCTGTAAGTCCTTTTACGTGCTCAATTTTCCATTCATCTAAAAGGTCTTTCATAATATTGATATAATCCTGACCAGTGTATACCATACATCTTTGTGCAGCATCCGAGAAATGTCCCCAAAGTTCTCCGGCTTTTTGTCCGGATTGTCTCATCAGGTGAGCAGGCATTACGATCTTTTTACGCATCATATCTTCAAATGCAAGAATCATTTCTGAAGGGTCTACTTCCAGAATTTTCGCTACGAAATGTTTGTATGCTTTAGCGTGTCTTGCTTCATCTGCAGCAATTACACCACACATTTTTGCCAATTTCCCGTTTCCGGACTGTTTAGCCAATGTACCTACTCTTCTGTGAGAGATATTGGTAGCTGTCTCCTGGAAACTTGTATAAATGAAGTTTCTGTATGGGTCCATACTTGTTCCCAAATCGAAACCATCATTAATCAGGTATTGAGTAGTAATTTCAACCTCTCTCATGTTTACTCTTCCACACAGATAAAGATATTTGTTTAATAAATCTCCGTGTCTGTTTTCTTCAGCAGTCCATGCTCTTACCCAATTGGACCAGCCTAATCTTTCTTCCTGATTGATTCCGTCAACTCCCATTAACCAAGACTCATAGGAAGGAAGAGCTTCTTCTGTGATACAGTCCCCGATCAATGTTACGAAAAGATCATAAGGCATTTCGCGGGCAAAAGTCTGAATTTCTTCTAAGTCGTGTTTAAATTCTTCGCTTGAAGGATCTGGTAAATAATCGGAAGGCTGCCATATTTTTTCAATTGGCGTTAAAAATTTATCAAGAAAAGAACCTACTTCCTTTTCCAATAATCCCATTACTTCTTTCCTAACAAGCTTTTGATACATTTTACTATTCAGTTTTAATTTACAAAGATATGATTTATTTATTATTTAACGCATAATAAAGTATGCAAGTCATACCTTATCTGACATAAATCATAAAAGAATGCCGTCATACAAAGTATAACGGCATTCTTTTGACAATATTATTGAATTTTAATCAACTAAAATATCTCCGGTCATTGCAGCCGGTATTTCAACGCCCATTACGTTAAGGATTGTAGGGGCCACATCTCCCAATTTTCCTGGTTTTAAATTCCAGGTATGATCTTTATCCATTACGATGAAAGGTACAAGATTGGTTGAGTGCTGTGTATTAGGAGTTCCGTCCGGATTCATCATTACGTCTGAGTTTCCGTGATCGGCAAGGATAAAAACAGCATATCCGTTTTCATAAGCAGCGGTTGCTACTTTTTCGATGCACTGATCTACTACTTCAGCAGCTTTTACAGCAGCTTCAAAAACGCCTGTATGTCCTACCATATCTGTATTGGCAAAATTTAAACAGACAAAGTCAGCAGTTCCCTGTTCCAGTTCCGGTACAATAGCATTGGTAATATCATAAGCTGACATTTCCGGCTTCAGGTCATACGTAGGAACATCTTTCGGGCTTGGACAAAGCAGTCTTCTTTCGCCTTCAAATTCTTTTTCTCTTCCTCCTGAAAAGAAGAAAGTAACGTGAGGATATTTCTCTGTTTCTGCGATTCTGATCTGAGATCTTCCATTTCTTTCAAGAACTTCCCCCATTGTTTCCGTTAATACATTTTCATCAAAAACAACCTGTACATTCTGGAATGTTTTATCATAGTTTGTTAACGTGATATAGTAAAGGTTCAGTTTCTTCATAGAATATTCCGGAAAATCCTTCTGAGAAAGAACTTCTGTAATTTCTCTCCCTCTGTCTGTACGGAAGTTGAAGCAGATCACAACATCATTATCAATAATTTTTGCTACCGGCACCACATTTCCTGTAGCGGTAGTATTCATTAAAATGATTGGTTTCAGAAATTCATCTGTAACATTATTATCATAGGAAGTCTTAATTGCTGCCAAAGCATCAGTTGTTGGTTCGCCTACTCCTTCAACAAGGGCATCATAAGCTAATTTTACACGCTCCCATCTCTTATCTCTGTCCATCGCATAGTATCTTCCTGTCACTGTTGCCAGTTTTCCGGTAGTGGCTTCCATATGCTTCTGAAGTTCATCAATAAATCCGAATCCGGAATGTGGATCACAGTCTCTGCCATCGGTAAATGCATGAACAAAAACGTTTTCATTCAAACCGAATTCTTTGGCAGCAGTCAGTAATCCTTTTAAGTGATTGATATGTGAATGTACTCCTCCATTGGAAACCAAACCGATAAAGTGTACTTTTTTATTTTCTTTTTTTGCGTATTCAAATGCATCCTGAATCACTTTTTCCTGACCCAATGTTCCGTTTTCAACCGCCATGTTCAGTTTCACCAGATTCTGGTAAACCACTCTACCTGCCCCAAGGTTCATGTGCCCAACTTCAGAATTTCCCATCTGCCCGGCAGGTAGCCCTACAGCCAGCCCACTCGCTTCAAGCGTAGTATGTGGAAATCTTTGGTAACAGCTGTCTATGAATGGTGTATTTGCTTTATCTATTGCAGAAACGTCAGGGTTTGTTCCCAATCCCCATCCGTCAAGAATTGCCAGTATTGCTTTTTTTGACATTTTGTAAAACTTTTGTTAGACAAATTTACCTAATTTCCTATGAATAGAAGAATTTGAGGTCTTGAATTTTATTGATTACTGATCATCAACCAGTTCCATTTAAAGTTATAAGGTAAAAACCGGGTTAATTTGTAAACACTCAACCGTGTCAAGGTTTAAAACCTTGACACGATTGAAAAATTGAAATTTCATTGATTATTTCAGTTCATTAATCAGTAAATCTTTTTAATTTTGCGGTATGGATTTACGAGATCAATTGAAGAATCTTTTTCCTGAGCATGAAGAGCAGGATTTTGAGATGCCTGAAGAACAATTCAAGCAGAAAGAGCCTTTGGTATGCAAATTTGAGAAAAAAGGAAGAAATGGTAAGCCTGTCACCGTTGTTGAAGGCTGGGAAGGCAGTGAGGAAGACCTGAAAAAAATTTCAAAGAAAATAAAAACCACCTTAGGTATAGGCGGTTCTGAGAAGGATGGAACGATTATCATTCAAGGGGACAACCGTGATAAAATCATGAATATCCTTAAAGAAATGGGATATAAAACCAAACGTGTTGGCGGATAGATCTAGAAATAGATCTGCGTATCCGGCAGTAAGGTTTTTAAATTTTCAATTGTAGATTTTTCTATAGGATTTCCTGTAAGAATCAAAGTTTTCAGATTTTTCAGCTGTTGGATTTCTACAGGAATATCTTTCAGATTATTGTTGGCCAGATTCATGCTGACTACACTTTTCAATCCTTTTATTTTGGGTGAGATTTCCGAAATATTGTTTCCACTTACATTCAGAAATTCAAGATGCCGAGCTTTGAAAAGGTTTTCCGGAAGCTTGTTGATGGCATTCTGCTGCAGTTCAAGATATTTTAAGTTTTTAGGAAAAGACAAATTTCCAAGGTCATTGATCTGATTATCAGAAAGGTTCAGAAATTTCAGGTTTCTGATCTGATCCAGTCTGTCTGCAATAAAACTGATCTGGTTTCCCTGAAGGTTAATTTCTTCCAACGCTGCAATTTCCATAAGTGCTTCGGGGAAGGTATTCAGGTTGTTGGCATCAAAATGTACTACTTTTAAGTTCTGAAGCTTTGCAATATTGGGATTAATGCTTGTCAGACTATTCAGATTCATTGAAAAAGTGGTCAGTTTCTTAAGCTTACTTACCTCATCCGGAATATATTTAATGCTGTTTTCATTCACATTTAAAATTTCCAGTTCTTTCAATTCAAAGAGTTCCTGATCCATTTTTTCAAGCTTATTAGCCATGATATTCAGAAAAAATAATGAATCCAGTTTCACGATCTGAGGGGGAAGATTAAACAATCCCTTTTCTCTGAAACTCATACTGTATACTGCTTTTTTACTGCTTAAAGCATCTTCAATATTGGTAAAAGTAGGATATTTCACCGGATCAATCTGTGCTTTGATCTGAGAAAGTGATAGTATGGAAATAAGTAAGAAAAGCTTTTTCATAAACATAAAAAAGTCTGCCAGCAACAGAAGTCACTGACAGACAAGAATTATAAATAATTTATTTCTTTAAAAGTTTAACTGTTTTCTGGAAACCTCCTTCAGCTTCAATATTTAAAACTAAAATACGGGATCCTTCCAACTGTTGTGTGAAATCCAGGTCCAATACTTTGTTTGTACCGTTGAACTTCTTCGTATAAACGATTTTTCCGTCCATGCTGTAAGCTGTCACTGAAATATCTTTCAATCCTTTTACTGAATTGATTTTTACGATTCCGGAAGTTGGGTTTGGTGCTACTGTTACTGTATTTTCTGCAGTTTTGCTGTCGATAGTCCCTAAAGTTCCTTCAGTTCCCAAGTTGTTTTTAAGTGCAATGACGATGGTAGCTGATTTTCCTTTATAATTGATTGTATTCCCTGTAGCATCCACATCTGTAGAGATTGTTGAATCCGGGTGCTGAATAGAGAAGAAACCAAATTTATGATCAGGCGTAAATGTCAATCCTGTAGGTTCTGACCCAGCTGGCATAGAAGCAAATAGTTTTACTTTAGGGTTGGCCTGTGTATGATCCGGAGCAATTACCCAGATATAGTTTTTACCTCCATCCTGAAGTACCCAAAGGTTTCCAAGCTCATCAAAAGTAAGGTTGTCATTTCCGTCTCCCCAAGCTTCAGATTTCATTCCCTGAGCGGTATTGAAAGAATATACTGAAGAACCTCCTCCTACAAATGTTTCTACTTGTGAAGCTGTTGTTCCGTTATCCTGTAAACGGTATACTCTGTCTAATCCTTTTGCTGTAAAATAGATTCTTCCATCCAGTGGGCTGATGTCAACATCTTCTACTCCATTAAACTTTGTTCCGCCCAATGATTGTGCAAGTGTTGCTGTATTATTCTGGTCTGCTTTGGTTTTATTAGGAACCTGAATCCATGTTGCTGTAGTTCCTACCGGATCTCCCGCAGTTGATAATCCCTGATCTAATTTTAAAACATACAGGTTTCCTGAAGAAAGGTTGTTTGGAGTATCCATTACATATTTATATACCATGTGTGTTCCACCGTCTTCCCCATAATAAGCAGTTGTTCCTGCGTTATTCACCACTACATTTTCGTGGTTCATGATTCCCATCTGCCAAAGTTTCCCTTTGGATCCGTCGGTATTTTTAGAAATTACCTGAGCTGTTGCAGGATCAATCTCTACCAACCAACCATAATCTTTATATCCATCATTGTTCACATCATTGGAAGTCACAGATTCTTCAGCGGTCACCACTGTTCCCCAAGGTGTAATTCCTCCTGAACAGTTTCTGATGGTTTGTACCAAACTTGGGTCTGAGAAACTTACCGCTCTTGATTTTGTTAACTGCCAAAGCTTTGAAGTCGCATTATAATTGATTTCTGCCATGGTAACTCCTCCAGGATTCGTTTCATGGTTTACAGAAAGATATCCATTGGTACTGCTTCCTGTTTTTGGAACATAAGCTGTAAAGTCATTCTGACCTCCAACTAATCCTCCTCCTTCTGTATAACTGTCTCCTTCTTTTAAAATAAGCTGGTATTTGTGTTCAGCAGGGATAATTAATTTATCAGTCTGTGCTGTAGGCACAATTGAAGTAAAGCAGCTGATGTGTGTTCCGTTGCAAGTTACAGGGATCGTTGTATTGGCTGTTGTTTTCAGGTAAGCATCAATTCTTAAATCTGAACTGGTTGTGCTTCTGTTGTGCAATTCTATAGAAAATCTGTTGACACCGTTTACAAATTTTGATTTTGGAATAGAGAAAATATTATAAACACTTTCTGCCGCTCCATCAATAGTTGTACTGGAAAAAGTATTGAATGTAACAGCACCTGCAGGCATATTGTCTCTTACGACTTCCTCTCCGTTAAGGTATACTATAATACCGTCATCTCTCATTACTCCCAACTCCATAGTATCGGAAAGCGTTGAAAGATCTACTGTGAAATCTTTAGCAAAATAAGCTGTAGTAAGCCCTGAATTGATTGTTGTGGTTACCGGATCTCCATATCCTAACGGACCGTTTCCTACCGCCCATGTTGAAATATCGAAGGCCTGGGCATTCCATCCGGCAGGCTGTGCCTGGTTGTTATCTTTGTAGCTCCAAGACGCATTCTTATTGAATATCAGAGTCTGCGCCTGAATACCTGAACTTGCCAGTATAGCCAACGCTCCCATTGTTAGTAGTTTTTTCTTCATTTTTTATTTGATTTATTAGACACTGCAAAACTATTTTTTTAGAGCTTTCCTTCTGTTAATAGGATTTTAAATATAAATCGACAAATATTAACTTATCAAAAACCTAATGTTAATGGGATTAATTTTTTGTTAAATAGTACGGGTTACGAGATGCGGGGTTTTGAGATTCGAGGTACGTGATTCGAGTTATGATGTATGTATTCGCACCTGCATCCCGAAATCTCACAAACTCGAATCCCTCACCTCACCTATTTCGCTTTACTCACATCTGTAAGGGCATTCAGAAAGGCTATGATCTGCTTTATTTCTGTTTCAGTAAGGTTTAATTTATCTGGTGCAAGAGTTTGGTTTTTCATTTTTAATCCTAATCCTTCTCCGCCTCCTTCATTATAAAAGTCAAGAACTTCTTCTAGCGTATTGAAAGCTCCGTTATGGAAATAAGGTTTGGTAAGGGCAATATTTCTGACCGTGACTGTTTTGAATGAATAATCATAAATCCATGATTTTTCCTTTTTCACAGGGCTGTTTCCTCTTCCTAAATCCTGATCAAGCTCTACAGGAAGCTGTTTAATGGGCTTCGTAGTAATTCCCAGAACCTCAGATTCATTTTCATTAAAAAACGGCGGTACCAATCCTGAAAAATGAGGGGCAAAATGGCATGTCGCACAATTGGCTTTTCCCATAAAGAGGTTGAATCCTTTTTTCACATCATCAGAAACATTCTTTTCATTTCTCATAAAACGATCAAAATCGCTGTCAAATGAGTACAATGAAGCTACATAAGAGCTTAATGCCTTCGAAAAGTTCTCTTTACTGATCTTTCCATCTTTGAAAGCTGCACGGAAAGCCTTTTTATATTCAGGTTTTGTTTTTAATTTCTGAATAATGCTTTCATAACTTGTATTGAATTCCTGGTCATTATAAATTACGTGTTCCGCCTGCTGTTCCAGATAAAAAGCACGAAGGTCATAGAAAAACCTCTTGGCAAAAACAGCATTATATAAAGACGGGGAATTTCTCAGTACTGTTTTTCCTTTCACATTGCTTTGTGATTTTGCTTTAAGGTCTGTAAAAGCATTTTCCTGAAGATGGCATGTGGCACAGCTCATTTTCTCGCTGCCACTTAAATTCTGATCATAGAAAATTGATTTTCCAAGATTGCGGAGTTCAGGATTATCTTCTGAGGATTTCAATAAGGTATAAAAATACGGATCTAAAAAATCACTGCTGAAAAAGTTCTTGTTTCCTACATTCCAGCCGGAAAATTCTTTAAGATCATCAGGTCTTCCGTCCCATTTTCCAAGCTCTTCATATAAAGGCTGTATGTATTTTTTATAAAATTCAATCCTGTCAAAATTTTCAAAATCAGTATTTTTTGAAAGGTAGCTGATGGCTTCCGTTAAAATCTGATTAGCTTTCTGAGTATTATAATTTTTAAAATAAGGATTATCATTAATGTATTTCTGCATTCCTGAAAAAGCATGGCTTGCTTCCCCGGAAATATTTAAAGAACCCGGAGTATCAAAACCTGTCACTCCGAGAGAATAGATTCTAATCAGCTCAATTCGTAAGGGCAATGTCTTGTTATTGCCTTTGCTTAAACCATTTTTTAAAGCACTTAGATAAAATCCGGAATAGCTGTTGTATAAAAAGGTAGTAATTGTTTTGATCTTTTCTTTTTCATTTCCTGCTTCCTCTGAAAATATCAATTCATCCAACACCTGTAATCCTTCCGGAGGAAGTGTATATGCGGATGTTCCTGCAGCTTCAATATGAAACAAAGGGGCCGCATTCAGATGGGTTTTGGTAAATTCAGGATAATGATAAGCCACATAAAATTCTATTTCTTTGAATGAATTTCTGGTACTGCTCAGTGATTTCTGCAGTTCTTCAAGGGAAATACGGTCTTCTGAGAATTTATCAACATCTGATTTCAGCTGTTCAAGCTTGGTTTTGAAGTCGGACAACCCTTTATTGACAAATGTATTTTCGCTTTCTTTTCCTTTATAAACAGGATTAAAAGACATTACTGCAAATCCTATCAAAAGGACGATTACAAGCAGTGGATAAGATCTCATGAATTTTTAGCGGCAAAAGTATTACTCTGATGTTATCTCAGTTTTAATAACAGATTAAATAATGTTTATATTTCTGATATCATATTTTTCACTAATTTTAAACCCCGAAATCAAATTCATTATTCTAAAGAAAACGGTTATTCGAAATACCGGTAAAAATAATGGCGGGAGATTATTGGGCGAGGATTTTTTTAATTGAATTCAACACATCAAAAAAACTAAAATAGTATTATGAAAACAAAACTATGGTTTGCTGTTGCAGCAAGTTTCCTTTCTCTGACTGCATTTTCACAGAAAAAAAAGCAGCCTGAAAAACAGTCCGGAAAGCCGCAGGAAATGGCTGTCTACGCAGAGAAAAGAGGTTCTGATTATTATCTGGTCCGCCTTGAAAAGGATAAAAACATTCCCAATGTGTATGTGTATTCCAACGGTGTTACCAAGCCTTACAAAAATTATTCTGATCTTAAAGATATCGTAACAGAATTCCCGGGAATGATGACTTCCAACAATTCTACAAAGGAAGAACTGATTTCCATTCTTACAAAAGATAATCATTTCTACGAAATCACATCACAGCGAAAAGATCCCAAAAACATTGAAAAAACTGTTGTTACGGTATACGAAGTGATGAACGGCCAGAAAAGAATTGTAGAAGAATATAATGACATCTATGAAGTGATGGCATCTCCTTATAAAGATGCGATTATCATTAATTAAAAAAACAAAATTATACATATTATGCTAAACAAACTTGCTGCCTCAGAACTTGTTCTGAATGAAGACGGAAGTGTATACCACCTGAATCTTTTACCTGAAGATATTGCTGACAAAATCATCCTTGTGGGTGACCCTGACAGAGTGGCAAAAGTTTCAAAATATTTTGATACTGTAGAGATCAAAAAAAATAAAAGAGAATTCTATACGCATACAGGAACGCTTCGTGGAGAAAGAATTACTGTAATGTCTACCGGTATCGGAACTGAAAACATCGATATCGTAATGAACGAACTGGATGCTTTGGTGAATATCGATCTTAAAAATAAAGAATTTAAGACTGAGCATAAAGCTCTTGAACTATTCCGTATGGGAACTTGTGGAAGTGTAAACCCTGATGTACAGGTTGACAATATGCTGGTTACCCAAAATGTAGTAGGATTAGACGGACTGATGCATTTCTATCAGGATTATAGCTTTGAAAATGAGTTTTCCAAAAACTTCTTAGAAAAATTCCCTTACGAAAAAATTAAGCCGATGCTTTACTTCTCAGACTGGGCTGAAGAAATGGGTGACTACTACAAAGATGCCAAATACCACGGAAATACGGCAACCTTCCCAGGATTCTATGCGCCACAGGGAAGACAGCTTCGTCTGAAAGCAGTAGATGATCAATTCCTAGAAACATTGAACGATCTTGGAATTACCAATTTCGAGATGGAAACGTCTGCAATCTATGCGCTTTCAAAACTATTAGGACACAAAGCCATTACCGTAAATAACGTTATTGCCAACAGAAGACGCGGGGAGTTCTCTGCAGACCACCATGCTTCAGAGAAAAACCTTATTGATTGGGTATTGGAAAGAATTATTAAGTAATTACTTTTATTTTACATAAAAAAACTCCGGAAACTATTTACGGAGTTTTTTTATAGGTTTTGGCTAAAGCCAATGGTATTTGTTTATTTTAAAAACGGGCTAAAGCCCGTTCCTATTGAATTTGTAATGTTGATTTTTGTTCCTTTCATGATGAATAAAACTCACCACTAACCTTGTCATTCCGCAGGAATCTAAATACAAAGCTTTAAAAATAAAGTCGAGATTCCTACGGAATGACAAAGAGGTCAAAAGAAGTTTCGTAGGTAAAAACGGATAGGAATCGATACAATGATTACAAATGGAAAGTCCTTGGATCAGAATACTGAAAAACATAATCCAGTTCTGAAATCAGTTTTGAAGATAAAACCTTCTTACCTTTTATTTCAAAAACTTCCTCATCAAGTATATTTTTCTGTACATTAATCACCTGACTTTTTGCCGGATGAACCGGGGCCGTAACATTATAAAGTTTAGCTTCTACTTTATTTTCAATCATTTGTGTGATAATAGCACTGATATCAGCATAATGAATATGATTCACTGCATGATCAAGATTACCCACGTTATAGTTTTTCAGAAGTCTGTTATCTCCCATCAGACCTCCTAATCTCAGAATACTAAGCTGAGGATATTTGTTTCTCAACATTCTTTCTCCTGATACATTCTCAAAAGGAACATCCTCTTCTGTAAACTCTTTGGGAAGATCCGGGTAAACTCCTGTGGAGCTCATCAGAAACATCTGCCCTGTAAAATCACCGATAAATGCTGATAAATTTTGGATTCTATTATATAAAGAACTTACACAGCAACTTTTTTCAGAAACCGGAATAGTAATAATCAAAATATCTATATTTTTAACTTCCTCCCATTGAGGAACAGGTTCTGTCAACTGATAGTCCGGAAAAGATGCCACGACAGCATTCATTCCTTTGTTATTCAGATCTTCTGCTTTATTTTCAGTTGTTGTCGTTGCAGATATGGTATATTTTCCGGATAAGGAAGACGCTATTCTCTCTCCCAGCCAGCCATAGCCAATAATTCCTATTTTCTTCATATTTCGGATACAGATTGAATTGATAATATTTCATCTAAAGAACCCATCAGCTGAGTTTTCACTTCATCACTCAGATGTATACAGCTCTGAACAGCTTCAGGAATATGTTTTGCTTTTTCTTTGAGCTTTGTTCCATTCTCTGTAAGGTTGATCAGTACTACTCTTTCATCTTCTGAACTTCGGGTTCGGATGATCAGTCCATTTTTTTCCATTCGTTTCAGGAGTGGAGTCAATGTTCCATTATCCAGATGAAGGTGTTCGCCAATCTTTCCGATATTCATTTCACCATGTTCCCACAAAACAATCATTACAAGATATTGAGGATAGGTTAATGAAATTTCATCCAGATAAGGCTTATATAAGCCTGTAATATACCGGGAAACGGCATAGGTTTTAAAACATAAATGTTCTGATAAAGGGATCATCGTTTTTTTATAAACAAAGATAGTTTATTTATTTTGTGCACAATATTTTTGCTTAAAATATTTATTCTTGTAAGTGACATGAGAAACTAGAATCATTTAATAGAACCCAGAATATATTTTTGTTCCAGGCTATGATTATTTTATTACTTTAGCGAAAGTAAAAACTAACCATTGAACATGAAAAACACCAAACAGTCTGACGTCAGTAAGCTTTCCGAACTTTCTATTGAGCAACTTACAAAAGAAGAAAAAAAACGTTCTGCGGCTCATACTACCTTTTGTATTATTATGGGAATATTAATAGCAGCCTGTATCTATGTTACCATAAAGAAAGGTTTCAATGGAATAACTCCACTCCCTTTAGCTTTTTTTCCCTTGTACCTGATTATAAGAAATAGCTGGCAAAATGTCCGAAAGGAAATTCGGTCCCGAAAGGTCAATTAAAATCTATTATTTAAAAACTCGTTGATCATCACATAAAAATGTCCGGGATAAATAAAAAATCACCAAATTTCAAATAAAACCCAACTATTGCTTCCTCGTAAAGCAGTCTTTTATGTGGTCATTTACCATTCCGGTAGCCTGCATATGGGCATAAATTACCGTAGAACCCACGAATTTGAACCCTCTTTTTTTAAGTTCTTTGGAAATAAGATCGGAAATTTCCGTTGTAGCAGGAACATCAGACAATTTTTCAGGACGGTTATCTATGGGGTTTCCGCCTGTAAAGCTCCAGATATAGCTGGAAAAACTCCCGAATTCTTTCTGAATTTCCATAAATCGCTGAGCATTAGTAACTGCTGCCAGAATTTTAAGTCTGTTTCTGATAATTCCGGAGTTGTTCATTAATTCTTCGATCTTCTTCTCTGAATAGGCGGCTACTTTTTTATAATCAAAATGATCAAAAGCGTTTCTGAAGTTTTCTCTTTTAGATAAGATAGTGTACCAGCTCAGGCCGGCCTGAAAGCTTTCAAGAATCAGGAATTCAAATATTGTTTCATCATCATACACGGGTTTTCCCCACTCTTCATCGTGATACTTTCTGTAGAGGTCATCTTTTTCGCACCATCCGCATCGTACTGTTTCCATAATTATCAAATTTTATCAACTAAAGATACTGCTGATTTAGAAAAATATAACAAAAGATTATGAAAAGTTTAACAGAGGTGTCCTGTTTTAGGAATGGTTATTGTTTAATTACTGATACCTAACCAAATTTATAATATTATGAACAATTCAGAGTACAACAAAGCGGAAAATGCAGTAAATAATGTAGAAAACTCTTTACAGAATGCAACGGATAAAACCAAATGGAAAATCAATGAATTGGCAGACAAGGCCAAAGATTATATCAATGAGAAGAGAAACAATGATCAGGAGGCCAGCCAGGAAGACTGGCTTGACAGGGTAAAAGCTAATGTATCTGATGCCTGGGAGGATATCAAGGATAAAGCAGATGAGGCATGGGAAAAAACCAAAGATGCAGCAGAGGATGTAAAGGCAGAATGGAATAAGAAAACCAATTAGTATTTCAGTCATATAAATATTTTCAATAAAATGGAGTCTTAAATTGATAAGGCTCCATTTTTTATTATGCCATAACCACAATTATTGCTACATTTGTATTATAATAAACATTAAAAAATTATGTCATACGGTTTACTTAAAGGCAAAAAGGGAATTATTTTTGGAGCCCTTAATGAACAATCTATCGCATGGAAAGTTGCTGAAAGATGCCATGAGGAAGGTGCTGAATTTATCTTATCCAATGCTCCTATTGCTTTGAGGATGGGGGAACTTAATGGATTAGCAGAAAAAACAGGTTCTGAAGTAATAGCAGCAGATGCTACTTCTATAGAAGATCTTGAAAAACTTTTTGATGCCGCTGTTGCAAAATTTGGAAAAATCGACTTTATCCTTCACTCTATCGGAATGTCTATCAACGTAAGAAAAGGAAAACATTATACAGAAATGAACTACGACTGGTTGGAAAAAGGCTGGGATATTTCCGCTGTTTCTTTCCATAAGGTAATGCGTGTAGCCTGGGAAAAAGACTGCATGAATGAATGGGGAAGTATTTTAGCGCTTACATACATTGCTGCTCAGAGAACATTCCCGGATTATAATGATATGTCTGATAACAAAGCTTATCTTGAAAGCATTGCAAGAACTTTCGGAAACTATTGGGGTGAAAGAAAAGTACGTGTAAATACAGTTTCTCAGTCTCCTACAATGACTACTGCCGGTAGTGGTGTGAAAGGTTTCGGAGGATTCCTTGGATATGCAGAAGATATGTCTCCACTAGGAAACGCTACAGCTCTTGAATGTGCAGACTATTGTGTAACTTTATTCTCTGATCTTACGAAAAAAGTAACGATGCAGAACCTTTTCCATGATGGGGGTTTCAGCAGCTCAGGTGTTACTCAGAGGGTAATCAGTAAATATGATACTGAATAATAATTCATCGAAAAAATAACGAACTGATAACGTTTCGTTTACCATAAAAGAAAACCCATGAATCTGTTTCATGGGTTTTCTTTTTTTACTACCTGAAACCTCATCCATTCATTTGGAGCAACTATAAAAGGCTTTTCGAGGCCGCCGGGTCTGTCAAAAATAATATTAATATGATATTATAAAATTACGGTCTGTATAGAGTGTGCAGGAGCATTAAGTTTGGCAGCCATTCCTTCAATCCATAGATTGGTTTCAATATCATTGTCTGAATCATTCATAATTACAGTTACCAGCTGTCCGTTTTCGTTCATAAAGGCAGAAGACGTCAGCGCAGCCCTGTTTGAAGAACTTCCTATTCTCTGGGCATTTGGTTTGATATATTTTGAAACATGTCCTATATAATAGTATTCATAGGTATAGAACACCTCTCCTGTTTTGGTATCTGCAATAATCGGGGCAAAGCAGAAATTTCCTTTATGATTAGGTCCTCCGGTTTCA